>NZ_JBZXYR010000001.1:0-1073598 GCF_058895805.1 Paenibacillus sp. NMA1017 | reverse complement strand
GCACGTGGTAAATATAATTTCCAATAATATTCCATCAATATTCGCCTCCTGTGAACTTCATAAAACTCTTTTTTTAAATACTTTATAATGAACGTTTAAAATGTATTTAAAAAAACATAACGAGTTGGTCACATTCTTATCTTTGATCTCTCGCTACAAAAAAAGACTAAGATATGTAACTGGTTTCATGTCAATAAATTAATTTCAGTACATTTTTCCAAGTTACCAAGCCACAATTATGATATGTGATCGTTAAAATGCCAGCTGTTTAGGATAAATCAATTTAATAAGAACTTCAAAACAAGTTTCTAAGGAAATTTATTAGGTGCTATCTAATCAGCTCGGAACATGTTCTTGTCCCTCGATAAATGCATCTTTAATTGCAACTTTCATTGCAACAATGTTCTCGTTGCTGGACATTTTCTTACTTTTATCTCTCAGTAATTATGTTAGACATAAAAGTTAGGGTGCTTGCTTTAGAGCAAGATACAAAAGATCGTCATGCTCGCAGGAGACGAGAAGGGGACTTTAGAGAATAATAAATTTCGGAAATATCATTGCTACTTCTATGCCTCAATATACAATAGAAGGAAATTGTTGATGAGACCGATATGTGGTGAATATTTCGTTATTTGAATCACAAAAAATCACATAAAAAATCACAATCTCGGCGAATATGGATGAATATAGGCAAATGAAATTTTCTGAATAGGGAACAAACCATGTTATAAAATAAGAATTAAGTTCAGAAACGTTTATCGGCGAGAATCAATCAAAGATGGGCGGTATGATGTAATAGGGTTGAAAAACCTTATGCATCAAGGGCTTCTATGATTAGACGCCCTGTTTAGCCACATAGCATAAAACAAAAGGCTGATTATGGGCTCTCTCATAATCAGCCTTTTTTAATGATCCAAAATACAGTGATATATAGACTTACACACTATTTATAAGGTTTTTTTGTTTTGTTACTTTTAAAATGAAAGCGTTGACATGTGTTTCAACCCACTATATACTTAGCTTAATTAAATGAATAGCACTAGGATTGTTACTGTTACGCAGGCAAAACCTAAGGAACAAAATGTTAAGATCCAAGGATCTTATGTATTTTGTTATACTTAGGTTTTTTTGTTTATAGAGAGAGGAAGGTTAAATACAAGTGGTTTCGGCACTCTGCTGAAGCCATTTTCTTATCTTTATGAGTTCACACCTGAGAGGAGCGACAAACGTGGAATACAAATATGAGCTGGTTCAGGCAGACAATCATTTTCCGTTAAAAATTATAGTTCATTCCTCAAATGATCCAGCGTACATACCTGGGCATTGGCACGATAGCATCGAAATATCCTATGTGCTTTCAGGAAGAATTGACAATATCTATATTGATGGCGCGAGTTATAGCTCCAAAGAAGGAGATATTGTGCTCATTAATTCGAATGCTATTCATTCCTTTTCTGTGGCTAAGGGAAAAGGAAGAGAGGCTATAACCGTTCTGATTCCTTCTGAATTTATTAGAGCAAATGTTAATGGTAATACGTCCATTTCATTTGACTGTATATCCATTTTCGAAACTAACGAGCAGAGATTACAGCATTTTGCGGAGCTGCGTGATTTGTTAAACACCTTATTTGTGGCTTATCTCAATCAGCATAATGACTCTTTAGCACATATCCATTTAACATCGCTATCTTATAAACTGGTGTATCTGTTATTAATGCATTTTAAAATGGATAACGCATCTATCCGCGGCTTTAACTCCGATAAATATTTGGAGCGGCTGACGTTGATAACCAATTATATCAAAGAGAATTACGATCAAAGCTTATCCTTGGATTCCATAGCCCAGGTTTTTGGACTATCTCCCGAATATTTGTCCCGTTTTTTTGTCAAGCATGTAGGGATGACTCTATTTCAATATATCAATGCCATCCGACTGGAAAGATCTTATCGTGTTCTTATGAATACGGATCATTCCATCATACAAATTGCGCTGGAGCACGGTTTTCCGAACGAGAAGTCTTTTGCCAGGGTATTTAAGAAGGTTTTCCAGGCAACACCGCATCAATATCGAAAAGAGAACAAGAGGTATTCTGGCGCAAGGAGTCAGTAATTGACCTTAATTAGGCTAATAAAAGACAGGATGCAAATTAAAAAGATCATTAAAATAAATAAATGTAAGCGTTTCATTAATGGACCTGGGAGGTAAGACATCATGTTTAAACGGTTTCAAAAGGCTGCTAAAACAACTATGTTACTCACTTTAGCTATCGGTACGACTCTTGCGTTCAGCTCCGGGGCATGGGCTAAGGATGCAAAGATACAGCCCACCTCATACCGAACGGTTGCGGAGGTTAAGGATTGGGGGGCAGCCATTACGAAGATCATTGTTAACCTGAGTAAGCCAGTACCTAAAGATGCGATAACAAAGGATACATTTAAGGTGCATGTGGGAAGAAGCGACAGCAGGTTGGTAAATCCCTTTATTGAGAATGGCAACCGTAAGGTCACCAAGGCTTATGTATCGGACAAAAGTGGCAACCCTGTAAATAAAACCGGAAGCTACGTTGTATTAGAAATGGAAGTCGGCCCAGCCTTAACACTAAGCTCAGCTATTCATTATGATGCGGCAGGTTCCGGGTTTAATGCATGGAATGATAACAAATACACAATCACGCAGCAAAAAGCTATTAAAACCACATCAGGAACGATTTCCGGCTTGAAGATTGATACTTCCGCAGGACAGATACGGAAGCTAGTTGATCAATTTACAACCGGCAAAGCTACTTTTGACGGGATTACTTTAACGTATGCGGACTATGCACCGGCAAAAGACAAAGTGAAAAACCCCTTGGTGATCTGGCTGCATGGTATGGGTGAGGGAGGTACAGATCCGACGATTCCGATTTCCGGAAATAATGCAGCCAATTTTGCATCTAAGGATATTCAATCCTATTTTGGTGGGGCTTATGTATTGGCACCTCAGACTCCAACCTACTGGATGGATGGTTTTACAGGCTTCGGAGACGGCACCTCCAAATACGAACAAGCATTGATGTCCTTAATTAAGGATTATGTGGCCAAGAACAAAGACATTGATACAGATCGAATCTACATTGGCGGAGACTCCAACGGTGGTTATATGACTATGCTGTTGATCCGTGACTATAAAGACTATTTTGCAGCCGCTGTGGTTGCATGTGAAGCCTTGAAGGATAGCCTTATAACCGATGAACAAATTAACGAAATGAAGGACCTGCCGATCTGGTTTGTGGCTGCCAAAACCGACACCGTGGTTCCGCCCAACGATTATACGGTTCCGACATACAACCGCTTAGTGAATGCCGGAGCAAAGGATGTTCATATGTCCTTATTTGATAATGTAGTGGATACTTCTGGTTTGTACAAGAAGAGCGACCAAACACCGTATGAATACAATGGCCACTGGTCCTGGATTTACGTGTATAACAACGAAGTATCAAAGGTGATTAACGGAAAGAAAACAACGATGATGCAATGGCTGGCCTCCAAAACATTGGACTAAAGTATAGGCCAAATGCCAAGAATCTCATACTGCAACGCTATATAAAACTCCGTCAACAAATAATTGACGGAGTTTAATTCTTCCTTTCACTTATTCACTTCAATCAGCCCATCCGGTTTTTCACGATTAGAGAGTAATTCGGATACCGTTACGAAGGTAAACCCTCTCTTCTTGAGCTCTGGTAAAATGATTTTCAGGGCTTCGACGGTTTGTGTACTTTGATGTACATAATCGTGCATGAGGACAATGTCGCCATTACGGGCGTTGCGAAGCACATTATTAGCGATACGATGTACGCCAGGTTTTCGCCAATCCAGGGTGTCCTGATGCCAGGACCATAAAATAATTTTCAGCCCCTTCTCCTTGGAGAGCTTGACTAACGAATCGGTGTAGGAGCCGCCGGGGGGTCTAAAAAGATGGGTTCCCGCACCAGTTGCTTGAACGATGCTCGCTTGGCCTTGATCCAATTCTGACAGAGCTTTGTTGCGGGAAATATACTGAAAGGATGAGTGAAGGAAGGTATGGTTGCCCACTTCATGCCCTTCTGCTCGTTCTCGTTTCACAATATCAGGAAGCTTTTCTACACGGCTGCCGACGACAAAAAAGGTCGCTTTAGCATTGTATTCTTTAAGCAAATCCAAAATGGCAGGCGTATTGCTTTTGTCCGGTCCGTCATCGAATGTGAGAGCGATAAGCTTACGATGGGTAGGAACTTCCCACACAATGTCGCCCCGTTCTTCGTAATAGGCCCTTCCCTTTGTAGGAGTAGGGGAGGCGTATGATGGGGCTTGTGCATTGGTAGATGGAGTAGGGCATGAGCTGATACAGAGTAAAGAAACAGCGATTCCAGCGCACAGCAAACGGTTATATTTCATAAGGCTTCTTCTCCGTTCTAACGTATTCTCACATTAGCTTGCCAAGAAGAAGCGTATACCATTCCTCGTTTCTGAAATTCATTTTTGGGATATTAGACCTCAGGAAGAGAAGCGTGGCGATTTTGTTAATTGTAAAGAAGCTGTTGGTACGACCATTTGCGTGGAGGGCGATGCGGTATTTGAAATTTGAAACTCACGAAAGATTACACTAAGAAAACACGCTAAAAATCATAATTTCGGCGAATGAATGTAACGATAAAATTTTTCTTAAAGGGAGGGGTACAAGCTTTAGAACAGGTCTTAAGATTAAATGCGATCATTTGATGAGGCTAAATCCAAGAGGGTGTAAGATGTAATAATGGAATTGATCACCTCTAAAGAGACCAAGGCCTCTCATGAGTTCATTGAACTTGTGAGAGGTCTTGGTTGGCGACCTTTTGAAATAGACTATATATTCCTTGACATAACTCGGTTAGAATTTCAAGTTAGCCGAATAGTGCCTAATACTAATAATCCCTCTTGCAAATTAGTATTTTTTTTCTAGCTGCTCCTTTAGTATTTCTAATTGCTTAGTAAGCAATTCTATTTTTCTCTGGAATAATTTATTTGTTTTTCTTACTTTAAAGAAGTAGATCGACGCACATGAACATATAAAAACATGAATAAAGCAGAACCAGTAGATTATGGTTACAGATATAGTCCAGGTTCCTATTGGAATCCTCTCCTTACTTCGATTTTATTAGCTGGGTTGTTTCTGCCAAAATCTTATCCAATTGATGCATTGCTTTGTTTTTTTTAAAAGTGTTAATGATAAAAATAAGCGCAAAAATGAAGAGCAGTATTTCGCTTCCTAAGAAAAAAAAAATAGACATTTCATGAAGAAATAATTTGTCAAACATAAATAACCCTCCAAAATTTAATAATATTTGACATATAAATCTATAATATGTTAATCTTCAATAGTATCATACCATATTATAGGAGGAAGAACATGAAAAAAGTTGTAGCGTCTGCAATATTGTCCGCCTCTCTTTTACTTTCAGTGGCACCCGCTAGTTTTGCAAGTGAGGTTCCTTCTGTTACATTTTCAAATCAGGATTTAGATAAGATATCTAATCATTTAAATGATTTGGGGCTTTCTGAAAAAGTGCAACAAAGCTTAATAGAAAAGATTAAGGCAGGAGAACTTCCTGATTCTGACAATCCAGAGAAAAAAGGTACTGGTATTATAAGTGAAATAGAATCACCAGATGGTTTAAAAATACAAAAAACTACATTTCCCGATGGCTCCGTAATTCAGTCAACAATAGATCTTACAAACGCGAAAATAAAGGAAGAACATGTTATTACTCCAAATGATGTTTCAGGAGGATATGCCTCAGGAGGAACTGGTTATAGAACATTTACAAATGCAACAGTAAGAGAAGAAACCTCTTTCGTTAAAGCAAGATTTTTTGCTGATTATACATTAGTTCAAGGTGGAAATAGCTATATATCAGACGCTTATGATCCTTATGTTGATATCATCGGGGGATACTCAAGTGGTGATAATTTGGTTGTTGATCAACCTAAACAGACTGACTCAAGACCTGCTCGTGCAACCTTGACATTTACTTGGGTTAAAATTAATGGTTACTTTAGCTCTACATACAAATTATTTTTATATGTTCACAACAGTCAAGCAACCTCACAATTACAAACATATTAATTAAATAGTTTGTTGTATTTTTATTCTATTTATAAGCGAGAAACAGAAAAAGGCTTCCTCAAAGTGAATAAACTCTGGGAAGTCTTTTTTTATGATTTGACGAGCAAGTTCAGTATAGGAAGCATCTGGAGGAGGAAAAAGATGGGGTTCTGTACCCGTAACTTATACGATGCGGGCTTGGCACTGATCCTCCAGACAGAGCTTTGTTACGGAACTATGATGGAAGGATGGATTATGGAAGGTATGATTGCAGACTTCATGTCCTTTTTTTCATTTCCTTGTGGTCGGTTGAACTTCCCATACAATGTCCCTTTGTTATATCATCCCTGTAAGGACAGGGGAGAGGTGTGATACGACCTGCGTAGTAATATTAGTATAGTATTGTGAGATACAAGCTGACACAGCAAGGCGCGGATTACGGAGTTATGCTGAAGAAGAGTGATAGCTTGCTTGTTGATAACATCCTGTACCCATGTTAAGTTGTACATATCCATCCTTGGTTTCAATGTGCAGTTACGGGACAAGCCGCAAAAGCTGATCTGAGGTCATGGAGCTGCGACTCGTTCCTGAACTTCGAACAGGAGATGAGACGGGATGCAAACAAATGAAAAAGAGTTGCGAGCTATTAGTCTGACGTTAGAAGCGGGCGAACACATCCGATCATGTATGGGGTGTACGTATGATTTGCAACAGAGCTCCCAGAAGATATCGCATCATGGAATGCTGGCAGTGACGTCCCAACGAATCATCTTTTATTCCTGCACTATGGGTACTCCTTGGGTCAAGTTCATCAATTATCACCATATTTCACTGGCTAAGCTGGATAAGGATTTGTTGGATTCTAGGGGTAACATCACGCTGATCAATCAGGGTGTGAACGAGGTGTTCACCCACCTGTCGAGTGGAGATTGTATAGAAAGGTTTGTAGCTGAACTAGAGCAAGAAGCAGGTATCTCTTGTGAGAACTAATGATTATGGAAAACAAATAACTAAAACCTCCAACTTCGTAATGTGCCAAGAAGGCTACTTACAGAATTTGGAGGTTTTTTGTCTTTTAATTAGAGAGATATATGGAGCGAGCGCTAGCTCAACAGGGTTATAACCAATAGAGAGTTGCTTTTACAAAAAGAAAAAACATTAACATTTTACTCCAGCCCACTTGATGTTCCCTTTACATCAAAACGATACACTTACTGAGGTTGGTTTGAAAAGAAAGGGGCGCTCCGTTTTGGGTGAGCTTAACAAATCTATGGGACTGGGGACGAGGAGACAGCAACAGACTTCGTCTAAAGCCCACATACGCACGGGTTCGCTAAAAATTCAAAGACTGCGCGAAAACGCGCTGGCGTATACCTTTTTGGCTCCATCGCTTATTTTGTTTGCTGTATTTATGTTTTACCCGATGATCAAGTCTGTTTATCTCAGCTTGCATTCTACAGATCCCGCAGGAAACGTTGCAGCTTATGTGGGGTTAGATAATTTTACTACACTTTTCAGCTCGGGACTGTTTCTACAAGGGATTAAGGTCACACTCCTGTTTGCACTGCTAACAGTACCAGTAGGTATTTTATTGGCGCTGGTACTGGCTGCACTTACACACAGTAAATTACGGGGAATGCGTATCTTCCAGTTTGCCTTTTCGCTGCCGATGGTGTTGTCGGTGGGTTCATCTGCGGTCATTTGGAAATTTCTTTTTCATCCGACACTGGGGATGTTCAACTATGTGCTTTCCCTGCTACATATCAATCCGGTTCCGTGGCTGACCAGCCCGGATTGGGCACTGTTCTCAGTAGCCATGATGACCATCTGGATGAATCTTGGCTTCAATTACATTATCTTATCGAGCGGACTTCAAGGGATTCCAGATGACATGTATGAAAGTGCCAAAATGGACGGAGCTGGCCCGCTCGTCACCTTCTGGCGTATCTCCATGCCACTGTTATCACCGACGATCTTTTTCGTAACCGTAGTTTCCATCATTGGAGCCTTCCAGTCTTTTGCTCAAATTAACATTTTGACCAAAGGCGGCCCGGTGAACAGTACGAATGTATTCGTGTATTCCATCTATCAGGAAGCTTTCGTTAATTTCCGGTTCGGAACGGGGAGCGCGCAGGCCATTGTCTTGTTTGCTGTCATTCTGCTGCTCACGATGATTCAGTTCAAATGGGTGGAAAGAAAGGTGCATTACCAATGAAACGACACCTGAATTCAACATTGCTGTATGTGCTGCTTACGATTGCAGCTGCTCTCATTTTGTATCCGGTTATATATACGTTTTTTATGGCAGTCATGTCGCCGGAGGAAGCAAGCGCTTATCCACCAAGCTTTTTTCCTCATTCTTTTCATATGGCGAATTTCACAGAAGTGTTTGAAATTGTTCCGATTGCAGCCTTTATTGGAAATACATTTCTCATTTCGGGTCTGACGATGATTGGGCAGTTGATTACAGCCAGCTTGGCGGCCTACGCCTTTGCCAAAATGGAATTCAAGGGGAAAAACTTCATTTTTAGCATGTTTGTAGCGACGATGATGATCCCTTGGGAAGTGACCATTATTCCAAACTACCTAACGGTACGAAGCTGGAATTGGCTTGATACATATCAAGGATTGACGGTTCCTTTTCTGGCGACGGCATTCGGGACATTCCTGTTAAGGCAATTTTTTCTCCAGCTTCCCAAGGAACTGTTTGAGGCGGCTCGAATGGATGGGTGCGGACATATCCGTTACTTTCTGTTCCATGTGCTTCCGTTATCGCGCCCAGCGCTCGGAACACTGGCTGTGTATTCGTTCCTGAATATGTACAATTCGTACCTCTGGCCTTTACTGATTACCAACAGTGAAAATATGCGTACGGTACAGATCGGGATATCCATGCTCGAATTTCAGGAATCGACTTCATGGAATCTGGTATTTGCGGGTACGGCCCTTGTCATTTTACCGTCTCTGCTCCTGCTGATCTTTGGACTAAAACAGTTGGTTCGTGGAATGGCAGCGGGTGCACTTAAAGGCTGATCACATATGTCAAATGAAAAGCAACACCTGCGCAAGCAGCCCATATACAGAGCTTCAACCACAAGAATATCGCATGAGAATGCCAATTCAAGAATCATTTAATCAAAGGGAGAGAAGAGAGATTATGAGATTTTTTCGTCTGAAAAGTGCATTGACCCTGCTTATTCTGACTGCCATGGTGGTTGCAGCAGGTTGTAGCAATAATACTGCTGCAGAGAAGCCGAGTAATGGTAGTGATGAGGCAGCAGCGGCTTCCCCAGTGAAGCTGACTTGGTGGCATTCGATGTCCGGTAACGGTGAAAAAGCAATCAAGCAGATCGCTGCTGACTTTAACGCCAGTCATAAGGACATTCAGGTAGAGCCAGTATATCAAGGCAAATATGATGATAGCTTGAACAAGCTGAAAGCGTCGCTTGGTTCCAACAGCGGCCCGGACATCATTCAAGTATACGAAATCGGTAGTAAATTCATGATCGACTCCAAAATGATTACACCTGTACAACAATTTATTGATGCAGACAAGTTCGATCTGTCGCAACTAGAGCCGAATATTACACGATACTACACGATTGATGGTAAATTGAACGCCATGCCGTTCAATACGTCAAACCCGATCTTGTACTATAACAAGAATGCATTCAAAGCGGCAGGACTTGATCCAGCTAACCCTCCGAAAACGTATGATGAATTCGAAAAGGCTGCCAAAGCCTTGAGCAAGGATGGTAAGTCCGGTGCTTCCATTGCCATCTACGGCTGGTTTATGGAGCAACTGTTTGCCAATCAGAACGCGGATTATGTGAATAATGGCAACGGACGCGATCAAGCTGCAACGGAATCCATGCTAAATTCGGATGCTGGTGTAAAAACGCTGACGTGGTGGAAGAAAATGATCGATGAAAAGGTTGTATCCAATCTGGGACGTAACTCGGACGATACGGCAAAAGCTTTTTCCGCAGGACAAATTGCGATGACACTGGATTCCACCGCTTCGCTGCGTAATATTGTGGAGCAGGTTGGCGATAAATTTGAAGTAGGCACAGGATTCCTGCCAAGAGCCAATGAAGCTAAAGAAGGCGGCGTGGTTGTAGGCGGCGCGAGTTTGTACATTATGAACAACAAGCCTGAAGCCCAGCAGAAGGCAGCATGGGAGTTCATTAAATTCGTCGCTTCCCCAGCTGTACAGGCGCAATGGAGTGTAAATACCGGGTACTTCCCGATCACGAAAGCAGCCTATGACGAAAAGGTGCTCAAAGACAATATGGTAAAATATCCACAATTCCAGACAGCGGTTGACCAATTGCACGCATCGGCACAATCCACCGCTACACAGGGCGCAGTGATGGGCGTATTCCCAGAAGCGCGTCAAATCGTCGAAGGTGCAATCGAGGCCGTTCTGAGTGGCCAGCAACAGCCAAAACAGGCATTGGATCAAGCCGCACAAGAAATTACAGGCAAAATTGCGCAATACAATCAAACGGTGAAAAAATAGTCGGCCTTCCCTTAAAATCGGTTGATAATCCGTGGAATGGCCCCCTTATCATCCGATTTTATGACATAGCGGATCGAACGAGTGACCCCCTCACTTATTCGATCCGTTTTTGCTTTTCATTTTTAGAATAAGTGTTTAGACGAAAAGTCTAAAATGAATTATTTTCATTTTTCCTATTGCTGGATAACTAAAAATGGGCTTATAATAAATACATAATTTTTGTACTGGACGGTCAGTTCAAAAAAGGAGGAAGCATGAAACAGCAAACGAAGGAAATTATTTTTAACGGCGCACTTAAAGCTTTTTCCGAACGAGGATTTAATGAAACAAATATGGAAGAAATCGCTAAGGTTTGTGGCATAGCCAAGGGCACCCTGTACTACAATTTTAAAAACAAGCAAGAATTGTACATTTACATTTTGAAGATGGGGATGGAGCGTTTTGTCCGGGATATCCATGAAGCAATGGCTCATACTCCTAAAGATCAGGTGGAGCTTAGGGTTCGTAAGCTGATCCAAGTACATATTGAGTTTATTGTGAGAGAGCCGGACTTTTGCCGTCTATTGGTCAGTAAGGGCTGGGTTTCACAAGAGCAGCATTTTAATATTAGGCAGGTGCTGGCTGATTATTTTGATTTTATGGAGGCAGAGATCGATTCAGGTAAGTTATATGGGAAAATTTCAAGTAAGCTGGATGCCAAAACGACAGCCAATTGCTTATTTGGGATTTACATTTTTGCTCCGATGCGGTCAATGGTTTGGGGCGAAACGATGAATCTGCAAGAGGTTCGTGAAAGTATTGAAGTATTTGTGTGTAATGCATTGGGCATGCAACATTAATAGACAGATGGAGTGATGAGAGCATGAAAGCTAAAAAATATACGATTTACGTCGTACTTATTATTTTAATCGCGGTTGGAATATATGCCTTAACTGCTTTTCCACGGGGGGGAAGTAGCTTGTCTGCGGATCAGTCTTCTTCCATTCCTACGGCTTATGTGGAGTCAGATACCCTCAATGCCAGCTTTAAAATGGCAGGACGGATTGACCAGATGCTCGTCAAAGAAGGCGATCAGGTGAAAAAGGGGCAGGTGTTAGCCCATTTGGAAAGTCGCGAGTTGGAAGATAAGGTGAAGCAGGCACAGGCGGCGTTGCTGGCAGCCAAGAGTAATGTATCCAAAGCAAAAGCTGGAGTGTTGCAGGCTCAAGCAGGAGTAGGCCAGGCACAGGCTACTGTGAGCGCCGCTCAGGCCAAGAAAAGCCAAGGCACGACAGCAGTCGGTGTAACTGCACAGGCCTCCTCCAGCCAGATTGAACAGGCACAAGCGGCTGCGGGCGCAGCCAAAGCAAAGCTGGATGCACTCAAGAGCGGCGCAAGACCGCAAGAGCTGGAGCAAGCGCAAGTAGCTGTGAAAGCAGCCAAAGAAACACTAGATCTGACCGTTAAAAATTTGGAGCGTGCCAAAAAGCTGCAAGAGGCCGGGGCAGCAACACAAGCGTCACTGGATCAAGCGACGCTGGATCATCAACAGGCTGAAGCCAAGTACAATTCAGCCTCTCAACAACTGAATATGGTACGTGAAGGAAGCCGTAAGGAGGAAATTACGGCGGCTGAAGCTCAATACCGTCAAGCCTTGGCTGCAGTGAAGGAAGCACAGGCAGGAGCAGGCAAGGTTGCCGTGCAACAGGAAGATGTCAAAGCTGCTCAGGCTTCGGTAGAGCAAGCGCAATCCGCTGTGAAGGCGGCGCAATCGACAGTTGAGCAGGCGCAATCTGCTGTTGCAGGTGCCAATGCACAGGTAGCCCAAGCGGAAGCCGCGCTTCAGGAAGCTCAGACCTATTTGAGCTACACTACGCTATATGCGTCCGAAGATGGAATCGTAAAATCCAAGTCGCTTAGCTTGGGTGAAATGGCTAGCGCAGGCTTCCCGGTCTATACCATTGAAACTTCGACACAACGTTGGGCTAAATTCTATGTACCTGAAACGTCTCTGAACGGTCTTCAAGCAGGGGATACCGTCCAAATTAAATTGCTGTCTGGCGGTAAGGAGCTGAAGGGCAAAGTCATTCTGTTAGAATCGGCTGCGGACTTTGCCATTCAAAAACCAAGCCAAAGCTCCGGTGACAAGGATGTCCGTTCCTTCGGTGTTAAAGTAGCATTGCCAGACCTTGCTGCTTCGGTTCCAACAGGCTCCACGGTTCTGTTTACAGGCAAAGGGGCGCAGTAATATGCAGGATTCACAGGAAAGACTTCGTATCCGCGATGTGTTTCGCGAGGAATGGCTGAGCATCTTCCGGGACCGCCGCTTTATGGCTATTCTGCTGATTACGCCGATTGTGTATACGATACTATTCGGCTTCCTGTATTCACATCAGCGGATTACCGAGATGCCTGTCACAGTGTACGACGGAGATAATTCGCAGCTCAGTCGCCAGATCATTCAGGCGTTCGATTCGACCGACTCATTTGCCGTTACACGGCAAGCGACCAATCAGGAAGATGTAGTTCGCCAGGTAGAGACCGGAGAAGCTAAGGTCGGAATCGTCATTCCCGACAACTTTACCACTCGGCTTAAGCATGGGGAAAATCCCCCCGTGCTCACGCTGATTGACGGCAGTAATATGATGTACTCCAATAGCGCCAGTAGGATTGCGAATCAGGTCATTAGCAGCGTAAGCGCTGGAGTATCGGTCAATTCCATGAAACAAAAGGGAATGAATGCCGATCAGGCTGCCTCGACGCTGACTACCATTCCGTTCCGATCCAGAGTGCTATTTAACCCGGTATATGATTATAAGCTTTTCATGCCACTAGGGGTTATTTCTGCGGCTCTCCAGCAGTGTCTGTTGCTTGGGATTGCGTTGTCCTGCACGCGTGATAAGGAAGCGGGGACTTGGGGAAGATTTGGTGCATGGAGAAATACCCCTTGGCGTTTGGCTATTGCCAAACTGGCACCGTATTATGCAGCGGGAGCTTTCAATGTGCTGACTGTATTCAGTATCAGCGCTCTATGCTTTGATATTCCGTTTAGGGGGCAGGTACTGCCATTGATTTTGGTGTCGCTGGTCTTTAACTTTGCCTTGTGCGGATTAGGCTTCCTGTTCAGTCTCTTTTCCAAGACCAGAGTGGATGCGACCCAAACCTTGATGCTGATTGCTGTTCCTTCCTTTATGCTATCAGGCTATACGTGGCCATTGGAAGCAATGCCCGGCTTCTTGCGGGGGCTTGCTGAAATATTGCCACTGACGTATTACTTGGATGCTGTACGGAACATCACGCTCAAAGGACTGGATATCACATACATCTTCAAAGATATGATTGCTCTAGGCGTCATTGGTTGTGTGAGTCTGCTGGTGTCCTTTGCAATCTATCCGTTATTCTTTAGACAGCACCAGACGACAGGCCAGCATGCCGATGTGCCCGCTCAAGAAGGATTCACGCTAAAAGGCTGAGAGCAACTTTAAATATGGATATCATAAAAAGGCAGATCAGGAGTAAACCCTGATCTGCCTTTTACTTATTTGTATGGTTTAAAAGCGGAAAAAATATTATTGCGGCGCTTTAAGATCCTCGATAGAATCAATCGGCACATAGGATGGAACGACAAGCCCGGACATAACGCCAGTCATGCTTGTTCCGATGTCATCTACCTTATCCTTGTATTGAGCCCAATAATCAGCATGCGTCAATGGAAGCCAAGCGGCAGCGGTAGCATCTACACTTCCGCCGGCCACGCCAGTCCACATTGGGCCGATTTCCACTTGCAGGGCTGTTACTTTATAGCCCAATTTTTGTTCCAATACATATTTCAATACGTTCGTACTAGCAATTTCAGAATCCCAAGCAGCGTAGCTCAGCTTCAAAGGATCACCGTTGACGGGCTGTAGACCCTTGATCCATTCCTGAACCTTGTCAGGATGTTTATCAGCCCAGTTCTTGGCAGCCTGCTGTGGGGCAGTACCGTCCTGAATCGCGATCATCACTTCACCCATATCTTCAGCAGTCCACTTAAAGCGGCTTAGAAATTCATAAGCCACAGGAGCATCCTGCTTCAAACCTTTGCGGGCGATCGTATGAATTTCTTCCTTATCTCCATACGCTTTTTTAGGATCTTTCAGGTATTTCAAATCATATTTGTTAAACATCCAGTGAGGAGTCCAACCTGTTACGACAATAGGCTGCTTGGCTTTGATAGCTTTATCCAGTGTAGCGGTCATAGCAGCTCCAGAGCTTTCAAGCAGCTTCCAGTCGGACAAGCCATAGTCATTAATAGCTTTAGCGGTCAGCTTCATTAGTCCGGCTCCAGGATCGGTACCGACAATGCGGTAGCCGACCTCTTTGCCAAAGTCCTCAGTTGTGGCGGAAGCCGGAGCCGCTTCGGCTCCGTTATCCTGCAAATCAGTAATCGATTTAACATCCATGTAAGCTGGAACGACCAATCCGGTTTTAACACCGCTCATATTAGCCCCAAGATCGTCGAGCTTATCCTTGTATTTAGCCCAGTAATCCGCATGTGTTAACGGCAACCATGCAGCCGGTGAGGCATCTACATCACCACTAGCGACACCCGTCCACATAGGACCTGCTTCCACTTGCAGTGCGGTTACTTTGTAACCCAGTTTGTTCTCCAAAATATAACTTAGCAAATTCGTACTGGCAATTTCGGAATCCCAAGCTACATAGCTCAGCTTGAACGTGTCGCCATTGACAGGTTGCAGTCCATGAGTCCATTCCTGAACCTTGTCGGCATGTTTCTCCGCCCAATCCTTGGCAGCTTGCTCAGGACTGGTTCCGGCTTGAATGGCGACCATCATTTCACCCATATCTTCTGGTGTCCATTTGAAACGTTTCAGAAACTCATAAGCGATAGGAGCATCCTGTTGCAATCCTTTACGGGCAATCGTATGAATACCCTCGGCTTCACCATAAGACTTCTTAGGGTCTTCCAAATATTTGAGATCATACTTGTTGAACATCCAATGTGGAGTCCAACCTGTAATAATGATCGGTTTTTTCGCTTTAATAGCTTTGTCCAGTGTGGCTGTCATGGCTGCTCCGGAACCTTCAACGAGCTTCCAATCAGACAAATTGTAGTCTTGAATTGCTTTGGCAGTCGATTTCATAATGCCTGCCCCGGCATCAATACCGATAATTTTGTAACCGACTTCTTCGCCAACCGGGTTGGCAGCAGCGTTACCTTTGCCAGATGCGGAATGATCTGTAGCAACAAAATATTGGGAAGCACCAGCGATCAAAATGACAGCTGTAACTGCAGAAGTAATCCATACTTTTTGCTTGCTGGATACGCGGCTTTTGCCTTTTTGCGTAGGTTTAAATAGGTTTTGCGTAAAACGGTCAAGCACAATAGCCAGAACGACAACAGCTAAGCCGGCTTCAAAACCTTTACCAATTTGCAGCTGTGTCACAGCACGGTACACAACAGCACCGATACCTTCTGCACCGATCATGGAAGCAATGACAACCATGGACAGTGACAGCATAATCGTCTGGTTAATACCAGCCATTAAGGTAGGCAATGCCAGTGGAAGCTGAACTTTGAACAGCTTTTGCGCAGATGTTGAACCGAAAGCATCTGAGGCTTCGATCAGCTCACCTGATACTTGCATAATCCCCAAGTTAGTCATGCGAATGGTTGGGGGGATAGCAAAGATAACAGATGCGATAACACCCGGCACAACACCCAGGCTGAAAAAGGTAACCGCTGGGAGCAAGTACACGAACGCAGGCATCGTCTGCATAAAATCAAGTAAAGGCGTGATAATGCGGGATGCGGATTTACTGTATGCACACCAGATCCCGATGGGAATCCCGATAACAATGGATACGAGCGCAGACGTGATGACCAGTCCGAGCGTATTCATTGTTTCACTCCAATAGCCGAGATTATCAATCAGCAGGAAGCCGATGACAGTAAATAGCGTAAGCTGAACCCGCCCGATCATAAAGGCGATAATCCCGATGATCACAATGAACACCAGAGGGTGCGGAAGCATGAACAGGCCTGAGAAAAAGCCTACTACAGCTTCTATAATAGAAGAAATAACATTAAACAATCCAGCCAGATGAATACCCATCCAGTCGACAATGGATTGAATCCACTCAGCGATTGGCAGTTTCGGTATCATGGGCATTCACCTCCTTTGTAGTGGTAACATCTCCACCAAGTGCGCCGAGCAATGCTCCACGGACGATAACGCCCAGCAGTTTTTGCTTGTCATCGACCACAGCCAGCGGCACCTTGGACGAGCTTGTAATTTCAAACAAATCATTAATGACAGTCTCGGCAGCGACCTGTGGTCCGTCAGTAATCAAAATATCTTCAATTTTCAAATTATTGCGCAGTGCATGAACAGCATCCTCGGCGTTAATAACACCCAGTAGCTTTTTGGTACGGTCAATGACGAACAAATTGGAAATCCCACGCTCCCGCATCAATTCCAGAGCCACACGCGGACCACGATCCATGGTAATGGTTTCTGGACGAAGCATGACATGAGCAGCCGTCAATACCTTGGACAGATCCACATCCTCGACGAAGCGGGCTACATAAGAGTTAGCCGGTTGGATCATAATTTCTTCCGGTGTACCGATTTGTACGACCGCCCCGTCTCGCATCAATGCAATCCGGTCACCAATCCGCAGCGCTTCATCCAGATCATGGGTGATAAACACAATGGTTTTCTTCATTTTATCTTGAAGCTCCAACAGCTCATCCTGCATGTCACGGCGAATGAGAGGGTCCAATGCACTGAACGCTTCATCCATCAGAAGCACTTCAGGGTCATTAGCCAGCGCCCGTGCCAGACCGACACGCTGCTGCATACCGCCACTCAATTCATCCGGCATTTTATCGCCCCAGTTTTTAAGACCAACCAGTTCCAGCGCTTGTTGCGCCTTTTCCTGACGCTGTGCTTTTTCTACCTTTTGAATTTCAAGACCGTATTCTACATTTTCTAGTACAGTCCGATGTGGGAACAGGGCGAATTTTTGAAAAACCATGCTGATGGTTTTACGACGAACTTCGCGAAGTTGTTCTTTGTTCATCTTACGGAGATCTTTGCCGTGGACCAGAATTTCACCGGAGGTAGGCTCAATCAAGCGATTTAGCATTCGCACCAAAGTGGACTTCCCACTGCCTGATAGCCCCATAATCACGAAAATTTCACCTTGCTTAATTTCCATGTTGGCCTTATTGACACCAACAGTAATCTGTTTTTCTTTGGCCAGCTTTTCCTTGCCCCAGCCTTGCTCCAGGAGCGGAACACCTTGCTCTGCGTGAGGACCAAAGAGTTTGCTGACATTTTTGACTTCCAAAATCGTCATACATACACCTCTTCTTTCTATACTTTGCTTGGTATTAACCCCATGTTGCATTAAGGATTGAGTATAAAAATCATAATTCTGAACATCCTGAACGGTTAATGACAAAATTAATTGTAACAGAAGCATTGCTTACATTTCAAACAAAAAAACTGTTCATAAAGTACGTACAGAAAAAACTGTACAAAGTTTCCTTTGATATGCTCCCTCGTTCTATAGAATGCTCAAACATTCGGAACTTTACAACCGATAGTGCTTTTTTTAAAATAGACAATGAAATATAACCATAAGAAAAAGATTTATGTATATCCATAATTTTAAAAGTTTACTATCATTAGCAATTTTGCGAATTATGATTTTGAACGACCCATGCTGTTGTAATATAGACAGAAGCTTTGCTTTTGAAACATTTCATATATTATTGAAAGATTTCATATATTGCGTCAAAGCTAATCTTTTACGGGTAAATCGTTCATACTAGGTTGTGCAAAATGCTCTAAAATTAGGAGGTTGCAAGCATGAGCTTGTACCAGTTAGGTGATGAGCAGCAGGCTTCGCTGCAAAAAATTCGCAAACGTGTCATAGAAGCTATAGGTAAAAACATGGACCTGTATGGGATCACTTTGTCTGCGGGGCATTTATACGGTCTGCTTTTTTTTGCGGATAAACCGATGACGCTGGACGAGATGGGCCGTGAAATGGAAATGAGTAAAACGAGCATGAGTACAGGAGTTCGAACATTATTGGATCTGAAAATGGTAAATAAGGTATGGAGCAAGGGCTCACGCAAAGACTTGTATGAAGTTGAATATGACTGGCATCAAACATTCACTGACTTCTTCGCTATTAAATGGAGAAAAGCGGTAGAAACAAATTTACTGGTGCTGCGCAAAGCCATAGATGAGCTGGACAGATTGATGAATCAGGGTGAAGAGTACGAGGAATTTAAGGCAATTCTTCAGCAAGACCGTTTGAAAATGAAGCAGGCCGTCGCTTATTACAAGTGGCTAGACCGACTAATTGACTCTATGGAAAGCGAAGAAATTTACAAGCTGATTCCTAAAGAAGAAGTTCGGGATTAATCGCTATTTCCCTATCTTGTTTATAAAAATGCCGGAGCGCAAAAGTGCTTCCGGTATTTTTTGGTTTGGCCGTGTGCAAAGGGTATAATAGAGATATGTAAAGATTGATATTATACCGTTGTGTTGAAGATACGAAATAAAGGAGGCTTCATGATGGAGAGTATTACAGTACATACTCGTTTAGGTCAATTACGTGGGGAAACGGGGAATGGATATCATGTATGGAAAGGTATCCCATATGCACAGCCTCCTGTTGGAAAACTACGTTTTCACGCACCCCAGCCTTTGGAGTCTTGGGAGGGTGTACGGGCTGCGACGAGTTTTGGGCCAATCTGTCCGCAACCTATGCCATCCGCTGAAAGTATGACTGGGAATCTGGTGGAACCGCCTGAGCAGTCAGAGGATTGCTTATACCTGAACATTTGGACACCTGCTTCGAAGGCTCCTGAGAAGGGACGTCCGGTGATGGTGTGGATTCATGGCGGTGCCTTTGTCACGGGGTCCGGGATTATACCTTTATATGACGGGGAACGCATGGCGAAGAATGGCGATGTTGTGGTTGTTACGATCAATTATCGATTGGGACCGTTAGGATTTTTGCATCTGACTCCAAAGGGAGATGGCCTGACCTCTAATGCGGGACTGCTGGATCAGATTGCTGCGCTGGAATGGGTTAGGGATCACATCTCTGCCTTTGGCGGTAACCCGGACGAAGTAACGGTGTTCGGTGAATCGGCAGGCGCGATGAGTATTGCCGCTTTATTGGCGATGCCAGCCGCTGAGGGACTGTTCCAGCGTGCGATTTTGCAGAGCGGTGCGTCGCAGGTATTGCCAACCTCACAGGCCGAACAAGTGACGGCTGTGTATCTGCAGCAGCTGGGTGTGGACACTCAACATCCAGAACGGTTATTTACGCTGCCGACAGATGCGCTGATGCTAGCTATGGCGAAGACGCATGAAGTCATCGGACCAGGAATGGCGATGATCTATCAACCCGTCGTGGACGGTGTGACCTTGCCAGAAGAACCGTTGTCTGCAATCGCGCAAGGTTCAGCAAAGCAGGTATCCGTTTTGATTGGAACGAACTTGCATGAGGGGGCCTATTTCATCCGAAAAGAATCCCATCTAATGAACAAGTCAACAGCGAGTCAGGCATTGGAAATGATGACAGGCATGTCAGACATCGGCGACCTGATAGAACCATTTCCGGTTACGATTGAGGGGCAGGCACAAATGTTGACTGATCTATTTTTTTGGCGTCCTGCATTGGCTCTTGCTGTTGCGCAGTCGGCGCATGCGCCTGTATGGATGTATCGTTTTGATTGGACATTGCCGGGGCATCCTACTTTTGGACAAGCGGTTCACGGTGCAGAAATTGCGTTTGTTTTCGATAATCTGGAGCTGCTAGGTAAGCTTGGATTAGAGATTCAACCGTCGATGCAGAAGCTGGCTCAAGCTATGCAGCAGGCATGGGTTGCTTTTGCACGTGACGGGAAGCCTGTGCTGTCCGAGGGGGCTTGGCCGATGTACGACAGGGAAGAGCGGACTACAGCTATTTTCCATCAGGATATTAAGGTGGAGCACGACCCCGAAGGAGATAGACGCCGTCAGCTAACCGGTCAGATGACCCTATAAGTAAACAAGAGAGAGCATCCCAAGAACTCACATGGAAAAAGCCTTCGCCCGTAATTTATATACGGTCGAAGGCTTTTGTTAGTCAGGATTTTGCAAAATTCGATTCCAGTCGCTCCAAAGTGCAAGATATTGACGAACTAAACCATTTCGATCTATATCTTGTTCATTGGAAGTCGCTTATTGGATTTTTGCAAAATCCTCTAGTAATCAGATGTGCTGCTCATTCTTACTTGCATAAAATTGCAACGATGCAATGTGTAAGTTAAATCTTAAATCGCTTAACCAGCTGTTGCAAATCCTGCGCCATGTTGGACAACTCCTGTGACGAAGAGGCGATTTCCTCCATGGCCGCCATTTGTTCCTGAGCAGCAGCAGATGTTGTCTGCGAGCTGTCCGCTGAATTGCGAGACAGGCTTGCCAAATGGGTAACGGTGGCGGAGACTTCCTCTGTACTGGCTGAGATTTGTTCAGCAGCAGCGGACACACTTTGAATTTGTTCCACGATATGAGAAGTAGAGCGCTCAATATTCGTAAATGCACCTTCTGCATCTTGGCTAATACGCATGCCTTCACCTACCTGGTTACGAACATTACCGTTCATGGTAGCGGTAGAGCGTTGAATCAAATCGAGCATCTGAGTAATAATCTGACTGATGGAATCCGCGCTTTCCTTGGATTGCTCAGACAGCTTGCGTACCTCTATAGCGACTACGGCAAATCCACGCCCGGCTTCGCCAGCTCTGGAAGCTTCAATAGACGCGTTCAGAGACAACAAATTGGTTTGCTTGGCAATGGCGGCAATAGCCGTATTCATCTGCTTCGCATCGTCCGAGAGCTGGGATAGCTCATCCATTAGGCTAGCCGTTTGGCTTACAGCTTCCAGAATACGGTCCATTTGCGTCCGCACATGGCTGATCATTTGACTGCCTTGGGCTACATCATGCTCGGTTTGTCCTGCTGAATCTACGATGGAGCTTGCCGATTCGGCAATAGTGCTGACACCCTTCGCCATTTCTTCAACGGCATTAGCGGTTTGCTCGGATGCCTCGGCGCTGGTCGCTGCATTTTCTGCGGATTCCATAACCGTTTCCGCTACATGTTGTACGGACTCCGTCGTTTGCTCTGTGCTTTCCTTGATCATCAGAGAAGAGGAAGCAAGTCGGGAGGACGTTTGATTGACCTCGGAAACCATCGTATGCAAGGAATGCGTCATCTGGTCAAAATTCTGTGCCAGTTCGCCGAACTCATCCTTGCTGGATAGATTAACACGTTCGGTCAGATTTCCGTCACGGACGATGCGTGTTCCTGCTTGCAGCTTGCGCAGCGGAATTAAGAACGAGCGGACCATAAGCACAATGATAATCGCAGCGGCAAGTATGGAAATGACAATCACAATCAGGCTTTGCTTCAAAATCGGTTGGGCAGCATCACTGTAATCCTCCAAATCCGATAGTGCGATAATGTTCCAGCCGGTGAGAGAGTCCTGGAGTGTAAAGGCCAGCACGTCCCGATTCATGAATTGAATTTGTGATATGGAAGGAGTATCGTTTTCGGCGGTTTTCGCCACTTCGGGAAGTCCTTCCATGGTGTCTGTTGGTTTTTTGCCTGTATTTTTAAAGGCTGATCCGGCTCCAGCCACAATTTTATGATCAGAATCAACAATAATGAGTCCTCCGCGTTCACCAATCTTAACAGACTGCAGACTTTCACTCATTTTGTCCAGGTTCAAAGCCAGGGCAACAGCTCCTTGACCGTCCTCCAGCGTTTTTGATACATTAACTACTAAATTCCCTGTCGTGACGCTGACAGCTGGAACACTAACGGCTACTTTACCCTTCTCCTGCATCGCGTTTTTGTACCATTTTCTCTCCCTTGGATCATAATCAGCCTCCTTTTTTTTCGGCGTACGAATGTACTGTCCTTCCGCATTGCCGAGGAGTGCAGCATCTAGCTCGGGATGAGCCTTGACGATAACATCCAACTTTTTCTGAAGGGCCTCTTCGTTGGAACCAATGGAATTAGATTCGATTTCAGTGGTAAGAACGTCCACGTCTTTCATAATGGGCGCTACATACTGATTGACATTGCTTCGGATCAGATACAGATTCGTGTATACGGAACCGCCCATTTGCTGACTGAGTTGTGTCGTAGCCCCCTGATAGGAAAAGTACCCGATAAGTACGCTTGGAATCAATAACACAGCCAAAAAAGATATTATTAATCTTGTCCTCATTAAATAAAACTGCTTGAGAAACCTGTTCCACCACGGAACTGTTTGTTTTGTTTTAGTCATAGTTCTTGCTCCTCTGTGTCTGATGATCACTACATTGTTTTATTCGACAGAAACCGACGAATTTTATAGATGTAATCTTTGGGAAACGAGGAATAGTAGCAAATTTTAGACACTTTTTTTGAAAAACGGGTCTAAAGAACTATGTTTTATATGAATACGAATACATAAAAAGCCAAATCGGAGATGCAAAAGCATCTTCACGATTTGGCTTGGATGAGTCATGAAAGGGACATTAAACTGTTAATTTTTTTGCTGACGTGAAATCATAAAGAGCGTAATCCAGATGAGCATAAAACCAGTTAATTGCGCTACAGTAACGATTTGCTGAAATGCGATCCAATTAATCACGACACCCACCATGGGAAAGCTCAATTCTGCCATCGTAGCATAAGACGCTTTGGTCGTACTTAAGCCCTTGTAATACAGCAATAAGCTAAGAAGACCCGGAAGCAATGCCTGCAATAGCAGATTGATAATCACAGCTGCGCCCGCCCATGTACCGGCAGGCATATTCCATGGCGCATGCTCTACAGAGGTGAGGACAATCAGCAGAGGGAGCGCCACCATGAAGCGGAGGGAGGTTACCGTTTCATATTTCATTGAACGAAGCAAGTAACTTCCCATGACTGTCGAGCCGCCCCATAGAACTGCTGCACCGAGTGCAAGCAGACTACCGACCTGGACAAAATCACGAACATGCCCGAAGGGGAGCGACCAACCGAAGGTCAGAAGATACGTCCCGAACAAAGCGACGACAATTAATAATCCAAAATGACGCGGCAACATTTCCTTCAAAATAATACGGGCTAGAACAATAGCGACCAAGGGTTGAAGCTTCTGGAGTAAGAGTACAGCATTCAAATCACCATTGCTAAGTGCCATGGTGAAAATCACGCTGGCCAGAGCCGAGCCGCCCCACGAGACGAATAAAATAGCGAAAACTTGACGAAGCCGTACCGTTTTGAGTTCCTCACGATGCTTCCACAACATCGGTGTCAGAGCGAGGAAGAGCAGCACATGCTCCATTAGTACAATTTGTGTTGAAGTAAATGATTTTAGCAAAATAATACGAAACAGCGGATCAGCGCCCCACAAGGCCGCGCCAATTGCGACCAGCCAAAAACCGCTTTTCATGTGGGAGCTACGATCAAAACCTTTGGATGTTAGTACAGTAGAAGATTGACTCATACTCAATTAGCTCCTTGCGAATACAGGACCGGTGGCACAAAAAACCCCCGTCCATGGCGTAAGCCATGCAAGACGGGGGTTGATCAAATAAACTTGCCGCTTTATGCAAGTTAAACGAAGTTACTGCAAAACCAATAACGCAGCATTCATCCACTTCGCGGCATGTTGATATTTCGATCTTCTTCCATCCGGACTTTACCGTCGGCTTTGGCATCTCACCAAATCAGTCCGTATCCTGTTGCCAGATACAGAGTCGCGGGCTTAGCTCCATGAGCCATACCGCCGGTTGGGAATCTCACCCTACCCCGAAGATCCTTATTCCGTTTTTTAATTTCTCCTATAGGATATACCTGTTTTAGAATGAAGTCCAGTGAAAAATGTGTGTATATCTAACAATGATTTTCATCTATTTTTCGAAAGCGCTTTACTAAGTTACATATTACGAGGTAATATCCTTATACTCAATACGTCGAATCGCTGCATAAGCCACAAACATTCCCAGTAAAGAGAAGCCGATTTGCACGGGGGCAATGGAGCTAAGTGTAGCGCCGTTATTATTGGAGAAAAGCAATGCTACAATCAGGATTGAGGTTACAATGGTGGTGGGTACAGAGTATCTTCGCATTCCCATATACAGCGGAACCAGTCCCATAAAGCTGGCAGCAACGGCATTGATCAGCGTCCGTGCTGATTGTTGACCCAGTATCGAAAGAGTAAGGTTATCCGGTACAATCAAGAAAAACTGGTTGAGCAGATGAATAGCAGCCGTAATGATTATTTCCGAAATAACAATAGACAAGAACGTAAACAGCAGCACAACCAAGAGCTTGGCGATCATCAGCTTTTGACGGTGAATCGGATACATGAACAGGATCGTAATCGATTTGGACTTAAATTCCCCAACGATAAAGCGGCACAGGAGAACGGAGGCAAACACAATAAATGTGCCTCGAACCAGCATGTCCATGAGATCGAGAAGCTGAGTGTACTGTGTAAATTCGGGTATTCCTGTACTTTGGCTGTCCAGCGCGATGATACAGAGCAGCCCAAGAATGCATGCATTGGCGATCAGTGCTGAACGGATATAACCCGCCAGATGAAATTTTTTGAGCTCCAATTGCATCAATTTAAGCATGGAGATCACCTCCGTTTAACAGCCGCAAAAAGTAGTCTTCCAGCGTGCTGCTTTTCTGATGAATGGAATCCACTTCTATATCATTTAAAATGAGCGTCTTCGTAATTTGTTTCTGCGGTACATTTGAATCGTAAATACGTATACTCTGTTCATTGAGCACCCTTATATTATTCAGATTCAGATGATGGGAGAGGACGTAGGTCGCCTTTTTACAATCGTTGGTCGTAAATTCGATGTATTCTGTATTGGTTTCCCGCACCTGCTCCATCGACACTTCCTCAATCAGCCTTCCGTGATTAATCACGCCTACCGTATCCGCAATCTGCTCTATTTCCGCTAAAATATGACTGGACACGAGCAGAGTCATCCCATATTCTTTGCATAGCATGTGGAATAATTGGCGGATTTCCTTGATTCCCACTGGGTCCAGACCATTAATTGGTTCATCCAAAATGAGGAGCTCTGGCTTAGTCGCAATAGCGCGGGCAATCCCGAGACGCTGTTTCATTCCCAGTGAAAAGTCTTTTACCGGCTTGTCACCCGCATTTCGCAAATTCACTAATTCCAGGGCATCCCGAACAGCCTGCTTATTATAATAACCCATGTATTCACAATGAAGTTCCAGATTTTGCTGCGCCGTCAGCCTGTCATAAAAAATCGGGTATTCAATAATCGAACCCATCCGTCCGAGCAGATGATACGACTTTGGCGTTAATTTCTCACCGAATAATTCAATTTCACCCGATGTCGGCTTGAGTAAATTCGTAATCATTTTCATCATCGTTGTCTTGCCCGCCCCGTTAGGGCCGAGAAAGCCATAGGTTTCTCCCTTGCGCACATTCATACTGACTCCCGCTACAATTTCGTTGCCCTTCAGGGCCTTGGTCAACTGATGTGTACGTATTACGTAAGTCATAGGTGTTCTCCCTTCGTATACTGCTGATAATTCAAGGATAAAGGGCGAAATGTTCATTTTTCTTTCGTGATTCTTACAAATTTATTAAGTTGAGCATGTTCAGTACGATTAATAGTTGATTTTCTTCAATGTAAAAGAGAAGACCGTCCGCTCATAAGGTCTACTGGTCAATTGAATTTCTCCGTTCATCGCTTCAACCAGGCGTTTGGCAATCGTAAGGCCCAGTCCACTGCCTTGTACCGCCTTATTGCGGGAGTCCTCCAGTGTGTACATGCGTTCAAAAACTTTATCTTGCTCAGATTCCTGTATGCCTTTTCCACGATCCCATACCTCTATACGCACTGTATCCTGCTGTTCCGATAGAGCCAGACCGAGCGTCCGTCCGTCTGCCCCGTAGCGAATGGCATTCGAGATCAGATTGTTCAGCACCCGCCCAATCGCTCCTTCGTTCCCCAAGGCATGAATGGGGTGCTCCGGGATCTCAATATGCACAGTAAACCCCTGTGCAGTCAGCAGGTCATAAAACTCTAAAATGCTGCGTCTACATAGTTCTCCCACCTCTAGCCGAGTCAACGGAATATCCGTATCATTAGCTTCCAGCTTTGCCAAACTAAAAAAGCTCCCGATCAGCTCAATCGCTTCGCTTGTCTTTTGATGAATTTTGGATAGCAGCTTTATACGTTCTTCCGGCAAAATAGTCGGATCGCCATCCAGCATCTCGGCATATCCAAGCACAACCGTAAGCGGGGTCTTGAGATCGTGGGAAATATTCGAAATCATTTTGCGCATAGCAATTTGGCTACGGTTGTAATCTGCAGACACTCTGAGATTCAAGTCCAGCAGTCGATTAATTTCCGTCATGAGTCGCTGCAGTTCAACGTCACCTGTGACATATAGCAGCTTTTCTGCATGATTCACCGTCACTATTCGCTCTAGTAGGGTTCGGATATCCTTTATTTTACGCTTATAGGCCATACGCTCCCGCCAAAGCCATATGATAACGACTGACATGATGAGGACGATAATCCATTCAGAAATGTTTTGGATGTTCATATCAACCATTCTCCCATTTGTAGCCAATGCCCCATAGTGTTTTAATGTGGACAGGATGAGAGGGATCTTCTTCGATTTTCTCACGCAGGCGGCGAATATGGACGTTAATCACGTTCTCGTCGCCCATATAATCGTCTTTCCAAATAAATCCGTATAATTGTGCTTTTGTAAATACCCGGTTCGGATTGGTTACAAACAGCTTCAAAATATCGGACTCTTTAGCTGTTAGCTGAATTTCGTTTTCATTGCGTATGACTGTAAAATGATCAAAATCAATGCGCAGACTGCCGTAGGTCAAAACTTGTGCTTGCGGATGTTCCTCCTGCTGTTGCTGACGGGCATATGTAGTAGATCTGCGGATCGCGGACCGAATACGAGCCGTCATTTCCAGCATTGAAAAAGGTTTGGCAACATAATCGTCTGCCCCAAAGCCCAATCCAAGCGCTTTATCTACGTCGCTGTCCTTGGCTGACATAATCAGAATCGGCACGGCGCTGTGGGTACGGATCTGGCGGATCACCTCCATACCTTCCACTTTCGGCATCATCAAATCCACCAGTACCAGATCATAGGTATGACGTTCAAAGGCAAGAAGCCCCTCTTCCCCGTCATAGGCAGTGGTTAGGCTGTATCCTTCCTTAGTGAGTGCTTTGAGTAGCATTTCGGCAATGGATAGATCGTCTTCAATAAGTAAAATATGCTGTGGCATAGGTGTGGAACACCCCTAATTTTTAGATTAAGCTCGCGTGACGAACTGTACCTGAATTATATAGAGCAGTGGAGGGGATTTCCATAATAAATATCCATTGAAGTTGAGTGGGGAATGTTCGTAGGAGATTTGAAGGGGCGTTTTTTCCCAACCTCTCTAACATGATGAAAAGTTGAAAAACCTAAGAGAAGCAAGGCGTACAGCCCCATTTTTGTATATAAAAATGTGGTGAGAAGGTTGACTGCGGGTGGGCAAAAAATTCGAAACCCTGGTGGCTGTAATAAAAATAAGCACATTGTTAAAACTGAAAAGCTTGATTCTAATAACCTTTAACTGCAATATGGGATGTATTGGCTTGTCTGAAAAGCGCTTGGTGTGAGTAATATTTTATAAATTTTCGTAATGAATGTCTCCGACTACTACTCTTCTGGGCGAACTAATGATTTGATAAACTTTTTAGTTTCTTATATCTATAGTTCCTATAGCTGGTTCAATACCGCCTTCACCCAAAATTATTCTTCTCAGAAGGCACAATCAGTGGCTGCCCATGAGCTAGGACATGTCTTAGGACTAGATGAAGACTTTAGTAAATGCTTGATGTATCCAACTACACCACAACGCTATGATAATTGGGGAATTTACACTCCACAGCCTAGCGAAGATGTGTTTGGTATTAATGATCTTTATTAATAAGGGAGGTAAGTTAAATGAAGAAATATATTATTACAACAATAGCTGCCGTGGCCATTGTGGGTGTGGTTGGGTATTTAGTAAAAAGTGATGCTCTCCAACCAACAACAAATAATGCACCAATCGTTGCAGACTCAAAACAAGCGACACCGAATAAACCTGAGCCTGAAAAAAACGGAAAAACCAAAGTTATTACAAGCCTAAGCCTAAGTAAATCTTATGATACACTTGATGCTTTGACTAATGCTGTAGATTTGGTTGCACAGGTAAAAATAACAGGTATTCAGGGGACTTTACCAGAGGAGGATTCTACACGGTATAATGCAGAATTGACTGATGTGATTAAAGGAACAGAATCAGAAAAAAATATTGTTATTACCCAATTAGGAATAAAAAAAGACGATATTGTTGAAAAAACAGACAATCCCTACCTTAAGCAAGGCGATGAACTCGTTCTATTTTTGAAAAAGGGCCAAGATCCTAAAATTAATCCAATTTACTTTGTGGCTGGTGAATATCAAGGTAAGTTTGACATTAAAAACGGAAACGTTTATGCGGTCAATCAGGCGTTAAAAGAACAAGCTAGTCTTAATAGTATTGACGCAGAAAACAATCAATATATTGATGGGCAAAAACTAAGTACATTTAAAGAAAATATTAAAAGTATAGTTAGTAGACAAGAATAAAAAACACTATTTAAACCGCAATCCATTTGTGAATAATCAGAAAAGGTCTTGGTCTAAATCGTAAAAAGCTGACTTTTTATCCCGAGAAGTCAGCTTTTTAATACTGATTTTCTTATGATTTTGACTTAGAGCAGTTAATCTGCTGACATGTGACTTAACTCTACTATATTCTTTATTCAGTTAGAATTAACTATTCTTTTTTAGATAAAAGAGAAAACCTTGTAGAGGCAAGACTTTCTCCAAAATTACTATTAATATTCTCTCAAACATGTGCCGTTAAAAGTAATGAAATCAGTCTCAAATATAATTGATTACTCACACTTAGGTGATTGCTTTAACCACCACATGAAATGATCTAAATATTCTCAACCTGAAGGCACTGAAGTAGATTTTTTTCTCCAACCCCAGCGTAAGATGTAATCAAATTACTGGAAATTCACCGCTTTCCTATATTATACTGAAAGAGTTTACAATCCGATGTTTGGAATACGGTGTTATGATATCTGGGACGTGCCTCATGTGAGAGATTAGGTATGTCGAATTACGCTGCGGTACAGGACCGTCAATAAAGGAGAACAACGATGTTTGTTATACGAGGAACACAAAAACTGCTGAAGGAATGGGAGACGGAACCACTTCAAGTTGATATTTATCCGCCTTTGAATAGTTGGCATGCCAGCTTGTTTTTACTTAATCGAAGAAAAAATATAGTGTTTATGCATGATATATCCCGCTTAAGCATCACGCTTTTTGGGATTAAAAAATCGCAGTACAACAACCTGCCAGCTCTTTTTATGCAAGCCTTGAAGGAATTAATGATCAGCGAAGGCTTTGATGAACAGATTGTAAAGGCATACACACAGGAAGGCGAGCAGATGCTGGCTACTACGACGAATAGTCATAGTGTAATGGGAACCTTGGATGAGATTATTTTTATCATGAAAGAACTGGATATGGAGCATGGGTGCGAGCTGGAAAAAAACCAGTGGAATAACCGGATTGTTTTCAAAACAGTCGAATATAAGTACCCTGTTGATGTTTTTAAAGAAATGCTAGAAAAACATTATAAACTAGAAAGTATTTGAGAAATTTATGATTTTACCGAAATTAAGTTCCATTTATTCCCTCTGTCCTATATAATCTAATATAGTTCTAAAAGACTATATAAAGAGAGGTAAGGGGTAAATGAAGATTAAATTAAGAAATAAAACTGGAATGATCAAGGAACGCAAAGTAGGTTTTTCATGGACTACGCTCTTTTTCGGTTTTTTCCCTGCGTTGTTTAGAGGGGATTGGAAGTGGGCAGTTATTATTTTTCTGGTATCGGTCCTTACGAGTGGCGCGTCCAACTTTGTATTTTGCTTCATTTATAACCGCTTACATATTAATGATCTGTTGACCCAAGGCTATGGTCCTGCTACTAAGAAATCCCAAGCTGTCCTGGTTTCTAAGGGATTTATTGCTGAAAATTACGCTGCTAACTTTGCAGGTTAATTTGAGAGCTGTTTGTTAAACGAGACGTATCAAAAGAGCATCCACCAAAGTCCATGCGGACGGGGGATGCTCTTTTTTTATAACTCACATGATAGCAACGCTTGCGATGAAATGAATCATAGCGCAATAAGCGGCACACTTTGGTAAAATAAAACGATACAGGGTTTGGCACCATTGGTCAGACTTACAAAACGGGGGGTACATAACGAAAGATGAAGAGGATTATTGATATAGCCAAAGAAGCAGGAATTGAAGAAGAACATCTGGAGACGTATGGAAAATATAAAGCAAAGCTGAATCCGTCCCTGTGGGAGCAGTTAAAGGATCGCCCGAATGGAAAGCTGGTGCTGGTTACGGCGATGAATCCCACGCCGGCGGGAGAAGGAAAAACGCTGACAACCATCGGGTTGTCACAGGCGCTGAATGCGCTGGGGCATAAAACCGTTGCTGCGTTGCGTGAGCCGTCCCTTGGCCCTTGCTTCGGCATGAAAGGAGGAGCAACCGGGGGAGGACAAGCCCAGATTGTTCCAGCAGAAGACATTAACCTGCATTTTACAGGTGATATTCACGCGATTTCAGCTGCGCATAATTTGCTGGCAGCGATGATCGATAACCATTTGTTTCATGGAAATGCTTTGAGGTTGAAACCGGAGCGGATCGTGTGGAAACGCGCTGTCGATATGAACGACCGAAGTTTGCGAAATATTGTGACCGGATTGGGGTCAGGTAATGGAGCGGTGAGGGAAAGTGGCTTTCTGATTACCTCAGCTTCAGAAGTGATGGCGGTATTATGTTTAAGTGAAGATATGGACGATCTTAAAGTGCGATTGGGTCGGATGGTAATTGGTTATAACGAAGATGGCGAAACGGTAACAGCTGAGGAACTACATGCGGTGGAAGGTATGGCTGTGCTGCTTCGGGAAGCATTGAAACCCAATCTGGTGCAAACATTGGAGGGAACTCCAGTTATTGTGCATGGTGGACCTTTTGCGAATATTGCACATGGATGCAGTAGTTTGATCGGTACGAAGCTAGCCTTGAAGCTGGGAGAGGTGGTCGTCACGGAGGCTGGATTCGGGGCTGAGCTGGGGGCAGAAAAGTTTTTTGATATCAAGTGCCGTCAATCCGGTTTGCAGCCAGATGCCGCTCTGTTGGTCGTAACCGCCAAAGCGCTGAAATATAATGGCGGTGTAGCTAAAAATGAGCTGGACGCAGAAAATCTGGAGCAATTGCAACTTGGATTAGCCAACATGAACCGGCATGTACGGAATTTGCAAAAGTTTGGCGTGCCAGTACTGGTAGCGGTCAACCATTTTGTAACAGATAGAGAAGCCGAGCTGGAACTGATTTTCTCGGAATGCCGCAAGCTGGGAGTACCCGTAGAGCTGTCACAGGTGTGGGCACAGGGAAGCCAAGGGGGAGAAAAGCTGGCCCAAAGCCTGCTCAACCTGCTCCAGGAGGACAAAGCCCATTTTGCACCATTGTATGAGCATACCCTTAGTTTGCAAGCGAAAATTAGTGCCATTGCGAAGGAGATTTACGGTGCGGCAGAGGTAGCTTACACTCCTGCGGCCAAACGGGCGTTGGCCGGTATGGAGCAGCTTGGTTTTGGACAACTGCCTGTATGCATGGCCAAAACACCGTATTCTTTCTCAGATCAACCTTTTCTGCTAGGTGCACCGGAGGGCTTTACCATTCACGTATCCAGCGTTTCCTTGTCCGCAGGGGCAGGCTTTGTGGTCGTGGAAACAGGCAATACTATGACGATGCCAGGATTGCCCAAATCCCCAGCGGCTGAGCATATGTCGCTGGAGGCAGATGGAAGCATTCAAGGTCTAATGTAGTATCTTTAGAAAAATGGCAGCTTCTCAGGATGAAGTGCCAAGCAGTTTGGGCAGTGCAGTAAGCAGCTTTTGCCGGGTCATGGCATCGCTCCAGTTCCAGCGGTCAGCTTCTACGAAATATACCCGACCTTGACGTACAGCAGGGAGGCTGCCCCAGAGAGGGCTGCTGATCATGCGTTCCAGCGTACGTTTGGATTCTGGGGCTGTCGGGACAAGCATAAAAATGCGGTCCCCGGCGTAATCAGGCAATTCGTTCGGATCTATTTCCGCGAAGCCGTGTCCCTCGTCGAGCACCTTTTGGATCGGCTCAACGGGCTGAAAGCCCTGGGGGTGGTAGAGGGCCGAAGAGAATCCAGACATACCCATGACAAAGAGCCGATCGCCATGATCGAAGATGAAGACGGAGGCTGTTTCTCCAGCTGTGATTTGCGTACCGAGCTGCTGCCACATTGCCAGATTACGGGCTGTGAAGGCAGACAACCAGCGTTCGGCCTCTCGCTCCTTACCGAGCCAGATGCCAAGTGTACGCATCCGTTCCTCCAGTGTGGCGAAGGAGTTGAAGGTGACGGTGGGAGCGATGCTGGCAATGCGCTCATATTCCTGTTCGTCCGAATTGGCGATGATAATTAGATCAGGATCAAGAGCGCTGGTCAAGCGGGTATCCAGTGGAAGGCCCACATCGGCGACGTTCACAAGACGATGTTTATAGACGCTGTATTCACTGAGTCGCAGACTTCCGCCGACGGCTTTGGCCCTTAATGCCAATAGATCACCCATCGTTTCTCCATGATAGATGATGCGGCTTGCTCGGCGCGGAATATGAATATGGTGACCCGTCCAATCCTTGACGCGCACAGAACCGGAGACAGAAAGTGCGTACTTGCCAGGGGGAATCCCGGTCATTTGCCTAAACCGTCGATTAAAATAATATTCGTCAGAGAAACCAACCTGACGGGCAATTTCACGTAAAGGCCGTTTGCAATCCAGCAGCAACCGCTTGGCATGATTCAAGCGCAGCTCAGTGAGGTAATGCAGCGGCTTTTTGCCTGTGATTTTACGAAACATTTGTGAGTACTGCCATATGGAAACGTTCGCCTGCTCGGCAAGCTGCTTGACGGTAATGGGCTTTTCATAGTTGTTTTCCATATAGGAGAGAGTGCCTTCTACCGATGCTGGCAATGCCGGATAAGAGGTATTATTTTGATCAATAGGGGTGTGGTCTTCCTGCCACAGCAAGAGCAACTCTTGAAACATGATTTGCTGCCGTAATACAGATGTTTGGTTATGCGACTGTACCGTTTGTTGGGTACAATGAAATAACTCTTCAGTCAACTGAATAAGTTTGGAGGAAGAAGAGGAGACGATGCATTCGCGCGGTCTCGGCAGGACAGGCCCATGATATATGGATGGCATACGCGATGGGTGTTCAGCCAAGGCCATGTCCGCTTGTGGTTCTGACAGCAAAGCAATGACCTCAAATGTGATTTTGTAATATTCAGGTACAGTTCCATTCAGAGGAGCGATTTGATAGGATTCACCTGGAGCTAGCCAATACCCATGACCTGTATGGAATAGATACTGCTCTGGACCAATGTCCACCATCCCTGTCCCACAGATGAACATAAGCAGACAGTGATATGAATTGGGACGTGATAATAATTCATCGGTAGGCTCACCAACCAACGCAATTTCTTTAAAATGAAAAAGCAGTGAGCTGAACGGGGGAGGATATACGGACGGCGGAGACTGGTTCACGGTATTGCTCCTTTTATTGAGAATGGTTATCATATATATATAAGTATACCTCCTTTAGGTTCAACAAAAAAGAAGCCTATCAACAAGTGTTGATAAGCTTCTCCAATTTTATTTGATGAGCTTGGGCAATTCCTCCAGCAGCCATTCTCGAGTGGAAGCATCACTTTCAGTTTTGCCAATATCCTGAATGTACACACGTCCCTGTTTGACAGCAGGAAGCTGGAGCCACAGCTTGCTTTTCATTAACTGTTCGGTGGATTGTTGGGCTTCTGAACTTGGTGTTCTTAGTATGAAAATCCGATCTCCAGCGTATTGTCCGATCACTTCCTGAGATATTTGTACAAATCCTTTGTCTTCATCCAGTGCTTTCTGAATAGGAGGGGTAGGTTTGAAACCATTCTTTTCATACAGTATTTGTGACAGTCCTGTCCGTCCCATTGCGAATAAACGATCACCTGGATAGTAGGTAAAGACTGAAGCTGTTTCCCCCGCCTTAACACCTTCTGCGTGAAGTTTGGTCCACATCTCCGCTTCCTTTATTTTATATTGGGCAAGCCAATCTTCAGCGTCCTTTTTCTTGTTCACAATGTCTCCGAGATGCAGCAAACGGTCGTTTAACGGGGCAAAGGTATCGAACATAATTGTAGGTGCAATTTTTGTTAACGTTGCGTATTGTTTTTCATCTGTATCGGCGGTAATGATCAGGTCAGGCTGTAGTTCCAAGGCTTTTTCCAAATTAATCGGGAACCCCAGATCGGCCACGTTCTGAACCTGCTTTTCATAAACCTTGCCTTCAATCATAGAAGTCGATGTACCTACAGCTTGTACGCCTAAAACCAGTAGATCCCCATAGTTTTCTCCGAAGTAAGCAATGCGCCCAGGAGTCGTGGGAATGTTCACTGTATGTCCCTTATAGTCTGTGTAGTCACGAGTTGTGGCAGCTTCCGATGTTTTTGTAGATGCTGTTGTGTTGCTGCTTGCAGTCTGATTTTCAGATGGGCCGCATCCCAGCAGCAATGTCCCCATAAGAAAGAATAGGCAGATGAGAGCAGTGTATTGTCGAGTGGATTTTTTGTTGATTGTCGAGTTCTTGTTGGTCATAGCAACCTCCGTATAATAGAATGATTCAGAATTTTGCAAATGAGAATTATTATCACAAAAGCTATGATAAGCGCTGAACCCTCAATACTCAATGGACAAACTTGGTCAATGAATCCGATTTTGTACAAAATGTTCTTAGCTCATTATCATTTTTATACATTTGAAAGGGGTTTTGAAATGGCATTGTTTATTACATATGTTTTACTAGGTTTCTCTATAGCACTACCTGTAGGTACAATTACGGTTGAAATGACGAAGCAGGGACTGAAAAATGGGTTCATGCATGGATGGATTGTCGGCCTTGGAGGAATGACTGTTGATTTGTTATTAATCACTGGCTTGTATTTTGGTCTGGCCTCAGTCTTGTCATTACCTGTTGTACAAGTGATTATGTGGTTCGTTGGAGCCCTTTTTTTGTGCTACGTAGGGTACGACAGTATTAAAAATGCGGATCATGATATTGCGCTGGAAGGAGAAAAAAAGACGAAATCATTATTTTCTTCCTATAAAAATGGACTGCTTGTAGCTGTTTCACCGGGGAATTTAGTGTTCTGGGTGAGTGTTTTTGGGACTGTGCTGGCAAGCTCATTTGATCAGTCAAACACAAGTCAATTCTTGGTTGTTGGTTTAGGTATTCTGTTCGGTATTCTTATCCATGATTTAGGATTGATGACCCTCGTAGCCACAACACGAAAAGCCATGAATCGAACCGCCATCAAGTGGGTTACGATCGGTGCAGGCGTGGTTTTGATCGGTTTTTCAATTTATTTTCTGTATGAATTTATGATCACTCTCCAAAAGATTTTATAGCATTACGCAAGGATACGTTCAAGCTTGTCATGCCAGTCTGCATAAATCGAACAAGTCCTTCATAGACATGTACTAATTCATTTAAAACATGTGCTGAAGGGGTTGATGACATGCGCCGGATTTCATGGATGCTCGCCATGGTCATGTGTGTAACGCTGCTGCTGGCCGGGTGCGGCAAGAAGAGCGCGGACGATGTGGTTAAAGATTTGAGTGACGTGGTGAGCGACCTGAACAGCTACCACGGTACAGCTTTGATGACGCTGCATACCGGCGACACGCCGCAGGAATACAAGGTGGATATTTCCTACCGCAAGCCGTCCTATTACCGAATTGCCATGACGAACGAGAAAAAGGATGTTACGCAAATTGTGCTTCGTAATGATGAGGGTGTATTTGTACTAACACCTAGCCTGAACAAAAGCTTCCGTTTCAAAAGCGACTGGCCAAACAATCAGGGTCAAGTATATTTATATGAAACGTTGGTTCGCAGCATTATCGGCGATGCCTCCCGTCAGTTGGCTACCGACGATAAATCCTATGTGTTTGATGTGGCAGCAAATTACAACAGCCATGCGCTGGTGAGACAAAAGATATGGCTGTCCAAAAATGACTATGCACCCACTCAGGTACAGGTGTCTGATGCGAATGCCAAGGTAGTTGTTGATCTGAAATTCGATCAATTTGCTTTTGATACGAAGTTTGACAAGGACTCTTTTGATATGGAGCGGAATATGGCTTCAGGTAAGACCAGTACGGGTAGTGAAGGGGCGCCATCTTCTGGAGCAGTGGATCCCAGCGGTCAGCTTGATCCTTCCGGTGCGATGGATGGGACCACTGGCGTGACGTCTGGCGAACCCGGACAAGAGCAGGGAACAGCAGGGGATGCAGTTCAGCAGCCTTCAGGGGAAGCAAAGGTAGACGGAACTGCCACAAACGATACGTCCAAACCGGACGCAGCAGCCAACGCAGAGGCGCAGCAACAAACCCCGGGTACATCGGACGCCGCAAACGGAACGTCAGCGGGAACAGATGCGGCAGAAGCTGTGATGGGTGAGTTCGGCTTGATCGAACCGTCCTATACGCCAGCCGGAGTACAGATCAAGGATACGCCGGAGCTGGAGGATAATGGTACACATGCGGTGATGCTGCGGTATAGTGGGACGTATAATTATACCATTGTGGAGGCGCGTCCAAAAGATCGGGCGGTCGCACTGGCCGCAGGCGAACTGGTTGATATTGGTGGGAGCTTTGCCGTTCTGACCGGAAGCGAACAGCAGACGATGACCTGGATGAATGACGGAATCGAGTTCAGAATCACCAGTGCTGACCTGCCTGTAAGCGAAATGATACAAATTGCCGCTTCTATACAGGATCAATCGGGTAAATAAAACTTTATAGACGGATGCAGACGGTCTAGAGTGTAAAAATGCTCTGCTGCCGCCCGTATCCGTCTTTTGTTCATTCGCAGTCTAAGATGTGCACCGCTTGTATATCCTGTTCTATTGTAGAGATGTAGAGGAGGCTGGTAAAGCCCCCCTGCCATTGACAGCCAGGTTTTTGAACATTACCATTAACCTTTGGAAGCAAGTACTTTGCCACACTCCGAATGGTAAAAGGTTATGTTACAGGCTAACAATTGAAGAAGGTGACTGGATTTGCAAGCACAATACAGATCGACCCGGGCCGAAATCAACCTGGATCACCTTGGCGCCAACTATGAAGCTTTTCGCAAGGCATTGCCAGCGGATAAGCTGATACTGGTCTGTGTCAAGGCTAATGCCTACGGACACGGTGCCGTGGAAATTTCAAAGGAATTGGAACGCCTTGGTGCGGATTATTTGAGCGTCGCTTTTCTGGATGAAGCGTTGGAGCTTCGTCATGCGGGGGTTCAGCTACCAATTCTAGTACTTGGTTATACCTCACCGGAAGCTGTACAAACGGCTTGGGAGCATGATATCTCATTGACAGTGTTCAGTGAGGAAGTGCTGGAGGGTATCCGCAGAATGGACCGCCAAGGAAACGAACGCAAGCTGAAGGTGCACATCAAAATAGACAGCGGCATGGGAAGACTGGGTTTGCTGCCTGGAGAAGAGACTATGGCTTTTGTCCGGCAGGCTAACGAATTAGAACAAGTGCTGCTGGAAGGCATGTACACCCATTTTGCCCGCGCGGATGAAGAAGACAAAAGCTATACACTGCTACAATATGATCGGTTTCGGGGCGTGGCGGAAGCGCTAAGGGAACAAGATATCACCATTCCCATTATACATACGGCCAACAGCGCCGCTACCATTGATACCCCTTCTCTTTCCCCCAATATGGTGCGGGTTGGTATCAGTATATACGGTCTGTATCCGTCTGATGAGGTTAACCGGCAGGTCATTGAGCTGCTACCTGTATTGTCATTGAAGACGGCGGTGGTTTACACCAAGACGCTTCCTCCCGGCTGGGGAGTTAGTTATGGCACCCGGTATGTAACCTCCAGTGAAGAACGGATCGGTACACTGCCAATCGGCTATGCGGATGGATACTCCCGCATGCTGAGTGGGAAGATCGAAGTGTTGATACGCGGTCGCCGCGTCCCGGTACTCGGTACGATTTGCATGGACCAGTGTATGGTATCCTTACAATCTTTCGCAGAAGATGCGGAAGAAATCCAAACCGGCGAAGAGGTTGTTCTCATCGGCCAGCAGTCCGGCGAAACTATCGCCGCGGATGAGCTGGCATCCAAGCTTGGTACGATCCACTATGAGGTGATCTGCATGATCGCAGACAGGGTACCGCGTGTATACACACGAGGTCATGTTCCTGTTATTCGAGTGAACTCGCTTCTTCCAACCTACTGGAATTAATTTCATAACGCAAATTACCGAATAAAAGCAGGAGTTTTCGCAGAACGTCCCGAAATATGTACAAAGGAAAGAAAAGAGCGCTATAACTGTCAAAAGACGCATCAGGCTCCGCTGACACTTGTATTTCGGGGATCAAACGCCTGTACGAAAACGAACTGCGTAGTTTATAATGGAATGCAGCATAGATGATATACGAATATCATATACATTCTTGTATTCCGTTTGAATAAATTACCGGGAATAACGTTATAATGGTACAATGGCGACAAGGTTTTGGGGGTGGAAGAGAAGTTGGCCAATTTGCAGAACACCAAAAGAATAATGATCAGTTTGCCAGATCATCTCTTGCAGGAAGTGGACGGGATCGTAGCTATGGAAAATTCCAACCGCAGTGAATTTATCAGGCAGGCCATGAAGCTGTATGTAGGCGAACGTAAAAAACGTTACATTCGTGAAGCTATGCAGCGTGGATACATGGAAATGGCTAAAATTAACTTGACCATGGCATCCGAAGCCTTTCACGCGGAGGAAGATGCAAACAGCACCTTGGGCCGTACAGTTAGCGGGGTGTAATCCATATTGATCGTAAAGCGCGGCGACGTTTTTTTTGCAGACCTTTCACCCGTAGTCGGTTCCGAGCAAGGTGGCGTCAGACCTGTGCTGATCATTCAAAATGATATCGGCAACCGGTTTAGTCCTACCGTGATCGTGGCAGCTATCACCGCTCAGATTCAGAAGGCAAAGCTGCCTACACACGTGGAAATCGACGCGGCGACGCATGGCTTTGATCGTGATTCTGTTGTTCTTCTGGAGCAAATTCGGACGATCGACAAGCAAAGGCTTACCGACAAAATCACCCACTTAGATGAAGAAACCATGCGCAAAGTGAGCGATTCGCTACAAATCAGTCTCGGTTTGATTGATTTTTAGCGTGATGGAACGACGAGTGAAACGGGAAAAGGGCAGCGCTTGGGCGCTGTCCTTTTGCGTGTCCAATGAAAATTGCAGGTAGGGCTTGCTTTAACGTCACCTGCTGGCGCTTTGAATCATTTTTTGTGATAATGAAAGACATGGTGTATGACAAGAGCTGTGAGGAAGAAGGGATAGGTTTGTCTAACGAGGAAACGAAGACGGAAATCCGGCAGGAGCCGAACGAAGCAGAACGCCAAGAGCGGATTGTCAAACAAGTGGCGAGAGAGCTGTCGCTGGCACTCAAGCAAATCCGGACAACGATCAGTTTGTTGGATGAAGGGAATACAATTCCTTTTATCGCGCGTTATCGTAAGGAAATGACAGGAGAGCTGGATGAAAATCAGCTACGTGAAATTGAAGATCGTGTAGTGTATTTGCGTAATCTGGAGGATCGTAAGGTAGAGGTCATCCGCATTATTGATGAGCAGGGCAAGCTGACGGAAGACCTGCAGGCGGCTATCACCTCTGCGGTTAAACTTCAGGAAGTGGAGGATCTGTACCGTCCGTATCGGCAAAAGCGCAAAACCCGCGCCAGTGTAGCAAAGGAACGGGGACTGGAGCCGCTGTCTATCTGGATCTGGAGCCAGCCAAAACAGGGCGATGCTCTGAAAGAAGCCGAGTCTTATGTAAATGCGGAACTGGGAGTGGACAGCGCCGAGGCGGCCATCCAAGGGGCCTTGGACATTTTAGCTGAAAATATAGCGGATGATGCGGCTATTCGCCAATGGGTACGCCGATATACGCTGGACCATGGTATGTTGACCTCCGAAGCGAAGGACGCGGAGCAAGAATCCGTGTATGAGAACTACTACAGCTATCGTGAACTCGCCAAGAAAATGCCACCTCACCGTATTCTGGCGATTAATCGCGGGGAACGGGAAGGCATTCTTAAGGTTGGTCTGGAGGTAGTGCCAGATTCCATTTATAATTACGTGGCAGGCCAAGTGATTAAAGGATCGTCTGTTGTGCAAGATTTGCTGCGCAGTGTCATTGAGGATGCGTATAAAAGACTTATCGCGCCATCTATCGAGCGTGAAGTACGCGCTGAAATGACGGAGAAGGGCGAGCAGCAGGCCATCTCCATCTTTGCAGGCAACTTGCGCAGCCTGTTGCTACAGGCTCCGATCAAGGGCCGACGTGTGCTCGGTGTCGATCCAGCCTATCGGACAGGCTGCAAGCTGGCGGTTGTCGATGACACCGGCAAGCTGCTGGAAGTGGCTGTGACGTATCCGACACCGCCGAACAACAAGAAGCGCGAGGCTGCTGAAAAGTTCAAGCAGCTGATTGCCCAATACGGTATCGAATTGATTGTCATTGGTAACGGAACCGCTTCGCGCGAGACAGAGCAATTCGTAGCGGAAGTCATCGCGGACATTGGTGACAGCAGTCTAGCGTATCTGATCGTCAATGAGGCCGGCGCGAGCGTATATTCTGCCTCCAAGCTGGCACAGGAGGAATTTCCCGATTTGGACGTGGCCGAGCGTAGTGCGGCTTCCATCGCACGTCGTGTGCAGGACCCACTGGCTGAGCTGGTTAAAATTGAGCCGAAGGCTATTGGTGTAGGTCAATACCAGCATGATGTGTCGCAGAAACATCTGGATGAAAGCTTAAAGGACGTTGTCGAATCAGCCGTTAACCATGTTGGTGTGGATGTGAACACGGCTTCCTCCGCGCTGTTATCCTATGTAGCAGGAATCAATGCGACGATTGCCAAAAACATCGTTAAGTACCGTGAGGAAAACGGTAAATTCAGCAACCGTCGTCAGTTGCAGAAGGTGCCGCGTCTTGGTGCAAAAACCTACGAGCAATCTGTAGGCTTTATCCGTATACCGGGTGGAGAAAATCCGCTGGACCGCACACCGATTCACCCTGAATCGTATGCTGTCGTAGACCGCCTGTTGGCGGAACTGAACATTAGTGCCCACGATCTGGGCACCAAGGCTGCAATGGAAGCGCTGAGCGTGTCCAACATTGACGAACTGGCCGCGAAGCTGGAAGTCGGCGTGCCGACACTGAAGGATATTCTCGACAGCCTCCAGCGTCCGGGCCGTGACCCGCGTGACGAGCTGCCGTTGCCTGTATTCCGCAAGGATGTGCTGAAGATCGAGGATCTGGCACCAGGTATGGAGCTTCAGGGAACCGTCCGCAATGTCATTGATTTTGGCGCGTTTGTCGATATCGGTATTAAAAGTGACGGGTTGGTTCATATTTCACAGCTGCGCAGCGGCTTCGTAAAGCATCCGATGGATGTCGTATCTGTCGGTGATAACGTAACGGTGTGGGTGTTAAATATTGATTTGAAAAAAGGCAGGGTTGGTCTGACGATGAAACCTCCTGCAGAGGCGCAATCGCAGGCATAATACTTTAAATAATGCTGTACAACCTTTTTGTGAAGGGTTAACAAAAGCCGGAATCTCCGAACTGCATCGGAGATTCCGGCTTTCATTTTTGGATGCCTTTAGCTTTTACCCGTTGTTGGCATCGAACTCCACGCCAGGTGCTTTATGATAAAAAAACCAACAATCGTTCAACAGTTTAATTTGGCGCCGGTCCTTTTTGTAAAAGGCCCGCATGAGCTGGTTGCTGAGCCATTGAGGCAAGCCGATCTCCTCCTCTGCGTTACATCTGTATGTTTAGCATATGGGGTGGATACCTAAAGTGTGCTTATGAATTGGGGGTTAGACTTCGGCCGTTATTTTATAATATGCTTGTCAGTAAGGAGCAAAGGAGGAGAGACCGTAAGGATGGAGTCCAAGTCCCTGAGCAATTCAATGAACCATTCAATGAGCCGTTCTATGAGTAATGAAGAGCTACAAGAATGGGTAGAGCGCATTTCGCTGGAGAGCTTCGGCGTCCCGTTTCGACATCAAGCCACCTTTAATGCGCGCCTGTCTTCCACAGGCGGTAGGTATTTTATGAAAAGTCATCATATTGAAATTAATCCACATCAACTCGCAGCTTACGGACGTTCTGAGGTAGAGAAAATTATTAAGCATGAGCTGTGCCATTATCATTTACATTTGCGTGGAATGGGCTATCAGCATCGAGATGCTGACTTCAAAGCATGGCTGACCCGTGTAGGAGGAAGCAGGCATTGTCAGACTCTGCCGGGAAGAACGGAACGTAAGCCTCAGCCTTATCGTTACAAGCTAGTATGCGTTTCCTGTAAGCAGGAGTATATGCGCAAGCGTAAGATGAATCCTCAGCGGTATCGCTGTGGGAAATGTGGAGGTAAACTTCGCCTGTTGGCACTTGACGGCACCCCCTGAATCATGGTAAATTAACCATACTGTATGAACATTTACAGTAATGTTCCCTGATAGCTCAGTTGGTAGAGCACTCGACTGTTAATCGAGTTGTCACAGGTTCGAGTCCTGTTCGGGGAGCCATGGAGAGGTACCCAAGTGGCTATAAGGGGACCCTCTGCTAAGGGGTTAGGCTGCGAAAGCGGTGCGAGGGTTCGAATCCCTCTCTCTCCGTTGGTATTTTAAGTAGAAAAAGGACGCTCGTATGCATTGTAATGATGCTTGCGAGCGTCCTTTTCGTCTATATCTGCTTTGAGATAACGGTGGACTAAAATTCGTTTAAATGGAGAGACGAACGTGCTGCGTAGAGCATGAAGCGACGTCAGCCTGCTTGTACGCAGCCAATGACTTCTATTTCACAGTGTCAGCCTCGACTGTCTTGAGTATGTTCAACAGACCATGAGCGACGCCATCTTCTGCATTAGTCAAAGTCACTTCGGAGCAGACGGCCTTAATGTCGTCTTTTGCATTGCCCATGGCAATGCCTCTTCCTGCCATTGTCAGCATGGAGATATCGTTGTAACTGTCCCCAATCGCTACAGCTTCCTGCATGGGAATGCTCAGATGATTCGCCAGATAACGCAATGCATTACCTTTAGACGCGTCCCTATGCTCGACTTCAAAGTTACGGTCTGAAGAGATGACCATGTTCAGGCCCTGAAAACTTCGGTAACGCTCACGGCCCCGATCCAATTTGGCTTGATCAAAGGAGAAACAGAGCACGTTATAAATCTCTACATCCAGTGGAATGTCCTCATATGAAGCGATGCGGGTATGTCCGGTCTGTTCATATTGTTTTTCAGCTGCGTGTAATAAAGTATCCAGCGAAATATCCGGGTTGGCGCTCAGCAATCGGTCCATTTCAACAGCAAGTAGCTGATGTCCGTTTTGTGGAGAATAAATAGCGCGGTCTGTCATGACCTCATAGTAAAAGTCGTTGTCGTGCAGCCAGCTCAGCACTTCAAACGTTTCACTGCGGCCCATAGGAGTAGAGGTTAACTGACGACGATGCACATCGTGTACGGTTGCGCCGTTTGCTCCAATGACGGGAGTTATAAGTTCTGCTTCCTCTAGCTTCGTCCAGGCGTCATAAGCGGCTCTACCAGTGGCAATTGTCACCTGAACGCCTTGCTTCTGTGCTTGGCGTATAGCCTCCGCGTTCACTTTGCTTATTTTTCCTTCCTCGTTCAGCAGTGTTCCATCCATATCAATCGCAAACAGTTTCATTTGTCTCCAACTCCTGTCTTTCGATATCTCTGTGATAAATCTTGAGTTCTAGCTAAGCAGTTTCATATTTTATGAGGGTACAACAACTTCAACATCATAATGTTGCAAAATTTCCAGCATCGCTGGTTCTGGCAATCTGTCGGTGATCACGATATTAACTTCAGACAGATCGGCAAAGCGATATGGAAAATTGATTCCGAATTTTGAATGGTCTGCAAGGATGATCACCTGATCTGCTTGCTTCATCATCTGATGCTTCAGCATACCGTCTTCTTCATGAATCAGGCTTAGTCCGTGGGCAGATATACCACCAATCCCGATAAAGGCTTTGTCTACAAAATAGTGAGACAAAGTGGCGATCACGGAGGAGCCATATACATATCGGTGTTCTTTTTGCAGGCGGCCTCCCAACAGATGTATGGAGACACCGTCTTTTCCAGATAGCACGTCAGCCTGATTGATTGAATTGGTGATGACCGAACATTCCTGCACATTCAGTCTTTCTGCACACGCCTGCACGGTGGTAGAGGAATCCAATATAATACGATCCTTATCTCGTACCATGCTGGCAGCCAGCTGTCCGATCACTTGTTTCTCCTCGGATACAGTAAGTAGTCTTTCGTTATAATTTCCAATTGGATCATGATGAAGTGTAGGGAGAAGAGCGCCGCCACGAGTGCGAATAATTTTTTGATGCTCCTCAAGTTTTACCAAGTCTCGACGGGCCGTATCTCGTGAAACATTAAAAAATTCACAAATATCATCCACCGAAATACGCTTGTGAAGCTGTAAGTAATCAACGATTTTTAACATTCGTTCTTCCTGATACATAGAAAGCTCCTCGGATATATAATTATTTCGGTATCTCGTAAGTGATTATAAGTAAATGCAAGTGATATTGCAATCATTTATCGGTATTTTCAGGATTTAAGTGATTTTAGATAAGTTATTTTAAGCAAATACGCATTTTGTAATTATAAAAACTGCTTTTTTAAAAATTTCAAAAATAAGTATTGCCATTCGTTATTCTATTTGATATACTCTTTCTTGTCGCCAAGTTGGCGCATAATAATAAGGCCCGTTGGTCAAGGGGTTAAGACACCTCCCTTTCACGGAGGTAACAGGGGTTCGAATCCCCTACGGGTCATTGTTGTCTTTATAGACTACATGTTGCATGCTTAAGGGAAATTCCTGAGGTCTGGTCTAATGGCGGACAGCTTGGATGAACAGCATGAGCCATTAGCTCAGTTGGTAGAGCACCTGACTTTTAATCAGGGTGTCGAAGGTTCGAGTCCTTCATGGCTCACCATTTATATTTTGTTATGCGGTCGTGGTGGAATGGCAGACACGCTATCTTGAGGGGGTAGTGAGCGTACGCTCGTGGAGGTTCGAGTCCTCTCGACCGCATCAATGGAATAAACGGAAAAGTCTCTCGAGGTAGAGGCTTTTTTTTATTTGTGTAGTGATGTAATAAAGTAATGATTATGATGAAATAATGATTCCATAGTATAATATAACGCCAGAATGTTATAGAATAATAAATATATAAACTTAAGAAGTGACGGTGAAAAATATGGACACTCAACTGTTAGGAAATATATCAGAAAATATTTTGGGCTTGTTTCCGATTGTGAAGAAGAAATTTTTCACCTACGGTCCGCTTGATTTTCCGTTGCATTTGTCGCCTAATAACTTTCAGGTGCTCATGCTTCTGCGTGAAGTGCGTTCGTCTACAGTATCCGATTTGTCCAAACAACTTAATGTCTCACGTCCAAACATGACTCCTCTTCTGGATAAGCTGGTGGAGCATGGGTTGGCTGACCGCCAATCGTGTGATTCGGATCGCAGAGTCGTGAATGTGGCGATTACACAGGAAGGCGATGCTTTTTGTGAACAGGTATTTCATAACTTCTCCAATAAAATTCAAGAAAGACTGGTGTATCTGCCAGAAGAAGATTTATTACATCTGAGTGAAACTTTGAATGAGTTGAAGCATATCTTACTTAAAATCGACAACTCTGCTACGTGATTGGCGTAAGTGAACTGGCTTAAAGACCGCCCTTTCTTCGGAAAACAGGCGGTTTTTGTTGCGTGTTGTGGTATAATGGAAACCAACATACATAATTCGGTAATTTTAGCATACGTGATCTTTGAAATGGAAACAGAGAACATGATATCGTTATTTGAGAGCCTGCTAGGGAGGAAGGAACTTCTATGCAATCTATTTATCATCGCATTGAGGAACTCATCAAGGAACGGGGAATGACGAAAAAGGCGTTCTGCCAGCAGTTAGGCATTAGTACAGGGAACTTCGGAGATTGGAAAAGAGGAAAAACGACGCCGGGCACGAATAAACTCATTGAAATTGCTTCTTTTTTTGATGCCAGTCTGGATTGGATTATGCTGGGTCGAGATGTACAGGGTGAGGTGCTAAAGGAGTCGCAAGACCCTTATTTTTTTGACGCTTCAGGGCAACTGAATTGCCAGGGGGAAACGTTTAGTGAGGCGGAAAGAAATTTTATACTTGAGTATATTGAATTTACCCGCTTTCGTAAAGAGAAAAACCAGCGCAATTCTACTATGGGGTAATGGTTGCTTAGGATTTGATGAGGATTACTAATGGGTAAGGCTGAAAAATGAAAATTATTTCAGAAAAAGTTACTGTGTCGGAGGGGAAATATTTTGGGAGATCAAACTATTTATCAGCGGATTGAAGCTTTGATTAAGGATCGGGGAATGACCAAGAAGGCATTTTGCGAAAAACTTAAAATCAGTTCAGGGAATCTCGGTGATTGGAGAAGAGGTAAAACAACGCCGGGTACCACCCATTTGATTCAGATTTCGGACTTTTTTAATGTATCGCTCGATTGGTTAATGAAAGGGATTAAGCCAGGAGAAGGCGTACTTCAGGAGCAGAAGGCTGCTTATTTTTTTGGAGTGATGGGGCCACTGAATTGCCAGGCAGAAGATCTTGAGACGGAAGAACAGAATTTTATTTTAGAATATGTTGAATTTGCGAAATACCGTAAGCGAAAAAGTGAGAAGGATAAAACAAAGCCGGAATAATTTTTTGGCTAAAGATCGTCTGGGTTGAAAACCCGTAAACGAACTGGAGGGGTTCGCTTTACGGGTTTATTTGGTTTCTTGGTGATATGGAATGACCTATATGTAACTGGAATGCTTGTTGGGTTTAGAGTGGCGGTGCCTCCTTATAATCGTTATCGTCGATGTTCAGAATTGCAGCAACTTGTTTTCTGTACCTTTGTGCTTTGCGGGTGCCGTGAATCAGATTGGACAAGCGTGAAGGCGGAATATTGTGTGTCTCACAAAATGTTTTCTGATCCAGTCGAAGTTCGACAAGCCGTTGTTTGATGGCCCACCCGAAGGAGGTGACAGGCATTTTGTTGTTCAAGAGAAATCGCCCCTTACGGATTCTTGCGGAATAATTGGTGTGTTATAATAATCATCAGTAAACATGTTAGAATTAACCATCTGAAACCATGATACACTTTTATACGTGTTTTTACAATCGGAAATACGTTATTTCATTCAATTAATTACTTAAATAAGTGGGAATTTTACGAAATCGTGAAGTGCCAGGTGACCTGAATCATCCATCAAGCCCGTTAACGATGTGGAATTGCCGGTTATGCCTGGATAAAAAAAGCACTCTGCCACTTGAGGAAAGCGGTAGAGTGCTTTTGGTGCTGCAGACTGATTGGTGAAATGAGGCATCAGGGGGATGCTGGAAGGCGTTTGGGGAGGCCGGGAGAGAGAAACAGTCTAGGTTCATCCCATTGGCTATTATGACTCATATAAAGTGGTAGAGTGATGTAGGAGCTGGACCAATGTCTGTGAAGAAGGCGACGCTGAAATGCGGTTGGCTCAGGTTCGTTAAGCTTCTTCCATGCGGAGAGCAGCTCGCTAGTCATACGCTCCATAAGAGGGTTCTTTTCCTCGTAAGGAGGATTGAGTAGTTTGAAGGCGTCTTCCACACAGAAGGACACCGCTGCGCTAAGATAGCCGTGAACGGTCTGTTCTACATCGTTTCCGAGGAGGAAGTTAATCCAGGTGTGAACGGTAGCGAGTGTGCCAATCGTATTGTATTGAATGAGTATGGATTCCAACTGGTCAAATTCAAGCCAAGGATAAAGAGCCTTAGCGAGCTTGAGTAGACGCTGACCGGATAGACGCGACTCCTTCACATGCTGCAAGGAGGGACGTTGGGTATGCAGCATCTTATCAATGAGGGCGATCCGCCAACCGTCATTCTGCTGAATGGCGACATACAGACTTTTGATAGCCATGCCGTCAACGGTTGTAAATTGAGGATACAGATCATCCAGCATGTAATGTTCCAGGTCTTGTAGACTGCTCAAACGTCCGTTACGGAATAGTTTCTCCAGTCCGTTAAAACGGGTGAAGCCACCAACAGGTAGGGAAGGGTCCAACATTAATGCATAGTTCAGCAAGCGGTTGCCTTTATGCAGAGCGGTTCGCCTCCTCGAAGTGAATACTAATGTTATATTATTTTACTTTGTACTTAGGGGTAACGGATATATTCGAATTATATGTAATTTATATTTACATTTAAATCACTTTTGTGTCAAATTAAATATTCTTATCGCTCATATATGTTAGTTAAAATAACATATAAAATGATTATTATATTTTTTGTTTACAAATAGTTGATGAGAGAGTATAATAAATCTGTTGCCTCAAAACATTATGATTTGCGGTCGTGGTGGAATGGCAGACACGCTATCTTGAGGGGGTAGTGGGCGTACGCCCGTGGAGGTTCGAGTCCTCTCGACCGCATTATATGTAAGACACGATTACCATAAAACAATAATCAAAAAAGCATCCTGACACGTTTTGTGTGAAGGGATGCTTTTTTTGGTTTAAGAGCTCATTTTTGCTGCAAGAGCTTTTCAATACTCCTGCCAGCTTATCCGGAGTTGTTTGCGGTACATAGCGCTTAAATACGTTACCTTCTCGTATGATTAAGAATTTCGTAAAATTCCATTTAATGCTTCGGGGAGTTTTTTCGCCGCCAATAGCCGTCTCGACCGCCAGCAAGGGGGTGTTCAGGGTTCGCCCTTATTCTCAACGCTTGAGGCGCGGAGAACTTTGCGCTATATTCAAGGAGAACTTGATATGGGCGGCCTTTGTTCCAGGCGGCAAATTTACGGAAGACGGGTGAAGCGGATGCGCAAGATCGACTGGACGAATATGACCAAAACATTAACTTTCAAGCTTACGCTGGGGTCACAGTTGCTGATCATCCCGCTGGTGTTTTTCCTGGTATTCGATAATTTATATTCAATTAATGTATTGCATAATAAAATATCGGAGTCCAAAAAAGAAACCGTCGCTCTTTATATGAATGAAATTGACGCCGAATTGAGAAATGTCGATGATTATATGCTGAGGATGCTGACTTATGATTTAAGTATTTCGAATTTTGAAAATGAGGATATCGGGGTGAGAGAGGTTGCCAAGAGCGGATTAAGGGATGATCTGGTGCAAGCGAACTCCTTCTACAAGATGATCGACGGACTGTTTATTTATTCAAAGCTAACTGATGATTATTTATATTCTTTTAGTTCCCGGACAAACTATCCCGAAAGAATCGCCGTATCCAAATATACGATGGGGATCATCAACGAGGGCGACAGTTTTGCGGGTGAGCGCTGGTTTCCGGCTTCCATCAACTCCTCGCACTATCTCATCAGGATATTCAATACGGGGAGCACCTATATAGGCGCGTGGGTAAACACGGATACTTTCGTCCATTATCTGAATGGCATAAACCTAGAGCGAACCGACTCGTTCATTCTGGCCAGCGAGCAGGGAGTTCCCCTGAACAACGCTGAATTTATCGAAAACCACAAGATCGACTTGTCTGGCGATTTGGAAAAATACTATTTCACCGGAGCCGACAACAAATTTATGGTAGTGGGCCAGGAATCAAGGCAGGGAGGCTTTCGTTTAACGGCTGTTGGTAATGAAAAGAGCATACTGGAGGGGCTTGACCGTATCCAGATCATCATTTTTATCATCGCTTTGTTATCCATTCTTTGTATTCCGTTAACCTATATCCTGTTGCAGAAATGGATCTTCAGGCCGATTACAAAATTGAAGCATGCCATCAAAAAGATGGAAGGCGGAGACATGAGCCATAACATTAAGGGAGAAGAGCATCCGTACGAGTTTATGCTGTTGATCGACACGTTCAACCGCTTTACTTCCCAAATCAGCCAGCTTAAGATCGACGTTTACGAAGAACAACTGCAGAAACAAAAGGCCGAGCTTCAGTATCTTCAGTCGCAGATCAAGCCGCATTTTTACTTAAACGCTTTCAATACGATCTACAGCATGGCTCAGATGAAGGATTACCGGATGATTCAGGACATGGCGAGATGCTTGTCGAACTATTTGCGATATATGGTCAGAGGGAACTTCTCCCTCGTCCGGTTTGAAGATGAATTAAAGCATGTTCAGAACTACTTGCAGATCCAGCAAATTCGATCCGGAGATAATCTGGTATGCTACATCGACACCGATCCGTCGCTTATGAATTTGCGTCTCCCGCCGTTGATTCTGCATACGTTTATCGAAAATATAGTGAAGCATGCTTTCGATATATACGAATCGATCGAGGTGCATATTAAGGGATTCCTGCTTGAGAATAATCAGGACAAGCTTGCCTGCATCGTCATCGAGGATAGCGGGGAAGGCTTTTCTCCCGAGGCGTTAGAGCAAATTCGTTCCTATAGCGGCCACAAAGAGGACGGAGAGCGCATCGGGATTTGGAATATCAAGCAAAGACTGAAGTTAATGTACGGCGACAAAGCCAGCGTAACTGCCAGCAACCGCGAAAACGGCGGGGCCCGCATCGAAATTGTAATCCCCGCAGAAATGGAGCCGAATGGATTATGAAAGTGATTATTATAGATGATGAAATCCAGACTGTCCGAGCGATCAAGTATACCATTAATTGGGAGAAGATTGGGATTGAAGAGGTGTTTATGGCGTATAATATCGCGCATGCCAAGGATATCATATCCCAGAGCAAGCCCGACATTGCCGTTTGCGATATCGAGATGCCTCAGGGCAGCGGGCTGGAACTGCTTCAATGGATAAAACTAAACTTTCCGGATATGGAGAGCATTTTGCTGACCTGTCATGCGGAATTCGAATTTGCCAAAAAAGCGATTCAACTGGGCAGTTTTGATTATCTGATCAAGCCGATTCCGTTTGAGGAACTGGAGCAGGCGGTGTTCAAAGCCGCTTCCCAAATCGTATCGGCAAGGCGCTTGAAAACTTATAGCGAATACGGAGAGTATTGGATCAAAAACCAGCCGGCGTTGGCCGAAAGCTTCTGGTCCGATCTGATCAGGGGGCGTTTGTCCGGCAAGCCTGAAGAAATTGCCCGGGAAGCCCAGAAAAGAAACGTAGATTACCAGCTGGACGAGCGATATTTGCCTGTATTGATTATTCCGAAAAGACTGGTGACCAAGCTGAAGAGCTGGAATCCTCATCTGCTTGATTACGCTTTAAAAAATATCGCGAGCGAAATCCTCCTCGAAGCCGTGAATCCGAATGCTGTTCTGATCTTAAACGGCCAGTTGCTGGCGATTTTGCCGGAAGCCCCTGACTCGCAGGATGAACATCAAATAAGAGAAACATGCCGGAAAGTGATAGACGCTTGTCAACAATATTTGGGATGTACGGTGAACTGCTACGTCGGTGACTTTATCTTTGGAGAACAGTTGAGCGATATGGTGAACCGGCTGCTGGAGATTGATAAAAACAATGTGACGATGACCGGTAAAATCATTGGCCTGAATGAGTGGCAAAGCGTGGGCAGCTTCGCTTACGCAGCCTTATCGGCACCCCATCCGCAATGGACGGAGCTGCTTGAAAACGGCGACAAGGAAAAATTGCAGCATGAAATGGATCATTACATTCGCAATTTGGCGGCTAAAGGGCAGCTTACTTTTGAAACGCTGAGTCTGCTGCAACAAGATGTTTTGCAATTCGTTTATGCTTTTTTGGAGCAGCAAGGGGTTCAAGCGCATCGGCTGTTCCTGGACCCTGAGTCGCAGGAGTTGTATCGCAAGGCTACGACAGCCATGGAACAGATGATCCGCTGGGTTCATTATTTCATCGGAAAGGCAGCTGATTATTCGCAGGAAGTTGCCAAGTCGCAAACGGTCATCGATAAAGTGAAGAAGTATATTGATGCCAATTTGCATAACGAAATCACGCGGGATGAGCTCGCCGGCCTTGTTTTTCTCAATTCCGATTACTTGACCCGCCTTTTCAGGAAGTCCACCGGAAGGTCCATTATGGAATATATCACGGACACTAGGATCAAAAAGTCGATGATACTGCTGAAACGGTCGGATTTGCCGGTCCGTACGGTAGCCAGCCAAGTCGGTTACGATAACCTGGCTTATTTCTCCAAGCTGTTCAAAAAAACGACAGGATATGCTCCGTCGGAATATCGAAGACAGCATCAGAAGTCGGAAATGGAATAAAAGAAGTCGTATAAGAACAATCCCATCAATATATGGGATTGTTTTCATTACGGAATGCAAATGAATGGTTAGCGGATGGTCGGAAATGTATTAGTTTAAGTCGCCAGGGTGAATGCGTCTCCATTATGTTAGCGTTTACAATAAATAAATAGCAAGGCTTTAACAACAAAACGAAGGTAAAGGGGAGAGCAAGATGAAAAGAACGCGTATAATTCTGGCCGTATTCACATTGATGGCCATGCTGTTATCCGCTTGCGGCGGAGGGAACAGCGACAGTGCGGGAACGCCGGGCAATTCCGCGGCAAGTCAGCCGGATGAAATTGTTTATGGATTTCCCGTATTCGGCAACATCCCCAGTGATATGCAGCTTATCGAGGATGAGGTCAACAAAATATCAATCCCGGAAATTAATGTGAAGGTGAAGCTTCTGCCGATCAATGCTGGCAGTTGGAGGCAACAGGTTAATTTGATGATTTCAGGCGGGGAGAAGCTGGATCTGATGCCGACCCTCGATACCTATTTCAGCCCGATGGTCGCCCAAAGACAACTGAGGGATATTACCGACTTGCTGGAGCAGCATGGTCAGGGAATCAAGTCCGCGGTTGGCGAGAAATTTCTTAAAGGAACAACGGTGGACGGGAAAATTTACGGGGTAACGGTAGGCAACGGAAAAGCCTCTGTTCCGAACATCGCGATGAGAAAGGATATTTTGGATAAATATGGGCTGAGTATCGACAATGTGAACACCTTGGAGGATATTGCGAAGATTTACGAAACGGTAGCTAACAACGAACCGCAAATGTCCATGCTCGTTCCGGCCAGTACAGGCAATATCATTTTAACTCCTTCCAGTCTGTTAATGCATTCCCAGTATGATGGTCTTGGCGACGGTTTTGGGGTGATCATGGGGAACGACAACTACAAGGTGGTTAACCTCTATGAGACCGAAGAGTATAAATCGCTGCTCAAGACAATGCGGGATTGGTATCAAAAAGGCTACGTGCTAAAGGATGCAGCGACAACGAACGAAACGGCCGTCAATTTGTTCAAAGCAGGGAAAGGCTTCTCCCAATTTGTGAACGGGGAAGTCGGTCAAGACACCCAGTTGACCCGGAACACCGGATTTTCATTCGTCACCAAGAAATTACAGGAGCCTTTGATTACCTCCTCGGTTATTCAGGGATTGACCTGGGTGGTACCGATTACTTCACAAAATCCTGAAGCGGCGATGAAATTCTTGAACCTGACCTACACCAACCCCGATGTTATCAACCTGATCGACTGGGGAGTTGAGGGAAAGCACTATGTGAAGAAGAAGGACGGAACGATCGGCTACCCTGATGGAGTGAATTCCAGTAATACCGGGTACGGCTTGGGTCAGGACTGGCTCATGGGCAATCAATTGATCGCTCATGTGTGGGAAGGAAACGATCCAAACAACTATAAAATATTGGAGAAAAACAATAAGAACGCTCCAATTTCAATCGCGCTCGGTTTTTCTTACGACAGTTCCAAGGTCAAGACCGAAATTGCCAACGTGACCAATGCGAGCAATCAATACCGCCCGGCGCTTGAATCGGGAAGCGTTGATCCGGATCAGGTTTTGCCGGAGTTTCTTTCCAAGCTGAAGGCTGCAGGTATCGACAAGATCATCGCCGAGAAACAAAAGCAACTGGATGCATGGGTCGAAGCCAACGGTAAAAAGTGAAGCCAAAAGTTCCTTGCGTTAATTGAAGCAAGTAAAGTAAGGAGGAGCATATTTGTCCGGAACCCGCAGTAAGAGAAAAACAAGTATTCCCATGTATTTGATGATGATGCCCGGTTTGTTGTATCTGTTCATTAACAATTATGTGCCGATGGCCGGTTTGTTCATTGCCTTCAAGGATGTCGATTATTCCAAAGGGATTTTTAATAGTGATTGGGCGGGCTTCAACAACTTTAAATATCTTTTTAGCACTTCGGACGCCTGGATCATTACTCGCAATACGTTGCTGTACAATGTGGCTTTTATTATACTAGGAACCGTTCTGGGTGTTGCTGTAGGTATCTTGCTCAGCGAAGTGACTAGAAAGTTTTTTTCCCGGTTTTATCAGACGGTTCTGCTGTTGCCTCAATTGATTTCTATCATTATCGTGGCTTATATCGGTTATGCCTTTTTGAGCGTGGATACCGGCCTGTTGAACAATAGTCTTCTGCCAATGTTGGGTATAGACCCGGTTTCCTGGTATGCGGAACCTGTTTATTGGCCCTTCATATTGACCTTTACTCATTTGTGGAAGGGCCTTGGCTATTCCTGTATTATCTATCTCGCCGCAATCATCGGGATCGACCGCTCCTTGTATGAATCGGCGGAAATCGACGGGGCCGGCAAATGGAAGCAGATCACCTCGATTACGCTGCCGTTGCTCAAACCCACCGTTATTGTGCTGGTGCTGATATCGATCGGAAAAATTTTCTACGCTGACTTCGGCCTCTTCTATCAAGTTCCGCTGAATTCAGGGGCGCTATACAGCACAACCAATGTGATCGACACCTATGTATACCGCGGCTTATTGCAAATGAATGATATCGGCATGTCTTCAGCAGCGGGCGCTTACCAATCCATTGTTGGTTTCTTCCTTGTCTTGCTGGCCAATTATATCGTCCGAAGAGTGGATAAGGACAATGCCCTGTTCTAGGAGGTGAATGAAATGACCCAACAGCGAAATTTCTGGTTTCAGGCCGGGATTCATCTCGTATTGATGATCCTGGCGCTCGCGAGCATTTTGCCGTTTTTGCTGCTTGTGATCTCCTCGTTTACCGACGAGACGACCTTGACTTTAAACGGCTACTCTTTTTTTCCAGAGAAGTTCAGCTTGAAATCCTATGAATATCTGTTTGAGCAGGCCCCTATGCTGTTGCGGGCTTACGGAATTACGCTACTGGTGACCGTTGTCGGAACCGCATTGGGACTCATAATTACGGCCATGCTGGCTTATCCGCTGTCGAGAAGGGATTTTTCGAAACGGAATGTATTCTCGTTTATCGTATTCTTCACGATGCTATTCAATGGAGGACTGGTTCCTTCCTATCTGATGTGGACGCAATTTTTCCATATTAAAAATACGATCTATGCGCTTATTTTTCCGAATTTGCTTGTCAGTGCGTTTTATGTCATTTTGATGAAAAACTATTATTCCAATAACATTCCTCCCGAACTGATCGAAGCGGCGGAGATTGACGGGGCTGGAGAATACAAGACATTTTTTCACATCATTATGCCTTTGTCGCTGCCGATTCTGGCTACGGTGGGTCTGATGCTCGGGATCGGTTATTGGAATGACTGGACCAATGGCTTGTATTTTTTAACAGATCCCAAATTATTCAGCCTGCAAAATGTGCTGAACCGGATTTTAACGGATATTCAATTTTTGAGCAGCAGCACGGTTAGTCAGAAGGTGAACACGGAATTGCCAAGCTCTGGCATCCGCATGGCCATTGCCGTCGTGGGAATGGTGCCGATTCTGGCATTGTATCCGTTCTTCCAGAAATACTTTGTCAAAGGCATCACCATTGGAGCCGTAAAAGGATAAAACTGCACAGCAGGAAGGGAGGAAGAGCCCCGTTTGGCATACATGGCCGGACGGGGCTCGCCAATTCAGATGAGTTTACGATCAACTGGAAGTCACAGCCATTGGATTTGGACCCGGGACGCTTATGATCGGAATCGGGCTGCAATTATTTTTTTTCGCAAGGAGCTTGTGCTGGAGCAGGGCGTGAAATCTGCGGTGTTTAAGATCAGTGCCGATTCACGGTACAGGCTTTATGTTAATGGGGTTTCCGTGGCGCAAGGACCTTGTAAGGGCGACTGTCACGTCTGGTATTATGACGAGATCGATGTGTCCAAGGAACTGCGCCAGGGTGTCAACGTCTTCGCAGCTATTGTGCTGCGCTATCCCCAAGAGCATGATAAGGGCAATCATTCGGTGTGGAGAACGGAAATGCCGGGGTTTTATGCGGACGGGACAATTATGCTGCAAAATGAAGAGCGTCTCACGTTCGGCACGGATGATACCTGGAAATGCTTCTATGCGGATCACATCCGTGTAGGCAAAGGCAATCCCTATTTCGAACCGCTGCAAATTACGGAACAGGCGAAAGGGGATGCCCGGTCTTTTGGCTGGAAGCAAGAGGGTTATTCCGACCTGGAATGGGGTCATGTGTTTGCTTATCCGCAATCCGGCGTCAAAAAGGCGGTCAGTCCCGGCGGGTTAAGTCCAAGACCGATCCCCTTTATGTTTGAGAAGCCGCGAAGCTTCGATAGCGTGGTATGCGCAAGAACGCCGGAAACCGATGTTAAGGCATGGGAGAAACTGATCGGAGAAGAAGAAGCGTTAACGATTCCGGCCGGTACAAAGGCTGTTGTGGAGATTAGCGCCGGGGCGGAGACGACCGGATTTTTGGAGATGGCATTTGCCGGAGGAAGAGGTGCCAAGCTTTCCGTTCTTTGTGCGGAAGCTTATGTTTACCCTGTAGATGACCAGGCGGCCCGTCCTGCGGTTTTCTTCAAGGGAGATCGCACCGATTTCCAAAGCGGCTATTTGCCGGGCGTGGCGGATGAATACGAAATCGGTGGCTTCGGTTCTGTGGAGCGGCCCGAAGAATACGAGCCCTTCTGGTTTCGGACCTTCCGGTTTGTGCAAATGGCCGTCGAAACCGGAGCGGAGCCGTTGACGATCGTCCGCTTGGGCTATCGCGAGACCGGATACCCGCTCGATGTGCAGACGAAGGCGGAAGCCTCTGATCCTTCGCTGTCCGGAATCTGGGACATCAGTGAGCGGACTTTGCGTCTTTGTATGCATGAAACCTATGAGGACTGCCCGTATTACGAGCAACTGCAATATGCGATGGACTCGCGCTCGCAAATTTTGTTCACTTATGCCATCGCCGCGGATGATCGGCTGGCGACAAAGTGCATCGACGATTTTTTCCGATCCCAGCGTTATGACGGCTTGACGAACAGCTGCTATCCTTCTACCGGCCCCAACGTGATCCCCGGGTTCTCCATTTACTACATTTTAATGATTCACGATCATATGATGTATTTCGGTGACCGGAAGCTGGTCGAGAAGCTGCTGCCTTCCGTGGAGAGAGTGCTCAGGTTCTTCGATGATCGCCTGGATGAAACCGGGTTGACGATGAAAACTTCGGAGGGAGGCATGGGGGATCCCTATTGGTCCTTCGTCGATTGGGTGAGGACCTGGGACAGAGGGGTTCCGAACGCGATTCGTTACGGTCCCGTCACCTTCGACTCGCTGTTATACCGGATGGGGCTGCAAGCGGCGGCGGATTTGGCCGGTTATTCAAATCGGCCTGATTTGGCGGCAAGTTTCCTGAAGAAAGCTGAAGGCATCAAACGTGCCGTGCTCGCTCACTGTGCAGGCAAGGACGGCCTGATTCAGGACGGCCCGGGATTTGAGGAATACAGCCAGCACGCGCAAGTATTCGCCGTATTGACGGATGTGGTTACAGGCCCTGAAGCCCGCAGGCTGATGGAAATCGCTTTGGCCGATGAGCACATGGCCAAGTGTTCCGTGGCAATGGCATATTATCTGTTCCGGGCGCTGGAGAAGGTGGGACTCTATGAACGAACCGATGAATTATGGGGCTTATGGAGAAATATGCTGAAGAACAAGCTCACGACGCTCGTGGAAGATGATGTCAGCGAACGCAGTGACTGTCATGCATGGGGGGCGGTCGTCCTGTATGAGCTTCCGTCTGTCATCTTGGGCGTAAGACCGGCGGAGCCGGGATATGCAAGTGTTCGCGTCAACCCGGTTCCCGGTTATTTGGACTGGGCGAAGGGCGAGGTCATCACTCCGAAAGGAGCCATCAAGGTCCAGTGGGCCAAAGGCGATGACGGAAACATCGATTTAAGCGTGGATGCACCGCCGGGAGTACGGATCGTTTGATCATCGGCACCTATTGAACAAGCTCTTGAATTTTTCCCTAGGGGAGATTCAGGAGCTTGGTTTGTTAAAAACAGAAATCGAGATAAAGAATCAAAAAAAAAGATATTTTTACAAGCTATAGCATCAATTTTACTGTATGTCATAGTTCGCAAAGATTTCTATAAACTTGTGGATCATATCTAGATTTTGAGTTTTAGGGCTGGTCTTGTTAAGCTCCCAGTTATGAATTGTCTTTTCATCAACTCCCATTCGTGCACTTAATTCTCGCTTGGTCAGACCATGATAATGTCTGTTTTTTTTATTTTCTCTCCCAAAGTGCCTTCCTTGCACTGAAGCAGCCTAAGCCTTCGAAATTGGATGACATTAAAGTAACGGCCTCTCACTAACAGATTGACTGCTGCTAGTTTGGTAGGATTAAACATGAAATATAAGTCGCTTGGCAGTAAGTGAGTGCTACAAAATTCTTCAACTTCGAAATGGACAAACCCGTTTCCCGCAAACAGCTAATGAAACGCAGCCACTCAATATGTTCTTCTTCATTTTTCAGCAAGGTGTCCAATCGTAAACAATTCTTTAGCCATTTGATTCGTCCTTTCAAACACGCTATCATTAATATATTTCATAGAGGATTGGGATTCAACTAACGGAGAACGTTAGCTCAATATTGCAGCGGCAGTCTAGGACTTTATTTTCTCGTCCAAGACTACCGCTGTTCTTATAGCTGGGACCAGTCTAATACTTTATTTTCTCTGGACACCTAATACGCCTGGAGCGGTGTGGGGAAGGTAGCGAAATAAAGGGTGTGCCTGATCACCATTGACATCTGTCTTGACGAACATCGGAAAGGTAACCCCGTAGTTGATCTGGCAAAACTCCGAAATTTCCTCACTGGAACCCGGCTCTTGTTTGGCGAATTGGTTGCTGGGGAATCCCAAAGGGAGTTCTTTTCCTTGCAGGGTTTTGGCGCCGTATTCATAAACGATTATGGTATCCCTTCTAATTCGATATTCTGCAATTAAATTGTAGGCAATTTAAAGAAGGGTTGCAAGTCTGGAAAAGCTGTATTAAGCCTTCAGCCGCTGTAAAATCGAATTTTGTTCAAAACAGTAAATCGCAACGCAAATGGAGCGAATTAAGGTGTTTCTTCTTATAAAAGCAGGTTCAATCGGTGTTTAGCTGGTACATATAGCGTATTTTCTTCTCTTTTTACAAAAAAAGGCCAATAACGCCTTACCTTACGCCAATATTGACATGCTTGTCATTTTCAAAAAGGGATGAAAAACAGAGATTGAAGGAGCTGTGAGAAGCATAATTGTATTGTAAGCGTTATTATTAATCTTCTATGCTCTAAAGGCCGATTTATAACCCCGCAGTTATGCTTTACAGTCTTCCATGCGCGGGTGTATGATTCAAGACGTAATTTCAAATTAACTTGAATGAAGCAACAACGAAATGTCTATAGCGCTGAATTTTGCAGTTGCAAAAGCGGGGGAACCAATCGAGACTGTACGGCTTCGGAAGCCGTGTGTCTCATGGGGTGAATTTTCCGGTCAAGTGCCAGAAATAGGGCGACTCTCACGTCCGAATCCGACAGCTAACCTCGTAAGCGTACAGGGAGAGGCAACAAACCGCCGTGTGCAGCCATGGTTTATTTTATCATGGATATGTAAGAAGCCGGAGGAAAGCCTTTTTCCTTCGGCTTCTTTTTGTTGTCTTTTTATACCGGGAGAGGAGCTACTGATGGAAGGTCGGTTAATTATTGTCACTGCACCGAATGAAGCGGGCAGAAGTTTTGTGAAATTGCTTATTTTCAAAAAATTGGCGTTTGCAGTTCTCACGAATAGCGCCCAGGAGGAACGACAACTCAAAAAAATGGGTGTGGAGCACATTGTCCGCATCAATACCATGCAAGCGGGAAAATGGAATTTTCCAAAAAAAGAAATTGGTAGTGTGTATTTGTTCGAGAACAGCTTGAATCTGACTTGCCGTTTCCTGCAAATATGTCGGCCACTAACATCGGAATCGATCTATGTTATTACGCACGGCTGTAATCCACAAGGAATTTATCGGGGATTGGGAGCGGACCATGTGATCTACACATTGAACGGAGAGGTGGGTTTTCTGCTGAACGGATAAGCACTTATAACATAGTTGTTTTATGATTTTATGATGAAATAAGAATGGCGATCTAAGGACCGAACGGAGGGTATAAACATGATGGATATATACATGCTGCTCGTCATGGCTGTGAGTTATGGAGTGATACTGCTGTTTGTACGCTGGTGTGATGCGCAGACCTCTAAAGGAGGACGAAGAGGATGATCGTTATACTTGGGCTTACGGCTATTGTATTTATGTATTTAATCTACGCACTCCTGAACCCTGAAAAGTTCTAGTTAGCTATAGGGGATAGAGCGGGTGGAACAACAGATCTGAATGGTAAGCATCATAAGTAGCAGGTTTTCGCAAACGTGTGCACATGTTTGGTGCTCTGAAGCAGGTCTGTTGTTCCAAACGTAGGAGCATTTTGGAGGAGGAATAGAGGATGGAGCTGCTTCAAATTGGAATTGTGATCGTCATATTGCTGCTCTTGGTAAAGCCAGTGGGCACCTATATGTATCACGTATTCTCGAATGAACCCAATCGGACGGATCGGATTTTTGGCGGAACAGAAAAGCTGATTTATAAGGTAGTAGGATTGAAGAAGCTGGAGAGCATGCGTTGGACTACGTATGTTATGAGTTTCATTGCAACGAATGTCGTTCTTGTGGCGATCAGCTACTTGCTGTTGCGTTTACAGGGAATGCTTCCCGGTAATCCGGTTGGAAACAGTAATATGGAAGCATCACTAGCTTTTAATACAGTAATCAGCTTTATGACGAATACGAATCTCCAACATTATAGCGGAGAAAGCGGGCTTACGTATCTGACACAGATGGCGTTCGTCACGATGATGATGTTCACTTCGGCTGCTTCCGGTTTTGCGGTTGCTGCGGCTTTTATGAGAGGATTGACGCGGCGCGGTGAAGGGATGGGCAATTTCTTTCAGGATTTTATTAAAGCCATCATAAGGATTTTTCTGCCGCTGGCCTTTGTGCTTACGCTGGTGCTGGTTGGATTGAAGGTACCGCAGACACTACAGCCTACGGCGGATATTACGACGCTGAGCGGAACACAGCAGCAGATTTCTATGGGACCCATTGCTTCTCTGGAGTCCATCAAGCATTTGGGGACGAACGGGGGCGGTTATGCGGGAGCTAACTCTGCGCATCCTTTTGAAAATCCAAGTCCTTGGACGAATGTGCTGGAAATTTTGGCAATGTGGGTAATGCCGGCTTCGTTGCCGTATACCTTTGGATTGTTTGCTCGTAATCGTAAGCAGGGCTGGATTATTTTTAGCTCCATGATGGTATTGTTTCTTATTTTTCTATCCATTACGTATGTGTCTGAGAAGACAGGTAATCCGTTAATCCAGACACTGGGTGTGGATGCTTCTCAGGGAAGCATGGAAGGGAAAGAGGTTCGTTTCGGCATTGGACAATCGGCTTTATTCACTGCGGTCACAACAGCGGCAACGACAGGTTCAGTCAATAATATGCATGATACACTAACTCCGCTGGGTGGCATGGCTGCTTTGGGAGAAATGATGCTAAACGTCATTTTTGGCGGCAAGGGTGTCGGACTGATGAATATGCTGATGTATGCGATTCTGGGTGTGTTTATATGCGGACTGATGGTCGGGAGAACTCCAGAATTTATGGGAAGGAAAATTGAAGGCAAGGAAATGAAGCTGATCGCGATTGCCATTTTGGTACATCCGTTTCTCATTCTCGCCCCAACTGCGCTTGCGTTTATGAGTCATTGGGGATACGATGCGGTCACTAACCCTGGCTATCACGGGTTAACTCAGGTGCTCTATGAATATGCGTCATCTGCCGCAAATAACGGTTCGGGATTTGAAGGTCTTGCGGATAACAACGTATTCTGGAACGTGACAACGGGGATGGTTATGTTCTTTGGACGATATGTATCTATGATTGCATTGTTGGCTGTGGCGGCTTCGTTGAATGCCAAAGCACCGACTCCAGTGACGACGGGGACACTGCGCACGGACAATAAGCTATTTGGAGCCATTCTGATCGGGGTCGTGCTGCTGATTGGTGCGTTGACCTTTTTACCTGTCATCGTATTGGGACCTGTTGCTGAATTTTTGACCATGTGAAGAAGAAAATGAGAATGGATGAACGGGGTGTTTGATCATGAAGGAACAACGCAAACACATGCTGGACAGAAGCATCTTGAAGCATGCGATCAAGGATAGCTTTATAAAATTAAATCCGATGATCATGATGAAAAATCCTGTCATGTTCGTCGTGGAGATCGGTACATTGGTCGTGCTGCTAATGTTACTGTTTCCCGGTTATTTTGGAACTGACAAGGAAATAGGCTTTAACCTGGCCGTGTTTGTTATTCTATTGTTTACGTTGCTTTTTGCTAACTTTGCCGAAGCGCTCGCGGAGGGGCGGGGTAAGGCACAAGCTGCCTCTTTAAAAAAATCCAAGCAGGATACACAAGCTAACAAGCTCATCGGAAATGACATTCAGGTGGTTAGCTCAACCGAATTGCGTAAGGGGGACGTGGTTGTTGTCTCTCAGGGCGAAATGATTCCAAGCGATGGTGAGGTCATTGAAGGTCTGGCTTCGGTCGATGAATCTGCAATTACGGGAGAATCGGCTCCGGTCATCAAGGAATCGGGTGGTGATTTTTGCTCGGTAACCGGCGGGACGCGGGTGGTCAGTGACCGGATTAAGGTGCGGATTACAACAGAGCCGGGCGAGACGTTTATTGATAAAATGATTTCGCTCGTGGAAGGCGCACAGCGGCAAAAAACGCCGAATGAGATTGCACTGAACACTTTGCTGATTAGCTTGACGATTATTTTTCTAATTGTAGTGGTTACGCTAGCGCCGATTGCCCGACATTTTAACATTGATTTGCCTGTTCCTGTACTGATTTCGTTGCTAGTCTGTCTGATTCCGACTACGATTGGAGGACTGCTGTCAGCTATCGGGATTGCCGGTATGGACCGGGTCACCCAGTTTAACGTACTGGCCATGTCAGGCAAGGCGGTAGAAGCTTCTGGGGATATCAACACGATGATTTTGGATAAAACAGGTACAATCACCTTCGGGAACCGAATGGCGAGTGAATTCGTGCCTGTAGTGGGCGTGGAGAAGGCAGAGTTAGTGAAGTGGGCAGCGATTAGCTCTATGAAGGATGAGACGCCAGAGGGACGCTCGGTTCTCGAATTGATGCGCAAACAGGAGCATACGTTGGATGCATCCTTGGCAGCAGGTGGAACCTTTATCGAATTCAAGGCGGAGACCCGGATGAGTGGTCTGGATCTGGCCGATGGACGAAAGGTACGCAAGGGCGCGGTGGATTCTGTTTGGCAATGGATCGTATCGCAAAACGGCAGTGTTCCAGCCGATCTGGAGGAAAAAGCGAATCAGGTAGCCTCTGAAGGAGGTACACCGCTGGCAGTCGCGCTAGATGATCAGATATACGGCATTATTTATTTGAAGGATACAGTGAAGCCAGGCATGAAGGAACGGTTTGATCAGCTCCGGGAAATGGGTATCCGTACGATCATGTGTACCGGAGATAATCCGCTGACAGCAGCTACAATTGCACGAGAAGCGGGTGTGGATGACTTTGTAGCTGAGAGCAAGCCAGAGGACAAAATCGCGGTTATCCGACGTGAGCAGGAACAGGGTAAGCTGGTTGCCATGACCGGAGACGGCACCAATGATGCACCTGCGTTGGCGCAAGCCGATGTAGGTCTTGCCATGAATAGCGGCACAGTCGCGGCCAAAGAAGCGGCTAACATGGTGGACTTGGATTCCGATCCGTCCAAAATTATTGAGGTGGTCGCGATCGGCAAGCAGCTGCTTATGACGCGCGGAGCATTGACAACGTTCAGCATTGCGAACGATGTTGCCAAATATTTTGCCATCATCCCGGCGATGTTCATGCTGGCCATTCCACAAATGGGGGCGTTGAACGTCATGGGGCTTGGCTCCCCGCTGTCCGCTATTTTGTCGGCGCTGATCTTTAACGCGGTTATTATTCCGCTTCTGATTCCGCTGGCCATGAAGGGCGTGAAGTATAAGCCGATGAGCTCGGATCGCCTGCTGGGACGGAATTTGCTGATTTACGGTCTGGGCGGTATGGTCGTACCGTTTGTCGGCATCAAGGCCATTGATTTGTTGGTGCATTTGTGGATTTAGCGCAGAAAGGGTGAACGACATGAGTGGTTTTTATCGGATGATGTCTGGACGCAGATTTGCTGCGCACGAAAAAGCCGAATCTGGAGGGCAAGATCATAATAAACGTACAGGGACAGGGACAGTGTCGGAAGGACAACCGGGGAGACAGGAGATGCGAGGAAGTACAGTTATTGGAGTGGCTTTGCGAACTTCAGTGCTGATGATTCTCTTGTGCGGTTTGGCATATCCGCTAGTCAGTACAGGAGTAGCGCAGGTTCTGTTTTCACAGCAAGCAAACGGCAGTATGCTCCATGACACAGAGGGGCGGGTGGTCGGCTCCGAACTGATTGGGCAGTCCTTTGCCGATTCGGCGTTTTTTCAAGGTCGGGTATCGAGCGTTGATTACAATGGGGCTGGTTCAGGCTCTAGTAACTACGCACCGTCGAATCCAGCCCTGATACAGCGAGTCAAGGACTCTATTGCGGATTGGCAGAAGCATAACCCGGATGTACCCGTCAGTCAGGTTCCGGTGGACCTGATTACGAACTCCGGCTCCGGTCTGGACCCGCACATCTCTCCACAGGCGGCACGGGTGCAAATTCCGCGTATTAGCGGCTTGACGGGTATCCCACAGGATCAACTGAGAGCACTGGTGCAGGAGCAGACAGAAGGCCGCAGCGCCGGGGTGTTCGGCGAGCCGCGTGTGAACGTGCTCAAGCTGAATCTCGCGCTTGAGGCGCAAATGAAGGTAGAGCCTACCAAGCCATAGATGGATCAAAAAAAGGTATTCCTGAGCGATAAGCTTGAGGGATACCTTTTTTTCAGGGACTGGAATGCTCTATGATGCAAAAAATATGCAATAAAATGTTTTATTCCTTATGGGGATATGAATTTTTGTTCATTTATTTACTTAGCTTTACGTTGCTTGATGAATTTTTGGCTTTCCTTAAGGCTGAAGCGAGTACGAACATGTATATAAATACAATAATGCCTATGATTAAATAAGAGAACTTAATATTCATTAGATCCGTGAGAGTACTGCTCAAAATAGGGCCGATCATTAGGCCAATCGAGTATGCCGTGTTATAGAGTGCGAAAGTAATTCCATAAGAATGAATTCCACTTCGTTGAGAGATATCAGCAAGTTGAGGTAAGCAGGGAGCAAGGACCATACCCATGCTAACCCCTAAAACAGCTAAAATAACAGCTTGAAGCGATAATATTGCTGGAAGTGCAGTCAGAGGAAGTGCAATGGATACCATAAGTAGACCGAGGAGAATTCCATTTTTATAGCCGATTTTACTAGAAAACTGTCCTATAAAAGGTGTTGCTAGGCCATAAGCAAGCGTGGGAATAGCAAATAATAATCCAATAAGTCCTGGGTTAGCGCTAAAATTGTGCTGTAGGTGTAACGGTAATGTTGGCTCAAGTACGCTTGGGATGGATGCGCCGATAATCACCACTCCAATAACCAAAAGCAAATCTTTATTTTTCATGAACGAGAAAGGGGAAATATACTTTTCATTTTTCGCTTCCGGAATATCATGCAGGAGAATTAGTCGAAGTATAGCATCGATGACGGCCAAGGAGATGGCAAAGTAGAAAGGAAGCTGGTAACTTCCCCATTGATACAACCAACCGCCAATTGTTGGTCCGAGAAGGGTTCCGGCGGCTTGACCGGATAATGCCAAGCCCATGGCTTTTCCACGTTCTTCAGTAGGGTATAGATCAGCCAAGAGAGCGAGTCCTGCTGTCCAGGTCATTGCGGCTGCAATTCCCTGAAGAGCGCGTGCCACTACAAGTAGCCAGAAAGTGTGGGCTATGGCAAACATTAAAGTAGAGGCTATGAGTCCAATTAACCCCCATAATAGAGGTGTCTTTCTCCCAATCCGATCCGTTAATAGGCCAAAAACAGGTGTAGCTATAAATAATGCGATTGCATAACTGCTGAATAAAAATCCGATTTCAGTTTGAGTTGCGCCCAGAGAATCTGCATACCTTGGCAAAATGGGAACGACTAATCCATAGATTAACATATCAATGAATACAGCTAATCCGACAACAATTAGTGCAGCTTTTTGCTTATTTTGTGCTCCTTTACTCAGTTTCATTATTACATCCTCCTCATAAATTTCTTCTGATTTCCTCTTTAATTTGTTTGACAAATTTTAATTGAAGCTCACATTGATCGTAAATATTTCTGAAAATTAACATGACGTTTACGGGGATATCCATAAGTTCAGCTTTTTGTCCTTGTCCTAGTTTCATTTCTTTATAGATTTTTTCGATGGCTTGCTGCTGAAAACCTAAAGCTTCTTCAATTTCATCGAGCCCAGCCTCATCCATAAAAGTTAAAGCTGTGTACAGTGCTGTTGGAAACACAACAGAAGATTCTTTAAATGATTCGATTAAAAGCCGACTAAACTCACTTTTTCCAGCCTCCGTGATAGCATATATAGCTTTGGACCGGTTCCCTGTCTGTTCTAACGTTTCTAACTGTACAATTCCTTCTGAATCCATTTTTTTTAAGGCATGATATATGGAAGCTGGTTGCACATAAGCCCATTTATCCGTTTGTGCTGATTGCATTTTCTGTTGTATTTCATACCCTGACATTGCTCCATATTGTAACAAGAGCCCAAGAACCATTACTCGTGTCGTACTCAAGATGACATCTCCTCCATAACTTTATTGCTAAATGTTTTATACTAAATATTTAGTAAAGGATTATAGTCGGATTATATCATTGCAATCCAATGATGTAAAGGTTTATTGCCTACAGCGTTTCTCACTGTGCCTCTTCAAAAGAAGTCGCGTTGGCGAAATAAAGTTTTTACTTATTAAGTCTGATGAAATTTATATCGTTTGCGATTATAAATTTAGCCTGAAAAACATTAATTCCATATTTACTTTACGAAAATAAGGAGGTAGAATATTTCTTGTGTAACATACTAAATATTTAGTATTTTATATTTTTTAAAAAATGTATAGTTATTAATGTTTTCTATTCTATTAGAGAGGTGGGAATATATGAACAGTCTATAATGATGCTTACATTTATCGGAAAGGTACTTTCTGCAAGGGGAGTGATCCGAAATGTTAAGCAAGTTGATCAAGGATATCAGGTTTATTAGAGAAATGGATCCAGCGGCAAATAGTTGGCTTGAAATAATATTATGTTATCCAGGTTTTCATGCTTTGTTATTCTATCGATTATCTCATTTCCTTTTTGAGGTTCATTTGTATTTATTTGCACGAATGTTATCTAATTGGGGACGATTTTTTACGGGAATAGATATACATCCAGGTGCGAAGATGGGAGATGGGGTTTTTATAGATCATGGTATTGGAGTTGTAATAGGTGAAACTGCTGAAATAGGGAGCAATGTGACGATATATCAGAATGTTACTTTAGGAGGCACTGGGAAAGATGTGGGGAGAAGGCACCCTACTATTGGAAACAGAGTTGTTATAGGGGCGGGAGCCAAAGTATTAGGCCCCATTACTATTGGTGATTACTCCAAAATAGGAGCAGGTGCAGTTGTATTAAAAAATGTTCCCGCCAACTGTACCGTCGTTGGTGTATCGGCAGGCATAGTTAAATGGAATGGATATTCATTCGTAAAAAACAACCAGCATAATAAGTCAGTGGTCAGATATCTTAAATGATCATATTTAGAGGAGGAACTATTATGCATAAGCAAGTCCCTGTACAATTATCCAAATTAGTCCAAAATGAAGCTGTGTATTTCTGGTCTCCATCCGTTCGTTGGTGCAAAACAGAGGACGCTGTTGAAATTGAGCATTCCATATTCTCTGGTATAGCACTTGAATTATTTCCTGAATTGTACTACATAACGCAAAAAGGCATAAAGCTAGAATCTCTTATCGAGTATTATTCTCATTTAGATCAGGAGCTTCTTGTTGATTTTATTAAACATTTAATTAATGAACGTATATTAGTAAATTCTATTTTAACCCCTCAAGAGCTCCTTTATCCGCATAATTATCTTGTACACAACCCTCATCACGAAGACACTTTCATTGATCCGGAACGATACAATCATTTCAAACAAAAACAGCTTGAACGCACATTTTCGAATGTTATGGAGCACGAACTTCCTTTAGAGTATGTTTCTTTTCCAGAAGAGATTGTAAATCGCAGATCTTTTCGTAATTTTGATATAAATTGCAAACTTCCATTTAAAACATTTTCAAAGCTAATCTCTGTTTTTAAGCAGACGATAACTAATGGCGAGATTCGCTATTTTTATGCAACCGATGGTGGGTTATATCCAATCGATATATTCATTTATGTTAAGGATGCCCGTATAGAAAAGGTGAAGGCAGGCTTATATTACTATAATCCTGTGCGTAATATGCTTCAAATGGTAAGCAGCGCCTGTGTTATCACGCAAGAAGCGCATTATGCCCAAAATCAAGAAATATTTAGCACATCAGCTTTTTCTGTATTTATGGTTTATAACAGCGAGGTAACGATGCCGAAATATGGAGGAATGGGCTATTTGTATGCCGCTATCGACTGTGGAATTATGGTGCAACTGTTGACTCAAGTAGCTGAGCTGGAGCAGGTGGGGCTGTGCTCTATTGGTGATATGAATTTCCGTAAAATTAAAAAATATTTCAAACTAAATTCCAGTCAGGTTATGCTGCATTCCATTGAAGTTGGACTCAAGTAAATAGAACGATGGAACCTCGGCAGGGAGGAAAAACAATGACTATCCACAGTCTGTTTGAAAAGCAAGTGGTAGCTACTCCAGATTGTCCCGCTGTTGTCAGTTATGAAGAATACCTAACTTATCGTCAATTAAATGAAAGATCCAATCAATTAGCTGAAGTATTGGTTGAGCATAATGTTTGTACTGGTTGTATTGTTGGAATTATGATGGAACGCTCCGTCGATATGATCATTGCAGTATTAGCGGTCCTTAAATCTGGAGGAGCTTATTTGGCAGTTGATCCAGGTTACCCTGAGGAAAGGATTAAATTCATGCTAAGTGACAGCAATGTGAAGTTGCTGCTTACACAACAGCACTTACGAACTCCTAATCATCCGGGATTAAGTAAATTAATAGTGACTGAACAACTGTATTCCAATCGCTTAATCGCCAATTTGGAGCGGAATGTTTGCTCAAGCGACCTCGCCTATTTAATCTATACCTCAGGTTCAACAGGACAGCCTAAAGGAACCTTATTAGAACATAAGGGAATTGAAAATTTGCAGTCAATTTGGATAAATAATTTCCATATTACTACAAAAGATCGAATTGGTCAGTTCGCCAGCTTTTCATTTGATGCCTCTGTTTGGGAAATTTTCATGGCACTTTTCAATGGGGCAACCTTATATATTATTCCTCAGGAAATAATACATCAGCCCCTCGATTTTGAATCTTATGTTTCAGAAAATAGGATTACTGTATTAACATTGCCTCCAAGTTATGCTGTGTATTTAGAAGCTTCGCGTATTACGAATTTAAGGTTGATGATAACAGCAGGATCATCATCATCCAGTAATTTGGTAAATCAATGGGGTCCTTATACAACTTATGTGAATGCATATGGACCCACAGAAGCGAGCATATGTGCTTCTTTATGGGTGGCTCCTTTAGCATATTTTGAAGGAAATTCAGTTCCTATAGGCTTGTCATTGCCGAATACGAATTTTTATATTTTTGATGAGCAGTTGAACCCTGTTGATTGTGGAGAGATTGGTGAACTATTCATAAGCGGAATTGGACTAGCAAGAGGTTATTTGAATTGTCCAGAGCTTACAAAACAAAAATTCATCCAACATCCAACAATTCCAGAAATAACAATATATAAAACCGGTGATTTAGTTCGGATGCTTCCTGACGGGAGTTTGGAATATCGTGGGAGAACGGATCAACAAGTAAAAATACGTGGACATCGGATCGAATTGGAAGAAATTGAAGTGATTCTTCTTAAACATAAAGAAATCACAGAAGTAGTGGTGCAAGCTATTCAGGATGAGCAGGATCAGTTGCAGTTATGTGCGTATTATGTAGCCCGAAATACGATCAGCACACCTGAGTTGCGTGAGTTTATCAAGCAAGAATTACCGATTTATATGATGCCAACCTATTTTGTTTATTTATCTGAATTTCCTATGACCATTAATGGAAAAGTGGATCGAAAAGCTCTCCCTAAGCCAACTAGAGATTTATCGGGGCAATCTAATCATCTGCAGCCTCGCACTGATTTAGAAGAACTTTTATGCCAGCTAATGAGTGAGGTTCTTGGCGTAGGCCAGGTTGGCATATATGATAACTTTTATGATTTGGGTGGCGATTCAATTAAAGCCATTCAATTATCTGCAAAGTTGAACTCCCATAATCTAAAGCTCAGTAGTCAGCATCTTTTAAAACAACCTACTATTGCACAATTTGGCCAGTCTATTCAACAGACTAGCATTAAAAGTGATCAAGGTAAAGTTTTGGGAAGTGTCCTCCTTACCCCTATTCAGCATTGGTTTTTTTCAAAAAAGTTAACTGATAAGCATCATTGGAATCAATCTATTCTGTTTTATAATCCAGAACGGTATGAAACAGAAGTTTTGCTCAGAGTTTTGAGAACGCTGGTTGAGCATCACGACGCGCTTAGAATGACTTACCAGATGGAGGACGGTATTCTAAAGCAGGTGAACATGGACGTGAGTCCTGAGGTATTCAGCTTCAATGTATTCAATGTACCGCATGAGGATGAAGAAAAATTTATTACCGACCAAATTTCAGAGATTCAAGGGAATAAGAACCTGGAAATGGGTCCATTGGTGCATGTAGGACTGTTCAGATCCAAGACAGGAGATCATTTGTTACTGTCTATACATCATTTAGTGATGGACGGAATTTCATTACGTATATTAATCGAAGATTTCTCAAAGTCCTATGAGCAAATTATTAATGGCAGACAGGTTATACTGCAAGGAAAAACAGATTCATATCGAAAATGGGCTGAAGCATTGGAGAATTACTCATATAGTAAGGAAATAGTAAAACACATCCCCTATTGGTTGGATTTTAATGAAAAAGTTAATCAGGAATCATTACTGTGGAAAAGAGATCAAGTACAGGTATCAACTCAAAGGAACAAACGTAATTTAAAGTTTACTCTGTCAAAAGAAAACACAAAATGGCTTCTTGGTCAAGTTCATCATGCGTATAACACCGAAATAAATGATGTTTTGATAACTGCTTTAGGGATAGCACTGTATGACTGGCTTGAAGTTAAACAAGTTGTAATCAATATGGAATCCCATGGTCGTACTGATATTTTACCTGATATGAATATTACACGTACAGTCGGCTGGTTTACATCTCAGTGCCCCGTACTTCTATGCATGCATGATCCTGATAATTTGCCTGATTGGATTATAAAAACCAAAGAGAATCTTAGAGCTATCCCGAATAAAGGTTTGGACTATGAGGTTCTAAAATATCTTAGCCCGGAAAGTTTGAGGGCACCTTTGGTATTTTCTATTGAGCCAGAAATTAATTTTAATTATTTAGGTCAGCTTAACCCAATCTCAAGTTCTCCATATTTCCAACTCTCTCCTTACAGTAGTGTAGCTTCCTTTGGACCCGAGGGATTAGGGAATATCAGCCCTAATAATGAACTGTGTTATGCACTTGAAATAACAGGATATATCACGGGAGATCAATTGCATCTTTCTATCGGCTATGATAGTGCGCGAATTAGTGGACAAGAAATCCAGCATTTGGCGGAGGGATATGAAAAGCAGCTTATCAGGATTATTCGGCATTGCATAGACAAAAAGGAGCAGTTGCGCACTCCAAGTGATTTTACATTAAAAAATTTAAAGGAAGAGGATTTAGATATGATTTATGATGTGCTTCTCAGTTCCTTAAATTCTAAACACTAGATTAGGCAGGTGAGTAGAGTGAATCCGTTTTCAAAAGAACAAATTCAGGATATATATACGCTGTCCCCTATGCAAGAAGGCATATTATATCATTCTCTCTCAGATACAGATCCCAACACTTATATAGTACAGCTAATCCTAACCATGGAAGGTCATCTTAATGTTGAGCTTATGAGGCAAAGTTTTTCGACACTTATCCAACGGCACAATGTATTAAGAACTACTTTTTTATTGGAAAAAGTCAAACAGCCACTTCAGGTAGTGTTGACGGAAAGACCTCTTCAATTTGTTTATGAAAGCAGAGCTGATATATCAAGCCTGGATAAAGAAGGGTGGATTCAGCAATATTTAAAAAAGGATCGCCTGCGAGGATTCAACTTGACGATAGATCCGCTCATTAGGTTATCCATACTCCAGACAAGCCCTAGTGAATGTACTTGTATACTCACTTTTCACCATATTTTAATGGATGGTTGGTGTTCCGATTTAATCCTTTGTGAATTATTTGAAATCTATACTGGTTTAGTTAAAGGACAAAGCCAATCCATTTGTATGGAGCAGCCTTATAGTCAGTATATAGAATGGTTGGCAAAACAAGACCAAGAAAGTGCACTAGAATACTGGAAAGATTATTTAAGCGGATTTGAAGAGTGCTCAATCCTGCCAGGTCAGACACGCACTAATGGAAACAAATCAATTCAAGATTATAGCTTGGGTAAACATTCTATTCAGTTAGAGCATCGGCTGTCCAATTTTTTAAAAGAATTGGCACGAAACAACCAAGTCACATTAAACGCGGTCTATCAGAGTCTGTGGGGGATTGTACTGCAAAAATATAATAATAGTAACGATGTTGTATTTGGCTCAGTTGTTGCAGGAAGGCCACCGGATATCCCAGCAGTTGAGCGAATGATAGGGTTGTTTATTAATACAGTTCCCTTACGTATACAATCAGCAGGAGACTTAACCTTTACTTCACTAATACAACAAATTCATCATCTAAATTTGAATTCTAAGCCCTACGAGCATTTGTCCCTTTCACAGATTCAAAATCAGTCGGTTGGACAAAGCCTGTTTGGTCATATTTATGTGTTTGATAATACGCCTTTAAATTCCTCTTGGAAACATAAATTAGCAGAAGTAAATGTAAACATCAAGGACGTTGATGTTATAGAACATACTAATTATGACTTAAGTATTACAGTGCTTCCGGGAGATGAAACAAACATAACATTTATCTATAATTCCAATATTCATTCTGAAGATACTGTGAGAAGAATGACAAATCATATATATAATGTCGCAATGAAAATCTACAGTGAACCTTCTGTTTGCTTGAAAAATATTTGTATTTTGAGTGCTGATGAGGAGACCGAACTTATTGCACTGAGAAGTTCAAAGAGTATGGAGCACAGCGGTACAGAAACACTTGCAGATTTATTTGAAAGACAAGTTAAAGTTGCGCCATTTGCAACGGCCCTTACATGTGGAGAAACTCATATATCCTATGGAGAGTTAAATAAGCAAGCCAACAAGCTTGCTCATTTTTTACAAGATATGGGTGTTCAACCTGATCAACTAATTGGACTACTTACAGAGCGTTCACCAGAGATGATTATTGGGATACTAGGCATTTTGAAATCCAATGCAGGCTATACACCTCTTGATCCGGAAAATACAATCGAGCGGTTAAAGGTTATTGTGCAGGATGCTAGCTTATCAATCATTGTAGTTTCACGATCGAAATTTTCTTTAGTTACAAAGCTAATAGAACAACTGGGAGGTTCCAAAAGACATCAGATATTGGTTCTTGAGGACGTGCTGGAACAAACAAATGATCGTGATAAGAGTAATCCACTACGCATATCAGAGGCTAACCATTTGGCTTATGTAATGTATACTTCCGGTTCGACTGGTATACCTAAAGGAATCATGATTGAACATATCAATGTAATGAGAGTTGTGAAGGGCTCAGATTATGTACAAATTACACCACAAGATACCATTCTCCAATTGTCCAACTTTGCTTTTGATGGTTCTATTTTTGATATATTTGGGAGTCTTTTGAATGGAGCAAGACTTGTTTTAGTAGACAAAGAGACAATGCTTAATATATCTGAGTTAGCTCAGTTGATTTTAAAAGAGAATGTCTCTGTTTTTTTTGTGACAACGGCCCTTTTTAATACACTCGTAGACCTTGAAATTCATTGCTTGGCCAATGTAAGAAAGGTACTTTTTGGTGGCGAGCGAGTATCCATAGTGCATGTAAATAAAGCTTTTCAGTTGATGGGTAAAGGGAAAATTATTCATATGTATGGCCCCACAGAGAGTACCGTTTATGCGCTGTATCATGAAATTCAAGAAGTTAATGAGGAGATGTATACGATTCCGATCGGCCGACCCATTAAGAATACGGAGGTGCTTGTTCTTAATTCGGATAACCAGCAGCAGCCAATTGGGGCAATTGGGGAACTGTGTATTGCTGGAGAAGGTCTCGCACGAGGTTATCTCAACAATGACCAATTAACTCAAGAAAAATTTTTCTATCTGCATGATAAACGATTATATAAGTCAGGTGACTTAGGGCAACGGATTGCAAACGGAGAAATTGAATTTCTAGGACGTAATGACCATCAGGTAAAAATTAGGGGGTTCCGAATTGAATTAGGTGAAATTGAAAAGTGTATCCTTGAAAATCAAACCGTAAAAGAAGTGTTCATCATGGAGCAGGTAGATAAACAAGGAGGTAAGCGTTTATGTGCGTATTTTGCTGCAGATCAAAGAATGAATATCGAAAAAATCAGGCAATGGGTTGCTGAAAGGCTACCGAACTACATGATCCCATCCTTTTTTGTACAGGTTAAGAAGTTACCCCTTAACGTAAATGGCAAAGTGGATCATAAAAAACTAACAATAGCTGATACAAGTCAGCTCTTTCAGGACCAAGCTATACCTCCAAGGAACAGTACTGAAGAGACGGTAGCCTGCGTATGGGAAACGGTGTTGGGGATTGAAAACATAAGTGTAGTCGAAGATTTTTATGTATTGGGAGGAGATTCAATAAAAGCGATTCAAATCTCGGCGCAACTTCGAGCGAAAGATATGATAGTGACTACCAAAGATATATTCCAGTATCCAAGCGTAGCGGACTTAAGCACCTTTATTATAAAGAGACAATCCAAGCAGACGCAGTCTGTGAATTCTGCTGTGATCCAAAATGGCTATGACGAATTAGGGATTTCCGCAAGTGATCTGCACGAACTTCAAACAGAATTGAATTCTAAGATCAATTAACAGGAGGAAACTAGTCATGTCGTCTAAACAACTTTTACAAAAGATTTATTCGCTAACACCGATGCAAGAAGGAATTCTATACCATACATTGCGTGAAGAAAATCAGGGTAATTTTGTAGTTCAGCTTTTTTTCAGTGTGGAAGGGGCTCTCTCACTAGATATTATGAATAAGAGTATGCAATTGCTTGTACAGCGACATGATGTTTTCCGTACCCTTTTTAATGTTGATAAAGCAAAGCGACCCATTCAAATGGTCGTAGACCATCTGGAAAATAAAATTGTTTTTCAGGATTTAACTGAAAAAAATAATGACTGCCAAATGGAATATATCTCTCATTATGCCGATGAGGAAAAAATGAAAGGTTTCGATGTAACTGCTGAAATGCTTGTTCGGCTTGCTGTATTTCAGACGAATCTACAACATTTCCGGTTACTGCTAAGCTTTCATCATATTATTGTAGATGGTTGGAGCTTGAGTGCGATAGTACAAGAGCTTTTTGAAATATATAGTGCCTTAACTACGCAACGATCACCTGATCTAAAGGAAATCCACTCTTTTCAAAATTATATCGAGTGGCTTAAACAGCAGGATCAAGATGCTGCAAGTTTATACTGGAACCAGTATTTAGAGGGGATTGAACAGTCCACTGCTCTACCATGGCAACCGAAACAGAAAAAGGAAGGCTACTTGCAGGAACAAGTTAAGTTTACCTTCAATCAGGAAATGACTAAAAAACTTAAAGAATTGGCACTTGCCTATCGTGTAACGATGAATGCTGTTATTCAAACAATCTGGAGCATCGTGCTAAAAAGATATAATAATACCAATGATGTGGTTTTTGGAACAGTCGTTTCAGGAAGGCATGCAGCGGTTTCCGGAATCGATCAAATGATCGGAATATTTATCAATACCAATCCAGTAAGAATAAATTTTGAGCAAGATATCCATTTTGAAGACCTGTTGACACTCATCCATAAGCAAATGATTGACTCCCAAGAGCATAGTCATTATCCTCTGATGAAGATACAAGCGGCTACGCCATTGAAAGAGAATTTAATTAATCATATTGTAGTTTTTGAAAATGTGCCTTTGGAATTCAATTTATTAGACGGACAGCATGTCCATGAGTTGAAAATCTATGATTTTGATTTAAAGGACCAGACAAACTACGATTTCAATATCATTATCATCCCCTCCGAAGAAATATCTGTATATTTAAAGTATAATGCATTTTTCTATTCGAATGAAGATATGCAAAAGGTTGCCGGACATATTCGTACGGTCACTACTGCCATCACTGAAAATCCACATATACTTGTTAGAAATATTTCAATTCTCACGCCAGATGAAAAAAAACGCATATTAACAGAATTCAACAACACAGACCAGGCTTTTTCTGGTCAGCAATGTTTACACGAATATTTTGAGGATAGAGCTATAGCTTATCCTAATAAAACCGCCCTCATCTTGGGTGAAAAAAAAATGAGCTATGAAGAGGTTAACAAACGTGCCAATCAATTAGCCAGAATACTACGACGTAAGGGGGTAGGTAGTAATCGGAGCGTTGGAATAATGGTTGAAAGATCATTTGAAATGATCATAGCTATACTTGCTATTCATAAGGCTGGTGGTGCTTATATACCTATCGATCTCGATTATCCCAAAGAGCGGGTTCGTTATATGCTGCAAGACAGCGGAACTAACCTTGTCTTAACAAAGACCAAATGGAACGAACGCCTCTCGGATTTTGGAACAGAAATCCTGCTTATGGATGTAAGCTTGTCTGGTAACGAAGATGACACCAATCTAAATTGTGTTAATAATCCTGATGACATAGCTTACATCATGTACACATCAGGTTCTACCGGCAAACCAAAAGGGGTTATAGTTCAGCATCGGTCCGTTGTCAACAATATGTTGTGGATGCAACGAAAGTATTCGATCACAAAAGCGGACATTATCATGCAAAAAACATCTTACACTTTTGATGTGTCCGTGTTTGAATTGTGCTGGTGGTATTTTCAGGGCGCAGCAACCCTATGTTTATTGGAGCCTGGAGCTGAAAAAGATCCTGAGAGCATAATCCGAACAGTTGAACAACAAAAAGTAACTGTAATCCACTTTGTTCCATCCATGTTACATGCATTTTTAGACTATTTGGAATATGGAGAGGGACATATTCAGCGTTTATCGTCTATACAAAAAGTTTTTACCAGTGGAGAAGCACTGACAAGCAGGCATGTTCAACGGTTTAACGATGGCTGGAGAAGAGATAAAAACATTGTTTTCGCTAATCTATATGGACCGACTGAAGGCACTATACATGATTCTTATTTTGATTGTCCTTCTGATTTTGAGATGGATTCCATACCAATCGGCAAGCCGATCGATAATATTCAAATGCATATTATAGACCAGGATGGTCAATTACAGCCAGTTGGTGTAGCAGGAGAATTATGTATTTCAGGTACAGGCGTAGCAGCAGGATATGTGAATCTTCCTGAAGCAACTGAAGAGAAATTTGTAAGAGATCCATTTAGAGCGGGTCAAAAAATGTACAAAACAGGCGATTTAGCAAGGTGGATGAGTGATGGAAATATTGAGTATATGGGGAGAAAAGACTTTCAAATTAAGATCCGTGGGTATCGGATTGAGACTGGAGAAATAGAAAACGTTCTACATCAATATCCAGGTATACAGCAGGCATTAGTCACAGTATATAAGGATGCCGAAAATAATGGACATTTATGCGCATATATTATGGAGTCTCGATCTATCGATGAAAACTCCATAAAAGATTATCTTATCCAATGCGTTCCAGATTATATGGTGCCGTCTTATTTTATAAAGTTAGACAGATTTCCTCTATCGCAAAGCGGAAAGATTGATCGTAGGAATTTACCAATACCGGACATCAAATTAAAGGTATCTGCTAGCTACACACCACCAAGAAATCATATTGAAACTGTGACATCAGAGATATGGGAAGAAGTGCTGGGGGTAGAAAAAGTGGGCATTTATGACCATTTTTTTGCGCTCGGAGGAGATTCTATCAAAGCCATTCAAGTATCATCACGTTTACAACGTCATAATGTGCATATCGGAATCAAGGATATTTTTGCGAATCCGACGATTGCACAATTAACTCAGGTGTTAACTGTACAAACAAAAGTTGTTGATCAGAGTGTTGTTGAGGGGATCGTTCCGCTTACACCTATTCAAAAGTGGTTTTTTGAACATCAGGGGATACAACAGCATCATTGGAATCAGTCCTTTATGTTGTATAGAAAAGAAGGATTTGAACCTGACATCCTTCAAGAAACAATGAATTATATTATTCATCATCATGATGCTCTGCGTATGGTGTATGCAAGCAAGGAAGACTCTATTGTACAAACAAATCAGGAAATGAAAGAATCAGCTTGGTTGCAAGTTGTAGATCTATCAAGTGATTTTGATGTAAGGGATTGTATCGCAAATTTTTCAGAAAAGATTCATATGAGTATGGATTTAACTACAGGTCCCCTACTGAAATTGGGACTATTCCAAACCATAGAAGGGGATCATCTCCTTATTGTTGCGCACCATTTGGTAATCGACGGTGTTTCTTGGCGAATATTGTTGGAAGATATCACACAGGTTTATAAACAGCTTAGTTCTGGAGAAAAGCCTTCATTACCGTATAAAACAACTTCCTATAAGAGCTGGGCTAGTGCACTAGAAGAGTATGCGAACAGTCCGGTATTACTTGATGAGATTCCATACTGGATGAATATGGATCAGCGGCATATTGAGCTTCTGCCTAAGGATCACACATGTTCAACCAATTTTATCAAGGATACGAGATCGATAAACATGCAACTATCCAAGCAGGACACAGACAATTTGCTTCGTCATTCCAATCAGACTTACAATACGGAAATTAATGATATATTGGTAGCTGCATTAGGGAGTGCACTCCGAGATTGGACAGATCACACCCAGATTCTTATCGGTTTGGAGGGACATGGGAGAGAAGACATAGTCCCTGGTATTAATGTCTCCCGGACGATCGGTTGGTTTACAACAATGTATCCTGTATTAATTGATCTTCCGCCATCTTGTTCTGTGCAGGATACGGTTCAACATGTAAAACAAACATTGCGCCAAATCCCGAAAAAAGGGATCGGATATGGTTTATTAAGATATGTTACTGCTCTGGAACACAATAAAGTAATGAAGTGGAAACTTCGTCCTGAAGTTTGTTTTAACTATTTAGGTGAGTTTTCCCAAAGTATAGATCAGGGAGTTTTTACACTTTCTGATATGTCTCAAGGTCAAATGCTTGATCCGCAATCAGAGCGAAGTTATTCCATTGATATAACGGCAGCAGTCATGGAGGACGAGCTAAGAATTTCTTTTATATACAACAAGCATGAATATGATGAAGATACACTAATCGAAGTTGCCCTGAATTTCAAGAATCATCTCCTGGAAATTATCAATCATTGTGTAACATCTGGGACAAGAGAGCTTAGTGGAAAAATATACCCGACAGCGCTTCCCGATCTAGAACAAATAAACGCTCCTTTTGCGTTAACTGATATTCAGATGGCATATTTTCTAGGTCGAGATGATGAGCTTGAAATGGGCGGCGTGTCCACTCATGTATATACCGAGGTGGAGACTGACGTTGACATGGTGCGTTTTAATCAATGCTTGAATAAAGTCATTCAGAGACACCCGATGCTAAGAGCAATAATCATGCCAAGCGGCGAGCAGGTTATTCTTAAAGACGTGCCTGAGTATCAAATGGCTATAGAAGATCTTCGATTTCTGACAAGAAGAGAACAAGAGGAACGAATTCATCTGGAGCGAAGCCGGATGTCACACCATGTGTTTGTTCCTGAACAGTGGCCGATGTTCGAATTCAAGGCTTTTCAGCTTGAGAATAATAAGTATCTATTATGTATGGGCAGGGATTTGCTCATTGCTGATGCAGCAAGTATGGATATTATCGGTCGTGATCTGATGTATTTCTATCACAATCCGAATGCCGAATTGCCCCAATTGGACTTCAGCTTCCGCGATTATGTTCTTGCTTATTTAGATTTGAAGCATTCTGAAATTTATGAGCTGGACCGAAAATACTGGCTTAATAAAGTTGAAGATTTTCCATTAGCACCTGTTCTCCCTTTACAATGTAACCCAGAACAAATAACAGCACCAAAATTTCAAAGAAAAGAGAAGATATACAATCAACAACAGTGGATTTCTTTAAAAAAGTTGGCTTTACAAAATGGAGTGACCCCATCTGCTTTGCTCGCGGCCATTTATTCATATCTTCTTTCCATGTGGGGGAATCAGGAAAACCTATCCATTAATCTTACGGTCTTCAATCGCTACCCTTTTCATGAACAGGTAGAACATATTGTGGGTGACTTTACATCAAACCTGCTGTTGGGCATTTCATTTAAACCTGGTACGTCATTGTGGGAAAAGGCCAAAGATGTTCAGTCTGTATTAATTGATGCATTGGAGCATCGCCACTATGAGGGTGTTGAGTTTATTAGGGATATTGTGAGACATCATGGAATTAGACATGGAAAGGCTGTAATTCCATATGTTTTTACCTCTGTGCTTTCTGAAAATAAAACAGAACGCATACCCGGTCTTGAACAATTAGGAAACTTGAAAACAGGAATAACGCAAACCTCACAGGTTTATATTGATTTTCAGGCTACGTTAGTAGCGGATGAATTATGGTTATTTTGGGATTATGTAGAGGAATTGTTTTCGCCAGAAATGATTGGAGGTATGTTCAGACAGTTTACGCAAATCATTGATTCTCTTTTGTTAAATGCTGTGCATTCCTCAAATCTGGAAATCGAAATAGAGAATGAGGAAGCTATCCGATTATACAACAATACGAACAAGGCTGTACCGCCTAGTACCTTGCATGGGTTGTTCGAGGAGCAGGCAGCGCGTACTCCAGAAGCAGTGGCCTTAATGCATAAGGATGAATGCCTCACGTATAAAGAACTGCAGAAACGTTCGAATCAGATTGCCCGGTATTTGCAAGAGCAGGGTGTATGTCGTGGTGATTATGTTAGCGTATTGGCAAGCCGGAGTATTGCAACCGTTGCTAATGTTATAGGTATTTTGAAGGCTGGAGCAGCTTATGTACCGGTGGATCCGGACTATCCGGAAGAACGGCGTCACTATATCTACGAGCACAGTCAATGTAAGTTGACTGTAGGACCGGAGTTGTACGATATAGCTGGCGTAGCAGGATATTCTGATGAGGCACTTCCGATGGATTATCATCCGGACGATGTGGCATATGTGATCTATACATCGGGCAGCACAGGCCGACCGAAGGGCGTAATCACAACACACGGAGCAGCAGCCAATACAATTCAGGATATCAATCATAAGTTCGGCATCCATGAGCACGACCGAATGATAGGTTTGTCCTCCATGTGTTTCGATCTATCTGTATATGATCTGTTCGGTGCCTTGGCAGCCGGAGCGGCATTGGTATTGATTGACGATCAGCGGGATGTGGAAGACGTCATCTACACAATAGAGCATCAAGGCATCACCCTCTGGAATTCCGTACCGGCTATTATGGAAATGGTGCTCGCCAACGTCACGGCTGACTTTCACAATGATGGAATTCGAACGGTGTTGCTCAGCGGGGACTGGATACCGCTACATCTGCCTGAGAAAATAAAACGACATTGCCCGCATGCAGAAGTGATTAGCCTGGGAGGAGCGACAGAAGCCTCGATTTGGTCCATCTACTACCCAATCGGGGAATGGGATGGCCAGACCGCCTCGATACCTTATGGCAGGCCGCTGGCGAACCAGCAGATGTATGTGCTGAACTATGAGCTGAAGCCTTGCCCGGCGGATGTACAAGGGGAATTGTACATTGGTGGGATGGGGCTTGCGGCAGGTTATCTGAATGATGAACAGAGAACCCGTGAATCGTTTGTGGAACATCCAGAGTTGGGCCGACTGTACCGAACGGGAGATTATGGCGTATGGCGTACGGCAGGTTATATCGAATTTCAGGGACGGAAGGATCAGCAGGTCAAGATCCGGGGGTACCGGGTAGAGCTGGGAGAAATTGAAGGACGTCTGCTGGCACATGAATTCATCAAAAATGCAGTAGTAATGGAACAAAGGGATCAACGCAATCACGTATTTCTATGTGCGTACTATGTTCCAGATGAGGAGGAAGTGACCCCGGAAGAACTGCGAATATATTTACAACGGGAACTGCCGAGTTATATGGTGCCGTCGCATTATATGGAACTGGAGAAACTACCATTATCTCCTAATGGGAAGGTGAATCGAAGAGAGCTGCCGATCCCGGATGTGGAGCAGCAAATGGATTCGAAATACGAAGAAGCACGTAATGAAACAGAACAGAAACTGACAGAAATATGGAAAGAGGTATTGGGCGTCGAACGAGTAGGAATCCATGATCATTTCTTTGAATTGGGTGGAAATTCGATTCTGATGGTGCAAATCCGAACAAGAATAAGTAGGGAAATGGGAATCGATTTGAATCTACGAGACTTTCTGCAGCATTATACCATAGCGAAGCTGTCAGAACGGATCGAGGAAGGCGTAGATACACAAGCGGCCATCGTGTATCCGGAGCTAACACCTGATCCGGAACATATGTATGAGCCGTTTCCGCTAACTGATGTACAGATGGCTTATCTGATGGGACGCGAGAACCATTTTGAGCTGGGTGGAGTGTCAACGCATGGATATACTGAAATCAAAACAGACTTTGATTTAGACAGACTTAATTGTGCATTACAACAGGTCATTAAACATCAACCCATGATGCGCGCAGTCGTATTTCCTACCGGAGAGCAGGTTATTCTGGAGAATGTACCGGGATATCGAATAACAGTGGTTGACCTTACCCATATGAGTTCGTCTGAGCAACAAGAACGGATAGTGTCAGAAAGAGAGCGAATGTCTCATTATGTATTTCCAACAGACCAATGGCCGCTCTTTGAATATAAAGCTTTTAAATTATCTGAAGGAATTCATTATTTGTTTGTCAGCTACGATATGTTGATTACGGATGGAGCAAGTATTCAGCTGATCGGGAAGCTGCTGGTTAAATTCTATAATGAGCCAAATTGGACGCCATCACAGTTACAGAGCACATTTAGGGACTATATTTTGGCATTGCAGCATTTTAAAAATTCGGAAACCTATACAAAGGACAAACTGTATTGGTTGAATAAATTGGAGGATTTTCCTTCAGCTCCGGAACTTCCTTTGAAAGCGGATCCGTCCGGTGTGACTAAGCCTCGTTTTTGCCGTCTGGAGCAAGAAATCGATAGAGAAACCTGGGAGAAAATTAAAAAGCAGGCGTATCAGTACAATATAACGCCTACAGCCGCTCTTCTTACTGCTTATGCAGAAGTGATGGCTTTTTGGAGTAATCAGCCTCAATTAGCCGTGAGTTTGACCGTTTTCAACAGACTGCCGTTTCATCAAGACGTAAAAGACATGATTGGGGATTTTACTTCCGTAATTTTAATAGAAATTGATCTCAGATCCGAGAAAGGGTATTGGGAGAGAGCTAAACGGATCCAGGAACGCCTTTTAGAATCACTTGAGCATCGGCATTATGATGGTATTGAATTGATACGGGAAATATCTAAATACCATAATTATGGTAATCGTGCTGTTATGCCTGTTGTTTTTACAAGCATGCTGCTGGGGAGCAAAGAAAGAGGCGAAGTTAGTTGGTATGAACTAGGTGAGATACAAATGGGGGCCGGACAGACGTCTCAAGTGTATTTGGATCACCAACTTTTTGAAGACAATGGTTCGTTGAGAATCGTTTGGGACTATGTTGAGCAACTATTTGATGAAAATGTAATTCATTCAATGTTCAAGCAATATATTGATACATTAACTCTGAATACTAATTGCATGAGAATTACTGAACAAGAAACGAAGTTGATGGAGAGCTACAATAATACAGAGAAACCGATACCATACACTACCTTGCACGGTTTGTTCGAGGAGCGGGCAGCACGTACTCCAGAAGCAGTGGCGTTAATGCATAAGGATGAATGCCTTACGTATGGAGAACTGCAGAAACGTTCGAATCAAATAGCTCGTTATTTGCAAGAGCAGGGTATATGTCGTGGTGATTATGTTAGTGTATTGGCGAGTCGGAGTATAGCAACTGTTGCTAACGTTATAGGTATTTTAAAAGCCGGAGCAGCTTATGTGCCAGTGGATCCGGACTATCCGGAAGAACGACGCCACTACATCCACGAGCACAGTCAATGTAAGCTGACTGTAGAACCGGCGTTTTACGATACAGCCGGCGTAGCAGGATATTCTGACGAAGCACTTCCGCTGGATGATCATCCGGACGATGTGGCATATGTGATCTATACATCGGGCAGCACAGGCCGACCGAAGGGTGTAATCACAACACACGGAGCAGCAGCCAATACGATTCAGGATATAAATCATAAATTCGGCATCCATGAGCACGACCGAATGATAGGTTTGTCCTCCATGTGTTTCGATCTGTCTGTATATGATCTGTTCGGTGCCTTGGCAGCCGGAGCGGCATTGGTATTGATTGACGATCAGCGGGATGTGGAAGATGTAATCTACACGATAGAGCATCAGAGCATCACCCTATGGAATTCTGTACCGGCAATTATGGAAATGGTGCTCGCCAGCGTCACGGCTGACTTTCACAATGATGGAATTCGAACGGTGTTGCTTAGCGGGGACTGGATACCGCTACAGCTGCCAGAGAAAATCAAACGACATTGCCCGCATGCAGAAGTGATTAGCCTGGGAGGAGCGACAGAAGCCTCAATTTGGTCCATCTACTACCCAATCAGGGAATGGAATGGACAGACAGCCTCGGTACCTTATGGTAGACCGCTGGCGAACCAGCAGGTGTATGTACTGAACTATGAGCTGAAGCCTTGCCCGGCGGATGTACAAGGGGAACTGTACATTGGTGGGATGGGGCTTGCAGCAGGTTATCTGAATGATGAACAGAGAACCCGCGAATCCTTCGTGGAACATCCAGAACTGGGCCGATTGTACCGAACCGGAGATTATGGAGTATGGCGTCCGGCAGGTTATATCGAATTTCAGGGACGGAAGGATCAGCAGGTCAAGATCCGGGGGTACCGGGTAGAGATGGGGGAAATTGAAGGACGACTGCTGGCACATGAATTCATCCAAAGTGCAGTGGTAATGGAACAAAGGGATGATCGCAATCACGTATTTCTATGTGCGTACTATGTTCCAGATGAGGAGGAAGTGACCCCAGAGGAACTGCGAATATATTTACAACGGGAACTGCCGAATTATATGGTGCCGTCATATTATATGGAACTGGAGAAAATACCATTATCCCCTAATGGCAAGGTAAATCGAAGAGAGCTGCCGATCCCGAATGTGGAGCAGCAAATGGATTCGAAATACGAAGAAGCACGTAATGAAACAGAGCAGAAACTGACGGAAATATGGAAAGAGGTATTGGGCGTCGAACGAATAGGAATCCATGATCATTTCTTTGAATTGGGTGGAAATTCGATTCTGATGGTGCAAATCCGAACAAGAATAAGCAGGGAAATGGGAATCGATTTGAATCTACGAGACTTTCTGCAGCATTATACCATAGAGAAGCTGTCGGAACGGATCAAGGAAGGTGTAGACACACAAGAGGCCATTGTGTATCCGGAGTTAATACCTGATCCAGAACATATGTATGAACCGTTTCCGTTAACGGATGTGCAGATGGCTTATCTGATGGGACGCGAAGACCATTTTGAAATGGGTGGAGTGTCGACACATGTATATATTGAGTTGGAAACTTCATTGGATATGGATCGGTTTAATCGAGCACTGCAAAAAGTTATTGAACGTCATGCTATGTTGCGAACGATTATCCTGCCGAGCGGACAGCAACAAATATTAGATTATGTTCCGGAATATCATATTGAGGTTATCCCGATACAGGATCTCTCCAAGGAAGCCCAGGAACAGAGAATACTGGCGGAAAGAGAGCGCATGTCTCACTACATTTTCAAGACCGATCAGTGGCCTCTATTTGAGTATAAGGCTTATCAATGTTCTGCAGAAATGTTTTACCTTTTTATCGGTTATGACATGTTAATAACGGATGGGGCAAGCTTTCAATTCATTCATCAGGAAATTATGAAATTTTATCATGATCCAGATTTAGATTTGGAAGGTGTGGACATTACTTTCAGAGACTACATGATGGCTTATACGGGTTTCAAATCCTCGGAAATATATAAAAGGGATCGGCAATATTGGATGGATAAACTGGAATGTTTTCCTGATCCTCCTGCTTTACCGTATGTTTCCTCACCGAGCCTGATTGTACAACCGCGATTCAAAAGGGTAACCAAACACTGCAATAGGGAGCTTTACGAAAAGCTAAAGCAAGTTTCACAAAAAAATCACGTGACACCAACTGCAGTGCTGTGTACTGTATTTGCCAAAGTGTTGTCATACTGGAGTAATCAATCCCAATTGGCTCTCAATTGTACTATTTTTAATCGTTATCCATTTCATAAAGATGTATATAAGATGATAGGGGACTTTACATCCGTTATGTTACTTGACATCACGCTTGAAGGAGGAAAATCTTTCTGGGAACAGACTGAATCCGTGCAAAACTTGTTGATGGAGGCGCTCGAACATAGGCACTACGACGGAATCCAATTCATCAGAGAGATAATACGTCAACGTGGTGCTGAAACTCATAAGGCAGCGATGCCCATTGTATTCACAAGCATGTTACTGGATACAGGGAAAGGTACAGATGAGTCTATTTATTTTATGGGGGATGTAAAGACAGCGGTTTCTCAAACCTCTCAAGTTTTTTTAGATTATCAGGTTCTGGAAGTAGATGGCGGACTCACAATCACTTGGGATTATGTTGAACAATTGTTTGATTCGGAATTAATTAAAGCGATGTTTGACCAGTACCTTATGCTGCTGGAATTTTCCTTAAGCTCAGATGCGGGTAATAGGTTCCCATGGGGACGTGAAAATCATCATCTGATTTCAGCTTTTAATGATACTTGTGAAGAAATTCCAAGCTCTACACTCCATTCCTTGTTTGAACAGCAGGTTGTGCGTTGGCCGGAGGCATTTGCAGTGATTTATAAGAACAGCCACATCACTTATCAGGAGTTAAATGAACGCTCGAATAGGGTGGCCCGCTATTTACATGAACATGGCGTGTGTCGTGGTGATTTTATTAGTGTATTAGCCAATCGGAGTATTGAAACCATTGTGAATATAATAGGTATATTGAAAGCCGGAGCGGCTTATGTGCCGATTGATCCTGATTATCCGGAGGAACGTCGTGAATATATTAGGGATCACAGTGGTTGTAAATTAAAGTTGGAACCGGATCTATACGTTAAGGAAGGTTTAGCAGTTTATTCTGGTGAAGCTCTCCCGGTCGAACGTGATCCTGATGATGTAGCCTACGTAATTTATACTTCAGGCAGTACAGGCCAACCTAAAGGGGTCATTGTTACACATGGGGCAGTAGCTAACACGGTGCAGGATATTAATCGTAAATTCAATGTGAATGAGCAGGACCGTATTATTGGATTATCATCCATGTGTTTCGATTTATCGGTTTATGATCTATTTGGAGCGTTAGCGGTTGGAGCGGCTTTAGTGCTTATTGATGATCAACGTAATATTACAGAAGTCGCCAAGACACTGGAGGAACATAAAATTACAATTTGGAACTCCGTGCCAGCTATAATGGACTTGATGTTGAATCATGTGCTTGGAGAAGAAGAGGAAAGCGGCTATTACTGGGATAGTATGTATCGCTCGTCTGGAGCGCGTAAGAAAAACACTTCTTTGCGTTTGGTCATTCTTAGTGGAGATTGGATACCTCTGAGTCTACCGGATAAAATTCGCAGACAATACATTCACGCGAATGTAGTAAGTATGGGTGGGGCAACAGAGGCTTCTATTTGGTCCATTTATTATCCTGTTTATGAAGTTCATGAAGATTGGGCCTCCATACCTTACGGAATGCCATTAGCTAACCAAACTTATTATGTATTGAATTATGATCAGGAACTTTGTCCAGTAGGTGTAAAAGGTGAGCTATACATTGGAGGTGTTGGCCTAGCGAAAGGTTATCTGCATGGAGAAGAAGAAACGGCATTTTCATTCTTTAATCATCCGAATTTTGGAAGATTGTATCGCACTGGAGACCAGGGAATCCTGAATTCAAAAGGATATATTGAATTTTTGGGACGTAACGATCAGCAAGTAAAAATCCGTGGTTATCGTGTAGAGCTTGGCGAAATTGAAAATCAGATTCTTCAAATTATTGGAGTAAAAGAAGCAGTGGTCTTGTATACTCCTGATTCAAGAGGAAATAAAGTACTGTGTGCATATATTGTGACCCAACCAAGCTTGGGCATTCAGGATATTAAAGAAGGTATTAGTCGTGCATTGCCAAATTACATGGTGCCCACCCATTATATTTGTCTGGATCAAATTCCTTTGACACCTAACGGGAAATTGGACCGAAAAGCACTGCCAGAGCCATCAGCTAAAACCATATTTCAAAAGAAATATGAAGCTCCAGTGACGGAGATGGAGTGCATTATGGTACGAATCTGGGAAGAGATTTTGGAGTATAGTTCCATTAGCGTGGACGATTCTTTATTTGAACTGGGGGTAGATTCGACAAGTGTAATTAAATTTGTGGCGAGACTAGCTACAGGGCACGGAATAGAACTTCCGATTCGGCAGATTTTTGTGACACCGACTATTCGAGAATTGGCATCCCTAGTTTCTTCATCTGAGACACAGATTAGTGACCTTTCTAACGAAAGAATGTTGTTTAATCCACAGGGAAAAAGAGACCGGAACATATTTTGTTTCCCTCCGGTAGTGGCTCTAGGGGTTGTATATCAAAGGCTTGCTGAATTCCTAAGTTCCTATCGATTGTATAGTTTTAATTTTCTTGAGATTGAACAGGACCGTCTCATTGTAGAATATATCCGCCTTATAAAAGAAGTTCAGCCTGAGGGACCTTATGTATTTCTAGGGATTTCAGCAGGAGGCAATTTGGCTTTTGAGATTACAAAAGCCCTTGAAAAACAGGGAGATAAGGTTCGCCAGCTCATTTTATTGGACTCATTTTACATTACAGAAATAAATTCAGAGCGGCTTACAACGGAGGAGAGTCGTAAATATGCAAAAGAAACGGTAGATCTTATGTTAGAAAAATATCCACAACTACAAAGTGAAGGTGATTTTTTTCATCTCCATGTTGGCGAGAAGATTCAAAGATATTATGCTTATTTGGATAATTTAATGAATTCTGGACAAGTTGCGGCTCATATTCATGTTATTAAATCTCTTCAGAGTCAAAGTAAACATATCCGTGGAGATATCCAAATGTGGGAGCATTCTACAATTGGGGAGTATTCCATTTGTGGTGGGTATGGAGATCATGAAAGCATGCTTGATGCTACATTTGTTGAACAGAATGCAGCGTTGATTCTAAGCATATTAGAAAAATAAACGATAAAAAGAGGTATTCCATGGCTATTTTGGCTCCAGGAATACCTCTTTTTTACTGGTTACATCCAAACAGTCTGTCAACCTGAAATCGTTTGTACAATGAGCACTACATTCAAGATGATAATGACAGCGGTCACGATCCAGGTTAGTACTTTCTGCCACATTTTATTTGCGAATTCACCCATAATCTTTTTGTCGCTGGTAAAGAGCAGTAATGGAATGATGGCAAAGGGAAGCTGGATGGACAGGATGACCTGGCTTAGCACAAGCAGTTCCTCTGCACCTTTTTCACCTGCGATAGCAGTGACGATGACCGCTGGAATGATCGCGATGAGGCGGGTCACCAGACGACGCAACCAAGGTGAGAGACGAAGATTCAAAAAGCCCTCCATCACGATTTGTCCGGCTAAAGTGCCTGTTACGGTTGAATTTTGCCCTGAGGCGAGTAACGCCACCCCAAATAGTATGCTCGCCAGTGTGGTTCCCAGTAATGGCGAAAGCAGATAATAGGCATCACTAATTTCGGCTACATCTGTTCTTCCTGCCGTATGGAATACAGCAGCTGCCACGATCAAGATGGCGGCATTAATAAATAAAGCGAACATCAGCGCTATACTGGAATCCCAAGTTGCAAATGTAATAGCTTCCCGTTTACCTGCTGAAGTCTGCTCAAATTTGCGAGTTTGTACAATAGAAGAATGCAGATACAGGTTATGCGGCATTACAGTAGCGCCCATAATACCGATGGCGATATACAGCATGCTTGGATTCGTCAAAATTTGCGAGTCTGGTACAAAGCCGCCCAATACGCCGCCCCATTCCGGTTGTGCCAAAATGAGATTAATCCCAAAACAGCCGGCAATCGTCGCCATCAGCACAATGACGAGTGTTTCCAATGCCCGAAAGCCTTTGTTTTGTAGCAGTAAAATAAGCATAACGTCAAATGCGGTAATGATGACTCCGTATAGTAACGGTAGACCAAACAGCAGCTTCAGCGCAATGGCTGAACCGATGACCTCGGCCAAATCCATGGCAGCAATAGCAATTTCACACAAGAGCCATAAGCCGATCGCGACAGGACGACTGTAGGCATCACGGCACATTTGAGCCAAATCTTTACCAGTGGCAATGCCAAGCTTGCCAGATAAGGCTTGTAGCAGGATGGCCATCAGGTTGGAGATTAGAATGACACTAAGCAGCGTGTAGCCGAATTTCGATCCGCCGGCGATGTCTGTGGCCCAGTTGCCGGGGTCCATATAGCCGACTGCGACCATATAGCCGGGTCCAGCAAAGGCAAGAAACTTCCGAAACCAGGTCCCGTCTTTCGGGACGCTCAAGGAACGCTTCACTTCCGACAGTGAAGCGATTTCCGCGAAGTTGCCCTTTGTATTTTTCATACGCTTCACCTTCTTTATTGATGTTGAAATATATTATTAGTGACATAACGATTGTGTTATCCCTATTGTACACCCACAATAGTTTTTGTCTAGTGCAACTGTTGTGTGGTCAAGCAAGTTAATCGTATTTTTGAAGCAATATGACCATCGTATAAAGCTGAACAATAGAAAAACCAAGCTATATCGCTCAGAGGGGAGCAGCTTGGTCGTTTTGGATTTTTGTAAATTACATCTTTTAAATATTGCGGGAGAGCCGTGCAGCCAGTTCCTCAATTTCTTCCGCGGATAGCCCTGGGGAGAACATTTCAAGTTAGGAGCTTATACGATATAGTGTAAACACGATGAGGTGGAATTAAACGGTAATGCAATAGTTAACATCCATATTTCAAATGATTCATTTTGTGTAGTTCGTTTAAAGTACATACGAGAAGGAAATCATGTATTAACATGACGATAGATTCCTGCGGAAAACAAATGATATAGAGAAGGAGAGATGAAATCATGGAAGCATTATACACAGCATCGGCAACGGTACATGGTGGAAGAGACGGTTCAGTCGCTTCATCCGATGGGGTTTTGAAGCATAAGCTCAGCACACCGAAGGAACTGGGTGGGGCAGGTGGAGAAGCTACGAATCCGGAGCAATTGTTTGCAGCAGGCTATGGTGCCTGCTATGAGAGCGCATTGGCTAATGTGGCCCGGAAGGCTAAGGTGAAGGTGGACAATGTTGAGGTCACCAGCCATGTATCTATCGGCAAGGACCCAAGCGATGGCGGCTTCCAGCTGGCGGTACGTCTGGATGTGAAAATACCCGGTATTGAACGCGCTCAGGCCGAAGATTTGGCACGCCAAGCGCATGATTTTTGTCCGTATTCCAAAGCAACACGTGGTAACATTGATGTCGAGCTTAATGTCATTTAACTGCATTTCTATAACTTTTACACTCTGGCTGCCGATTTATCGGTGGCTTTTGCACATAGATATTGATTCGCTGAGATTTGCGACCATTTGACATCATCGCCAAAATTCATTAAGATGGCTTAGGTGATTCTGGTCATCAGGTACGAAACAAATTTGAAAAATACGGGTGATATGATGTCTTACAGACCGAATATTGTTAATTTCACGCTGGCTGGCAGCAACGAAAAAGAAGGGCTTTATGAGTTTAAAATGAGTTTGGCCGATGGAACGGAGTGCCGCGTTTTTTCTCAACGTCATCCGGAGTGGACCTTGACGAATATTAGTCGACTGCTAACGACGCCTTGCCCGGTATGCCATAAGGATTTTATCTGCAAGTGTATGGATAAGTTTCATGAGGAGTTTTTAGAGCAAATTAATACGAAACAGCTGTTTGAGAAAGCATTGAGCTAGTTTTTCGAACAGGTAAAGACTATACATTTCTAAACAAGCGTCGGATAATTTCGGCGTTTTTTTGTTTATATTCATATGGTTGCGTTGCTGGTATTCATGCCGTTGATTTCTCTGGAGGTGAAATGCATTTATGAACCATACTGATCATGCTCATTCAGATCATTCCATTGTGTTGGTGGATGGGATATGCCACTTTTGTCAGGGAGCTGCCCGCTTTATTATCAAGCGTGACCCTAAAGGGAAATTTCATTTTGGTTCCCTGCAATCCGAGGTAGGACAAGAACTTTTACGTGCAGGAGGACTATCTACAGATCAGCTGGATACGTTCGTACTGATTGAAGACGGTACGTATTATACAAGGTCCACCGCGGCTTTGCGAATTGCCAAACGTCTTCGTTTTCCATACCCGCTGGCCTATGTGTTCATCCTGGTTCCCCGCTTTGTGCGCAACGCTGTCTATAACTGGGTGGCGCGTAACCGATATCGTTGGTTTGGCAAGGATGAAGAGGATCAATGTCAGATCCCCCCACCAGAAATGAGACAACGATTTTTTTAGTTGCTTTTTTAAGTTTCTTTTTTAAGTTTCTTTTTTGGAGCGATGTCTACGAATTAGTAAGATCACAGCGATCACGATCAGTATCAGGCTCGTAACAGCTACATATACGATATGTCGTACATTAGGTACGTTAACAGACAATTTTAGCTCGTTAGATTCCAATGGAGCAATGTCCCAATACAGTGTTTTTCCGTCTTCCGACACACGGTCCGCATTATGGGTAGCAGGTTGGATGGGCAAGGATAGGCTGAAATTAAGATCCAGCTGCCGCTCCAGTAATTTGCGCGCAAACACATTCATTTGCTTAAATTTGTCACTCAGTCCTTGAGCTTCTTCAGGAAGCATCCGTGGTAGATCAAGCTTCATGGTAAGATCAATATTCGTTGTGAAAAAATGTTGGCTCACAGCGCGCTTTATTTCGAATCCCTCAGGTAGATGTAATCCCTGACTGGGATTTTTTTTGTTTGTGCTCCAATCTCCTTGATAATGCCCCTTGATTTGATATCCCTTTCTTCCCTGTTCAGCTAGCGGCTGTACATCTACATTGTTGCTTTGAATACGCTTGACTAATTGATCTAGCAGCCCGGGATTGTCCAACATCATCAGTGTCTGGTTGTTCACGCTGAACGTCGCATCCATATCTACACTTTGATCGAGATGAACATCTACATGGATGTCACCTCGAGCACAGGAAGTTAGGGCAAGCAGACAGCACACCAGTATAAAAATAAGCAGTATTTTTTGTATCCGAACTTGCCGACGTTTGTTCCGATAAGGGCTGTATCCTGTTGGCTCCATGACCTGCACCTCTTTATATGTATTCTTTGGTTTAACGACTGGATATCTTCTATATATTACACATTGGGAGAACGAAAATCGAACGGTATAACGAAATACATAAGAATTATATTTTTTAAAATGTTTCCCTAGGTAAAAACTTTAGTGTATACTCTAAAATATAGTATTGATAAAAAATAATTGAATCAAGGAAATAGTTTGTCCCAAAACGAAATTCAAAGGAGGATTTTAAAACGTGAACAAGCAGTTTAAGAAGGCTTTGCCGCGCTGGGTAACGACAGTTGGAGTATTGTCTCTAGCTCTGGTTCTAGCGACTGCATGTACCGATGCTAAGAAGAAGGAGCAGGGAACTGCGAGAGAGGCGGGACAAAAAATAAAGGCTACGGCTACCATCGGTATGATCTCTGACATTGTCGGCAAGGTCGGCGGTAATCATGTGGAGGTCACGGGAATTATGAAGTCAGGCGTTGATCCGCATTTGTACAAGGCTTCTCAGGGAGATATGCGCAAGCTGGATCAGGCCGATGTTATTTTTTATAACGGATTGCATCTGGAAGGAAAAATGCAGGACATTCTGGAGAAAATCAGTAAGCAAAAACCCGTCATACCCGTGTCCAAAAACATCACTCAGGATCAGTTGCGTGCAGGTAGCCCAGAAATGGGATCTGAGCATGATCCACATATCTGGTTTAACGTACAGAATTGGATGTCTGCGGTAGAAACCGTCAGAGATGAATTGTCGGCGCTTGATGCTGTTCATGCGGAGGAGTATAAGGCCAACGCAGAAGCCTATCTTACTGAGCTACGAGAGCTGGACGATTACACGAGGGAGCAGATTGCGAGTATACCGGAAGCCCAGCGCGTGCTTGTCACGGCACATGACGCTTTCGGCTATTTCGGAGATGCCTACCACATTCAAGTGAGAGGACTTCAAGGCATGAGCACAGAATCAGAAGCGGGTTCTCAAGATGTGACCAAGCTGCGAGATTATTTGGTGGAGCATAAAATCAAGGCTATATTCGTAGAATCTAGTGTTCCGAGAAAGGCCATAGATGCGGTTATTCAGGGGGCCGCTCAGCAAGGTCATACAATTGAGGTTGGTGGCGAGCTGTATTCGGATGCCATGGGTGAAGAGGGCACAGAAAATGGAACATATATCGGAATGGTCAAGCATAACGTCAATACGATTGTTAAAGCTCTTAAATAAGGAGGCAAAGATACATGGGGCATTCACCACTTGTCGTTCGTGATTTATCGGTAGCTTATCAAAAAAAGCCCGTTTTGTTCGATGTTTCCTTTGAGGTGCCGGAAGGCAAGCTGATTGGTATTATCGGCCCGAACGGGGCTGGAAAATCTACACTGATCAAGGCAACGCTTGGATTGATTCCAAAGCTTAGGGGCGAGGTGCTGGTCTACGGCAAGCCCTATAAGCAACAGCTGCTTAAGGTTGGCTATGTACCACAGCGGGAGTCGGTGGATTGGGATTTTCCGACGAATGCATTGGATGTTGTTTTGATGGGACGGTATGGCAGATTGGGCTGGTTTAAGCGTCCGGGTGCAGCAGATCGTCAGGCTGCGATGGAGAGTTTGGACAAAGTTGGAATGAGCAAATATGCAGACAGGCAGATTAGTCAATTGTCTGGCGGTCAGCAACAACGTGTTTTTTTAGCCAGAGCACTCGCGCAGGATGCTCAGCTTTATTTTATGGATGAACCGTTTGTCGGTGTGGACGCTGCAACAGAGAAAGCCATTATTTCGCTGCTCAACGATCTGAAACAGCAGGGTAAAACCGTACTTGTCGTTCATCATGATTTATCTACAGTCACGGATTATTTTGATCAGGTTATGCTGTTGAACGGGCATCTTATGGCGTTTGGAGAGACGACAGATATTTTTACCGAGGAAAATCTGCAGCGTACGTATGGCGGGCGTCTGAGTATACTCAAAACAAGCCCGGATTCCGGTACGATAATCGGAGTGAGGTGAGCAGTATGACAAGCTTGGCAACGCTTTTGACCGACCCGAACATGCAGTGGATTTTGCTGGGCTGCATTTTGCTCGGTTTAAGCAGCGGGGTAATCGGCAGTTTTATGTATTTGCGCAAGCAGTCGCTCATGGGAGATGCTTTGGCACATGCGGCTTTGCCGGGGGTATGTGTGGCTTTTATGATCACAGGTACAAAATCCGTGTTTGGATTTATGATGGGGGCCGCCATTGCAGGGATTGTTGCGACCTTTGCCATCAGTGCGTTAACCCGGTATTCGCGAATTAAAAGCGATTCGGCGATTGCAGCGGTGTTGTCGGTATTTTTTGGTTTCGGCATTATGTTGTTGACCGAGATCCAGCATAGTGGCGCAGGAAACCAAAGCGGATTGGATAAATTTTTATTTGGTCAAGCTGCGGCAATGGTATTGTCTGATGTCTATACGATGGCAGTAATTTCGGTGGTGCTCATCGGAATATGTATATTATTTTTCAAGGAATTTAAGTTGCTCAGCTTTGATCCAGGATTTGCCCGCGGACTTGGTTTTCCGGCAGGTTTGCTGGATAAGTTGTTGATGCTATTGATTGTCATTGCCGTGGTTGCGGGCATTCAGGCCGTGGGTGTCATTATGATGGCTGCTCTGCTGATTACCCCAGCTGTGTCGGCAAGATACTGGACAGAGAAGCTGGGTGTCATGGTGTGCCTATCAGGCTTGTTTGGTGCTATAGCAGGCCTTGGTGGGACGCTCATTAGCTCTTTGGGACAAAATCTGCCTACAGGACCGTTATGCGTGTTGTGTGCCACTGTGGTGTTTGGAGTGAGCTTGATTTTTGCGCCACAGCGCGGGATGATCTCCAAGGCTATTGTTCGGTTGAACGCCAGAAAAAGTCTGGAGCAGACAGTCGGAACACAGCCAAGGGAGGAGCGTGCCCTATGAGTTCATTTTATGTAATTTTGACGGGAATGTTAGTGGCAGGGGGATGTAGTATCGTTGGGTGCTTTCTTGTGCTTCGAAAAATGGCTATGATCGGTGATGCAATCAGTCATGCGGTACTGCCGGGGATTGTCATTGCCTTTCTCATCAGCGGGTCGAGGGATTCGGTGTGGATGATGTTTGGTGCGGCTGTGCTGGGTCTTCTAACGGTGTACCTGATTCAGCTATTCCAACAAAGCGGTCTGCAAAGTGATGCTGCCATTGGGGTAGTGTTTACGACATTGTTTGCTATCGGTGTTTTGTTGGTCAGCGTGTTTGCTTCCAATGTCCATCTGGATATGGATCACGTTTTATATGGGGAAATTGCTTATGTGCCGTGGAATACGTTAGAAATAGCCGGCTTCGATGTCGGTCCCAGGGCTGTGTGGATTACGGGCGCGATGTTTTTGATCAATTTGCTCGTGATAGGGGGCTTTTTTAAGCAATTTAAAATTACTTCCTTTGATCCCGCATTAGCAGCTTCGTTGGGCATTCCAGTTGTTTTTTTTCATTATCTGCTGATGAGCCTCGTCTCGCTAACGACGGTGGCGTCATTTGAGAGCGTGGGCGCAATTCTGGTGGTTGGCATGCTCGTTGTACCGCCTCTTACCGCTTATTTGCTGACGGAGAAGTTGTCCCGTATGATTGTATACAGTGTCGGTCTTGGAGCCATCAGCTCGGTCGCAGGCTTTTACACAGCAAGTGTATTGGATGCTTCTATTGCGGCATGTATGCTGTGTGTATCGGGTGTGTTGCTGCTTTTGGCTTTTCTCTTTTCCCCGTCTCACGGTGTGGTATGGCAAAAGTTAATTCAACAACGGGGGATCGTTGGCGAAGATAGCAAGTGATTGTAGGAAGTGATCCCATATGAGTTACCCAAAATAGCGTGCATTCAGGCATAAGAGACCTGAATGCACGTTTTTTTGCGCTTATGCTACCCTGTGCGGCTTTTTTGGGGGCAAGCTTGATTGATCATCTTGAATTGATTGGGACACGGGAGTACATTCATTACAACCATATAAGAATGGACGGAACAATCGGTACGCTACGGGGGGAACGAAAGTGGAGAGCTTCAAACGTAAATCACCAGAGGAAATACTGGATTCGATTAACAAGCTGCATCGAGGCAGACTCAAAATATACATGGGTGCGGTCAGTGGATCGGGCAAGACGTATCATATGCTGCAGGAGGGACAATCGCTGCAGCATGAAGGTATTGATGTTGTGATTTGTGCGGTCTCAACCATGCAGCGGCCTGTGACCGTGGAACAGGTCGGCACGTTGGAGCGCGTGCCTAGTATTCATTGGATAAAAGATGGTGAGGAGCAAAAGGATCTGAATGTGGAAGCTTTGGTGGCGCGAAATCCCGAGGTGGTACTGGTGGATCATCTGGCACATCATAACCGGAAAGACGCTCCATTCCCAACACGGCTGGAGGATATTCGGTATTTGCTGGAGCAGGGAATTAGCGTCATTACGACGGTCAATGTTTATGAACTCGAAGGAATTACGGAGTGGGTATATCAGCTGACAGGCTTTGAGGCGGAATATACGGTTCCGGTTAATACACTGGAGCTGGCGGATGAAATTCGTCTGATTGATGCCACCCCGGAGATGATTTTGGAACGGCTGGCGAAAGGCTACATGCATGCGCCCAATCCTGAGATGTTTCACCGGGGAAATCTGGGTAAATTGCGTGAGCTTGCCTTGCGATTGGTAGCAGAGGATGTGAATGATTCGCTGGAACGGCACCGGGAGGAGTTAGGCTTGCACGGGGCGTCAGGAGCCGCAGAGCGTATTTTGGTACCTGTCCAATATCATTGGAATGGGTCCATTTATGTACGCAGGGGGGAACAGGTCGCCAAGCGGTTGGGTGGAGATATGCTAGTAGTCTCCTTTGTCAGCTCGAATCGCAAGCTGTCCAAGGAATCAGCAGCCTTTAAGCGTTCAATTGAGCAATTGGCTGACAAGATCGGATCAACATTTGAAGAAATCCCGCTTTTTTCCCGCAGAAGGTTGCCTCGTCAACTGATTCATTATGCGGTGACGCACAATGTTACCCGAATTGTTATGGGGCATTCTCGGCAGACTCCGTGGCAGGAGCTGATGAAAGGATCGCTAGTGAACGGGATTTTAAAACGAATGAAAAATATGGATCTACTGCTGATTGCGGACCGAGCCGAGCAGGAGGGGGAACGAATTTTACCAACGATGAGACAGGAGGTAGAAGAGAATGATCCGTATCATCGTTTGAGCGTTGAGGAAGCACAGGCTGAGGCAGCCAAAATCCTGCGAGGCAAGCTCAAGGTATACATTGGCGCTGCTCCGGGGGTCGGCAAAACATACACGATGCTGAGAGAGGGAAACGATCTGCTGGAGAGCGGGATCGATGTGGTTATCGGATTGCTGGAAACGCACGGAAGAGCAGAAACATTGGCCCAGGTAGGCCCTCTGGAGATGATCCCTCGTCAGTCCATCGAGCGTCATGGCGCACACTTGGAAGAAATGGACACCGAAGCTATTCTCAGGCGCAATCCCGAGGTGGTGCTAATTGATGAGCTGGCGCATACCAACGTCCCAGGAAGTCTGAGATCCAAGCGCTATGAGGATGTGCTCGCCATTTTGGAACAAGGGATTTCTGTGATATCCACAATGAATGTACAGCATCTGGAGAGCTTAAATGATGCGGTAGAACAGATTACTGGCATACGAGTGAGAGAGACTGTTCCCGACCATATGATGCGTCTGGCCGATGAAGTGCAGCTTGTTGATGTGGCTCCTAAATCGTTACAGCAGCGTATGCGTGAGGGCAAGATATACGATCCTGCGAAGGTGGAACAGGCACTTAGCCACTTTTTTAAACTGGGCAATCTGATTGCGTTGCGTGAACTTGCTTTGCGGGAATTGGCAGATGACGTAGATGAGCGGCTGGAATCCTGGGATCGACACGAATCACTTCGGGGACCGTGGCGCAGGGAGGAAGTAATCTTCGTAGGCGTGACGCTAAGCGAAAATGCTGAAAGGTTGATTCGCCGTGGTTTTCGCATTGCCTTTCGTCTGAAGGCTGTGTGGATTGTGACTTATGCTCATGTCGGTGAGCGTATACCGGAGAGACTGAACCCTCGTCTGGAACAACTAAAGTTGCTGACCCACCGACTGGGGGGAACCTTTGAGATACGGCTTGTTTCCAGCCGACGCGAGATTGCCGACATTTTGATTGCTCCAGTGGAAGGATATTCAGGTACGCAGCTCATCGTGGGGCAGTCTTCCCGAAGTAGCCGTTGGGGTAAGGCTGCGGTTGTGCCGAGGATTCTCCGTCAAGCACGTCATATGGATGTTCTAATTGTGGCGGATTATGATCCAGATATTAAGCTGGAGGTAGATCATTAATTCGCCTAGTAAATTCATAAATAGTCATATGCTGGTTACCGATGGTTCGCTGCTTCCATAGTATATTCTATCTCAAAGAAATGGAGGCGAATTTGAATGTATAAACATCGTAAGCATGATTGTCATTTTCCAAAGCCAAAAAAACGTGTCTTTAAGAAGATCATTAAGGTGACTGTCATTAAGTTTAAACCTAAATTCAAACGTGATCACTGGAAACATGAAGATTTTGATAAGAAATGTCATTGCAAGAAACGTCGCCATCATCGCCATCATGACTGTCATCGTCGTCACCACAAATTCTACTAAGATGAAGATGGTAGGAGGCGGGGCTAGACTGCCCGCCTTCTCCTAAAATGAGTATTTTGGAAGATACTTGCACAAAAAATACTTGCTCTAATATAAGCTCTATGCTATTCTACCAGTAAATAGATTGCACGTGACGGAAGCACCGTTCACCAACCGTATGTACTTACGGATGGATGAACGGTGCTTTTTTGCGTTGTTGTGTTAGGGAAAGGGATGAGCGTTATGGTTCCAGTGAAAGTGGTATTGGCCGTAGAAGGCCGGGATTATATTGAGCCGCTGCTGAATTATGTTCACGGAAGCGAGTACGCCAGAAGGCTGAGAATAACGGCTTTTTCGCAACCGGAGGCATTTCATCAATACATGATGGAAACCGGCGGAATGAAAAGACCGGATGTGGTGGTGGGTGAAACTTCTTTTTTGAATCTATGGACAGACAGAGAAGCTGCTGATATTCCTTGTTTGGTATTGCATGAGGGAGAGCAAGTGAGCGAATATGGACAGCCTTTATTAAAATATCAGCCTTTATCTGAGCTGGTCGGTTTTATTTTGGAAACGGCGAGACAGAAGTCAAATGGTCGGAAAAGTGTAAACAGCCGGGAAGGTGGAATGATTATCGGCATGGTAGCAGCTTCCGGTGGACTGGGCAAGACAACGGCCGCACTCAATATGTCCAAACAGCTGGGGAATGAGGGATATTCGGTATTCTATCTGAATCTGGAGACGGTGGATTCAAGCTCATTGTTCACTGGTTCAGGCAGTGCTAGCGGAGCAGAAGGAGAAGGGCTATCCAGGCTGCTCTATGATCTCAAGGCAGAAGGGAGTGAGGACACTCCATTATCTGTGGCAGCCTATTGTGTTCGTCGCCCTGAAATTCAGGCGGATACTTTTCAGCCTGTCTACAATCGCAAGGAGCTGACGGACATGACTTGTGATGAAGCGAAAGAGTTGATTCGAACGGTTGCCGAAAGTGGACAGTATGATGTAGTGATCGTAGATGGCGATTCTGAAAAAGGTGATCGGGCTCAAGCCGTGCTTGAAGCTAGTCATAAGCTGATTTGGCTGCTGGCAGACGATTTAATGAGCATGCACAAGTGCGGATTATGGCTGGATGTTTTAGAAACCACGCAGCCTGAAGGGCTTGAAGACATGATATGCAAAACCAGCTTTGTGGTGAACCGCTATATGGGAACTATGATCAACTCGTTACCTCGTGACTTCATGGAGCTAAACGGAGCGTTACCCTATATACCTTCATGGAAGCAGATGCAGCACCGTGAGCTACTGCTTAGTTCACCGATTTATCAGCGGGAAATTCGTCATCTGTGCCGCGAGCTGCTGAATGTGGACAGTGTAACACCTTCGCCCGCCGTTTGGTCTTAAAAGGGGCAGATGAACATGAATGAGGAACGGTTTAAGGCATTGCGAGCAGATATCCGAAACGGGCTGGACGTAACGTCCTCGGTAAAGGATGCCGATCTGGTACGGCATATTGAAAATCGAATTTTACACGATGTAGAGCTGGTGGGCTTAACTTCCCGAGAGAAGCACGCCCTTGTCCGCAAGATTTTTAACTCTTTCCGTGGCCTGGATGTACTCCAGCCATTGATTGACGACCCTACCGTTACGGAAATTATGATCAACAGTCACCGGGAAATCTTTGTGGAGCGGGCTGGTGAGGTGATGCAGATACCCGATCAATTTGAGTCCGGCGAGCGACTGGAGGATTTAATCCAGACGATTGTAGCCGGGGTGAATCGAATTGTGAATGAGGCTTCCCCCATTGTGGATGCCCGATTAAAGGATGGGTCACGCGTAAATATTGTGCTGCCTCCAGTTGCTCTCAAGGGTCCGACGATGACAATACGGAAGTTTCCCGAGCGTCCTATGACGATGGATGACTTGATTCGAATGGGTGCGCTGGATGCAGAAGCCGCTACTATGCTCAAGGACTTGGTACGTAGCAAGTACAACATTTTTATAAGCGGAGGAACGGGTTCTGGTAAAACAACCTTTCTGAATGCATTATCCCAGTTTATCCCGTCGTCTGAACGGATTATTACCATTGAAGACTCAGCAGAGCTGCAAATTGTGACGGTCCCTAATCTGGTTTCCATGGAAACACGGAATGCGAACACCGAGGGAAAGGGAGAAATCACGATTCGTGATCTGATTCGTTCCTCTCTGCGTATGCGGCCCAACCGCATTGTGGTGGGTGAGGTCCGGGGAAGTGAGGCGCTGGATATGCTGCAAGCGATGAATACTGGCCATGATGGAAGCTTGTCAACTGGCCACGCAAATAATATTCGCGATATGGTCAGCCGGCTGGAAACGATGGTGCTCGGAGGGGCAGAGCTTCCGCTTGGAGTAGTACGGCAGCAGATCAGCTCGGCCATTGATATATTCGTTCATCTGTCACGGATGCGCGACAAATCCAGACGAGTGCTGGAAATTAGCGAAGTGATTGGTTTTGAAAATGGTGAGGTGACGCTTAATCCCCTTTATCGTTTTCAGGAACGAGGAGAAAGTAAGGGACGAATCGTAGGAGGTCTGGAACGTTGTGGCGAGGGGCTGCAACATACTTTGAAGCTGCAAATGGCCGGGATCAATCCGGAAAGCTGGCACAGGGGAGGAGTATCAGGGTGAAGTCAGGAAAAACGACGGCCAAGCAAGTATCACGGGAGGTCCCTTCTCTGCCAGATTATACGGTATATATATTATCGACAGTACAAAAAAGTCTGTGCATATTCTTTAGTGGCGTGTTGTTCGCGATGATCGGCTATCTATTTTATCACCAATGGATATTATCGTTGCTGTGCGCTGCCGGGGCTGTGGTGACCCCTCGTTATTTTAGGCAATTTTTGCTGCAAAGACGCAGGTCTGCTCTAAGCATCCAATTCAAACAGGCTTTATATTCGCTCTCGTCTTCTCTTTCAGCGGGAAGGTCGGTGGAGAATGGTTTTCGTGAGGCTGTAGAGGATTTGAGATTGCTTAGTCCGGATGGAGATCACGACCTGATTTTTGAATTTAACATCATTACCGCCTGTCTCGAAATCGGACAGCCTGTAGAGGCTGCTTTGCAGGATTTGGCCCGTCGGGCGCAGATGGAGGATATTACGAATTTTGCGGACGTATTTGCGGCTTGCAAGCGAACCGGAGGTGATCTGGTGGAAGTCGTACGACGAGCTTCAAGTGTCATCGGTGAGAAGTTGGAAATTCAGCAGGAGATCGGTGTAATGATTGCGCAGAAACGTTTTGAATCGAGGGTTATGTTTGCGGCGCCTTTTTTGTTTGTATTGTTTATGACTATGACAGCGGGTGATTACATGATGCCCTTATACAGCGGTACGGGTATGATTTTATCAACCTTTTGTTTATTGGTTCTTGGTGGGTGTCTTGTGTGGATCAACCACATTATGAAGATTGAAGTGTAAGGAGAGATAGGCGTGATGATGTTGGTTTGTCTGGTTATGCTGGTTCTGCAAGTGGGAGGTTGGGTGGTGCTGAACCAGATGCACGGTGCTAAGTATGCGCATTTCCGCCATATGAAGCTGGAGGGACTGCGGCTGCAAAGACTTTCAGTCCCATTTGTACACATGATTCATGCTTCACGTGCTACTCATAGGCTGCCTTTGCTGATGTTCAAGCTCCAGCGTTCGGTGCAGAAGCTGTATGGTATGCGCAACAGTGGAGAAAAAACGATGCTTTTTCTGGCAGAAATGTTGGGTTACGGATATATGATGGCTGCTGGTGGAGCTATAATATCGCTTTTGCTGGGTGGAGATGCGACCGGGCTGGTGCTCGGATTGGGACTTGGTATTCTGGTACCCATCGCGCTGATCAAGGATTTGTACGGGAAAGTACAGAAGCGGGATCAGCAAATTTTAACGGAACTGCCTGAACTGTTGAGTAAAATGATGCTTTTAGTAGGTGCAGGTGAGACGGTACAACGGTCATTGCTACATTGCGTGGAACGTAAAGGGGCGGATACGGAACATCCGTTGTATCGAGAACTGAGGCAGACGGTGGCGGAATGGGAAAGTGGCTTTTCCTTTCAACAGGCATTTGAGCACCTGAGCAAACGTTGTGGCATTCAGGAAATGACGGTATTTACGACGACAGTTTTGTTGAATATGAGGCGCGGCGGGAGCGATTTCGTGATGGCTTTACGTGAGTTATCCCAAACGTTATGGGGCAAGCGGACTTCAATTAGCCGCACAAGAGGGGAGCAGGCTTCATCTAAGCTAGTATTCCCGATGGCGCTGATTTTGCTAACGGTAATTGTACTGGTGGGCGCTCCGGCTTTAATGATGATGAATATGTAGGAGGAATACAACGATGATGACATTAGTAACAGGTAGTATTCGTAAATTGTACAAGGATGAAGATGGTCTGGGTACGTTAGAAATGATCCTGATCATTGCCATTCTGATTGCGGTGGCAATTATTTTCAAGGATCAGATCAAGAAAATTGTAGAAGGGCTTTTGAAAAAGGCGGATAAAAAAAGTAACGATTTTATGGATTCATAATGCTGCGTAAATTGGCACAAAAAGAGGACGGGAGCTTCTCCTTGGAAGCTTCCCTCGTCTTTCCCATTCTACTGCTGGTCATTTTTGTGATGTTATTTTTTTGCCTCTACATATATCAAAAATCTATATTGGTGCAGGTCGCTGCTACTGCTTCGGAAAGGGCCGCTTACAGTTGGGATAACAGCTTCAAGGACCCACGTACGGGAGCATTTACACAAGGGCAACGGGATTCTCTCTATTGGCGCCTGAAGGATGATGTTATGCTGGGAGCCCTGTTTGGCTGGACCGGAGCCAACAATCAGGAAAGTGTACAGGTGCCGGGCGGCAATGGGGGAGGCTCGTTACCTGCTCAGAAGCTGTCCAATGCAGAAAATAGAATGCCTGCGGGCATGCAGGGGCAGATGACATATGAGAACAGTATGATTCACCGTAAGGTGACCACAAAGTTAAATAAGATTGTGAAGGTACCTTTGTTGAATCAGTTTTTAGATCAGACAGATTTGCAAGGGAAAATGAGCTCTGGCGTGGTCGAACCTGTGGAATGGATTCGTACGGTGGAGTTGGTCCGTTATTATGGTGCGAAGTTTATGGGCAGAGGATCAGGTGAAAAGGTAGATTCGGCAGTTGTAGGGAAAGTATTGATGCAATATGGTGAAAACGGTCAGTGAGAAGTAAGTAATAGGAATGTAACTGGAAAGGAGGAAGCGGGTGTTTGGTAAGGGACACAATACAAAGGACGGGGAATCAGGTGCTGTCACGGTCTTTTTAATTCTGATTTTGGCAGTCATGTTCGGTTTTATTGCTGTATTTATTGATTACGCAAGAATTGCTGCACTGCATGTGCAGACCGAACGGCTGACCCATGCGGCGGTTCGGTCAGTGATGTCTGCTTATGATCCGACATTACAACAGGAGTACGGTTTGTTTGCTTATGGCGAAGGCGGCGGAGAACAAATTATGGTCAAAGTGCTGAATGACAGCGCGCGGCGTACGACACGCGCAGATACGCTCCCGCTTATGAATATGAAGCTGGATTCTAGTTCCCTGCAAATGGAAAGGGAGCTTGGTAAATATGCCATATTTAACGAGCAGATCCGTGAAGAGATGAAGTATAAAGCACCTGTCGATTTTACGTTTGAAGTGCTCGAAAAGCTAAAGCCGCTCTCCCAAAATATGAAAGAGGCTTCTCATACGGTAGATTTGCTGAAACGGCTGCAAAAGCTGTACGACAGACGAGAGGCCAAACTGGATGACATGCTGGAGAAGCAGCGTAAGGCAGGAGTTTATATGGAAGAGGTTCGCAAGCGGATTATTAAACAGAGGGGCAGCTATATGCCCAATCAGTATATATGGGACCCGCTTGAGGTTGTAGCCGATATTGCCGCTCAATATAAGCATTACGTACACGTATATGAGGACAATAAGAAGAGTGTGGACGACGTTAAAATCATGCAGATAGAGAAATATGCAAGAAGGGGAAGAACAGCACTTGACCGACTGCGCCAGGTCATGGTTCAGGCTGAAGAAGAACATGATAAGCTGCTTCTGGAAGCCAGGGAACCTTTAAATGAGGCCCGACAGATTAATGAAGAGATGCGCAAAGTCATTGCCCAATATAAGCAGAGGGCGGCCAATGCAGGCTATGATGAGGTATCAGCAGCCCCTACTCCAAGCGGAGCAGGCTCCAACGCAGATCCGTCGGTAGGAAGCGCACGGCAAAAGGCAGAGGATTTGTTGATTCCAGACAAGGAATTTGAGCAGTGGGAAGCAGAAATCGAAAAGCAACGGACTTCTATAAATACTGCTAACAATAGAATAACGAGCATGATGCGTACCTTATCTTTTTATACAGATCCATTTTTGAATGCAGACATGCTCAAGCAGGAAGTCGCATCAACGCTCAAAGAGATAGATAAATACTTGAATGCGTATGCTTGGACGGGACCTGCCAATGTACTCGACGGTGAAGCCAAAATGATGGATACGCGACGTGGACCAGACAAAGAACGCAAGAAAATGGAAAAAGAGGCGAAAAACAAACTCAAACAAGCCTATCGGATCATTGAGGTTCTTTCCAAAGGTAAACAAAGTGCAGAACAATTCCAAAATCTGGAGCGGTATTACAATGAAAGTATTTCGTTTAACCAGTCTACATCCAGTCCATCTGTATCCGCTGATTTGCCCTATGACACCTATGATGCAGCGGGAGCTTCCATGGATAGTATGGATGGTCTATACGGGTCGACATCCAATTTACTGACTCAACTGGGAGACGAGTTTTACCAGAATGAATACGCGCTTTCTTACTTCCATCATGTGGATTTTAGCCGTTTTGGCAGTTTGGCCGGATCGGGTGGAAATGTGGGAAATGCTGCACAGATTTTGGGAGATCAGCTGGAGGTGAATAATCAGGAAGTTGAGTACATCCTGTATGGGTTCCATAATCCGACGGGTAATTTGGCATCCGCCTATGGAGAAATTTTTGCTATGAGACTTGCCATTCGAACAATGGAGGGATTGGTTAAAAACAGCTCAAAAGGTAATCCGCTGGTCGTTTTGGCGGCAGCTTTGTTATATGGAGTAGAAAAAGCGATAGAAGATATGATTATGCTGGCACAAAAGGGGGACGTGCCATTGTCTGATTTTCTGAAATTTCGAATGACATACAAGGATCATTTGCGATTGTTCCTGATGCTCCATAGCAATAATGAACGAAAAATGTCCCGTATGCTGGCTCTGATCCGCCTGAATACAGATGTCAATCCTGCTGAGCGGCAAACGTATGCAACGGGTGAGGTCAAGAATGGGATGAGGCTGTGGTTTCTACCTGGGGTAATGAAGATGCTCGGGACCGCCTCAAAAGAAGGCGAGAGTATTAAGGGAAGTGTGTACTATGTCACGAAAACAGCGCATTTTTCCTATTAATCGGTGTTTACGGAAAGTTTGTAGGCAGAAGCAATGTGAACAAGGAAGTATTGTTTTAGAAGCGTCATTGGTGTTGCCAATGTTTCTGTTTTTTATTATTTTTCTCATCTATATGGTTCAGATGACACTGGTATCTACAGCGTTGCAGAACACCACTTCAGAAGCGGTTAAACAGGTTTCGGCTAAAATCTACCCAGTTTCTCTAGCCGTGGAGGCGGCGTCCGCGAAAATAGATGCAGTCCGTGACCCGTTGGATGAACTGCCCAAGTTATCTGTGAGTGAATATGCAAGCCAATTCGCTTCCCAGTTGCCACCTCCAATTGGTGATTGGGTAGAGAGCGCTGTTCAGGGTGGTCAAAAGCCGATGGAGGAGCTGCGGGGGCGATTTACGGAGGCTGCACTTGATCCTGTTCTGAAGCCGATGCTAAAGCCTTTTATAGAAGAAAGCATACTGGAGTATGACCGTATTCATATAACGAGCGTACATGTACCTGCTCTTACAGGAACTAAGGACCCTTATTTTAGAGTAGAGCTATCGTATGAACTGCCGATGAAGGTCCCCTTTCTGTATCGTAGCATTGTGCTTCAAGCGGCGGCAGAGGAACGTCTCTGGATTGGGAACACAGGGGAGGGGACAGGTACAGGAGAGGCAACAGCGGATAAGGATGCGCAGCATTCCATACAGTTGCTCGTCAAGCCTGAACCTGCTGTGAAGGGTGTGTACAATTTGATCAAGGCCAAGGTTCAGCCTGGGACGACTGCTAACCTTTCTGTACTTTATAAGTCGGGTGAAAGCACAGCTCAGCACTTGGGCTGGACCTCTGCCAATGCGGACGGGATTATTGAATGGAACTGGTTTGTGGGAACGAACACAACACCCGGTCAATGGAGCTTTGTAATTGAAACGGAGGACGGTCAACGTATAGAAGTTCCGTTTACCGTGGAAAAGCCAGCTGATGGATAGATAGGATCGACTCGACATAGACGGACAGGAATAACTACGATGGAAAATGTTTTGGCAGTCTGCTAGTTCTATTTTATAAAGGGGGAAGATTGCTTTGACGTGGATGTACATTGTATGCGGAGTTCTGCTCGCGATTGCGTTAGTTACGGATTTACGTAGCATGAAAATCCCTAATAAGCTTACATTGCCCGGCATAGTGGTAGGCTTGGTGTTCAATACTCTGTTTGGAGGGTGGCACGGTTTTTTATTTGCAGTTGCTGGACTGGGTACCGGATTTGGTTTCATGCTGATTTTGTACTGGATGGGTGCTGTTGGTGCAGGAGATGTAAAGCTGTTCGGCTTGATTGGAGCATGGACAGGTGCCGCTTTTGCATGGCAATCAGCTTTATATTCGATTTTTTTTGCAGGTATTATTGGCATAGGGATTTTGCTATGGAAGAGGGAAACTATCATGAGACTGCGGCGCGTGGCTTTTAATTTAGGAGGATTTTTTCTATTTCGCAGCGGCAAAGCGCTGACCAGTGGGAATGAAGCGCATCTCAGGTTTCCTTTTATGACGGCAGTCATTCCGGGAGCGATCAGTGCTTATCTTTACTTCTTGCCATGACATGTCCGCTGGGGGAGATCATGCTACCTCACGGAGATAGGAAATTGTTAAGGAGGTCATGAATTGTTTAGTTTAAGCAGGGATTTTGCCCGGAACGGCGGGACATTTATGATTCTAAACAAGGAAGACGGGCTCAAGACCGATGATTTAAATTCCGTACAGACCGGAATGATGACTGGTAATCGGATTCCCGGTCTGCTGGAACTTAGAATAAAGGAAGTCGATTTTCAGATTGAGTTACATTACGACATTTCGGGGCAACGCATGCTTTCCCAGTTATGGAAAGGTGGGGGCGTGTCGACTTCTGATTTCTACCAGATTCTTTTTGAAGTGGCAGATGCCCTCCATCGCAGCCCGCAATATATGTTAGATATTCGCCATTTTATTTTGCACGAGGATTATATTTTTCTAAGTGGTTCAGGTACAAGGGAAACCGCCAGTTTAACTTATGTTCCTATACGCAGTGTACAGTATGCAGGGCAACCAGGAAGTCAATTTAAGCAGATGGTTATTCGTTTAATGACTCGTGTGGCTCACTTTCAGGGAGAATATATACAACGCATACTCGATCTGTGTGATAGAAGTGAATTTGAATTGGGATTGCTAAAGGAACTGCTATTGCAAGGGATGACGGCTGGTACTGACAGTGCTAGCGTGCAGGGAGAAAGTATGGAAGGGCAAGCTTTTTCATCAGCCGATCCTATCCTATCTGCTCATACCTCACAGAGAAACTATACGGATCGTGGCGGAACATACGCGCGAGAGCATCGGGAAACTCAGCAGGAGATTCAGGAGCTTAAACGGATCAATCGGCTCAAACCGTCCGTGAAATCAGAGGAGAATTCTGAGCTTGTAACAGAAAACGAATTAGAAGATGTGGAGCCTGGATTGCAAAAATATAAAACTTACATTGCTCTCGGATGTATGCTCGCTTCGGCCATCGTGTGGCGTTATATTTACCTGGACCATCCAGAAACGGTACCGTTGATCATTTCCGTGGTGCTGACCTTGGTACTTGCCGCTGTTGCTTATATAAGCTGGACGGGAAAATGGGAGCGCAATCGAGCTTCATCTCATATGTACAGTGATTCAGTACCTGTATTGGATTCGGAATGGTTAGGAACTACTTCTTCCTCAGCACAGCGGAAAAATGATCGTTATCAGGTAGATAAGCTGACCGGATTTGTAGCGGGACGTCATCATCAAGACAAGCAATCTTCCAATTCGAGTGATCAAGGGCAGGAGAGCTGGAGATGGACTTTTCCAAACTCAGAATCTAAAAGCGTGGGAAACCGAGTTACGGAAGATAGGGAGAAAACTTCAGCAAATTATGACCTACACGAGCCATCGTGGAAAGGTGCGGAACGGGTGAATGAATTGGAAGCCAGTGATACCAGTGAGGCTTATTATAAGTCTCTCTCCGGAGTAACGGAGCTGCTAAATGCTGCATCTAAGCAGGAAACGATGCTGCTTCGTCCAGATCAAGAGATGCAGAGTTCAACTGTTCAGCAATCACCGATTGCTTGCCTGGATCGCAAGCCACCAGGTAGTGGAGGGACCGAGCGCATCCGGTTGCAGCCAGACCAATTCGTTGCAGGCAGCTTTATCATCGGGAGAGATCCGCAATTGGTCCAGTTTGTGGAGCATACGGATGGAGCTTCCCGTTCTCATATTGAGCTTTGCATAGTTACAGGAGAACATAGCCACATTGTTAAGGATTTATCCTCGACGAACGGAACTGTTCTGAATGGAGAGCCCATGGTGCCTTATAAGGAGTACACAATGAAGGATGGAGACATTTTTAAAATCGCTGGAGTTTCTTATACTTATCGGTTGGACTCTTTTAAATCCTCCAATGCATCATAAATAAAGGTTATATGGATATATGTCAAGAAGAGGCCTGTTATATTCAGGGCTTCTTTCTTTATAAATAGTGGACTATTCATAGGAATAAAGTGGGGCATCTTAAAAACTTGTGGTCTGTTTGATAGTTTGTTTCTGACTAAAAAAAATGAACCCTAAGCTGGTAATGACACTAACCTACCAGCCTGGAGTTCCTCTTTTTAAATTCAATGCTGTTTTTGGGAAGAATGGAGTTCCTCTAGAGCGTCCTTAAGTGAAGGATAGTTAAACTTAAATCCGTGCTCCAGCGCTTTGCGCGGGATTACCTTTTGACCATCCAATACAAGCGTACTCATCTCACCAACTAGCTTTGAAACGAGAATGCTGGGGACGGGAAACCAGTGCGGACGGTGATATACCGTAGCTACCGTTTTCCCAAACTGGTCGTTCGTCAAGGGATCTGGTGATGAAGCATTTACTACCCCGACGATTTCCGTCGTATGGATGCAGTACGTGATCAGACGAACGATATCCTCAATATGAATCCAGCTCATCCATTGATGGCCGCTGCCTATTCTGCCGCCGAATCCGAAGCTATAAGGTATCTTCATGAGTGGGAATGCCCCTTTTTTTCTGTCCAGCACAAGGCTAATGCGTAACTTGATTAAACGGGCATCAGACGGGTAGACATTGGCTGCTTCTTCCCATTGCTCAACCACCTGAGACAGAAAATCTCCCGAACAGCGCGGGCTCGTTTCATCGAATGTTTCGGTCAGGGATGTACCATAGGCGGCAACAGCCGAAGCCTGAATGATAACTTTCGGTTTTTTTTGTAGAGCATTCAATGCTTGAGCCAACCGTGCAACAGATAGCAGTCGAGATTGAAGAATTCTTTGTTTGGACTTATCCGTCCAGCGCTGATTCAGCGTTTCGCCTGCTAAATTAACGACCGCATCTGTGCCTTCCAGTACTTCAGGCTTTTGTTTTAATTCGTTCCAACTCATATATTGCAAGCGGGGGCTCGCTTCGTGTCCTACCAGTGGCTTGCGGGTAACGACTTTCACGGTGTATCCGTCGTCTAGCAGGCTTTTGACCAGTGCACTCCCCACCAATCCAGTTCCTCCACATACGATGATGTTCATGGAGCCAGCTCTCCTTCCGATTCACAAAAAAATACATCTGTTATAGAATATAACCCTTTTCGAGAAAAAAACTTCATATGAATGTACCTTTATATGGTTAAGGATGTCAATCCATGATTTTATTTACCCTCGTTTGACCAAGATAAATTCTGATGTGTACTTTATCTACGTGTTCCCTTAATAGAGTCATTTGAGGATTTTGCAAAAACCCAATAAGCGACTTTCAATGAAGAATATATAGATCGAAATGGTCTGGTTCGTCTGTATATTGCACTTTGGAGCGACTGGAATCGAATTTTGCAAAATCCTGATTTAAAAAAGCTGCCATAAAAGCTATGTTGTTTGATTTCAATAATCACGTTAAAATGATTAAATTAAAATAAGACAAGTATAACAGGATAAGGGGATGAATCAGGATCATGCTGAAAATTGGTTCTCATGTGTCCTTCTCGGACAAGGGTCTGCTCAGCGCTACAAAAGAAGCGTCTTCTTACGGGGCCAGCTCCTTTATGATATACACGGGAGCACCGCAAAACACGCGTCGTAAACCGATGGAGTCCATGTATTTGGAGGAAGGCAAGCAGTTAATGGCTGAAAAGGGAATGGAAGATATCGTGGTGCATGCCCCGTATATCATCAATCTCGGCTCTTACAAAGAGAATACCTATGAACTTGCGGTCAGCTTTCTTCAGGAGGAAATTCGACGCACACACGCGATTGGTGTGAAAAATATCGTGCTGCATCCGGGCGCTTTTACCGATAAGGATGCGGAGTACGGAATCGGGCGTATTGCCGATGGTTTGAACGAGGTACTGAACGGCGTCAAGGAGACAGATGTTAACATTGCGCTTGAAACGATGGCAGGCAAAGGTACCGAAATGGGTCGTAGCTTTGAGGAAATTGCCTCCATTATAGATAAAGTAGAGCGCAACGAGCGTCTTACAGTTTGTATGGACACCTGTCACATTCACGATGCGGGTTATGATATCGTAAATGATCTGGACGGTGTATTGGAGCAATTCGACCGTATTGTCGGCTTGAATCGCATCGCAGTTGTTCACATCAATGATAGTAAAAATCCAGTTGGCGCTCATAAAGACCGCCATACTCCGATCGGATCAGGCTGGATTGGCTATCAGACTATTCATAATGTGGTGCATCATGAAGCACTTCAAGGACGTCCGTTTATTTTGGAGACGCCATGGATTGGCAAGGAAGCTAAAACTCAGCGTCCGATGTATGAGGTTGAAATTGCCCTGCTTCGCGGAAATGTAAAGGATCGCTTTGGGGATGAGTTTTTGGGTCAAGTAGAGCAATTGCATTCGTTTTTCAAAAAACAGGATGTGGACGTCCGTAAATTTGTGTTGGACACCTGGGCTCTGCTGAAAAATGATGCCAAAGTAAGAAAAGCCGATCCACGTGAGCCGTTGGAGCGTTTGTATGACATGATAACGGAAGCAGCACTATTTCCAGATTTGAGCGAAGAACACATTAATCAACGGTTGATTGCCTGGTTTGCCGGCAGTCATTTGCCAGTGACGGTATAAGCTAAGGGGGATTAATAGCCACATGGAAATTCACGTAAAACATCAGCCAAATAGCACTCTATCTGCCCATGAAAACCGCGCGCGTATGCTTGTATCTTGTCCAGACGGACCAGGTATTGTAGCAGCCGTGTCTCGTTTTTTGTACGAGCATGGGGCCAATATTGTTCAATCTGACCAATATACAATGGACCCGTCCGGCGGAATGTTTTTTATGCGGATTGAATTTGATCTGCCGAATTTGAGTGCAACCCAGTCACAGTTGGAGCAGGATTTTGCCGCTGTTGCCGAGCAATTCCGTATGGAGTGGACGATTTCTGCGGTCAGCCGCAAGAAAAAACTGGCCATTTTTGTTTCCAAAGAAGATCACTGTTTGGTAGAACTGCTGTGGCAATGGCAGGCAGGAGATCTGGACGCGGATATTTCATTGGTGGTTAGTAATCATCCAGATATGAAGGAGTATGTGGAATCATTTGGCATCCCATATCACCATATTCCGGTAACCGCCGATACCAAGCCGGAGGCGGAGCGCCGTCAACTGGAGGTCATTGGCGAAGACATTGACGTTATCATTTTGGCCCGTTACATGCAGATTATTTCTCCCAAGTTTATTGAGCATTATCGCAACCGGATTATCAATATCCATCATTCCTTTCTGCCTGCATTCGTGGGTGGGAAGCCATATGCCCAAGCCTATAATCGCGGTGTGAAAATTATTGGTGCTACTGCGCATTATGTAACTGAAGAATTGGACGGTGGCCCGATCATTGAGCAGGACGTGCAGCGTGTAAGCCACGGAGATGATGTGAATGAGCTAAAACGAATCGGTCGCACCATAGAGCGGGTCGTTTTGGCAAGAGCCGTGAAGTGGCATGCGGAGGATCGTATTCTGGTTCATGAGAACAAAACGGTCGTTTTTAACTAATCTTAAAATTTCAGAAAATAAATTTGTGAGTATATATTTTTGGTTAAACAAAAGCCCGTCGCAAAACGGGCTTTGTTTTTTTATGTGAGTTACTTGCCTTATATACAGTCAGTACATAATATTTTTTTGTGATTTTATAATTTTTTAAATGAGGTTAATACATTACGGGTATATTTATATGAGGATTCGGTGCTACATTTCTACAATCATCTTTATAAACGATCTGGCAAACTTTCACGGCAAATGGTACAATACTTAAGAATGTATAAGTCATATTGAAACATTCAAGCAGATTCACTCACTTCAATAGACAGCGTTTCTATATCGGACGGTGGTGTTGGAGCGTATGACCGAATGCAATTGACATACTTTATACAATATGAGGAGGCAAACCATGACTGACCAGAATCAAGCGATTCAAAAGGATGAAAACTCCACGATCGACAATTTGTCCATCACAACTATTCGTACGTTGGCAATTGACGCCATCGAGAAAGCAAACTCGGGACATCCTGGTATGCCGATGGGCTCCGCACCAATGGGATATCAACTTTTTGCTAAAACGATGAATCATAATCCCGATCAACCTACATGGGTTAACCGCGACCGTTTTGTATTGTCCGCAGGACACGGTTCCATGTTGCTATACAGCCTTCTACACCTGAGCGGCTATGATCTTCCTATGGAAGAACTGAAACAATTCCGTCAATGGGGCAGCCTTACACCGGGCCACCCTGAGTTTGGGCACACTGCTGGTGTAGATGCTACAACTGGACCTCTGGGACAAGGTCTCGCAATGTCCGTAGGTATGGCAATGGCTGAAGCTCAACTGGGTGCAACATATAATAAAGACGAATTTAAAGTTGTAGATCACTTCACATATGCAATTTGCGGCGATGGCGACCTGATGGAGGGTATTTCCCACGAGGCTGCTTCGCTGGCTGGCCGCTTACAACTGGGCAAGCTGATTGTATTGTTTGATTCCAATGATATTACACTGGACGGCAAGCTAAATCTGTCCTCTTCCGAGAGTGTTGCCAAACGCTTTGAAGCTTACAACTGGCAAGTACTGCGCGTAGAAGATGGTAACGACCTTCCAGCCATCCAAAAGGCCATTGAAGAAGCGCAAGGCGACTCGACACGCCCTACGCTGATTGAAGTGAAAACAGTCATCGGCTACGGAAGCCCGAACAAACAAGGTAAAGGCGGACACGGTGGTACTCATGGTTCCCCGCTGGGATCAGAAGAAGCCAAGCTGACTAAAGAATTCTACAAATGGGTATACGAAGAGGACTTCCACGTACCACAAGAGGTTCGCGAGCAATTTGCTAAAGTAAAAGAGCGCGGTATCGCGGCGAACAAAGCATGGGACGAACAATTCGCGAAATACAAAGCGGCTCACCCTGATTTGGCAGCTCAGTTCGAAACAGCTGTGAACGGCGATCTTCCAGAAGGATGGGATCGTGATCTTCCGAAATACTCGACTGGAGACAAAGCGGTTTCAACTCGTGTAGCTTCTGGTAATGCACTGAACGGATTGGCTCCTAACGTACCTTTCCTGACAGGCGGATCTGCCGATCTGGAAAGCTCCACGATGACACACTTGAACAACCTGACGAACTTTACGCCAGAAGACTACGCCGGCCGTAACATCTATTTCGGTATCCGCGAGTTTGGTATGGCTGCTGCGATGAACGGTATGGCGTTGCACCAAGGGGTAAAAGTATTCGGCGGTACATTCTTCGTATTTACAGACTATCTGCGTCCAGCCGTTCGTCTGGCAGCTCTGATGGGATTGCCTGTAACCTACGTTCTGACTCACGACAGTATTGCTGTGGGTGAAGATGGTCCGACTCATGAGCCGATCGAACAATTGGCTTCCCTGCGTATTATCCCGAACTTGACAGTAATTCGTCCAGCGGACGGTAATGAAACTTCTGCTGCTTGGGCTTACACGCTGGAAAACAAGAAAAACCCGGTTGCTCTGGTATTGACTCGTCAAAACCTGCCAATTCTGGCTGCTAGTGCTGAGCATGCACGCGAAGGTATCAAACGCGGTGCTTACGTGGTTGCAGATGCAACAGACGGCAAACCAGTTGCTCAAATTCTAGCTACAGGCTCCGAAGTACAACTGGCTGTTAAAGCTCAGGAAGCACTGGCAGAACAAGGTATTCAAGTACGTGTTATCAGCTTCCCGAGCTGGGATCTGTTCGAAAAACAAGACAAAGCATACAAAGATTCCGTTCTGCTGCCAGAAGTGAAAGCTCGTTTGGCTGTAGAAATGGCATATCCACTGGGCTGGGAAAAATATGTTGGCGACCAAGGCGACATTCTTGGTATCAGCACATTCGGCGCATCCGCACCTGGCGACCGCGTGATTAAGGAATACGGCTTTACAGTAGAGAATGTTGTTAGCCGTGTGAAAGCTTTGTTGAAATAAACCACTGGAGCATCTAAAACAGACAGTCGTAACCTGAGAAAGGCTTACGGCTGTTTATTTCATACAGTTGATGTTTTGCAAAAAAACACTTTGAATTCCAGTGTATTGCATACGTGATACAGTGTGTATTTTCATACTGAAGCTGGAATCAAATCTATGTTATGATGCACCAATATTCATTCAACCATTGAGAGCAGATGAGGGGATAACGAATGACACAGTTTGATGGAGTAAGCGTAGTTAAAAAAGCAAATGTTTATTACGATGGTCAGGTTACAAGCCGTACAGTCATCCTGGGTGACGGCAGTAAGGTTACACTGGGTATTATGCTGCCAGGAACGTACGAGTTCGGCACGGATTCCCGTGAGATCATGGAGATTTTGGCAGGGGATTTGAGAGTGTTGCTTCCAGGTACTGAGGAATGGCTAGAAATACAAGGGACATCAACCTTTCACGTACCTGCAAAGTCTTCATTCAAGCTGGAAGTACGAAGTGTAACTGATTATTGCTGTTCTTATCCCGAATAATAAGCTAAAACGGGTAAGCACACTCAGCCTTCAAGCCAAGTGTGCTTACCCTAAAGCTATGCCATATGTACACAAGCACAGCAGTATGGTTACACAGAAAGGTACAGCTTATTCGAGAGGTTGACCACCAATGGTGCGGCCAATCCATGCTTCGTATGTCTTCACGACGGCGGATAGGTCCTCGTCGCCGTAGCCTTGCGTTTGCCCGGCTTGAAACAGGCTTTTAGCAATGGATAACATAGGTGCGGGGATGGACAGGCTGTCGGTTAGTGAGGAAGCAAGCTTCAAGTCCTTAAGCATCAAGGCAAGTGAGAACTGGTTGCTAAAATCATGTTCAATGATTTTGCGCCCTTTCAGTTCAGCGGCCTTGCTGCCTGCCGATCCGAGTTGTACCAATTCAAGGAAGCTATCTGCCGGGATGCCGGATTTAGCCGCGATAGCAAAGCCTTCAGCCAGAGCGAGGTTATGAATACCCACCATCGTATTATGAGCGAGCTTGGCTACGGCCCCGCTGCCATTAGGTCCCATATGAAGTACCTTTTTGCCCAGGGTATCAAAAACATCTGATTGTGCCGCAATGGCTTCTGCATTACCGCCAACCATGAACACAAGTGTACCGTCTACAGCAGCAGGTTTACTGCCTGTTACGGGTGCATCAATGAAAGAGCAGCCCAGCTTGTCCGCTTCGGCGGCCAGTTGCTTGACCAGTTCAGGTGATATCGTACTGTTGTCCATCACGGTCATGCCAGCCGTAAGTCCGGCAAACACGCCGTCTTCGCCGTAATAGATGTCACGAATGGAGTGATCATCGCTGACCATGGTAATGACCAAGTGCTGACCTTCAGCTGCTTCACGAGGGGTTGAAGCTGTACGTGCGCCTTGCTCTACCAGTGGCTCGCAGCGCGAAGCGGTACGATTATAAACTGTGACTCCGAATCCCTGCTTTAGCAGATTGGATGCCATCGGGGCGCCCATGGTGCCCAGTCCGATAAATCCGATGTTTTTCATTGCTAATCACCTTTCTTGTTGGAAGTTGCCGTCCGATGCAGATGCGAGTTCGGCTTGAATTGAATATTGAAACAGGTTGATCTCAGTTAATTGTAGCATGGGCATGCTACCCTATCTACAGGAGGGGCTATCAAGCACAGGATACACAGGTAACGCAAGCTTGTCAGGCCCAGCAAATTAAAGTATCCTATTCCTAAGTCCTTATGTTCGTATTCATGGTCTTAGTAATACCAAACAGGAGGTTCCAAACATGTCTAAAAAAGTTAATTTTGATTACACTAAAGCGCTCTCCTTTGTAGGTCAACACGAAATTGATTATTTTGCAGAGCCTATCAAGTTGGCTCATGAGCAACTGCACAACCAAACCGGTGTAGGTTCCGATTTCTTGGGTTGGATTGACCTGCCTACCAATTATGATAAAGAAGAGTTTGCGCGCATCCAAAAGGCTGCTGCTAAAATTCAAAGCGATTCCGAAGTACTGATCGTAATCGGTATCGGCGGTTCTTACCTTGGAGCACGTGCTGCGATCGAAATGCTGTCGCATTCTTTCTACAATGCACTGCCTAAAGATCAACGCAAAGGTCCAGCTATCTATTTTGCAGGCAACAACATCAGCTCTACATATGTGAATCATCTGTTGGAACTGATTGAAGGAAAAGACTTCTCAGTGAACGTCATTTCCAAATCAGGTACGACAACAGAGCCAGCTATCGCTTTCCGCGTATTCCGTGCAGCTCTGGAGAAAAAATATGGTAAAGAAGAAGCGCGCAAGCGTATTTATGCAACGACGGATAAAGAACGTGGCGCTTTGAAAAAACTGGCTAACGAGGAAGGCTACGAATCCTTCATTATTCCTGATGATGTGGGTGGCCGTTACTCCGTGCTGACAGCAGTAGGCTTGTTGCCGATTGCTACAGCAGGTATTAACATCGAGGAAATGATGCAGGGGGCGGCAGACGCTTCCAAAGAATATAGCAACCCGAATGTAGCTGAGAACGAGGCTTATCAATATGCAGCCGTTCGTAATGCTTTGTACCGCAAAGGTAAAGCGATTGAAATTCTCGTGAACTATGAGCCATCCCTTCATTTCGTATCCGAGTGGTGGAAACAGCTGTACGGAGAAAGCGAAGGCAAGGATTACAAAGGCATTTATCCTGCTTCTGTTGATTTCTCGACAGACCTGCACTCCATGGGACAATTCATTCAGGAAGGCAGCCGCAACATTTTCGAAACAGTAATCCAAGTAGAAAATGTACCTAGTCACATCACCATCGAAGCAGATGAGGATGATCTGGACGGACTGAATTTCCTGGCAGGCAAAACTGTGGATTTTGTAAACAAAAAAGCATTCCAAGGTACATTGCTGGCTCACACAGACGGACAAGTACCGAACTTGATTGTAAATATTCCTGACTTAAGCCCTTACTCTTTCGGCTATCTTGCTTATTTCTTCGAAAAAGCTTGCGGCATCAGCGGCTACCTGTTGGGTGTAAATCCGTTCGATCAACCGGGCGTAGAAGCTTACAAGAAGAATATGTTTGCGCTGCTCGGCAAACCAGGCTTCGAAAAAGAAAAAGCTGAGCTTGAAGCGAGATTGTCTGAATAAGAGTGCTGTAATCTCTGATGCGAAACAGGATTTCGGTCAGAAGTGTTATAGTGTATAGCATCAATTAAAGTACAGGAAAGCAGTTCACCAGCTGCCAGAAGCGGGGGACTGCTTTCTTGTAAAATGAAGTAAGGAAGGTTATACGTGTATGTTGGAACAATACCGAACCGTACGCGGTGCCGGCAACAAGGAAATTGTGATCCGAAAATCTCGTTTTATCGGCCATATTCAGCCTGTTCAAACTGAGGAAGAAGCAACTGCTTTCATAGAACGCATCAAAAAAGAGCATTGGAACGCTACCCATAATTGTTCTGCTTACATGATTGGGGAAAGAGACGAAATCCAAAAGCAATCGGATGACGGAGAACCGAGTGGTACGGCTGGAAGGCCTATTTTGGAGGTGATCCGCAACCAGAAGCTGAAAAATGTCGCTATTGTTGTTACCCGTTACTTTGGTGGGATTTTGCTGGGAGCAGGTGGTCTGATTCGCGCGTATTCAGATGGTGCTGTTGCAGCAATCGAGGCAGGGGATGCAATTACGCGTGTGCTGCATCGTGAAGTTTTTGTAGAGTTGGATTATACTTGGTTGGGCAAAGTGGAAAATGAATTACGCAATCGCAGCATCCGCACTGGAGAAACAATGTTTACGGATAAAGTTACCTTAACCTGTCTGCCGCTGGCTGGTGATGCGGAATCCTTCAGCAACTGGATAACAGACTTGACGCAGGGGCAATCGCTTGTGTCGGAGGGAGAGCAGCTTTACTTTATTGAAGGGGAATAAATAATATGGCTAGAAGAGCAGTAGAACAGGAGTTGTCAAGAGGGCGGATTCTGGAAGCGGCCAGGCACTTGTTTATTACCAAGGGCTACCGTGCAATTTCAATGCGCAGCATTGGCCAGCATCTGGGTTACAGTCATGGTTCGTTATATTATCATTTTAAAGAGAAGGCTGAACTGTTCTATGCCATTGTAATTGAAGATTTTAATACATTGCGTGGGATTCTACTGCAAGCAGCAACAGGTACACCTGATGATGGCTTGAGCAGGCTGGAGTACTTGATGCTGGAATTTATCCGTTTTGGTTTGGAAAATCCATATCAGTACGAAATTATGTTCATGATGCACGATGAAGAATTATTTGCATACTGTCGCACAGAGCAAAATCGTTGTGTGGAACTATTTGCGTCCATGATCCGTCAAGAATTGAGTGGTCAGGGGCATTCGGAGGAAGATTGCTCAAGGGTACCGAAAAGTCTGTTTTTATCCATGCATGGTTTTGTATCCTTTTATATTCAGGACGGTTTAACATTTGAAGAGATTAGGCCCGCTGCTTTAGCACATGTAAAGCTGCTGTGCAGACACCTATGAGCGTACCTGCATTCACACGCTTCAGCCATGAACATGTAGGGCGCTTTTCTGGGTGTATGCACTTCATGACGGTGACTTATCATTACGGTACTTTGCGAAAGCGACTAAGAATTTAACAGACGATGATGCATCCAGCAGGAAAACATCATCGTCTGTTTTTTTTACCCGGTCCGTCAGCCCTTCATGATTTTTACATGGTATTGGCGTCTGCGTGGTCCGTCGAATTCACAAAAATAAAGTCCCTGCCATCGTCCGAGCAACAGCTTCCCATCATGGATGATGATCGTTTGTGAGGGGCCTGTCGTAATGGATTTTAGGTGGGACGCTGTATTTCCCTCCATATGGCGATATTGGGGATGTTCCCACGGATAGACTTCATCTAGTCTTAATATCACATCATGTTTGACATCTGGGTCTGCATTTTCATTAATGGCGATGCCGGTTGTCGTGTGTGGACAATAAACAAGTGCGGTTCCTTGTTGCACCCCGCTTTTTTCGATCAATGAAGCAACCTCTCGTGTAATATCGCGCATTTCATCTCGCCGTGTAGTGGATAATTCTAAAGTATGCAACAATAACTCCAGCTCCTTTCTTCCTAATACTTTACCCTTTTAATTCCTAATATAATATATAGTTGACGAAAATTACTTTCCTTTGATAAAGTATCACATAAGAAAAAAACATAGTATATAGATTGGAATAATTAAATGATTTCAAATGAGGTACGTGCTTTGCGATAAGCAAGGCTGCTGCTGTTCCTGAACAGGTCCAGAAGCGGAAAGGAAGTGTACGAATATGCATGTGGAAGTAAGAGGATTAAACAAGCATTTCGGTAATTTTCATGCAGTAAAGGACGTATCTTTTGATATTCAGGCGGGCCATCTTATTGGCTTACTCGGTCCAAGTGGTGGGGGGAAAACCTCCATTCTTCGCATTTTGGCGGGTCTGGAGCAACCGGATGCGGGAGAAATTCATTTTCATGGAAAAAGGGTAAACGAGCTGTCCCCGCAGGAACGTGGAATCGGATTTGTATTTCAAAATTATGCTTTGTTCAAGCACATGAGCGTCTACGACAATATTGCCTTTGGCCTGAAAGTGAAAAAAAGCTCCAAAACCCGCATCAAGGAACGGGTCACAGAGTTGGTCGAACTAACGGGGCTCAAAGGATTTGAGCATCGTTATCCGCATCAGTTGTCAGGTGGACAGCGACAGCGGGTTGCTTTTGCACGTGCTTTGGCACCAGAGCCTCAATTGCTGCTGTTGGATGAGCCTTTTGCAGCTATTGATGCCAAGATTCGTCAGGAGCTGCGCACCTGGCTGCGAGAGTTGATTGAGCGGGTGGGTATTACTTCAATTTTTGTCACCCATGATCAGGATGAGGCGATTGAAGTAGCGGATGAAATTATGGTGATTAATCAGGGACGACTGGAGCAGAAGGGAACACCTTGGGATATTTATAAAAAACCGGGTACTCCGTTCGTGGCTTCCTTTATTGGGGAATCTACGGTGATTGAACAGGCAGGCAGTCTCAGAGGCTTCGAAGAAGCTGCTGGAGTGGGAACACGGGCCTTGATCCGTCCGGAGTATATTGATGTCGGGCCAAGCGAGGAGTTTACGCTCCTTTCGGCGACCGAGGAAGGCACAGTGAAGCATTTGCATTTTCGTGGAAGTGAGTGGATGGTTGAAGTACAGGTCGGGGATCATCGTCTCATGACATACCGTTCGCTGGAGAAGTCTACGCTGGAACCTGGTCAGCAGGTGCGAGTGTTAGTGCATCGAGCCTATCTATATAATGACCAGTCCAGCTGGATGGTGGAAAACCGCCTGAAGGAAGATCCAATGCCTATCATCATTTGAAAATCAGGATTTTGCAAAATCCTCAAATAAATACGATCACGCATGAGGGGATGTCTAGTCTGATTTCACGGCTTTGGCATGCTCCTTTTGGCGTTGGACGCTGGAAGGATTTACGCAGATGATTTACGTAGAATCGGTCTGTTCGTTATAATAGTAGTAAAAAGACCCAGATAGATAGGAGTTAAACCATGAATCGGCTTATTTTTCTTGGCACGGGGGATGCAATGGGGGTTCCGCGTGTATATTGTGATTGTCTCGTATGCACAGAAGCTCGCACGACAGGGGCGAATGTAAGATTGAGATCGTCTGTGCTGATCGAAAGCGAGACGGATGACTTTATGATTGATTGTGGCCCGGACTGGCGCAGACAGCTAGAATTACGCGGTCTGCGTTTTATCCCTACGATCCTTGTGACACATGCACATTTTGACCATATTGGAGGATTACCAGAATGGGCGGATGCCTGTCGCTGGACTGGGAACAGAGGTCGCTTGTACGCACCACAGGAAGTGATCGACACGATCTTACGTCAATTTTCCTGGCTCTCTGGAAACTTGGATCTTATTCCAGTAGATCAGGGAGCCCAACTTGGCGGGTGGAATATCCGGGGATGGCGTGTGAATCACGGGAAGAACGGATATGCCTACGCTTATCGTCTGGAAAAGGACGGCTTCTCGTGGGCTTACTGTTCGGATTCGATTGGATTGAATGAGGCGGAAATTCTCCCCTTGCACAATCTGAATCTGCTCGTCCTGGGAACGAGTTTTTATCATGAGGAGGCCGAGTACGCCACCCGCTCCGTATATGACATGCTGGAGGCTCAGGAGCTTATAGGAAGGCTTAAGCCCGAAAGCACAGTATTTACACATATGTCGCATGATGTGGATGTCACACGCAACTATGGGCTTCTGGAAGGGATTAGCTTGGCATACACCGGCATGAGTTTGCCGTTAGAATAAAGGTGCCCTTTACCTTTACATCGTTCGACTGATACGTAGAAGTGTGGAGATTCCTTCTTTGATTTGTAGCTCGTTGGCGTATGAATAGGACAGTCGTACATGCGTTTTACCCTCTGCGCCGATGGGATCAAATACATTGCCGGGGACAAAGGATACAGATTCTTGTACACTTTTGGCAAGTAATTCATTAGGTTTCAACGTAGAAGGCAGCTGGAGCCACAGGTTGAGTCCCCCTGCCGGGCTGGTCCATGTCCAACCGGAATCGCGGAGACTGTCTTCCATCGTTTCCTTACGAATCTGGAGAGCGATACATAGCTTTTTAATATGCTGCTGCATACGTGGAGATTGAAAGTATTCTAAAAATAGCTTTTGATTCAGCAGTGGCGATCCATTGTCCACCAACGCTTTGACGTTCAGCAGGCTGTTCATGAGCTGTGGTCGGCAGGTCACGGCTGCGATTCGTAGACCGGGTGCGACATATTTACTGTAACTTCGAATGTAGACGACGCTTCCCGAAACATCATAGGCAAAAATCGGAGAAGGGGGCTTTCGCCCAAAACTGATGTCATAGGTGCTGTCATCCTCAACAATGAGGCAGCCGTAGCGCTCGGCTAGTTCAGGCAGTCGTTTGCGCTGCTCATCGGGGACCGTAAAGCCCGTCGGGTTGTGGAATGTTGGATTCATATAAAAGAGGCGTGGTTTTTCCGTTTTCATGCACCATTCAATCTGGTCGATATCATAACCCTCTGGTCGAATATCAGTCATAGTCAGACGTGCGCCTAGTCTACGGAATATTTCCATAGCGGGGCCATAGGCAGGGCGTTCGATCAATACACGGTCTCCTGTACGGAGCAGAGATCGGGCAATTAAATCAATGGCTTGCTGTGCTCCGGAGGTAATCAGCACTTCATCCGGTGATAAAGCAAAATGCTTATCCACGCTAAAATGCTGCGCCATGGCCTCCCGAAGCTCGGCATCACCCTGTACAGCGGAATAGGTGGCCGCTACTTTCGGATGCTTTTCAAACACTTGCATCATCAGCTCTCCCCAAAATCGGTTGGGTAGGAGAGAGGGGTCAATCAGCGCTTTGGAAAACTGGAAATTCGCATTCACCGATTGAACGCGGCTAAGTCCATCCATTCCTCTCCAGGCTGAAACTGACGGATCATCTGCCGCATGGGCAGATTCGGAGTCAATCGTGAGGTCAATGGACGAATGTCCCGAGTAGCGAGCATAATTTGTATGTCCAGTCGCTTGGAAAGCATGAACGTAATATCCTGATTTGTCCTTTACATAGACCAGTCCCCGTTGCTTCAACTCCTGATATGCCCGGAAAACAGTTAGCCGATGCACATCCAGCTCCTGAGCCAAGCTTCGTACGGACGGCAGCTTCATGTCTGTTTGCCAATCGCCGCGATCAATCCGCACGGTCACATAATGGATAACCTGCTCATACAGCTTTAAGGCATGATCGGCTGGAAAGAGTAGTTCGCTGTTGTTCTTGCCCATGTTGTCCACGCTCCTTTCTGTGTATTGTACTATATAGCACTTCAAAAACGTATACAACTGTTCTGTAGTTATACATCTGTTCTGTTCGTCTCCCTGTATGCTTAAAAGCAACTGAAGGGAGAGGGACGTATCATGATAGGTATCGCGTTTACAGTAATGTGTCTTATTTTTGGCACAACGTTTTTGGCCATAAAAGTGGGAGTGGAAGCCGGACTTCCGCCATTCCTATCGGCAGGTGTACGTTTTTTCGCGGCAGGGGCGATATTGTTCATTGCTATGAAGCTGACCGGAAAAGTACGATGGTCGTTATTATGGCGTAAGGAAATGTTGCTGATTGGAGCAGGAACGACCTTCGGTACATTTTCAGCCTTGTATTGGGCAGAGCAATATGTCAGCTCGGGGATCGGAGCTATTTTGTCAGCTACCGGGCCGATGATGATCGTCATTTTGCAATCTGTACTGCTACGGCAAAAAACGTCACGGATTACGGTCGTTGGCTGTATGATCAGCTTTCTTGGTGTGGTGCTGGTTGTGCTGCCCGGATTGGCGGTTCAGATCAGTGGTCTGTGGCTGGCGGGATGCATTGTCATTTTGCTGGGGGAGCTGTGTTATTCCGGGGGAGCTCTTTATTCCAAGCGAGTGATGGATGTATTTCGTGAAACGAACCCGATTGCCCTGAATGCGGCGCAAATGATCCATGGGGGATGGATGTTGCTGTTACTGTCTGCAATCACGGAACCGTGGAGTTCTGAGGGATGGCAGTACCTTCCTGCCATGGGGTCTTTACTCTATCTAATTCTGTTTGGTTCGATGATTGCACATACACTGTTCTACTGGCTCATGGAGCGTACAAATCCCCTGTTTCCGACGACGTGGCTGTATATATCACCGCCGATTGCGGTGGGCTTGGGAGCGTTGTTGTATGGAGAGCATGTAAGCTGGTGGATGCTGGCTGGGGTGCTGCTCATTGTGACCGGACTAATCCTTATGAACAATGGAATTATCCGTCTGGTGAACAGGCGTAAGGTACGTTCTGCTGCCTGATATTTTAAAGGGTCAGGTTATTATATGATCTGACAGAAAAGGCCTCCAAACGTCGTATGTTACTGAACATGCGTCGTTTGGAGGCTTTGTTGTTGTACCACTTCATTTAAGTATTATGGGAACAGTCACTTTTTGCTTATTCAACATTGAGTACGAATTTGTCGATGGCGTGCTTAACACCGTCTTCGTTATTGCTGCGAGTGATGTAATCAGCCAGCTTTTTCAAATCAGGAATGGCATTCTCCATCGCTATGCCAAGACCAGCGCATTCAAGCATTTCATGGTCGTTCCAAGAGTCACCGATAGCAATCGTTTCCGACAGTTCACAGCCAAAATGGTTTGCAAGGAAGGTAAGCGCATGGCCTTTAGTGCCTTCATGATGCATAATTTCCAGAAAATGAGGCTTGGATTTTGTAATGTGAACTTCATTGCCAAGCAGTTCGCGAAGTTCAGGAATTAATTCATCCAACACTTCAGGCTCGTCGATAATCAGCAATTTAGGAGCCGGTTGCTCTATAACTTTACTGAATACAGGCTCTACAAAATATTCCGTGTTGTTCAGCTCGGTATAATCTTTAATCTTCTGATTATCTTCACGTGTGTACAATTTGTCATCTATATACGTTTGCAGATGCAGATTGCGTTCTACGCAGAATTCATACAGGCGACGTGCAGCCACGAGTGGAACATAACGCTCATACAGCACGTTTTCGTCCAGCAGGTTTTTAACCAAAGCTCCTTGATACGTAATGATCGGCACGTTCAAACCAGTCTGGCGAGCAATTTTGTGTGCAGAGGCATAAGCTCGTCCAGTAGCGAGGGTAACCACCACACCTTTCGCTACAGCAGCTTCTAATGCCTGTTGTGTCGCTGGTGTGACTTCTTTTTGGTCGTTAATGAGTGTATCATCAATATCAATGGCAATTAATTTATACATATCGATATTCTCTCCTTTATCTCTATCATGGGGCAATGCTAAAATTGTATCTTATAATATTCAAAATGACAATATCGCAATGAAAAGGGGACGGCCCCTATAAGAGCCTGTCCCCTTATAACCACTGAAGTATTGGCTTGAAACGATGGGAAAAAGTAACGGTTAGTCTTCCAAAAATACAAGTCCAGCAAAATCGTCCAACTCAATATTACCAAAATAGTGTTTCAAATCGAGAGAGGATAAGGCTTGACGTACCTCGCCTTCATCATAGCGCTTGCCGCGCAGGATATTTTCAATATCAGCAACGTCACCCACACCGAAGAAATCTCCATAAATTTTAATATCACGGATGTAGCCTTCCTTAAGATCCATGCGGATATCAATAATACCGACCGGAAATTTACGTGTGTGCTTGATATTGCTCTCGGGGGATAGACCGTAGTTCCAATCCCACGATTGGTAGCGTTCTTTGGAAATTTCATGGATTTTGGCCCAATCGGTATCAGTGAGCTTATATTGAGGTACCTGATCCAATTCCGAACCGAATATGAAACGCAACAGTTCCTCGCGAAATTGCTCTATGGTCATCTCACGGTCCATCAGTTCGCTGATGTTAGCTACGCGACTGCGGACGGATTTAGTGCTTTTGGATTTGAATTTTTCGGGATTGGCATGCAGCGATGCAGCCACATTGTCCAGATTCAGGTTAAACATCAATGTACCGTGGCTGAACATACGTCCACGTGTGGCAAATTGGGCGTTTCCTGAAATTTTACGTTCTCCGACCTGCAGATCGTTGCGGCCTGTCATTTCAGCTTCTACTCCCATTTGGCGCAGGGCATCAATCACAGGTTGCGTAAATTTGAGGAAATTATGAAAGGACTCCCCGTTATCCTTGGTAATAAAGCTGAAATTTAAATTACCGAGGTCATGATATACAGCACCGCCGCCGGACAGGCGACGAACGACTTGAATATTGTTATCTCTGACAAACTCGACGTTGATTTCTTCAATGGTATTTTGGTGCTTGCCTATAATAATAGAAGGCTGATTAATGTAAAACAGCAAATAGCTGTCGTCCAGCGGTAGATGCTTGAGCGCGTATTCCTCAATAGCAAGATTAATGGCTGGATCGTGTATCCCCTGGTTGTCGATGAACAGCATGTCCATTCCTCCGTATATAAACTGTGTAATTTATGTGTGTCTCCTTCTATTGTAACCCAAGTGAGCCATGTACAAAAGCTCATTTGCATTGACGGGACGCAAAAAGCAGCCTCATAATGGAGCTAAATGATTGGAAACGGGCGGAAAGGATGAGAGGCAATGATAGAGGTTTACGGTCATGGCGGGGACAGGGAAACAGCTGCGGCGACATTCGGCGGAGCTGCTGCGGATTTTGTAGATTTTAGTGCAAATATTAATCCGCTCGGTCCACCGCCGGAGGTGCTTGAGGCGCTGCAACACTCATTTGACACTGTGATTCGCTATCCAGACCCTGGGCATCGGAATTTTAAAAATATGCTCGCACGGCGACTGCATGTTCCACCGGAGTCGCTAAGTATCGGAAACGGAGCGGCTGAAAGCATGGCGCTCCTCCTATTGGGACTGGCTCCTAAGCGTGTGGGTACAGTGGAGCCGTGTTTTTCGGAATATGCCGAGCTGGCTGGCAAATTCGGAGCTGAGGTCAACCGGGTGTATGGGAAGGCCTCGCTTCAATGGAAGGCGGACGTGGAGGACATCCTTCAGCTCATGGAGCAGGTAGATGTTTTGTTCCTCGGGCAGCCGAATAATCCAAACGGTGTGCAATATGGTGAGCAGGAGCTGTGCGAGCTGGCAGAGGCGGCTGGCACAACGGGTACCGTGCTGGTGGTGGATGAAGCATTCATTGATTTTATCCCGCTGGAACGGCGAATCTCACTGCTGCCTGTGCTGGATCGTTATCCTCATGTGATTTTGATCCGGTCAATGACTAAATTTTATGCCATTCCTGGCTTGCGATTGGGCTATGCGATTGCTCATCCGGACTATATCCGGCGAATGACGGCCAAACAGGTGACCTGGAGTGTGAATGGATTGGCGTTGCTGGCTGGGGAGGCGTGTTTGAGAAGTGGGCAAGCATATGAGCGCCGAACGCAGGAGCTGATTGCTGCGGAGCGCAGCCGCCTGTTGACCGCCTTGGCGGAATGGGGCTGCGGTGTCGTTCCTAGTGAAGCCAATTACGTGCTGGCAAGGGCGCCGGGTACGTGGAGCGCATCGGCTATTCAGCAGGCGCTTGGACAACGCGGAATCCTTATACGTAGCTGTGCTATGTATCCGGGACTGACGACGAGCCATTTTCGGATTGCAGTCAAGGATGCAGAAGCCAATAACAGGCTGCTATCTGTATTGGGTGAAGTGCTGGAGGAGGAGCAGCGGCGTGACAGTTAGCTTGATTATCCTGGCAGCCTATCTATTGGACAGGCTGATCGGTGACCCGAGGTGGTTGCCGCATCCAGTCATCGGTATGGGACATGCCATTTCGGCATTGGAAAAAGTGATTCGCCGCCAGGTCCGCAGTGACCGAGGGCTGAAACGTGCGGGTATACTGTTTCCACTCATTGTGGCGGGAGGCTCCTTTGCGCTCGCCTGGGCGCTGTTGCAATTGCTTGCCTGGATTCATCCGTGGTTATCTGTCGGCGCAGAAATGGTGCTGATTGCGACTACGATTGCTTCCAAAGGACTAAAGGATGCAGGAATGGCAGTCTACCGAGCGTTGCAGGCGGATGACCTGGCTGTGGCACGGCGGGAGCTGGGCATGATAGTCGGGCGGGATACGCAGCAACTTGCTGAGCCGGAGATTGTACGCGGTACGGTTGAAACGGTCGCTGAAAATATCGTGGACGCGATTATTTCCCCGCTTTTTTATGCCTTGATCGGGGGGGCACCTTTGGCGCTGGCTTATCGTGCTGTGAATACGCTCGATTCCATGGTTGGCTACAAAAATGAAAAGTATCTACATTTAGGCTGGGCTTCAGCACGTCTAGATGATGTGGCTAACTACATTCCAGCACGCCTGACAGCGGCAATGCTTGTGGTAGCGGCGTGGATGTACAAACGAGATGCTGCAAGAAGCTGGCGCACAGTCAGGCGAGATGCTCGTCTGCACCCAAGCCCGAACAGTGGCTTCCCGGAATCAGCTGTTGCTGGTGCATTGGGGATTCGTCTTGGAGGATATAATGTATATCATGGCGTGCGCTCCTTTCGTGCATACATGGGCGATTGGATACGACCGCTAGAGTCGAAAGATATACAGCATACAATCCAGCTGATGTTTGCCGTGTCCAGCATGTTTGTAGGATTGTGTTTGTTAGGAGCCGCAGGGTGTTTTGCCTTGGGATGGGTGCGGTGAGGGTGAGGAGTGACACACTGAATAATGATCGAGCAGGAAGTGACATGATCTTGAAACAAGATATAGCAGCAAAAAGGACGGTAGAATACGTACAAAGTCCGAACTTACAGGAGGATAAGGTGCCGTATGATGCTAAAGAAGATCTGCATTGGGACATGGAACTCGTGTTAGTTCGTCACGGCACAACCTTATGGAACAAGGAACGTCGATATCTGGGACACTCCGACTTAGGTTTGCTACCAGGAGCAGAACAGGAATTAAAGCCTTTGCAGGAAAAATTGCAGGGGCAGTCCTTTGCTCGAATCTATTGCAGCGATTTAATGCGATGTCGCCAGACCTTGCAGATCATTGTGCCAGAATCAGAATTGACGTCTGGAGATCCCCTATCTACTATGTCTCCTATGATGGAACCATGTCTGCGAGAGCTTCATTTTGGCGAGTGGGATGGAAAAACGTATGACATGCTCAAGGAAGTGTCGTTGTATCGGGCTTGGATTGATGAGCCGCAACGGATCACCCCACCTGGAGGAGAGTCTTGGACAGATTTTGTAAATCGTCTGCGCAAATTTCTTGACTCTCTGTATGAATGGCGTGTTGCTATGGAAGTTCAACCTATGGATTTGACTGCTGCGCCACCCTCTGTTCTGGTCGTTACACATGGTGGCGTAATTCGTCAGTTGGCTTGCATGCTGATACCGGGCCATGATTTTTGGAGTCTGAATCCGAAGCCGGGAGATGCATTTAGGATTCAATTGAGGCTGGCAGGACCGCACAATTACATAGCAGAAATGCTTCCTCATTAGGTTAGACACCAGCGGATAAAGAGGCTGTTTGGGTTGTAAGCCGCCTCTTTTTAACCTATAATCATCAAGTAAAAGAACGGCTTGACTACCACTACATCAAATATCCAGCAGACGAGGTCAGCGCAGCGTGATGAAACTAAGGTTTCCTTGCCTACGCTGTTAAAAGGGAAGTCGGTGTAAGTCCGGCGCGGTCCCGCCACTGTAAATGGAAACATGCCGGTTAGTCCTGCTTTATGTGCTACTAAGCATATGAAGGAATTTCAGGACATGCATCTTACCATAAGTCAGGATACCTGCCCGTCCGCCTGTCACCATAATCCTTCGAGGAAAGGATGACGTGCTCGCAGTGACTGTCCGTGCGGAAAGAAGCTGCCGCCTGCGCACGATCTGCGCTAACGTGACCCCTGTGTCCTGATATGAGGATACGGGGTTTTTTGATAGGAAAAGAAGGCTGGATTTAGAAGATATCTGTTGATGTTCAAGTAACGCTCTTAACGATTTTTTATGAAGGGGTGCAAATCATGGCAGGAAAAAAAATAAAGGTTTGGACAACAGGTCTACTGGTTCTGATTTTGGCAGTTGTGCTGAGTGCATGTGGCGCTAATGGAAAAAATGCTGAAAATAAAGATAATCAGACTTCTGCACAGCAGCCAGGACAGACCGTAACCACACAAGAGCCTCCGGGCAAAACAGTTTACCCACTCACAGTTAAGGATGCAACAGGACAGGAATTTACATTCAAAAAAGCGCCGGATAAAATCGTTTCCGTCTCCCCGGCAGAAACCGAGGCGCTGTTCGCCATTGGGTTGGATAAGGAAATAGTTGGCGTCTCCGACTACTCTGATTACCCGGAAGCAGCTACGAAAAAGCCTAAAGTGGGCGGTATTATGAAACCGAACGAAGAGGCGATCATTGCTGCTAACCCGGAAGTCGTTTTTGCAGGGATATCACTTAGTGAACAGGCTACGACCAAGCTGCGCGATATGGGAATTATGATTTTTAAAACGGAACCGAAGACAGTTGAAGATGTCATAGCTAACATCGAATTGTATGGGAAAATCACCGATCATCAGAAAGAAGCGAGAGCGGTGACTGACAAGATGAGGGCAGATGTAGCGGAAGTGAAAGAAGGAGTTAAAAATATCGGTAAAGGGCAGAAGCTGCGGGTATACGTCGAGTTTTCACCAGGCTGGACAGTTGGTAAAGGCGAGTTTATGGACGAGCTGATTACGTTGGCGGGCGGCGAAAATGTAGGTGCCACGCAGAAGGGGTGGTACCAAATTAGTGAAGAAAATATTATTGCTGCGAACCCTGACGTGATTTTGTACAGCAAAAGTGTCAAGGACGACAAAACGGGTCAAACGCTCGGCGAAATCATTAAAGCTCGCAGTGGGTGGGATCAAATATCGGCTGTTCGCCACAACCGGGTATTTGCCGTGGATGATAATTTGATCAGTCGTCCGGGTCCACGCGTAACGGAAGGTCTCAAGGAAGTGGCCAAGGGCGTGTATCCTGAAATTTTCAAATGAACCGTAAACTGATCGGCTTTGGAGGGACAGGTCTTGTCCTGCTGTTGCTGACGCTGCTGCTCTGTCTTGGCATCGGCTCGGCCAAGCTTCCGGTCAGCCAGATCACGGGCATTCTGGTTAACCACCTTCCGTGGTTAGGCGATACGTTTAAACCGGATTGGAATACATCCTCAGAGCAGATTATTTTGAAGGTCAGATTGCCACGAGTGTTACTGGGAATGTTGGTAGGAGCAGCGCTGGCGCTGGCGGGGGCCGGATTTCAGGGTGTGCTGCGTAATCCTTTGGCTGATCCGTATACACTGGGGGTATCCTCGGGGGCTTCGGTAGGAGCGGCAGTTCTGATCTATTGGGGCCTTCAATTTTCATTTGTTGGCATATGGACGCTGCCGCTAGTGGCATTTACGACCGGAATGCTCACGCTGTGGATGGTGCTGACGTTGGCACGGGAAGGTGGGAAAATTCCGACACAAAGTCTCATTTTGTCGGGAGTGGTGATGCAATCCTTTCTGGGAGCGGTTGTTTCCTTTCTGACAGCCATGTCGAAGGAGACGGTCAATGAAATATTGTACTGGACGATGGGAAGCCTTAGTCTGCGCGGTTGGTCATATACCGGAATCCTTTTACCTTATGTGGTCATAGGACTGGTATTTCTATGGAATCGGGCACGTGTGCTGAATATTTTGGCTTTGGGTGAACGTCAGGCGGCTCACATGGGAGTTCATGTAGATGCCACGAAGCTATCTGTTCTGATTATTTCCACGCTGCTGACAGCAGCCGCTGTCTCGGTATGTGGAGTGATTGGCTTTGTGGGACTCGTTGTACCGCATATCATTCGTCTGATGACAGGTCCTGATTATCGGATGATTGTTCCATTATCTGCGCTCGGTGGAGCTATTTTTATGGCTTGGGCAGACACGGCAGCTCGCACGTTGTTAGCCCCTACGGAAATTCCTCTGGGCGTAATGACGGCCTTTGTTGGGGCACCGTTCTTCGCATATCTCCTGTACCGGAACAAGAAGCTGCGCAGGGGGGAACTACTGTGACAGAACAAAGTGAATCACAGAAGGTGCGTAATCGGGCATTAGAGGTAGTGGGTCTGACACGTGCCTATGGAAAGTTCCATGCGTTAAAGAATATAAGCTGGAGCGTCGACGAAGGAACTTGGTGGGGGATCATTGGTCCAAACGGCAGTGGAAAATCAACCTTGCTGCATTTGCTTTCCGGTGTAGATCAGCCAACTTCAGGCAACGTTCATATCTATGGCAAAAAGGTCGGTAGCTACAGCAGAAAAGAGCTTTCCCGACTCATAGCCGTACTCCAACAGGAAGGGCTTCCTCCAGTGGGATACACCGTTAGGGAAGTCGTAGAAATGGGACGTTTTCCTCATCAGGACTGGCTAGGCAGGGAAAAGGGTGTTGATGTGGAGGCGATCACGGATCGCGTGCTGGAGCGATTGGGACTTACCACGCTGGCGGACAGAGCATTGGACCGTTTGAGTGGGGGACAGCGACAGCGTGTAGCCTTGGCAAAGGTGATGGTGCAAGAGCCACGAATATTGCTGCTGGACGAGCCTACGACCTACCTAGACTTGCGCTATCAGCTTGAATTTATGGAACTGCTGGCAGATTGGCGCCAAGAAACGGGCGTGACGATCATTGCGGTCTTGCATGATCTTAACTTGACAGCCCAATTTTGCGAAGATTTGCTTGTACTCAAGGATGGGATGGTTGAAGGATTGGGAGACTCATCGAAGTTATTAACCGAGGATCGGATTCGACGAGTATACGGTGTTGAGCCTGTGATGCTTCCGCATCCTGATAGCGGTGTGCCGCAGCTCTTGCTGCGCAGGAGCGCTTCGGATACAGCAGATTAAATAAACGATGAAACACACTTAAAAAGAGCAGGGAGTGGAAGGTATGAACAACAAGCTGCGTCAGCTGATCGATAGCATTGCCCAGCCGGATGGGGTGGCGGCCTCGGCAGCTTCAGCCCATTTGGACCAATTAACAAAGCCACCGGGAAGTCTTGGGAAGTTGGAAAGTGTGGCCATCAAGCTAGCAGGAATTACAGGAGTGGACAAGCCTGAATTTGATCGTAAAACGGTTATGGTCATGGCTGCGGATCACGGGGTGTGTGAAGAGGGAGTCAGTGCCTTTCCGGCTGAGGTTACACAGCAAATGCTGTATAACATGCTGTCAGGTGGCGCGGCAATTAATGTGCTGGCACGCTATGCGGGCGCAGATGTCAAGGTGGTAGATGTTGGCGTGAATGCAGATGTCGCTCACGCGAATCTGGTGAACCGTAAGATACGCATGGGTACTTCGAATATAGCTAAAGGGCCAGCGATGCTGCGTACGGAAGCGGAACAGGCGGTCTTGGCCGGAGCTGAAGCCGTAGCAGAAGCGGTCAAAGGTGGCACACGGCTATTCGTTACCGGAGAGCTGGGCATCGGGAATACGACAGCCAGCGCTGCGGTCGTATGTGCTCTCACCGGACTGGAGCCGGAAGTTATCGTAGGCCGAGGAACGGGTGTAGATATGGCTGGGCTTACCCGTAAAATAGCGGTTGTCTGCCGCGCATTGGACGTGAACCAGCCAGATGCAAATGATGCGCTCGACGTGCTCACTAAGGTCGGCGGTCTGGAGATTGCCGCCTTGGCAGGAGTCATCCTCGGCGCAGCCGCACATCGCTGTCCAGTCGTGCTGGACGGCTTTATTTCAGGCGCAGCCGCCCTCGCAGCGCGTGCACTTGCGCCTGCAAGCGCTGCGTACATGCTTGCTTCGCACGCCTCGGACGAGCGCGGGCACGCGGCGGTGCTCCGCCAGCTCAAGCTGGAGCCCATGCTTCATTTGGACATGCGGCTCGGGGAGGGCACAGGTGGTGCGCTTAGCTTGCACCTGATTGATGCGGCGTGCCGCATTATGCGCGAAATGGCGACCTTTGCCGATGCAGGCGTATCGGACGGTCAGGGAGCCGCGCAGCGATGAAAGCGCTCGTGACCGGCGGGGCACGCAGCGGGAAAAGCGGCTTTGCCGAGCGATTATGCATGTCGCGCGCGCCTGGCGCCTGCTACATTGCAACGGCGCAAGCCTATGACATGGAGATGAAGGAGCGCATCGCCCTTCATCGGGCCCAGCGTGAGTCTGCCGAGTACGACTGGCAGACGCTGGAGGAAGCGCAGGCGCTGCCGGAGCTGCTGCGACGGCTTGGCGGCGATCAAGCGTCGCAGCCATCACCCGCGCCTATGGTGTTAGTCGACTGCCTGACCCTGTGGCTGTCGAACGTGCTGCTGGCCGCAGGCGAGGACGGCGAAGCTGCGTCCAGAGCCGCCATGGACGAACTGGCGGCAGCTGTGGAGCAGTATCCAGGGCAGCTCGTCATCGTCACCAACGAGGTTGGTGACGGTATAGTGCCCGAATATCCGCTTGGTCGGCTGTACCGGGATTTGAGTGGGGTTATGAATCAGCGGATTGCCCGTCTTTGCGATGAAGTATTTTTGGTGACGGCGGGCATTCCCGTAGAACTCAAACAGTTGGAATATAAGCTATGAGCCGCGAACGTCAGGCTGTTGCTGCGGCTTTTCAATTTTTAACGCGTCTTCCGGTCAAGGCGGAATTAGATTTTTCCCCGGATTTGCTTAAACGCAGTGCAAGTTATTATCCGCTGGTGGGAGTGGTTATTGGCATCATTGTCTGGGGCTTTGCGGCGCTTGCTTCTATGGTGCTGCCGCCGTTGCCGTGTGCGATTCTTACTCTTGTTGTCTGGGTTTGGTTGACGGGTGGATTGCATTTGGACGGGTGGATGGATGCGGCTGATGCCTTGTTCAGCTACCGATCCCGTGAGCGGATGCTGGAGATTATGAAGGATAGCCGTGTAGGGGCGATGGGCGTTATTGCTTGTGTGTTGCTGCTCATGCTCAAGGCTTCTTTGCTGTATACGGTGCTGGTTGAACGGAATGTGTCTGGCTTGCTGCTGCTTCCAATGGCTTGGAGCCGCTGGTTTATGGTACATGCAATGAAGCGCTGGCCTAAAGCACGTAATGATGATGGACTGGCTGCGCGTTTTGCTGATATGAGTGGTGGCCGCGTAGGGTTGGCCGTATTCTGGGCTGTATTAGTGACCCTGGGTGCTGCCATAGGACAATATCTCCTGGCAGGTTTGGCTACAGCAACAAGGGATACTGGGAATCTGTCGTTGACAGGATCATACATACAGACGTTCCTTTCGTATTCTGAGAGCCTTCCAATCTGGATAGGTTTTGTGTTGATTCCGGTCTTGGCTTACGGTGTTGGAACCTTCACGGCAAACCGTATTAACCGCCGCTTGGGTGGACTTACAGGAGATATATACGGAACTTTAAACGAATTGCTGGAGACTGTTTTATTGTTGTTTATTGTCATTTTGTACGGGTTGTGACCAGATTTGAAATGAATTCGTTAAAGGGGAAGAGGCAATTGTCAACTTTCGAACCGTCCTGCACGAACCCGGCAGCCGTATTAATGCTTCAAGGAACAGCATCGGATGTGGGCAAAAGCGTGGTGACGACTGCGCTTTGTCGTATTTTTACGCAGGATGGATATCGTCCCGCACCGTTTAAGTCGCAAAATATGGCGTTAAACTCTTATGTTACCGAGGACGGCAAGGAAATTGGACGCGCTCAGGGGGTGCAGGCTGAGGCCTGCGGTATTGAGGCCACGACTGACATGAATCCGATTCTGATTAAGCCGGTCAAAGATATGCACTCACAAATTGTTGTACACGGTGTACCTTATGCCTATATGAGCGCCTCTGATTACCGGAAGGATTTTTTGCCAAAAGCCAAACAGACCGTTATGGATGCTCTGAATCGGTTGCGTGATACCTATGATATTGTACTTATGGAAGGGGCAGGCAGCCCGGCAGAGATTAATTTGAAGGACCGCGATATTGTAAATATGAATCTGGCAGGTTGGGCGGATGCTCCAGTGTTGCTTATTTCAGATATCGACCGGGGCGGTGTTTTTGCCTCTCTCGTAGGAACCATCGAGTTGCTGGAACCCCATGAAGTACAGCGTATCCGCGGATTTATCATTAACAAATTCAGAGGCGATCTGTCTCTGCTTCAGCCGGGATTAGATTGGCTGGAAGAGCGGACAGGCATTCCTGTACTCGGTGTGTTGCCCTATTTACCAGACATCCGTATTGAAGCAGAGGATTCGGTAGTACTGGACAAGAAGCCCAAGCAATCTGCAAAGGATAAAGAACTGGATATTGCGGTGATACGATATCCGCGAATTTCCAATTTTACAGACACGGATGCTCTGGCAGCAGAGCCGGATGTAAGTGTTCGCTATGTCACAGAAGCCGGACAGTTGGGCGTACCGGACGCCATTATCTTACCTGGGACCAAAGACACCATTGGAGACCTGCTGGAATTGCGTGAGAGAGGTCTGGAGAAAGACATTCGGCAGGCTATGAATACCGGATGCACACAGCTGGTTGGCATTTGTGGAGGTTATCAGATGCTGGGTACAGCGCTATTTGATCCCGAAGCCGTCGAATCTGGGTTGCCGCAGCAGGCAGAAGGATTAGGTTGGCTGGCTCTATCCACGACTTTTTTAAAGGAAAAGCAAACCGTACGCGTACAGGGAACCCTGTCTAATCATTGCCCGCTTTTGCTTAGCACTGCGCCTGATTCGGGTTCTGCCGCCAAGCTAAGCATTGAAGGCTATGAAATACATATGGGCGTTACAGAGTATGTTACGGAACCATACGCACCTACAGATAAAACTTTAAACCTGAGCGAAATGAAAAGGTTATTCCATATCCGGCGTGGCGAAGGAACAGCTTTTGAGGAAGGCTGGGGTACGATAGACGGTAAGGTATGGGGAACCTATTTGCACGGTGTGTTTGATAATGACCGTTTTCGCCGGTGCTGGTTAGATGGATTGCGACAAGCCAAGGGCTTGGAACCTATGGATAGCACTTTTACTGTACGTGAAGCCAAGGAACGAGAGTTTGACCGTGTCGCAGAGGTGGTCCGGGCTCATTTAGATATGGAGCAAATTTATCGTATTATGGGAATGAACTCATAAACTTCATGGATGATTATTAAAATCGCTTTTAAAAAATAAAGAGGTATTTCTACAGCCATTTTCAAGACTGTGAGATACCTCTTTTTATTCAGGATTTTGCAAAATTCGATTCCAGTCGCTCTGAAGTGCAAGATATAGACGAACTAAACCATTTCGATCTAAATCTTGTTCATTGGAAGTCGCTTATGGGATTTTTACAAAATCCTCTATTGTATCGGCTTACGTAATTTTAAATTTTTGGACAGCCTTTTGCAGTTCGATTGCTTGTTTGCTTAATTGGCGAACAACCTCGCTGTGGCTTTCCATTTCATTCAGTTGCTCATCGGCATTTAAACCGATTTCTTGAATCATATGCTGTGCATTGGCAGCGATGAGAGCTGTCTCTTCCACGGAAGCAGATACTTCCTCAGAGCTGGCAGATACTTGCTCCGTTGCTGCAGATACCGTTTGAATCGTAGCATTGATCTTTTGCATAAGCTCACTTAGCTGGTTAAAGGCTGAGCTCGCTTGTTGAACCATTTCTGTACCTGAATGAATCTCACGGCTTACCTGGGTCACAGAGTCCACAGATTGTTGCGATACTTCTTGAATGGTAACCAAATAGTCAGAAATTTCTTGTGTGGCTTCTTTAGATTGCTCGGCAAGCTTGCGTACTTCTCCGGCTACTACGGCAAAGCCCCGTCCATGTTCGCCCGCACGGGCAGCTTCAATGGAGGCATTCAGGGACAACATTTGAATTTGCTTCGTAATATCGAAAATAGCCGAAACGATACTGCCAATGGCTTCCGAGCGCTCATTCATACTATGGATGTATCGAAGCGATTCATCGGCAGCATGTCCTACCTGTGACATTTGAGCTACAGCTTTTTGAGCGAGTGTAGTACCGTTAACCGTTTCTTTTGTCGCTTCACTGATTTGATCGGATACATCATTGGCAGAGGAGGCGATGTGCTGAACACCTTGAGCGATTTCCTCCATAGCCTGCGCATTTTCAGCAGCAGCTGTAGCTATGCTGGTACTGCCCTTTGCTATTTCCTCTGCGGCAACTGTAGAGTCCTGCACTTTTACACTCATAGCCTCAGTCCGGCGAAGCAGCTCGTCCGATCCTTCAACAACCGCACCGGATGTAGAAAGCACATGGCCGATCATTTCTTTTAAGTTATGAGACATCGATTGGAAGCTGCGGGCAAGTTGCGCAATTTCATTGACTCCATGAACCTTCGCTTCTTGTGAAAGATCACCTTGAGCAATTTTTTCGCTATGACGAACCAATTCAGCAATGGGTTTTACAACTTTACGTATCACGAGGGTAGAAATAATTCCGCCCAGCAGAAGCGTTGCCACTGTAATACCTATGCAAATCCATAAAACTTGTTGGGATTTTTCCTGTACGAATCCGACATCTTCGTTCACACCTAGAACTAGATCACTACCCGATATAGCAAAGAAGGCGGTTTTGTGTACTCCGTACGAATCGCTGTAAATTTCACTGATATTCATCTCGCCTTGTTTTGCTTTTTTAATATCCTCTACAGGGATGAGTGCATCCTTGACCTTGTATACTGATTTTACATTCCGTGCGACGACTTCGGCTTTACCATCCTTCACTACCGCGATATATGCCGATTCTAATTTGAGAGTGTCGACCTTGTCCTGAAGATAGGATTCCATCTGTATAGCGGAGCCGGAATCAGAACCGCTTCCTTGCCCAGCCTGAACAGCTAAGGAAATATTGAGATCCTGATATACATTTTTAGCTCCAGTTTCTAGCAATTGGTCTACCTGAGGCATGACACTGTTATTAATGATACTCATGGATATTGCATAGAAACTGATGCTGAACAAAAGGGATGCAAAGAGCTGAATCAGCAAAAACATAATTCGTAATTTCGCGCCAATGGAACGATTAAAACTCTTCATGAAAATTCTCCTCTCACATGATGGTAATAAAATCAGACGAATTCCCCTGCTTGATGTAGGCCGCTTGTCCAATAAGATACCAGACACGCCATGATCTACTTGTTTTCCTCTCCTTGCTTGAAGAAAAGACTGAAAATGTTCGGATTCTATGTATATTTCAGCTGTATTCAAGGGACAAGAATGTGAAAGGGAAGTAATCCATGATTTACTAAAAAGTAGGTTAGACCTATTTTACATAATTAACAGGCGGTTGAATAGTCATATTTGCCCAAAAACAAACAAAAAATATATAACTATGGTCTTAGGTGTTTAGATGTAAGTTAGATGTGAATTATCAGGTGCATAAAAACGAATAGATTACTCCTTCTTTAAAACTATTGTAAAAAAGAAGTAATATAAGTAGCATAAGGAATACCGCTTTTATCACAATATTCTTCTAAGCTCGGTTTGGTAAGTTCGAAAGTGGTTTGGTCTTCAATATACATATAAAAGGGGAAAAGGTAGTTATGAATCGGGATTTACTTTCCAAAGAAATGATTTCGCAGGTTAAAGGAGAAGATGAACAGGAGCCGACTTCCGGCAGTTACAGAGCTGCCACAGGGAGAAATCCGATAAGTCGTCTATTAGATTATGTATCAGGCGTATTCACTCCGATCTTGCCGGCAATGATTGGGGCGGGAATGATCAAGGTATTAATATCTATTTTAATGTCCTTAGGTTTTTTGTTTTCAGACCAACAGGTATTTACTAGTTTGTTATCTGATCAACAGGCGTATACCATTTTATTGGTTATCGGCGATGGGGTATTTTATTTTTTGCCCATTCTATTTGCGGCAAGTGCGGCAAGAAAGCTAAACAGCAATATGTTTGTTGCGGCTGCCATTGGAGCATCAGTATTGCATCCCCGTCTGACAGAGTTGTTCCAGTCTGGTGAGGAGGTTCGCTTTGGCGACTTGTCAGTCATAGACGGGCAGTCTGCTTCTTCCATAATACTAATGCTTGTTGTCGTTTGGATGGCGTCGTATGTGGAAAAATGGTTACACAAGCATACCCCCTATTGGCTTAAAGTAGTGGCTGTCCCGACTTTGACTCTGATGATTTTTATACCTTTGATGATGTTCGTTCTTGGCCCGTTGTGGGGTTATCTCGGTCAACATTTATCGGATGGACTCGCATGGCTATTTGATAATGCAGAAGTGTTTGCAGGGCTGATGCTCGGGGGGGCGATGTCTTTGCTTATTATGGCAGGTATGCAATATATAATGGTACCGATTATGATCAGCTCGCTTGCAACACTGGGCTACGATCATGTCTTTCCTGTGGTAGTGGCCGCGGTACTTGCTCAGGCAGGAGCGGCATTTGGCGTGCTTTTTAAATCCAAAAATGTCAAAGTGAAAACGCTGGCCTTTTGGACAGGCTTGCTTGCCATGATGGGGGTGGTTGAGCCGGCGATGTATGGAGTCACAATGCGCTTTAAGAAGCCTTTTGTTGCGGCGTTGATCGGAGGGGCTCTCGGTGGTGCATTTATGAGTGTATTTGAAACTGAAGCAATGGCTATTGGTGGTATATCAGGTCTGCCCAGCTTGGGATTATTCGTCGGTCCCACATTTATATATGCCATTTTGGGAATGTTAATATCATTAGTTACTGCTGGCGTCGTTACGTATTTTATGGGCTTCGTGGATGAGAATGAGGAGCTTCCAAAAGCATCATCAGTCTTAGACAGCAGTGCTCCCTCGGATATGACTGTAGAAAAGACCTTAAATAGCTAAGGTGTGCCAACGCCCAAAAGCCTCATGAAAGTGTTTACAAAAAAATCTTGTCAGCTCAGTGTTTATATGATATTATGGTGGCAGTTATTCAAAACTGCACAATCTGGATTGTTACTGAGCGTATCAGGCAAAACCACAAGCAGGCACTATGTGTCAGTTTTGGTATTGCCTTTTTTTACTACTCCAAGCGGCTTAAGGTGATGGAATGAAGATAGCAAAGGTGCTGAATAATAACGTCGTAACGGTCATTGATGAACAGCAGAAAGAATTAGTCATTATGGGAAGAGGAATTGCTTTTAAAAAAAACACAGGCGATGAGATTGAAGAAGAGAAAATCGAGAAAATTTTCAAACTTGAAAGTACCGAGGTTTCCCGCAAACTCATGACCCTGATGTCTGATATCCCTATTGAGTATGTTGAAATTTCTGATGAAATCATCCAATATGCCAAAACGATACTTGGTGTAGAGTTGCATGACAGCATCTATATTTCGCTGACGGATCATATCCATTTTGCCATAGAGCGTTATCGTTTGGGTATGGATATCAAAAATGCACTTTACTGGGAAATCAAGCGAATGTACCGCAAGGAATTCGCGATTGGGACCAAAGCATTACACATGATTCAGGACAAGCTGGGAGTTACACTTCCTGATGATGAAGGAGCATTTATCGCCTTACATTTGGTGAATGCACAGCTTAATAGCGAAATGCGCGAAACGATAACCCTGACAAACATTGTCAAGGATATCATAAATATTGTAAGTCGCTTTTTTGTAATGGATCTGGATGAAGAGTCTTTAAGCTATTACCGCTTTATAACACATCTCAAATTTTTTGCTCAACGGGTAATGAATGGGACTCCTGTACAAAATACAGATAATTCCCTTCATGATATGGTTAAGGTTCAGTATAAGAATGCTTACGCCTGCGCGGAAAAAATAAGAGATTATACGACTAAAATCTATGGTCGAAGCTTGTCCCAGGATGAGATGTTGTATCTCACCATTCATATCGAGCGTATCATTAAAAATCAATGATTTTATGTTTGATCAGGGATTTAGGATTGCTACTTCTAAACCAGAAGGCAAAACCTGAATGCTGAAAGAAGATTGGCTTTTTATAAAGCTGTCTGCTTTCTGTATTCAGGTTTTTTTATTGCCCATTTGCGCATTTTATTTTATACCTTAAAAGAAAAGAGGAACACCTCATGGATCGAAATCAATTATCCAAAGAGATACTTACACTGGTTGGTGGTGAAGAAAACGTAGAGCAGGTTATTCACTGCATGACCCGCTTGCGCTTCAACCTCCATGATGATAAGAAAGCTCAGAAAGAGCAGTTACAAAAAACGGATGGCGTCATGGGAGTAATGGAAAGTGGCGGTCAGTTTCAGGTTATTATCGGTAATGATGTAGCTAACGTGTACAAATCGTTGGTGAGCAACATGTCCAAGGCTCCGCAAAGTGACTCAGGAGCAAGCACCGCATCTAAGAAAAAACAAAACCCGATCAGTAAACTGTTCGACTTTATTGCGGGTATGTTTACACCGATTTTGCCAGCGATCACCGGTGCAGGTATGATCAAAGGGATCATTGCTCTTTTAGTGGCAATGAACTGGATGTCCGATAAGAGCCAAACCTATACGATTTTAGCGGCAATAGGTGACGGTGCGTTCTACTTTCTGCCTATTATTCTGGCTGTCAGTGCTGCTAGAAAACTCGGCAGTAATATGTTTATTGGTGCAGCGATTGGTGCTTCCATTTTACACCCGACGATTACAGCTTTACTGGCATCTAACGTGAAGGTTAGCTTTATTGGCATTCCGGTGACAGCGGCCACGTATTCTTCGACCGTTATTCCAATCGTTATTGCGGTCTGGCTGGCATCTTATGTTGAAAAATTCATTGATAAGCATACACATGCATCACTGAAGTTGCTCGTTGTTCCGACATTGACTCTATTGATTATTGTACCTTTGACTTTGGTTGCTGTAGGGCCGCTCGGCACCATTATTGGTAATGGCCTGTCAGGCGGTATCTCTTGGTTGTTTGAAAATACAGGTGCGCTTGCAGGTCTGCTGCTAGGTGGTACCTTCTCCCTGATCATTATGACAGGTATGCACTACGCGTTGGTTCCTATTATGATTGGTTCGATTGCAACGTTGGGCTTTGACTACATGATTCCGATTATGGGAGCGGCTAACTTGGCTCAGGCTGGTGCTGCTCTCGGTGTATTCTTGAAATCAAAAAATGCCAAGGTCAAAACAGTGGCTTTCTCGACGAGTTTGACAGCTATTATGGGTGTAACCGAGCCTGCGATGTATGGTGTAAATATGCGGTTTAAAAAACCATTTATTGCTGCGTTGATCGGCGGAGCTGTCGGCGGGGGCTTCATGAGCTTGTTTGGCACAAAAGCTTATGTTATGGGTGGATTGGTTGGTGTGCCTGGTCTGGCGATGTTTATTGGACCGACTTTCTTGTACGCAATCCTGGGTCTGATTATTGCATTTGTGGTTGCTACAATTGTTACCTATTTGATCGGCTTTACAGATGAAAAGAACGAAGAAGCACCACAAGCAACAACAGACGCTGCCGGAGACATCTCTACTGATGAAATAGCACAATCTGCTGTGTCCTCACTGCCGAAAGGTGAGAAAATCCCGGTATACAGCCCGATTATGGGTGAAGTTAAGCCACTCAATGAAGTCAATGACCCTGCATTTTCTCAAGAAATCATGGGCAGAGGGTGGGCTATTGAACCATCCGAAGGCCGGGTTGTTTCCCCAGTTGATGGCACAGTGTTCTCCATTTCCAAAAGTGGGCATGCTGTTGGATTGGTGAGTGATTCAGGACTTGAAATGCTCATTCACGTTGGGATGGATACGGTTAAACTAAAAGGACTTCATTTTACGCCTCATGTGAAAGCGGGAGATCGCGTGAAGGTAGGAGACCTCGTGCTGGAGTTTGATCTGGTGGAAATCCGCAAGGCTGGTTACGAAACGATAACGCCTGTTATTGTTACGAATGTAGCACAGTTTAGCGAGTTGGAGTCCGCTGGTAATCAGCATAAAGTGGTTAAGGAACAGGAACTGTTATACACAGTGATCGTCTAATGGCTGAATAAAAACTTTACGCCTAAGCTGAATACGAATTGTTGTGTTCAGGATAAAAAACAGCAAGCCTTCGAAAAATGAAGGCTTGCTGTTTGGCGTTTTCAATAAAACCCGAAGTTGAAGCTGCTTAACTATTTTATTGTTATAAAACCTACAAAAATAGTTGGTTTTGTGATATAGTAATCTTCGGATTGAAGGATCACCTTATAAAACATATTAAGTATAAGTTTGGAGGAAATAATACATGGATACCTTCTTTATTATTTTAAATGTAATCGTGCTGCTGTTGCTGCTAGGCGTATTGGTCTGGATGCAGAAGAAGCACATCTCCTTTACAAAAAGGGTATTTGCCGGACTTGGCTTCGGACTGATCTACGGGGCTGTTCTACAATACGCCTATGGGGCAGGCTCAGAGGTCATTACAAAATCAGTTGATTGGTTCAACCTCGCAGGTAATGGTTATGTCCGTTTGCTGCAAATGGTCGTTATTCCGCTTATCATGGTGTCGATTATTTCGGCTATTATGAATTTGAAGGGAAGACAGAACCTTGGCAAAATCAGCGTGTCCATTATTGCAGTACTACTGATTACAACGGCAATTGCTGCTTCAGTTAGTATTGTAACCAGCCTGTCATTTGACCTAAAGGCAATTGAGATTCAAGGTGGGGAAAAGGAACAAGCACAGGGCTTGAAGATGGAAGAGCGCCTTGGAACAGTTCAGGACATGACCATTCCACAGCAGGTGCTGGAATTTATTCCTTCAAATCCTTTTGAGGATATGACGGGAGCACGTCGTACGTCGACGCTGGCGGTGGTAATTTTCTCGGCCTTTATCGGGGTGGCTGTGCTCGGATTGGATCGTAAAAAACCGGAACAGGCGCAAACCTTCCGTAAAGTGATCGATGCAGTGTACGCTGTAGTGATGCGGATTGTAACGCTGGTGCTGAGATTGACTCCTTACGGCATTTTAGCACTGATCACTAAAGTAGTAGCTACGACCAATCCAGATGAAATTTTGAAGCTAATCAAGTTTGTGCTCGCTTCTTATGTGGCTCTGTTGGTCATGTTTATCATTCATCTTATTTTGCTGGCCTTATTCGGCTACAATCCGGTAACGTATGTGAAAAAGGTATTGCCTACACTGGTTTTTGCTTTTACTTCTCGTTCCAGTGCGGCGACCATTCCGTTAAATGTTGAAACACAAACGAAAAAGCTTGGTGTGTCTGACGGCATCGCGAATCTGTCTGCGACCTTGGGAGCGACTATTGGACAAAACGGCTGTGCTGGTATTTATCCGGCAATGCTGGCGGTTATGATTGCTCCAACCGTGGGTATTGATCCAACGAGCTGGGATTTTATCCTCACGCTGATTCTGGTCGTTACGGTCAGCTCGTTCGGCGTGGCGGGTGTAGGCGGTGGTGCCACTTTCGCTTCTCTGATCGTGCTTTCCACCATGAATCTTCCAGTGGCATTGGCAGGATTGCTCATCTCAGTCGAACCGTTGATTGATATGGGACGCACAGCGTTAAATGTCAATGATTCTATTACTGCAGGTCTCATTTCAGGCAAGGTGCTCAAAGAGAACGATCAAGACGTGTTCAACAATCATGGCATGGATTTGGATGCAACGGCACACTCCTAATTAAATGATAAGATGTAGTCTCATATCCCATCTGTAGCCTATGTAACACACGTGCAGTGTGTACTCAGTACAAAGAGCCGGCCATAAGGTCGGCTCTTTGTACTGAGTTTAGGACAGTGTAAATTATAGCTGTTCACGAATCCTAATCTATGATACATTAAAATAATGTTTTTCCGGCTTGCTTCGGATGAACCGCGGTTCGCAACCATCCCGCGCTATCAAAACTAGGAGGATTTCATGTTTAATCTGTTATGGGGGGCAGCTTTTGTCCTCGTCAATTTTATGTTCTTTTTGTTATGTTATCGGTTGTTCGGTAAAAAAGGGCTGTACGCCTGGATTGGTGTTGCTACTGTACTAGCCAACATTCAGGTAACCAAAACGATTGATCTAGTGGGTATTACCACGACATTGGGAAATACGATGTATGTTTCTATGTATATGGCCAGCGACTTACTGAATGAAAAATATGGGCCTAAAGAGGCGCGTAAAGCTGTGTGGTTCGGCTTTTTCACTCTGATTATGACGACGGTAACGATGCAAATGGTGCTGCAATTCGAGCCTACTGCAACGGATTTTGCCCAGACCCCGATGCAACAGCTGTTTGGATTGTTGCCAAGGCTTGCGCTTGCCAGCTTGACAGCCTATGCAGTCAGTCAATTGCTGGACGTGCGTCTGTATGCCTGGATTCGCAAGTTTTTTCCGGAACGTCATCAGCTCTGGATTCGCGGCAATGGCAGCACGATGATCAGCTCGTTTATAGATACGCTCATTTTTTGTACTATTGCCTTTTACGGTTATGCGTGGGGGATATGGATCGAGATATTATTCACCACCTACATCTTAAAATTTGTACTGACCGCGGCGGGTACACCCATTTTGTACATCGCACGCAATTTCCGCTTTATAGAAGAGGAGGGGCAAACCCTTAAGCCATGATGGCTTGGGGTTACCCCTCCTTTTTTTCATACTTTTTAACATCAGCATTTTTCATAATTCGATTCCCAACACTCGTAAGTACAATATATAGCGAACTAAAGCATTTCGATCTATATATTGCTGATTTGAAAACGCTCTTGGGATTTATACAAAATGCTCACATACCAATAATGAATAGCGATGGGTTTATCCGAGCACTGTCAGTTCTTTTGGAAAAGAGGTAAGCACTTCAACACCATCAGAGGTGACCAAAACGTCATCTTCAATCCGCACACCGCCGAGGCCTGGCACATAGATGCCGGGTTCGATTGTGAACACGAAGCCTTCATGAAGCAGATCGCTATTGCCTCCGTGTACAGATGGATATTCGTGAACACTCATGCCAAGGCCGTGTCCAACTCGATGGTTAAAGGCAGGGCCGTATCCAGCGGCTTCAACAACAGCCCGTGCTGCCTGATCTACGGATGCGCAGGAAACTCCCGGGCGAATGGCAGCAATTCCCGCTTCGTTCGAGCGAAGAACCGTATTATAAATCGTTTCCAGCTCAGCCGACAGCTTTCCAAAAGCAAAAGTACGTGTAATATCCGAAGCATAGCCATCGGAGTATACGCCCATATCAAACATGAGCAAATCGCCATGCTGTAGCTTGCGGGTGCCCGGAACACCATGAGGCAAGGCTGTTTTGGGTCCAGACAGCACTGTCGTGTCAAAGGATGGGCCATCTGCGCCGATCTTTTTCATCTGATATTCGATTTCTGCTACCAGCTCGACTTCCGTCACCCCTTCGCGCACATGGGTGAGGCCGTGGCGAAGAGCATCTTCTACCAAACGAGCTGCATGTTTCAGACGTTGTACTTCTTCAGGAGTTTTTCTTACACGCATTTCTTGTAGCACAGGACCCAGATCCACATATTGAGCCGCGCCAATAGCAGTATGTAACTGTTCGTAACGGAGGACGGAGAGGTGCTCCTTTTCCAGCGCTAATGCTTTCACACCGGTGCCTGTACGTTGACGCAGCAGATCATATGGATTGTCCGTATCAGTGTGGGTGGATATACGAGTCACAGAAGAAGCAGCTTGGGCGGCTTCTGCATCCAAGGCGGGTACGATCAGTTCTGGTTCTTGGTCACGAAGCAGCACGAGACCAAGAAAACGCTCATGCGGATCACTGGCAAAGCCCGTCAGGTAGTAAATATGTTTGGGATCGGTCACAAGCAGGCCGTCCCAAGATTGTGATTTCAGTTCATCATATAATCTTGTAATTTTATCATTCATAGAGTCTCATTCCTTTCTGTCCATGTATTCATTATAGCTCTTATTACATCATAATTTATAGCTTTGAATGGCTTATTCTCTTGCCTGACTTAATGTTTGCAGACGTGCTTGTACGTTCTGATCATAGTAGCCGCCATGGTAGCAGATTACCTTTTCAACATCCAATACCGTCAGTTTTTCGAGGCTCTTCAGAGCCAATGGCATATCTGGCGTAGCCGACTCAGCGGGACCGACCAGTTCACCTTCGACTACCAGCAGTTCATCTGCTGCCAACAATAGCTTTTGTGCGGGCACATACAAGCTGATATGCCCGGGCGTGTGACCGGGTGTATGAATAATCTGTATGCCCCCACCATAAGACAGATGCTCACCGTCCTCAAGAATATGAGCAAAGCGCAATTCTGGCAGGCGGCGAATCATATCCTCTGCTTGCTGCTTGAGCGCAGTGTCCATCTGATTGATCCGTTCTGGCGTCAGCTTCACAAACGGTCGCTCTCCTGTCATATAAGGAACGTCATCCTTATGGGCTAACAGGGCAGTATTCGGCAGCAGATCCAGCAGTGCATGAACATTTCCGATATGGTCAATATCCTGATGTGTTAAAATAATTCTTTTCACGCGGCTGATATCCTCACCCACATCTGAAATAGCCTTGCGTAATGGCTCCAATTGGCCGAGCATTCCCGTGTCAATCAGTGTAAGTCCATCCTCGTCCTTGAGCAGTACAGGATAAATCGTCGTTTTTCCAAAAAAAGATTCCATAGGTATTTCCAAAATCAAGAGTTGAGTTCCAATATTCATATTAAGCTGCTTCAGAATCCTTGACTCCGAAACATACCTCCCGTCTCATCGTGTTAAATTGCTTACCTCGTTTTTGTTTTTCCTCAGCTCTATTATAAAACCCTTTGGGACTAATCCGCAAAACAACTCAATATGGCTGATCGGGCGCTTGTCTTGTACAATAAATAAATCACACAATAGGAGGCGGATACGAATAATGAATAAGGACCAATCTTTTTCCATTGAATTTGCGTGCAAAGAGGATCTTCCCGATATTGTGGACATTTATAATTCTACAATCGCAGGACGAATGGTCACGGCAGATTTGGAACCAGTGACAGTGGAGAGCCGTATTCCATGGTTTGAGGCTCATCAGGAAAACCACCGGCCTTTATGGGTATTAAAACAAAAGGGAACAATTGCTGGATGGGCCAGCCTTCAGTCCTTTTATGGGCGTCCAGCTTATAACGGTACAGCAGAAATTAGCATTTACGTCCATGAGGATTCTCGTGGAACCGGAACTGGAAGTCGACTGGTACAGCACCTGCTAAATGAATGTCCGAGACTGGGGATTACAACGTTGTTAGGATTTGTTTTTGGTCATAATGAGCCAAGTATTGGGCTGCTACGGAAGTTTGGTTTTGAGCAATGGGGGTACTATCCGCGTGTAGCTGTGCTGGATAGCATTGAGCGAGATTTGGCGATATTGGGCAAGAGAGTGGATGAATAATAGCTTATGACATATAAATATTCTTTGTAACGTATACAGAAAAGGGCTGTTTCCAAAATCGTCTCATACACTGCAGATGTATGTGATTGTGGGAGCAGCCTCTTTAACTTTTCTATTTTCATCGCTTTTAGCGCTGTGGCTTAAAACGTATACTGTGAAAAATCTGATTAAGCACCTCAGACAGCACCAAACCAACAGCAATCGCTCCTGCGATCATCAGCGTGCTCATCGCCAGCTCCAGTGCCTGAGGATAATGTTGTTGTACGAACTGGCGCATGGCATTATAGGCCATTCCCCCTGGAACGAGCGGAATCATGCCTGCGACACTGAAAATAATCACAGGCATTTTGTACAGCCGCGCAAAGCCTTGACTGACGATGCCGATGAGGATCGTTGCCAAAAGGCTGGCGCTCACAGGTCCCATGCTGTCCGTGGTTGAATAATAGACAAGCCAGCCTAGCATACCAACAAAACCGCATTGCAGTAGTGAACGCCGGGGGGCATGGAAAAGTATGCCGAAAGCAGCGGTGGCAATAAAGCTTGTGAATAATTGTGCAAGCATAGACTTGAATCTCCTCCGAATCACATATAAGAAATGATAACCGCAACGCCAGCTCCAATGCCGAAAGACGTCAGGCAAGCATCGGCTCCCTTGGAAAGACCCGAAACAAGGTGCCCGGACATTAAATCACGGATGGCATTTGTAATTAACAGGCCTGGAACCAGTGGCATGACAGAGCCGATAATAATTTTATCCATCATCTGTCCCCAACCTACTATCGTTAACAGAGCCGCCAGCAAGCCGATTAGAAAAGATGCAGAAAATTCTGAGAAAAACTTAACCTTAACGAGCCTGTGAAAATACTGTACGGCTGCAAATCCGATACCGCCGCAAAACACAGCTGCGGGGAAGTCTCGCCAGACTCCACCAAACATGATCATAAAGCAACCGCTGGCCAACGCAGCAGCCATCAGCTGTACACGGTTAGAATAACGGAGGGGACCACGTTCAATCTCCGAAAGCTCCTTGACGGCAGCGCGAGGAGACAAATCACCTGTGCTGATTTTACGTGAAATGGAATTGACCTCTGTCACCTTGTGCAAATCGGTGGTCCGCTCTACGATGCGGATGAGCGTGGCAGGCTCCGAGTCATTAATGGCAAAAAAAATCCCAGTTGGTGTGACATAGCTATGGGACTGAGATATGCCGTAGGCCGAAGCAATGCGGGACATCGTGTCTTCAACACGATAGGTTTCGGCTCCATTTTGCATCATCAGTTTGCCCGCCAACAGACAAACCTCAATGATTTCAGGAGTAGGATAGGAATGATTATTCATGCTCGCTCTCTTTCATTCGTACCGGGCCGTTCGACCCTATTATTTTCATTTATTGTAGCACAAAAAGCCGCCTTTTCGGAGGCGGTTATGTTAGGGAAACTCAAGGAATTCGTCAAGATTCTATCATATCGGGAATAACGGTATAGTAGGACTCTTCCAGATATGTTGCGGCCTCAGATAGGCCCATCAACTTAAGCTGTCCAGCTACAAAAGCACGAAGGGCAGAATGGGTGAACAGATGCCGTGTCTGGGCATCCCGAATAAAGGCCAGTCTGGCTTCACGCGAACCGTTATAGAACAATTCACGCACAGCTTCGCCTTGGTGTTCCCAAAGGAAAGGCTCCGTTACGGTCAAGAGGGCACTTTCCGTAGAAGAGCTATGCATCGCGGAAGAAGATAGCTGAATGCCCAAGCCGTTCAGCGTAGGAGCTGCTTCATTGTGCTTCCGTTCTGCTCGCAAGCTGTCGATATAGGCAGCCATATCCTGAATCGGTTCGATACCAAATCGTTCCCGAAAGCATTCGCGCACAAACGCGGTGCGTTCATCTACAATTTGGGGAAGTCGCTGACCTGCATGTCCAGAATAATCTTCTCCATTGGCGTAATATCGTTTTAATGAACTGTTCTCTGTATAAACAACGCTTAAAAAATCCTGCAAATGACGAGCAACCACCCATACACCCGTCCAATCGACGGGAGATACGCATACAATAGGGGCCCGTGAAAGGTCCTTTTCAAGACCAAAATCCGTTAAAAAGCCATAATGTATTCCGTCCACCCCTGCGTGGGCAAAAGGAATAACATCTGGTGGTGTAGCCATATATCGTGGCGCGCGGCCCTGTTCCATAATCAATCCCAAATCAAAACTCAAAGAATGCCGGTTCGCTTCGAGCTCCTTTTCAAATTCTATAAGTGCCTCAATCAAAGGTGTAGCTGATCCATAGGCTAGGTTAGAACCGGAATCCATCGTGTATGCCTCCCTTATCCAATACATCCATAAAGCGTTCATCCCTAAAAGGTACGTGATTTTACACGAAATGTAAACCTGTAAGACGAATCTTTTCAAAAATGTGACCTTTTACCCGTGTGTTGTCAAATAAAACGCTTTCGGGCAAAGCAGGACAAGATACCTATGTTAGCTCGGTAGAGAAGTAAAGTGAGTTTGCGAAAATGCGGTCTTTTCAGTGTATGTTAGTAACCGTGAAGTGTGATTGCAGGATGCGCAGTGTGAAGGACAGAGTGCAACGCAACAGGCCAACGGGTATAATATCAGGACAAGGTGAAAAGGAGCGTCATCCGAAGATTTAACAGAAAGAAGTGGGCATATGAACTTGCAAAAAAAGGCTGTTTTTTTTGATGTAGATGATACGATGTACGATCATTTGCACCCTACACGCGATGCATTGCGTACAGTGTTAGGATTGAGTGAGCGTTTTCCTTATGAGAAAGCCTACCATCGTATTCGTTATTACAGCGATGTACTATCGGCTAAAGGAGGACTACTGGAGGGGAAGGCAGGGACGCATGAACTAGATGAGATGAGGGAAGGCCGTTTCATTCTGGCTTTACAAGAATTCGGGGTAGAAATTTCCCGTGAGCAGGCAGTACATGTTCAACAAGAATATTTGGATCGTCAGTACCGAATTGAGCCTTTTGAGGGGGCGACCTCCTTAATAAATGATTTGAGCTCGGCTGGCTTTTTAGTTGGATTAATTACAAACGGTCTTGAAGAACACCAGATGAGCAAGATCAAGGCTATGGCGTTGGAAAATCATGTTGCAGCAGAGCATATCTTTGTATCTGGTACGGTTGGCTATGCCAAGCCTGATCCGCGTATTTTCGAAGTAGTGAACGAACGGACAGGGACGTTAGCAGAGCACTGCTGTTACATTGGGGATTCCTGGCGCAATGACGTGGCGGGAGCTATAGCTGCGAATTGGCAGGTGATCTGGTTCAATCACAGGAACGCTCCCCCAGAAACTGACGTGTTAGGGATCTATAAAACAGCAGCAAGCTATGCAGAGTTAAGAAGGTTGCTTCTGCCGGAAGCTCGTTAGACACGGTACATATACCGTATCTTCTAAAAAAATAACCTATTTTGAAGCCATTCCAAAAGATAACCCGTAATACTGTTTATCTGTTATAGAACTAACTTCATTGGTATTGGTTTAGAACAGAGAAGGAGGGGATCGTGCATGGTAGAACAATGGAGGCAGGCAGAAGACATCATAAGTCAAGTGACCGTATACAGTACAGAGGATAATGATCCGGTTACCATTAAAACAGCCACTCAAGACGTCCGCTGTATTGGCATCGGGACAGATGCGGCCGTATTTACGCTTGATACGTTGCCAGGCTACGCATTCAAGGTGTACTCAGACATGGCGATCGAGAAGAAAGATGCGGAGGCCGACGTATATGAGCGTTTGCGAGGGTCTGACTTTTTTCCTCATTATTATGGAAAAGGCGACAAGTATATTGTCATAAGTTATGAATCCGGTATTACGCTGCTGGATTGTCTGCTGCAAGGAATTCCTGTGCCAGAGCAAGTTATTCTGGATGTGGAAAAGGCGAGGGAATTTGTCCGATCCAAGGGGCTGAATCCCCGTGATATTCACCTCAAGAATGTACTCATGCAAGACGGACGTGCCAAGGTATTGGACGTATCTGAATACGTGAAGGAAGGCGATGATAAGCGCTGGGAGCATTTGGTGTGGGCGTATCATACGTTTTATTCCGGTATCTCGGAGGTTAAGGTTCCCTCATGGATTTTGGATACGATTAAAAAATGGTACTACAAGCTGGACAACTCCAACTTTAATCTGGAGGAGTTTGCCCAGCGTGCCAGTCAATTGTTCTCTAAATGGAGGTCATAACCGCTGTAAAGATAACGGATATGCAGCCTAATCTTTCCATGGCAAAAAGGATTGCACCCGCATGTAGGGGAGCAATCCTTTTCTTTTATCTGAAATCCCGAGGCACTCTTCTGGCTGTACCGCTCGCAATCGCGGCTTGAATTACCTTTTCACGCACCCGTTGAACCGCACTCTCGTTAAATACACCAGGGATTATATACAGCTTGTTCAGTTCTTCAGGACGGATTGTGCCTGCGATGGCTTCTGCGGCCGCCAACTTCATCTCTTCGTTGATTTCACGGGCACGGCAGTCGAGCGCCGCTCGAAAGATGCCAGGGAAACAAAGCACATTGTTAATTTGGTTAGGATAGTCCGAACGTCCGGTGGCGATGACACCCGCAATGTCCTCAACATCCTCTGGCGCAATTTCGGGAACTGGGTTAGCCATAGTGAACAGCACCGGGGCTTCTTTCATACGTTTCACGTCTTCTCGTTGCAGTAGTCCTCCTGCCGACAGTCCGATAAACACGTCAGCGTCCTTCAGAACCTCGGACAGCGTGCCGGACAGCCGTTCGGGGTTGGTATGCTGCGCATACCAGTTCCACATCGGATGCTCGTATGTTTCATCAGCTGTTAGAGCTCCATGACGGTCTACGCCAATGATGTTGACAGCCCCTGCAGATAGCAAAATTTTGGTGCAAGCCACACCCGCAGCCCCGATACCACAGACGACAATTTTGACGTCAGACAGGGCTTTGCCGACAACCTTGAGCGCATTAATCAGCCCTGCGTATAAAACGACAGCTGTGCCGTGCTGATCGTCATGAAAAACAGGTATGTCCAGCTCGTTTCGTAACCGCTGTTCAATTTCAAAGCATCGTGGCGATGAAATATCCTCCAGATTAATACCGCCAAAAGCTGGGGCTAATTGCTTAATGGCCTTAATGATTTCTTCGGTGTCCTGCGTATCCAGACAGATTGGAAAGGCATCGACGGAGCCGAGCTGCTTGAACAGCATGGCTTTGCCTTCCATAACCGGCATGGCTGCATAGGGACCGATGTTACCTAGCCCGAGGACAGCGCTTCCGTCAGAGACGACAGCGACCGTGTTGCGCTTGATCGTCAAACGGAAAGCTTTGTCCGGCTCCTCGTGAATCGCCATGCATACGCGTGCCACATCGGGGGTATATACCCGGGATAAGTCATCGCGGTTTTGAATTGGGACTTTGGGCTGCATTTCAATTTTGCCCCCGAGGTGTAATAGGAAGGTACGATCAGAGATGGATAATACCTTAACACCTTGTGCTTTTTTAATCCGCGCAATCATTCGGTCGATTTCTGCTGGATCGGCAATGGTCACTGTAATATCCCTCACAGTGACCATCTCAGAGGTGCTAATGACGTCAATGGCAATCACATCTCCGCCATGTTCGTTTACCAGCGTAATCAATTGACCAAATTGGATGTGTCCGGTGGAAATTTCCAATCGTAAAATGATGTTTTTACCGCCAATACCGCTTTGCATACAAATTCCTCCTTTGTCTTCCATAACAAAATCATACGTAGGATCAATTGATTGCGCTTACAATAAGAAGTGAATGTAAAATCCATGCTGATATTTTAAATTAGTGGTTTCTTCCCCTATCATAGTGAACAATCTCTCGCTTGTACAGATCAAGTTGAGTAATATCTTATTATTTTGTATTTAAAAAAGGACGAAAGCCGGCTGTATTCCAGTCCAAGCGATCATCCTTTTTTTCAATGAAATGATCTATTTTATTTTTACGCATTCGATCTGTTACGTCATATTTTTACCGTAGTAAATTTCGTCCATTTCGATTTTGAGACGTGTTGATATATTTTGTTGCTCTTTTTCACTCAGACTTTCCTTGGTGTAGCCGAACAGGTAATTGTCCAAATCGAATTGTTTTAGCTTACATTTGGTATGGAAAATATTTTCCTGATACACATTCACGTCTATCATGTCATACAGACTGCGCACTTCGTCTGGAATATAGTTTTGAATGGAGCCGATATCATGGTCGATGAAAAGCTTATGTCCATTCATATCACGTGTGAAGCCGCGCACCCGGTAATCAATCGTCATAATGTCAGTGTCGAAAGAATGAGTCAAATAGTGGAGTGCCTTGAGCGGGGAGATTTCCCCACAGGTAGAGACATCAATATCTGCTCGAAACGTACTGATCCCCTCGTCTGGATGATATTCCGGGTAGGTGTGAACCGTAATATGGCTTTTATCCAGCTGTATCACGACAGATTCAGGCAGGGGGCCTGGTGACTCGTCATAAGATTCAGTTGGTACCTCCACAATGGGTCCTTCTGATATAAGTACTGTCACGCTGGCTCCTTGAGGAACATAATCCTGCTGGGCTACGTTGAGCACGTGGGCGCCGATAATATCAGATACATTTTTTAAAATAGCTGTCAGCCGATCTGAGTTGTATTGTTCATCAATATATTCAATATACGCCTCGCGTTCTTCTTTGGTTTTGGTGTAACAAATATCGTACATGTTGAAGCTCAATGATTTAGTCAAATTGTTAAATCCATGTAGGGTAATCCGCTGTTCCGGTGTTATGGTCATAGGCTATTTCCCCTTATAGTCGCAGTATTCATACATAATATTCCCAACACGCTTTTTCATATACCGATTCATAAAATCAGTTCTGTAGTGAATCCATTTCATAATACCTTTAGTAGCTTTAATAAAGAGTACATATAGATCAAAATGTTTTAATTTGTCTATATGTAGTATACACTTCGTTGGTTTAATCATTTATGAAATTGATTCTAGTGTTAGATTAAAGGCTTGAACAAGTATGTCTTACCCGTTTGGCATAATTAAAAACAGGCAGGGGAGTGGCTTTGTTTTTACATGTATGGAAATTTTAACGTATATATACTTTATTTCTTACTCAGCAATTTTTAAGTAACAGGACTTATAATGTAGACTATGCATAGGACGAAGGAACTGAATGGACAGAGAACTCGTAGTAAAACATAAGAACTGGGTTGGTAATTCATTAATTTAATGTGTGTCACCTTCACAATGCCGAAAGCTTAACCGAATATGAATATAGACCCGAAAAAATAGTGATTTTGTATATTGCGTAAATCGAGAAAAGCAACTTCAACTAATAATATGCGTATAATAAAATAAACGTAATAAGCTGAGAATTATGAAGTTAAAATGAATTTTGTTAGCAAAATTCAATTTACAAACCGATCCCATGTTACTGTCGGGATTTTGCAAAATTCGATTCCAGTCGCTCCGAAGTGCAAGATATAGACGAACTAAACCATTTCGTTCTATGTCTTGTTCATTGAAAGTCGCTTATTGGATTTTTGCAAGATCCTCTACTGTAAAAAAACGGTGAAAGGAGTATCAAGATGCTGGCTTTGTCCGATCCGGCCTGGACTTTGCTCCAAGGCCCCTACGGTTCCTCTCAATACGTCCCAGAAATGTTGAAGCAGCTCCAAGCCGGATATGACGGCGAAATGGCTGACACCTTGTATTGGGAGGAACTGTATCACCAAAATACGTTGTATACTTGTACGTTTGCAGCTGTACCTTATCTTGTGGACATTGCGTTAAAAAGTTCTGATATAGGGATTCGTGCAGATATATATAACATTTGCGGAATATTCGAAGCGAAGAATAACAATCCCTTACATACCAAAATTCCATTGGAATTTACAAGGGACCAAGTGAAAGTGGATTCTAGTCTGGCAGAATATATTTATACGCAATATCGGTATGCTATTGTCCGGCTTGCAGAATTGACTGAAGAAATGGTGCTCTATGCGAAGGAACACGAAGGAGATATCGGTAAACGCTATGTTCTGGCTGCGGGTGCCGCTTTTCAGGGTTATCGCTGCGTAGCTTATATGCTACAAAGCTTCGATACAGGTGACGAATATACGCTGGATTGTCCGCATTGCGGTACCCCGCTCTATATTTGGCCTGATGAACAGAATGACACCCTGGTTGTCTATGATAAAGATCCTGTAAATTCAGACAATCTGGTTCCCCATCCGATCCGCCCCCGTTCATTGGACCATAAAGGTGCTAATATGCAGTGGTTACACGAATATGCCCAAAAAATTGAAGAGAACAAGCTGCTTGCCCAATTACCCTATTTAAACGGTTGGGTAGATTGTCCAGTGTGTAATACGCCCATATATATATGGGATGAGTTGATGAAAATGGCTGATGGTGTTCGGAGGTATACCGCTTAATCAATCAAAAAAGGGTGCTGTCTTCTACAGCCCCCTCACTACCTCTTCTATTTTTCCATCTAATCTTCGTATGCTTTGCTCAATTCTGCTCCCGAAACGGATTCAAAAAGGTTTTAGGAATATCGGATTCAAAACGCAGCAATACTCCGGTGACGGGATGAATAAATGACAATATCCTCGCATGTAGGCCAAGGCGCCCAATCGACTTGGATTTGGAACCGTATTTTTTATCTCCAACAATGGGATGACCGATATCCTCCATATGTACGCGGATTTGATTTTTACGTCCGGTTTCCAAACGTACTTCGAGCAAAGAAAAATGCCGATTGGCTTGGAGCAGCTTGTAATGAGTGACTGCGTGCTGTCCGTCATTCGGATAAGGACTGGAATACATTTTTAGCGTCTTGCTTTCTTTCAGCCATGAGGTGATTGTTCCCTCAGCTTTTTTAACCTGTCCTTCCACAAGAGCAATGTATGTTCGTTCATACACAACTTCCTTCCACGCTTTTTGCATTTCCTGCTGTATGGCTTCGCTTTTCGCAAACATCATCACTCCTGATGTATCACGATCCAAACGATGCAGTACAAAAATACGATTGTACGGATGCTCGCGCCTCACATGGGCCGTAAGCTGGCGATATGCTGTTACTTCCTGCTCCTGCGCTGAAGCGACGGAAAGCAACCCGGCATCCTTATGGATAACGATAATGGCTTCATCCTCATGCAAAATACGTAGTCCAGTCAGTGGTACAACGGGAGTTACTTTTTCCTTGGAAAGAGCGACAGTCTGACCGTGCTCCAGTGGGAAATTGTGCACGGTACGCGGAATGCCGTTGACGGACACCTGCCCACGAGCCAGTGCTGATTTAATGGAGTTACGACCCATGCCAGTCACATGCTCTACTAAAAAGCTCAACAGCTCGGCAGGCTCCTGGACGATGTATGTTTTGGCAGGGGCTTTATCAAAAGCATTCGTTCTCCGTTGAGCTTCCGGTTTATGGGAGCCAGATCTTCCGGCAGGTTTATGACTGCGTTTGGAATGGCTTGTGTTTGACGTAGATTTTGTATGATTTTTCCGTTGGGGTTTCCGATTGTTCATGGGTTCTTTCTCCTTCTTGGAGCCGTGTCTCTTCATAGTTATGGACAAATTTGCGGCACCGTGTTCACTATATCATGAGAAAACAGCGAACGCCATAAGGGACTAAACCAGATTGGCAGTCTTCTAGCGGTTGAACATTACCCTGAACCCCGGTAAACTAAAGGTAACGAAAGAAAAGCCGATATGCGTCAAGGACGCTAGAAATATGAGGAGTTTTGAAACTATGAGTGTACAAGCACCAACATTGGAACGGGCGCAGGACTTGCTGCAAAGATTTTATGGCTATCCCGATTTCCGGGAGGGACAAAAGAAAATTGTAGCCAGTATGCTGGAGGGCAACGATACGTTGGGCATCATGCCGACAGGGGGCGGAAAATCGATATGCTACCAGATCCCCGCGTTGTTGCATGAGGGGCTGACCATTGTCGTGTCACCGCTCATCTCGCTGATGAAGGATCAGGTGGATGCGCTGACCACAATGGGGATTGCTGCTGCCTACATCAATAGTACGTTGAGTGGTCGAGAAGTGAATGACCGCATACGAGCCGCACGGAATGGTGACTTGAAGTTACTGTATGTCGCACCGGAACGACTGGAACTGGACTGGTTCCGCGATGAAATGGCTCAGTTGCCGATTTCCTGCGTTGCGGTAGATGAGGCTCACTGCGTATCCCAGTGGGGCCATGATTTCCGTACCAGCTACCTGGCCGTGGCTCCATTCGTGGACGGGCTGTATGAACGCCCAATCGTGGCGGCGTTTACGGCAACGGCGACACCGCAGGTCATGGATGACATCGTGCGCCTGCTTCGTCTGCGCTCACCGGAGACGTTCGTTACGGGCCTTGGACGGCCAAATTTGGCGTTCAGTGTACTGCGCGGGGAAGACAAACGCAGCTTTTTACTGAATTATGCCCGTGAGCATGAGGGTGAATCAGGCATTATTTATGCTGCGACACGTAAGGACGTGGACGATTTGTACCAACGGCTGCGTGACGCAGGCATGGCGGCTGGACGCTATCATGCCGGGATGACAGATCAGGAACGTGCAGATAGCCAGGAAGGGTTTCTGTACGACGATATCCGTGTCATTGTAGCAACCAATGCCTTCGGCATGGGGATAGATAAATCGAACGTACGCTATGTCATTCACTACAACATGCCTAAAAATATGGAGGCTTACGTGCAAGAGGCGGGACGCGCAGGACGTGATGGCGACCCGAGTCAATGTATTTTGCTGTTTGGACCGCAAGATATCGTGACGCAGAAGTTCCTGATTGAGCAAAATCCACAGGATGAAGACCGCAAGCGCAACGACTACCGCAAGCTCCAGCAGATGGTTGATTATTGCTACACGACTCGTTGCCTACGTACGGCACAGCTTGAGTATTTCGGAGAAGCGGAGGAGCATGAAGCTTGCGGCATATGCAGTTCATGTACAGATGAGCGGGAACTGGTTGATATGACCATAGATGCGCAAAAGATTTTTTCGTGCATTCATCGCATGCGGGAACGTTATGGGGTCTCGATGGTCGCCTCGGTGTTGAAAGGCTCGCGTAACAAAAAAGTGCTGCAGTATGGTTTTGACAGCCTGCCAACCTATGGCGTGATGGGCAACCGGACGGAAAAAGAAATTGCCGAAATTATCAATGTTCTTGTTTCGGAAGGCTATCTGATGTTGTCCGAGGGACAATATCCGGTCGTGCGTTTGCAGCAGCTTGCGGCTGAAGTGCTGAAAGGCCAGCGAGAAGTCATGCAGCGTGTGGTGCGACATGCCACGGCTTTTGCAGGTGGAGCAGGTTCACGCGGAAGACAGGGACGCGATGCATACCCGGCTGCAGTCAACGAAACCGTGTTCGAGCAATTGCGCCTGATCCGCCGCGATCTGGCCGCTCAGGAGCATGTACCGTCTTATATCATTTTCAATGATGCGACGCTGCGTGAGATGAGCGTAGCGAGCCCGCAATCCGAGGCAGACATGTTGCGGATCAAGGGTGTCGGCGAAGTGAAGTTCCGCAAGTACGGCAAGCCGTTTCTTGATTTTTTTCAAAATCAGGGGAATATCGGGGGAACGGTAAGCGAGGACGAGATTTATGCAGACGATGTGTACGAGGATTTTGAATAGCTATACTAAGGTAAGGATATAACAGTCCATGCAAACTATAGAAGGTTGTGACCTATGAAAGTCATTTTATCAACGTTAAATGCAAAATATATTCATACCTCGCTGGCCATCCGATGTCTCAAAGCCTACAGTGAAAAGGACTTTGATATCGAGCTGGCGGAGTACACAATTAAGGACCCGGTGATGAACATCGTATCCGATTTGTTTCAACGGGGGGCAGATGTCATCGGCTTTTCCTGTTATATTTGGAACATTGAAGAGACGATTAAAGTCATTGATGTGTTGAAAAAGATTATGCCCGAGGTCAAAATTGTTCTGGGTGGTCCGGAGGTATCCTACGATACGGATCACTGGATGAAGCGTTTGGCGAATGTGGATTTTATCGTCGTTGGTGAAGGAGAGGAAACATTCCATCAACTGCTGCAGGAGCTGGAAGGGGATCGCAAGTTCCATTTTGTGTATGGACTCGCTTACCGTAAGGGAGAAGAGGTCATTCAGATGCCCGGTCGTCCGAAAGCGGACTTGAACGAGCTGCCGTCGCCCTATCGTTTTGCAGAAGATATACCGGAACTTGGGAAACGGGTTGTTTATTTTGAAACGAGCCGGGGCTGTCCGTTCAGCTGCCAGTTTTGTCTGTCCAGCATTGAGGTTGGGGTGCGTTATTACGATATCGAGCGCACAAAGTCGGATATTCTGTATCTGATCGATAACGGAGCAAACCTAATCAAGTTCGTGGATCGGACGTTTAATATTAAACGCGATTATGCACTGGAAATGTTCAAATTTTTGATTGAAAATCACCGTGGTTGCGTCTTCCAGTTTGAGATTACGGCAGATATTATGCGTCCCGAGGTGTTGGATTATTTGGCGGAAAACGCGCCGCCGGGCGTATTTCGTTTTGAAATCGGCGTTCAATCAACAAACGATCCCACCAATGAGTTGGTTAAACGTCGCCAGAACTTTACCAAACTTTCCCGTACTGTTACCAAGGTCAAACAAAGCGGTAAAATCGACCAGCATTTGGATTTGATCGCCGGATTGCCTTTGGAGGACTACAACACATTCCGTAAAACGTTTAATGACGTTTTTGCACTCGGCCCGGAAGAGCTTCAACTTGGCTTCCTTAAAATGCTGCGTGGCACTGGACTGCGTATCGACGCAGATAAGTACAATTACACGTATATGGACGTGGCGCCTTATGAAATGCTGAGCAATGACGTCCTTTCTTTTGCCGATATCGTTCGACTCAAGCGCTTGGAAGATGTATTGGAAAAATACTGGAACTCTCATCGTATGGATCATACAGTCAACTACTTGATTGAGCGTGAATTCTCGTCCGCCTTTGATTTCTTTCAGGAATTCGGAGACTACTGGGAAGGACAGGGCTGGCAAAAAATCGGACATCAGCTCGAAGACTTGTTCACGCGTCTCCAGTCCTTTCTGGAATCGCGTGGAACAAAGCGAATGGATATGGTGCTTGGACTGATGAAGCTTGATTATTTCCTTAACCATAAATATAAGCCGCGTAAAATCTGGTGGGAACATACCTTGGAGAAGGACGATTGGTCCAGCTATATGAAAATGATTCTCCAGCACCCGGATGCGCTGTTGTCACCTGCGGTTGCAGATTTTGTGGCAGATACGAGCAAGGAGAGTACAGGTGGGACGGATGTAGGCAACCAACAGCCGCAACCATACCGCGAGATCATTCCCGCCTTTGCTTCATTGAAGCTGAGTGAAAAGGAACTGCAAAAGCACGCGGTGCTGGATGTACTGCCGTTCAGTCTGGATCATATCCTGAGTGGGGGAAGCCCATTGACTGCTGAAGGCCGCACGCTGCTGCTTGTAGTCTATCAGCAAAATGGACAGCAAAAACCGCTGTACTACACTATGCCCATCGGCAAAAATATCGCCGCGATTTAATATAAGCATCAGAAGGCATCGACTTTGGTATTCCAAGAGTCGGTGTCTTTTTTCTTATAATCAAGCGACCATTCCAATTTTTACATTCGCGTAATCCATTTCTTGACGATGCTTTACAAAACAAATATATGATTACTTTATCATATATGAATATCAAATTTATTGGAGTGTGACCTTGTGAAAAAGCGTTCAATGAAAAAGAGTATCCTTGCTTTAGGTGCCATTACCGTTTTGAGTGCGCCATTGTTATCTGCTAATATCCCTAACGCTTTTGCAGCCTCATCTAATACCAAGTCTACTACCGCACAGGTATCCAAAGGACTGAAAACTTCGTCAGCGAAAGTCGATGCTCCTAAGAATGTCATTCTCTTTATCGGCGATGGTATGGGAGAAGCAAGTCGTAACGCGATTCGCTTGGCGACGGTAGGGAAATCGGGATTGCTTGAAATGGACAACATGCCTGTAACCGGCTTGGTTAGCACAAGTTCAGGGGATAACCTGGTTACGGATTCTGCAGCCGCTGCGACTGCAATTGCAACAGGTGTGAAAACGTATAACGGTGCGATTGGAATGGATTTGAATAAAAAACCAGTGACAACGATTATGGAGCTGGCCAAAAAAGCAGGCATGTCTACAGGTGTCGTGACGACAAGCCAAGTGACAGACGCAACGGGGGCCGCCTTTGGTGCACATGTAGAAAAACGCTCCGCTCAAAGTGAGATTGCCAAACAGTATCTGGAGAAAAGCAAGCTAGATGTTATTCTGGGCGGTGGTGAGGATTTTTGGTACCCTGCCGGAACAGTAGGCAAACATGCAGATGCTCCGGCAGAAGATCCTGAGGAAGCGAGTAAGGGAACTCAAGGAAATTTAGTAGAACAAGCGAAGAAGCTGGGTTATAGCTATGTGACAGATCAGACAGAAATGAAAGCAGCTAAAGGTTCTAAGTTGTTGGGGCTGTTCGCCAATGAAGAGATGTTCCAAGCTCACAACAAGCTGGGTAACTCTTACAACCCAACGGTTTCTCTACCGGATATGACGGCTAAAGCAATTGATGTTCTTTCCAAAAACCAAAAAGGTTTTTTCCTGATGGTAGAAGAAGAAGGAACAGATGAGATGGCGCATGACAATGAAGGTGAGTTAACGATTAAGGCTGGGCAACAGCTTGATAAGGCCGTTAAAGTAGCTAAAGAGTATGCCAAAGCACATCCAGATACATTAGTGTTGGTGACGGCAGATCATGAAACGGGCGGTTTGGCGATTGAAGGCGAAGATGCGGAGGATGAATCCGGTGAAGGCATCTCCAAAGAGGATGGTCCTTTTACTGTAAAAGGCTCTGATGAGAAGTTTTATATCGACTGGACCACGGGAGGACATACATCTGTTGATGTGGCGTTAACCGCGATGGGACCTGGGTCCTCTCAGTTTAGCGGGAATTATCCGAATACTGCTATTCATGACAAGTTAGTAAAGTTGCTTCAATTAAAGAAGTAACATGGTGTGAAAGGAAAGCCGCCCCTTAAAAAGATTTGCCATATTGGCAATATGGTTTTTCCTGTGATAAACTAAAGCTAATAAGTATATACTGAAAAAGAGTAAGGATGCTGCCAACATCCTCACTCTTTTACAACAGCCGCTTATAAGGGCGGTGGCTGTATGGTTGGATTAGTAAAATAGACCGCTAACCTTTTCCAGAGGGCGGTCTATTTCTTTTTCATGTAGGTAATGAACATGCTGAATATACTTAACCTTTACTCCTCCGTTGTTTTCTTCCCCCATACCAATTTCATAATAAAAAATATAATGACCAGCATGATGAGAAGCAATGCCATCTGCAAGCCATAACGATGGATCAGTTCTCCTGCTGCTTGTACATTATCGCCAAAGATACGTCCGAGCAGAAAGAAGATCAGCGTCCAGATCAAACCCGTTGAATAAGAGAAGAGGGCATAGCGCTTGAAGCTCATTTTATTGATTCCGACAATATAAGGAATAATGTGACGGACGATCGGCAGCAAATAACTGATGCAAATAGTGAAGTTTCCATACTTATGTATCAATTTTTCCGAAAACGTAATGTACTTGTCCATTTTTTTCTTCCGGCGTAAACGTTCTAGAATCGGTGTGCCCACGGTTCTCCCCAATACATAACCTAAGGACAAGCCTGATATAACCCCAAGATATACAATTAAAAAAGCGGGTAACGGGTGAAGTATGCCCATGCCTGTTACAGCCCCGCCAGTCATTACGATGACTTCATCCGGGATGGGCAGACCCACAATTCCGAGCCATAGAGAAAAGAATAATGCTGCATAGCCATATTGTTCGATGATGGAAATTAAATATTCCACGTCCATACGCATACTCCTTTCTTATGCTTTCTTTCGGCATACATACACGAATGCGGGTGGAACGTTCATAGGCACAAACTTGATTTCTTCAATATCAAACCATTCACCTAACTGCTGCTTCATCTGTTTAGAGTATTGAAAGGCGACAAACATTCCTCCATCCCTGAGCGATAGATGAATTTGTTCTACAATTTGATTCCGCATCGCTTGTGGAAAATTGAAAAAAGGCAGCCCGCTGATTATGCAGTCAAGCTGTTCTATTTGGGCATTTTTCATAGCAAGCTGAAGCTCACGCGAGTCGGAATAGCACAGATAATTCGGGAATCTTCTTTTTAAACTCTGCTGCATGGTTTGGTCTTTCTCAAAGAGTAAAACCTTGGGTTGAAATTCAGCAGCAGACGGGATGTATTGGGTAATTGCCCCTGTTCCAGCACCAAGCTCGGCAACAGCATGAACTTCACTCCATGGAATGGATTCTATCATATTTTTGGCTAAAAATCTGGAACTTGGTGTTACACTACCCACGTATGCAGGCGAGTACAAAAATTTGACTAGGAACATAAGTCTCTCGTGAACCAAATGGCTAATACGGATCATACATCATTTCCCTACTTTCAATTTTTAAAATACGTTCATTTATTCTTTGCTAAGAGTAACAAATTATCCCTTTACTTACTCCTGTCTTGAGTAGGGTTGATTCCCCCGTCTTGCGGAGGGGATTTTCCTTGACTATGGTCTAGGAAATAATTATTCAGTTATCATTCAGCATCCCCTCAGGTTGCATTCAGATTTGTTACCGATGAAAGGTAGGTGGGCAGCTAAAAACATTATGTACACTGAGAGGGGATCTACTTTGTCACTATCCATTAACAGGCATCTCATCACAACTTCCTATGATCAATCGAATACGGTGAAGTCAAATGAGAATGGACTAAATACCGCGGGTCATACCACACACAAGAACTCTAACGATTCACTCGAATTGAGTAAGGAATTCATGGAATACACGGGAGGAATGCAGACTCCGCTTCCTACGGAAAACTACAGTAATGATTACAAGCACGACGATCAGGATACCATTGCACTAACTACAGACGAACAGAAAACGCTATTGTCTGATCTGCAAAGTTACCTGATGTCATCAAGTACTTCCTCTGATACAGATGAACTCACCAACAGCACGAAGAATCCGTTGGCTTCGGTTAGCGACTTATTAGCCGGTGTGGATCTTGCGACGGCAACAGATGAGGAAGTATCCGATCTATTCGATAAGATAGCAGAAACGATCCAAAATAATCGTCCTGCACCGCCGCCTGAAGGTGACCCATCCCATCCTGAAATGGAAAGCAGTGGTCTGCCTCCTATGATGCAGGCAATGGGTGGAATTATGCCTCCATTCGCATGGAATATCCAAGAGACTTCCAATCAAGAGGATAACAGCACTACATCTGAAAAAGAGCTTACAGTAGATGAAAAAAGGTCCTTGCTGAGTGATTTGCAAAGCGTTCTGAGCTCCAGTCTTATATCCGGGTCAATAGCTTCGGACAAAGATCAGGAAACAGATCTGCTTTCTGCATTAAAAGACGCGTGGGGAAATACAGATGAATCGAATGCCACAGATGAAGAAATATCGGCTTTATTCGATAAAATCGCTAAGATTTTTGAACAATCTGTATCATCTTCGTCATAGTCATTAGAGTGCAATGCCATAGCTTAGAACCGGTTAGCCCACACGTGTAAAACTCATACTTTTATAAAGGGGAAATCTCGTATGAACATTTCATCCACATCCAGCAGTTCTATATCTATTGCAAGCACATCAGCATCCAGTACCAACGATACAGCTAGTCTGGAAAAGCAAAAAGCTCAACTTGAAGCGGAGTACAACAAGGTACAGCAAAGCTCGCAATCCAGCAGCACGTCAACTCCAAAAATGGAAAAGCCCGCTCCAAGTAACACAGAAACAACTCGTATCAACAGCGCTAACAGCAGTGATATTACGGGGATTGGAAAATCACTGGATATTTCAATTTAATCATCCCATCTCTTTTCCTGTATGACAGACGATGGATACCAACGATAGCAGGCTCTCCGTTTCATCGGGGTCTGCTTTTTGCGTTTACTAAATATTTTGCATGAATCCAGGGAGCGACTTTAATCAGCGATATTTAGATTAGAATAATTCTGTCCATCTAAATTGAATCATGTGACTAAACATAGAAAAGTATATACAATATATAACAGTAGGAAGATGAAAGTATTTTAACCCTATTATTTTCTATATTTAAATCAGTAAGTGCTAGTAATCATTTCAAATTGGAGGATTTATGCCATGACGCTGGAACCTCAGATGAATCGAAGTAGTAGGGATGAAGCGCGTTTAGTCAGAAACAAGTTGATTGAGTTTAATGCGAAACACGTCCCAGCAGATATTCGAAGCCGATACGAAGAGATTAATTTAACGCTCAAAAATGAAGACGGTCAGGTGATAGGCGGTCTCCTAAGTGTACTATGTTGGAACTGGGTGGAGGTTGATATTTTGTGGGTAGATCAGCGCTACAGAGGAAAGGGCTACGGTTCACAACTGCTTGGTGAAATTGAACAAATTGCTAAAGATAAAGAGTGTAATTTTATACAACTTAATACCTTTACTTTTCAAGCGCCCGAATTCTATGAAAAGCATGGGTATGAAGTAGTTGGTGTCATTGACGATGCTCCGAGAGGCTTTAAACACTATTATTATAAGAAAAGTATCTACTGAGGACTCTATATATGCGCGTACAGATCAAGGAAATAAATAAAGATCAGCATATTATCATTCGTAGTATTGGAAAGGAAAAAGTATACGGCTACTGGACATATTTTTGGCATGAACTGACTTCCGGATATGCATATGTTGTCCCCTATGAACAAAGCTTGGATAAGTTGATTCCCGGTTGTGTAATTTCGGTCGAGATTTCTCAATCTAGAATAGAGGGGTTCAGAAGTCTGAAGTCTACTGAAAAGACAGGGATTGTTAGACCTCAACCAAAGCTAGGCGACTACTGGATTCAAGGAACGATACATCAAGTGCTGCACAACGAAGCTGACGAGATAGAATGTCTGGAGGTTGTAGTAGGAGACACCATGATTATTTTGGATTCTGAAGAAATGAATGGTGATGCCAACGTTAAAGCGGGCGACGGGGTAGTCTTTGAAATCATAGGCCTACAGTTGTTTGACGAGGGACTGTGATCGCTCCAGGTTACCCTTCTGATCTAGTCTATGGTTAGAGTTATTGCGCTCTACAAAATAACGAGTTAAAGTATGGGAAATGCCATATTTAACCACAGTTTGTCGGTGTGAAAGTAAAGCTAGATTATAGTGAATCGTGAATAAAGAAAGGTATGATCGGATTGACAACAGAATTGACACATAAAATATATACCATGTGTATGATTCAAGACGGAAGCAAGGTATTGCTTATGAATAGACCCAATCGAAAGGGGTTTCCAGGTTATATTGCTCCAGGAGGAAAAGTAGAGTTTCCAGAAAGCATTGTGAATGGGGCCATTCGTGAAGTAAAGGAAGAAACGGGCTTAACTGTTAAGGAAATTGTATTTAAAGGAATCGACGAATATTGTGACCCCAGCCAAGGGCTGAGATATATGGTCTTTAACTATCTAGCTACAGCTACTGAAGGTGATCTATTAAAAAATCCCCCTGAGGGAGAACTGCTGTGGGTGGATATGAAGGAGGCGCTAAATCTGCCGATGCAGGATTGGTTTAAGCGGAGATTTCCATTGTTTTTTGAACCGGGAACGTTTGAAGTTAGTTCCGTCTGGCTGGCGGATACAGATGAAACCCTGGAAGCAACGATGAAGAGCTATGGTGTGTAGAGATGACGACGACCATTTATTTTTCGTCTAATCGGCTAGGCGAGGTAACAAATGATCAAATGCAAAGGATGCTGAATCGTTTTGATTTGGGGCGATTGCTATCTTACGAAAAAACGGCAGAAGGTGTTTTAGGACAAACTCTCTATGTTTCCTCAACGGCTGGTCAGTTTGTGCTGAAGGGGAACCCGCTTTTTCCAGGACAATGGATAGAAGAAAAGTTTATGGTAGAGCAAATCCAGGCACGGACTCGAATTCCCGTGCCAACACCGTATTTTGTCGATGATACAGAGGACATCTTTGGCTGGAGCTATGCAGTTATGCCTCGTCTAAACGGTCAGCATATACATACACCTGAGTTGCAAGCAAAGCTGACCTCGCTGGATAAACAGCAAATGGCTGAAATGCTTGCTACTGTTCTGTTAGAGCTTCATAGATGGAAGGTTAAGAACTGTGGAGAGCTGGATACAACAACTCTAGCCATTCGTCCTTTTGAAGTCTCTTATCGAGTATGGTTGTGTGGACGAATTCGATATTGGCTAGAGGATGCCAAAAAATACTCGAACATTTCTGTACAGGATATGGAATGGGTAGAGGAAATATTGGAAGGCTCCCGTCAAGCATTCGATCAGCTGGAAGCTGCCACTTTCGTGATGGGGGATTTTAAACCGCAAAATTTCCTTGTGCAGAATGGGAATAAGGGCTGGGGAGTCAGTGGCCTTTTTGATTTTACGACAGCCTATTTTGGGGATGGGGTTGCAGATCTTCCGAAAATAACCACCATGTATCTGGAGAACGGCGAAGAAGAGTTGGCAAAAGGTTTTCTTACTGCTTACGCACAAGGGATGGAAGCTAAAGAAGGATTTACTGAGCGTTTCCGGGTGCATATGCTGCATCAGCAGGTTCTAAACTGGGGATGTGCCAAAGCGATGAAGCAAGTCACTTGGGATGATAAGCTCTCTTTTGCAGATTGGGCGCAAAAATTCATGGATATTGAGGTATATAAGCAATAGCAGATGAACTGAACGTTTAAAGAGGAGGCCGTGAGTGAATGCAGACCGTCAGATTGGTAAAACCGGATCAGGAATGGAAGGAAGCTTATCTTTCATTTTATGAGGAATGGAAACAGAGTCAGGAGCATATGGTACCTTGGGTGATCTCTGTAGAGCCGTACGATTTTGAAGGTATGCTGATGGTTTTAAGTAATCAGGAAAATGGAATCAACCTGTCTGAAGGCTGGGTCAAAAGCTCAACATACTGGCTTGTGAATGCGAAGGAACAGGTCGTGGGAGCAGTGAATATCAGGCATGACCTTAACGAACATCTAACGAATGCCGGAGGTCATATTGGTTACGGTATCCGTCCTTCTGCTCGAGGGAACAGGTACGCTGTTACAATGCTGGCCTTGGCACTAGAAAAAGCAAAAGAGCTGGGGATTTCCCGAGCCCTGGTCGTATGCGACTCCGATAATATTGCTTCCAAAAAAACAATCATACAAAACGGCGGAACGCCGGACAAGGATTACATAGAGGAAGATGGAAACCGTGTAAACCGGTTTTGGATCGAACTGTGAGTGAGAAAGAGGGGAACGCGAGAAGCTCATGAAAATATGGCCTGAATATGCGCAAAACATCATTGTTGGTGTTATTTTTGAAGGGAAATGGAATTGGTATGTGACGGAAAGAGAGTATTGGTTTTTGAATACCGAGATGGAGGAACGGTTTGGTATCCCTATGTTGGATGAAACCATAGCGGGAGCATTTTTGGATCACATCTATGAATATAAGGTGGCTACTGGGGAACTAACTTCAGTGCTCCAATTGCTTGATGATGCTATTCAGCATAAGGATGAATTGTTGGAGTTCTGTCCTGCTCTGTATGTTAACTTTGACGAGAAAATTCTCTATTCGCTATTTCCTGAGCCAGCTTCGTTTGAAGACTATGTCCCAGCGGGGTGGGAAGGGAAATATCAAGACTTTTTGAACGAGGTACCTTCACCTGAACAATATTGGATGATCGATGGAAGTAATTTTTTTGAGAAATTCACTTGATAGGACGAAGGAGGAAATGAATATATGAATTCTTCCATGCATGAATTTAAAATCATATCCAAGCACAGAATGTACGATCAATATTGGGTAAAGTTGCGGGCATGCATTGGACTTTTGGATGAACAGGTGCTGTGGCGCGTCGGTGAGGCGGAAACGAATAGCATTGGTGGGATCATCAACCATATCATGGTGCATGTGCGCAGAAACGCAGCCAAGCTCATAGATCCGACGATTACATACAAGCAAGGAATGGAGGATAGCTTTATACCCTCCATGCAAAACAAGGAACAACTGAGGGATGAGGTAGAAGAAGCTTTTTCATCCTTCTGTGCAGCATTGGACCACACGGGGGCGATAAATATGTATGACGTATACCATGTGGTGGAGCATACGGCTTATCATCTGGGGCAGATCATAGACCGAGTTCAGAGATTGGCAGATCACCGTTTTCAATTTGTACAGACAGGACTTAATGAAAAAGCATTGCATGCGATAGTGCAGCAATCCTTGCATAACCTACGAGAATAACGGAAGCAGTAGCTATATTAACCCATAAAATGCAGTTCTAAGGTCACGAAAACCTCTGTAATCGTCATGTTTTTATTTCTTAATTGATATTGATAATTATTATCACTTATAATAGAAGCAGACATATTACGCTATGATAGGGAGAGTTGCAGAGTGACAGTATCCTTGGAATTATATGATGTAACGATCATCGGCGGTGGTCCTGCCGGTATGTATACCGCATTTTACAGTGGAATGAGAGATATGAAAACAAAGCTGATCGAAGCCAAGCATGAGCTGGGCGGACGGATGCGCATATACCCAGAGAAGATGATATGGGATGTCGGGGGGGTTACCCCGGTTTTATGTGAAAAGCTGATTGATCAGCTGGAGCAGCAGGCACGGACGTTCGAGCCTACCATTGTGCTGGGACAGCAGATCACTGGTTTGGATCGGCAAGAGGATGGCACGTTCCTGCTAACTTCTGCCACAGGAGAACAGCATTGGACACGCACGATCGTTTTGGCAGTAGGCTATGGTATTCTCAAAATGGCTAAGCTGGAGATTGAGGGGGCGGACCGCTATGAGGTTACGAACCTGCATTATACGGTGCAAGAGCTGGAGCCATTCCGGGGCAAGCACGTCCTGATTTCCGGTGGAGGCGACTCGGCGGTGGATTGGGCAAATGAGCTGGAGTCTATTGCGGCGAGTGTGACCGTCGTACATCGTCGGGATCACTTTGGCGGACATGAGAAAAATGTAGCTCGTATGAAATCATCTTCGGTCCGTGTTCTTACACCATATGCGGTGAGTCAGCTACATAGCAACAATGGAGAGACGATTGAACAGGTGACGATCAGTCATGTAGATACGGACGAAATACAGGTGTTGAATGTCGATGCCGTCATCGTGAATCATGGACTAAAATCCGACTTCGGCCCGCTACGGGATTGGGGACTGGATATGGGAGAGTGGCATGCCCGAGTGAGCGACAAGCTGGAAACGAATCTACCAGGGATTTTCGCGGCAGGCGATTTTGTCGAGTACGGAAGCAAGCTGTATCTAATTGCCGGTACCTTCACAGATGCCGCCCTTGCACTAAACAGTGCCAAGCTGTACATTGATCCGGCAGCTGACAAAGCGGCATATGTATCTTCTCATAACAGCCGATTCAAGGAAAAAAACCGCGAGCTTGGTGTCGTGGAGTAAGATAAGAAGCATAAGTTATATAGGATTAAAGATAGGGTAGGGAAAATGTAAAAGAACTTCCGTGACTACGATTGATGTGGTTTTGGAGGTTCTTTTTTTGTCAGGTTGCTGACTTCTCATTCTAAAGGTTGGATAGCATACACCTTATAGAATAAAATGAAGATAGGGAGTGTGAAAAAAATGAGCTTACGAGAGGTACTTGAACGGCTAGCCATTCATCTGTCAGACGACACGATGGAAGCTGAAAGCTGGCAGCCTGTAAGGCACTTTCAATGATTCGCGTAATTAAATGGACAAGCATTAAAAAAATCAAACGAACCTACTATAGAAAGTATGGACGGGATTGAAAGGTGACATATGAAGAGACGAACGGAGCAACAGGAAGCGATTTGTGCAGATATTATTCAAAAAGCGGAGCCCTTTGTACAGCAACAGTTGGAGCATGATCATAGTGGCCACGATTGGTGGCATATAGACCGGGTGAGAAAGCTGTCCCTTAAAATTGCTGCTAAAGAGGGCGCAGATTCGTTTATTTGTGAACTGGCAGCACTGCTGCATGATGTAGCGGATGAAAAATTAAATGATTCCAAACAAGCTGGGCTGGATAAAGTAGAGCAGTGGCTGCTTCTGCATGTAAATGATCTGGAGGTAATCGCGCACGTGATGACCATTATAGCTACGATGTCCTACAATGGTGGACAAAACCCGCCTATGGAGTCGCTAGAAGGTCAAGTTGTGCAGGATGCGGATCGGTTGGATGCTCTCGGAGCAATTGGGATTGCAAGAACCTTTATGTATGCAGGCTCAAAAGGCAGTATGATGCATCACCCGGATAAAGATTTTTCACAGCATGAGTATCGTGCCGCAGGTAAAAGTGCCATATACCATTTTTACGAAAAGTTGCTCAAGCTTAAGGATTTAATGAATACCGCTTATGCCCGAGAGCTGGCTGAGGTTCGGCATCAATGGATGGAGATGTACCTGGAGCAGTTCTATAGAGAATGGAATGTGGATGATGTTCAGTAGAGAGAGGAAGGCTGATGCTTCTTAGATACAGTGATTCCAAGGAAAAAAGCTCGCCTTTTTAATAAATATTAGAAAAAATATTAGAAAAAATATTGCAATACACTGATTTCTCTCCTACTATTGATAATAGTTATCATTGATAATGATAACTATTATCTGTAATTCAAGTAGTAGAGGGGAGCCATTCAGGTTATGAAGAAGTTTGCAGTAGGGGTGTGTACTTTATTATCGGCAAGTTTGTTGTTGACAGCGTGTGGTGGAAAAGTGCAGGAGGTGGATAGCTCGGCTCAAAGGAATTCCAATGCATCGACACAGACGTCAGTTTCCGACGGAGAAAGTGCCAAGACGATTACATATCTAGATAAGACTTATAAGCTGACCAAGACGGATCATATTATTGTAGCAAGTCTGGAAGCGATGGAAGATGCGGCTGTCCTGGGAGTAAAGCCGACTGGGGCGGTTACTTCGGGAGGGAAATTCCCCGAATACATGGAAAAAGCGATGGAAGGAGCCGCAGATGTTGGTGACCGAATGCAGCCTAGTGCTGAAACGATCCTGAAACTGAAGGCAGATGTGATTCTTGGGAGCTCCAAATTTCGGCCTGCGGTGGCAGAACAGCTGGGTAAGGTCGCTACATTGATTCCAGTATCTCATATTTCAACGAACTGGGAAGCGAACCTGCTCATGTTGGGGCAACTTACGGGCAAAGAGGCGAAGGCGAAAGAGATACTGAACAAGTACAAGCAAGATGTTCAGGCGGCCCAACAGAAGCTCAAGCCATTATGGGAAAACAAAAAGGTGCTTATGGTACGGATTCGTACAGGTAATCTGTATGTATATCCTGCAGACGTATATTTCAATCCTTCGCTATATGTTGATCTGGGAGCTAAGGTACCGGAAGAGTTAAATACAGTAAAAGCACAAGAGGCAGTTTCTTTGGAGAAGTTGGCTGATATGAACCCTGATTATCTGTTCGTACAATTCTCGGAAGGTGAGAACAAGGATCAACCGGAGGCATTAGCGGATCTGGAGAAAAATCCGATTTGGAGCAGCATCAACGCCGTAAAGAATGGGAAAACCTTCGTCAACATCGTAGATCCCAATGCTCAAGGCGGTACTTCATGGAGCAAACTAGCCTTTTTGGAAGCGGTTATGAACCGACTTTCGCAGTAAAGGTAGGAACATGGGAAAAAAGTTAATCTCTCCTTACCTTATCATCTTCGTCTCTCCCTTGTTTATCGTGTTAACGTTACTGCTGTCTGTGATGTACGGAGCCAAGACGATAGAATGGGAGACGATAATTGCTACCTTTTTTCATTTTGATGCTGGGAATGTGGATCATCAGGTCGTATTAAACTCTCGTCTGCCTAGAGCGGTCGGCTCTATATTGATTGGTGCTTTTCTTGCGATTTCAGGAGCCATTATGCAGGGAATGACCCGGAATTTCTTGGCTTCACCCTCAATTATGGGCGTGTCGGATGGAGCGGCATTTGTGATCACCTTAATGATGATCCTCGCGCCGAACTCCACTTCGATGGGGCTGATCGGCAGTTCTTTTGTAGGATCGGCTCTGGGGGTGGCTATTGTATTCGGTTTAGCCTGGATGATTCCCGGCGGCCTTGCTCCGGTTCGTATGGCCATTTTGGGAACGATCATCGGTACGTTTTTAAGCAGTCTGTCGGCCGTTCTCTCCATTTATTTTAATGTATCGCAAAATGTAAGCTTTTGGTTTAACGCTCGTCTGCATCAGATGGACCCCGAGATGATTCAATTGGCAATTCCCTTTGCTCTTGTGGCAATTGTGGGAGCGATGCTGCTGGCCAAGCCAATAACACTACTGTCGCTAGGCGACGACGTAGCCACAGGTCTGGGACAGCGGTCATTACCGGTCAAGCTGGGGGCGATGCTCTGTGTAGCATTGCTGACGGGTGTTTCTGTTGCGCTGGCAGGAAAAATTGCTTTTGTTGGCTTATTGATTCCGCACATCACCCGATATTTAATCGGAGTAGATTACCGTTGGGTCATTCCATGCTCTGGTTTGATCGGTGGCGTTTTTTTGGGTATGTCTGATGTGTTGAGCCGTTTTCTTAATTATCCGTTTGAAACGCCTATTGGTGTGGTAACCTCAGTCATTGGCATCCCTTTCTTTCTGTACTTAATACGTAGAAAAGGAGGGGGAGAGCATGCGTAAAATCAGTGCAAAACGGCTGTGGCTCGTACTTTCAGGCGGGGCCGCGCTCATTTTAGCAGCCTCCTATATTAGTCTGACCCATGGGGAGTTCGACATGACTCTGCAGGAAGTGGTTCAGACGTTGTTCCGTATTCATCCTACTCCGCAGTTGGATTTGGTGATATTTGATTTTCGGCTACCTCGTATTGTGATTGCCGCCTTGGTCGGTCTGGGGCTGGGGGTTGCTGGGGCGGCGGTACAGGGAGTTACACGGAATGGCTTGGCCGATCCCGGCATTTTGGGTATTAATGCAGGGGCGGGGGCAGCCATCGTCATATTTATGTTCTTTTACCAAGGGCAGATGGAAACAACCGGCTGGACTGCAGCGCTGGCTATGCCCTTTTTTGGTTTGATTGGAGGTTTGGTGGCTGCCCTGCTAATCTATTTATTTGCTTGGAAAGCAGGACGTCTTGATCCGCAGCGTCTGCTTCTCGTTGGTATCGCGATTGGCTCTGGCTTCGGTTCTTTGACCTTATATCTATCGCTGAAAATGAAAGCCTCGGATTTCGAGATGGCGACAGTATGGATGTCGGGCAGTATTTGGAGTGCGGATTGGAAACTGGTTGCCGCCGTAATTCCGTGGCTTGTCATTTTGATCCCTGTTATTTGGTTGAAATCGTATGTATTGGATCTATTTCAATTGCATGAACATACAGCTAAAAGTCTCGGCGTTGCGACCGAAAAGGAAAAGTCTATTCTTCTGCTGTCCAGCATTGGACTGGTGAGTGCCTGTGTGTCTGTTTCAGGAGGAATAGGCTTTGTAGGATTATTGTCCCCTCATATCGCCAGAAGACTGGTTGGCCTTCATCATCGTCTTGTGATTCCCGTATGCGGCATGGTGGGTATGGTGCTGGTACTGTTGTCTGATTTTGTTGCCAAAACGGTGGTTGCGCCTGCGGAAATTCCCGTTGGGCTGATTATTGCGGTGATCGGGGTCCCTTATTTTGTAGTCCTGCTCATGAAAAAAACGGCCTAATTGAATTGAAATTGAGGTTCTATTGGAGGTTATTCCCGTGAAAGACCTATTTACGCATGCTCATCGTTCCAGTGATGCACATGGAGCTGTGTACGTTCCTCGAAGCCAGCATCGAGTGATGTATTCACAGGCTGAAAACCGTGAGTATCATATTTATATTGCCATCCCTGCTGAGGAACCTCCTGTATCCGGATATCCAATTATTTATGTACTGGATGCCAATTCTGTTTTTGGAACCATGGTGGAAGCGGTGCGTGTTCAGGGCAGACGACCCGACAAAACGGGTGTTGTCCCAGCTATCATTGTAGGAATAGGCTACCCAACAGAGGCTCCGTTCCATCCTTCTCGATATTACGATCTTACACTACCAAGGACGGCAGTAGAGCTTCCTGTAAAACCAAATGGAGAAGCACCTATTGAAAGCGGGGGAGCCGAGCATTTCCTGTCATTTATTGAAGATGAGCTAAAGCCTGAAATGGAGCGTGATTTTCACATTGATCGCAGCCGACAAACGATCTTCGGTCATTCATTAGGGGGCCTGTTCGTATTACATACCCTGTTTACAAGACCCGGCTCTTTTCAGGTCTATGTGGCGGGAAGTCCCTCTATTCACTGGGGCGGGAGGGCCATTATGGAGGAAGAGAAACACTTTTTAGCCTCCACAGCTCAGGAACAACGGAACAAAAGGCTGTTGATTGCGGTGGGTGAGCTGGAAGCAGGACATTCAAGTGGTATGCAGGAAAAGGCCAGGGAGCTTGCCGAGCGTTTAACAAATGTGAATGATTCGGGCTTGCATGTAGAATTCCGTGAATTTGCAGATGAAGGCCATATATCCGTGTTGCCAGTACTGGTGAGCAGAGCCGTTCGTTTTGCTTCGGTTTGTCACTAAAACTATAAAAAGAACCAAAAAATGAAGATATATAAAGGGATATAGAGTATAAAAAGGGATAAAATTCAAAAAAACCTCTCCAATGCTACTAGGAGAGGTTTTTTTTAATTGATAATTTTCTTAAATGTACAAATATGGACGAAAACAGACGATTTTCAACATTGACTGTAATTGATGGTTTAGTTATCATATTTTGTAACTATTAATTGATAATGATTATCATTATTAGTTATTTAAATTCAAAATGAATGATGATTACAGCAGAAACTGGGCGTTAAACTGCTTCTTTTGATTTCGCTGGAAAGGGTGGAATGAACATGAGTGATGACGGAATACAGGGGAAGGTAGCTCTGGTTACAGGTGCTGCCCAAGGTATCGGTGCTGCTGTGGCGCGTTCTCTGGCCGAATTGGGAGCAATCATTGCCGCTGTAGACCGAAACGCAGAAGGTGTGAGCAGGCTGGTAGACGAGCTGGTGCGTGACGGCTATCGTGCAACGGCTTTTCCTGTCGATGTCAGCCATCGTGCGGCTGTCGACGAGATGGTCGAGCAGATTGAGCATCATCTCGGACCAGTTGGCATTTTGGTGAATGTTGCGGGTGTGCTACGAATTGGGCTAGTAGACACGCTCCGTGACAGTGACTGGACGGAAACCTTTGCTGTAAACACAAACGGTGTCTTTTACATATCCCGGGCTGTGGTGAAGCATATGATTCCCCGCAAATCGGGTTCGATTGTCACGGTGGGTTCCAATGCGGGAGCTGTACCTCGTATGTATATGGCAGCTTATGCAGCTTCAAAGGCCGCTTCGGCGATGTTTACTAAATGCTTGGGATTGGAGGTTGCCTGCCATCATATTCGCTGTAATGTGGTGTCCCCAGGTTCTACGGAGACAGAAATGCAGTGGTCTCTGTGGTCTGATGAAAGTGGGGCACAAGCAGCTATTGACGGATCGCCGAACGCTTACAAGGTCGGCATTCCACTGCGAAGGTTGGCTGATCCGGCAGATATCGCGGATGCTGTTGTTTTTCTTGTTTCGGACAAGTCACGTCATATAACGATGCATGATTTGCGCATTGATGGTGGAGCTACGTTAGGTGTCTGACTGGAATGCAGCGGTCTTGTATGGAAATAGGTGACGGCAATCGTGACAGAAAACAATGGAACAGGAGGCAATAACGTATGAAATCCAATACTGCGTTTGAGGTGCAAGCAACTCAGTTGCTAAAAGATTACAAGCCGGGATCTTCCTTCTTTTTTGCGTCACCCACCCGGACTTTACTGGCCCAAGGTATGTTGGGGGCATTGCCGCATGGGGAGGCAAGCGATACGGAGGGCGGATTGGCCGGGCGTGTAGCCACGTTGCTCGAGAGTGTGCGTCAGTCCCACGGTGGACATCCGATTGTGGTGGGAGCTATTCCCTTTGATGATTCACGGGTAGCACAGCTTCTGGTTCCGGCAGAGACTCGATGGGCGGGACCGCTTCATTCTCACTCTACAAACTGGCACTCCGAGAATCGGAAAGATGTCGATTCAGCGAATGCTGCCAGCCGTGTGAACCCGACGAAGCTTGGACAGGCACCGGACTACGGTATTCGTTCCGTGCCCGAACCGTCGGAGTTTGTACAGGGGGTGGAACAGGCCCTGAAATATATTGCGTCCGGGGAGCTGAGCAAAATCGTGCTGTCTAGAACGCTACAGCTAGATACTTCGGAACAAGTGGACATTCCCGGTTATTTGCATAATTTAGCCAGACATAATACCAAAGGCTATACCTTCGCTGTTGATTTACCCGCTTTGGAGGCGGAAGAGGCAGGCTCGGACGGGGCTGATGTCGGTGTGGAACGGCGAACGCTGATTGGAGCCAGCCCCGAGCTACTCGTTTCCCGAGAAGGACTGCATCTGACGGTTAATCCGCTGGCTGGCTCTACTCCTCGTAGTGATGATCCTGTTGAAGATAAGCTACGGGCTGCGGCATTGCTGGAATCAGTCAAGGATCGGTATGAGCACGCGGTAGTCGTTGAAGCGGTGGCCTTGGCACTCAGACCGCTATGTCGGAGACTGGATGTGCCGCAGGAGCCTTCGCTGATACAAACAGAGACGATGTGGCATCTTTCGACTGAAATTACGGGGGAATTGGCGGATTTGTCGGTTTCATCTCTGGCCGTTGCCCTGGCGCTGCATCCTACGCCAGCCGTATGCGGTTCGCCTACAGAGCAGGCCAAAAAGGTTATTCGAGATATCGAATCGTTTGATCGGGGCTTTTACACAGGGATTGTTGGATGGTGTGATGCAGCCGGAGATGGAGAATGGGTGATTACGATCCGTTGTGCAGAAGCTGCAAAGCATTCCTTACGTCTGTTTGCAGGGGCAGGCATTGTGGCGGCTTCAAACCCGGAAGACGAGCTGGCGGAAACAGCAGCCAAGTTTGGAACCATGCTTCAGGCATTGGGACTGAAGCATGAATAAAGAGAACGATACAGAAAGAGGAGGAATATCATGATGTTACCCGGATGCCCTACATGGCCGCAGGAATTTGCCGAGCGTTACCGGAAGGCAGGCTACTGGGAGGGAGTGACCTTTGGAGAAATGTTGCGGGAGCGTGCATTAACGCAAGGTGACCGGACGGCAGTGACGGACGGTCAAAAAAGTACAAGCTACCGTGAATTGGACGGAAAAGTAAATCAGCTGGCAGCTGGACTTTACCAGTTGGGAATTAGACCGGCGGATCGGGTCATCGTTCAGTTGCCAAATATCGTGGAGTTTTTTGATGTATGCTTTGCGCTGTTCAGATTGGGGGCGTTACCCATATTCTCGCTTCCGGCTCATCGAAGTAGCGAGATTGCCTATTTCGGTGAATTTTCCGAGGCGGTCGCTTATATCATTCCAGATGTATATTCGGGCTTTGACTATCGTGGACTGGCCAGAGAGGTACAAGCCAGAGTGGCAACCCTGCGTCATGTCATTGTCGTAGGCAAGCCGCAGGAATTTACAGCTCTATCCGGATTGTATATCGAACCCGATCAGTCGTTACCCCGGGTGCTTTCGGGGAATATTGCCTTTCTCCAGCTTTCCGGTGGGAGTACAGGCTTACCCAAGCTGATTCCAAGGACACACGATGATTATATTTACAGTCTGCGGGGCAGTGTTGAAATATGCGGTCTGGATGAAAATAGCGTGTATTTAGCCGCGCTTCCCATGGCTCACAATTACCCGCTCAGTTCCCCGGGTGTCTTCGGAACTTTGTATGCGGGAGGCAAAATTGTACTTGCACCTACTCCCAGTCCAGATGATGCCTTTCCATTGATTGAACAGGAGCAAGTAACTATTACTGCTTTGGTCCCGCCGCTTGCGCTGGCATGGCTTGATAGTGCTTCGTCGAGAAGCTGTGATTTGTCCAGTCTTCAGGTGCTTCAAGTAGGGGGAGCCAAATTCAGTGAGGAGGCTGCTCGTCGGATAAAGCCGGAGCTCGGGTGTACCCTGCAACAGGTGTTTGGTATGGCGGAGGGGCTGGTCAATTATACCAGACTGGATGATCCGGAGGATATCATTGTAGCAACTCAGGGACGTCCCATTTCAATCGACGATGAAATTAAAATATTGGATGATGAGGACAAGGAAGTGGCACCGGGAGAGGTAGGCCATTTGCTTACACGCGGACCTTACACGATTCGGGGTTATTATAAGGCGGATCAGCATAATGCAAGAGCATTTACGCGGGATGGATTTTATCGTACGGGCGATTTGGTGAGGTTGAGTCCCGATGGTAATGTGATTGTGGAAGGCCGAGCCAAGGATCAAATTAACCGGGGCGGGGAAAAGGTGGCGGCCGAGGAGATTGAAAATCATTTGCTGGCCCATCCCGGTGTGCATGATGCAGCGATTGTAGCCATGCCTGACGAATATTTGGGTGAACGTTCCTGTGCTTTTATTATCCCGTATGAGATGGTACCGACCGTGACGGAGTTGAAGAAATTTCTGCGTGAACGTGGTTTGGCGGCTTACAAAATTCCTGACAGAATTGAGTTTATATCAGCGTTTCCACAGACCAGTGTAGGCAAGGTTAGTAAAAAAGCATTGCGGGAAATGATTACACAGCAGATAGCATCTGCCCCTGAACCGCATTGAGACATAACGATGAGCAAGAACACATAAAACAGGACAGATACGCGGAATGAATCGAAAAATGAAAGGAAGCGATATGATGGCTATTCCTCCAATCTCAGCATATCCGATGCCGAGTGCTTCGGATATGCCCCAAAATAAAGTGGCATGGCGGCCTGATCCCATACGTGCAGTGCTGTTGATTCATGATATGCAGCAATATTTTGTTACCGCTTTTGAGGCTGGGCAATCTCCGGTCAAGGAATTGATCGCTAACATCCAGTTGTTGAAAAGCCACTGCCAGCGGCTTGGGATACCTGTAATCTATTCGGCGCAGCCGGGAGGTCAGGCTCCTGAGAAAAGGGGGCTGCAGCAGGACTTTTGGGGCAAGGGGATGGATGATGGACCTGTTCAAAAGGAGATTGTGAACGAGCTTGCCCCTTCGGATCAGGATATTGTTTTGACGAAATGGAGGTATAGCGCATTTCAAAAAACCAATTTAGACGATATATTGCGGCAATATCATCGCGATCAGATCATGATTACCGGTATTTACGCACATATTGGCTGTCTAATGACCGCGACCGAGGCATTTATGAAGGATATACAGCCTTTTTTTGTAGCTGACGCCTTGGGGGACTTTTCACTGGAATACCACAAAATGGCCCTGACTTACGCTGCCGAGCGTTGCGCAGTTACGATGCTGACTGCCCCCTTGATTGACGAGTTGGAGACTACGAAGGGGTCAGCAACGGAAGGTGCTCAGGTGCAAGATGGAAATATGGTTACAGTTCAGACAGGCATAGCTGACCAGAAGCCTGGTGAAAGAGAAAGCGAGGCAAAGACTTCAGATTCAGCAATGGCTGAAAAGGAAGTAACTGCGGCTCCGCAGTTAACTGAACAATTGGTACGTGAGCAGGTCGCAGGATTGCTGCAGGAATCGCCGGAAGGATTGGCTGCCCACGATAATCTGATGGATAGGGGATTGGATTCGATTCGAATGATGAGTCTTGTGGAAAAATGGCGCCGCTACGGGGCAAGGGTGACGTTCGTGGAGTTGGCTGAACGTCCGACACTTGCTGATTGGTGGAAGCTATTGTCTTCGCGAACTAGGCAGTCAATGCCTAATTTAGACTATTTTTCCCTTTAAAGGAGGGTTTGTGTATGCACAAGCATCAGGATATTCGTCTTCCTTTGTCGGGAGCGCAAGCGGGTATTTGGTTTGCCCAACAGATGGATTTGCAAAATCCGGCCTATAATACCGGTGAATACGTTGAAATTCACGGGCCAGTCGATCCCGTTTGCTTTAAGGAAGCACTGCGCCGCACGATGGCAGAGGCTGAATCACTGCATTTGCGGTTCGGAGAGGATGAGGATGGACCCTGGCAGATGATTATGCCTTCGGGGGAATGGACGCTTCACCAAATAGATGTAAGCGCAGCTCCTGATCCTTGTAAAGCTGCTGAAGTCTGGATGAGGGATGATTTGCTCAAGCCGATTGATCTTACCCAAGGGCCACTATTTACACAGGCGTTGTTTCGGGTAGGTCATCATCAATTTTTCTGGTATCAGCGTGTTCACCATATTGCTTTGGATGGCTTTGGCTTTTCGCTCATAGCGCAGCGGGTGGCTCAACTCTACACATCTTTAGCGGAAGGCCGCTTGGACGAAGAGGGCCGCTTTCCGCGGTTTAGTCAACTATTGGAGGAAGATTCGGTCTATCGCGCCTCGGAGAGGTTTGGGCAGGAGCGTGAGTTTTGGATCAAGCGCTTTGCCGATGGGTTCGAGGTGGTTAGCTTGGCAGACCATGCAACGAGAAACTCTAAGCATGCAACTTCGAAAGAAGTGACGGTTGGAGGTTTCATACGCCATACAGCATATGTCACCTCTGCGGAGCGTGAACGTCTTCGGATGGCTGCGGAACGTCTCAACGTGAGCTGGCCGGATTTAATTTTGGCGGCAATGGCTATTTATATCCACCGACTCACAGGTGCACAAGACGTTATACTTGGTTTGCCGATGATGAACCGATTAGGCTCAGCCTCGCTCCGTGTGCCAGGTATGGTAATGAATTTGCTGCCGCTGCGTTTGTCGATTCAGCCAGGAATGAAGGTAGCCACATTGCTCCGCCAATTGGTTCAGGAGCTGAATGAGATACGGCGTCATGCAAAATACAGGCATGAGGAGCTGCGGCGTGATCTGCGCTTGCTTAGTCAAAACAGGAGATTGTTTGGTCCATTGGTCAATATTATGCCATTTGACTATGAGCTGAATTTTAACGGTTCTCGCGGAACTACACATAACCTGTCGGCAGGCCCGGTTGATGATCTGTCCTTGAATGTCTATGACAGGTCGGACGGATCTGGATTGCGCATAGATTGGGATGCCAACCCTGCCATGTATAGCAAACGGGAAATAGAAGAGCACCAACAGCGTTTCTTGCAGTTGCTTGCAAAGGTCGCAGCTTCGGAGCCAGAACAGCCGATTGGACAAATCGACCTTCTGCTGCCTGCGGAGCGTCAGCTTATACTGGAGGGCTGGAATCGTTCTTCCAGTCCGATGCCAATCGCCTCCTTACAGGATATGCTCCAGCTACAGGCGGAACTTAGACCCGATGCTGTAGCTGTGGAATGTGACAACGACATGGTACTTAGCTATAAAGAGCTAAATAAGCGGGCGAACCGATTGGCCCATTGGCTGATTGCTCATGGAACAGGGCCTGAGCAGGTCGTTGCCCTGATGCTCCCACGCTCCGTTAACATGGTTATAGGGATGCTGGCTGTGCTTAAAACGGGCGCGGCTTATGTTCCTCTGGACCCTGATTATCCGCAGGATCGTGTTGCTTATGTGCTGGAGCATGCGTCTCCGGTCTGCATTTTAACAAATGCCCAGGTAGCGGACCGCATTCCGGCAGACATTTCTGTGCCACGTATGCTTTTGGATGGAGGAAGCGGCCAAGAGGATTTGTCAGCCGTTTTGAACGGACATAATCATGAACTATCAGCCTACCCAGATACGAATCCTACGGATCGTGAACGTGTTCAGCCTCTATCCACGGACCATCCTGCGTATATTATTTATACCTCTGGCTCGACAGGCAAGCCGAAGGGAGTCGTTATTACTTTCAAGAGCCTGACGAATTTTTTGCTCGCCATGCAGGATCAATTCACGTTGTATGAGCAGGATCGACTGCTGGCAGTTACGACGATATCCTTTGATATCTCCGGGCTAGAAATCTATTTGCCCTTGCTGAATGGTGCGCAACTGATTATTGCCCGGAAGGAAACCGTTCAGGAGCCGTCTGCTTTGGCCGAGCTGATTAACCGTTCACAGCCTACTCTGATGCAGGCGACGCCTACGCTGTGGCATGTGCTGGCAACGGAACACCCAGAGGCTATTCGGGGCTTGCGGGTGTTGGTTGGAGGCGAGGCTCTGCCTGAGGAATTGCTGCATGCACTCCAACGCCTGGATTGCCGCATTACGAATCTGTACGGTCCCACCGAAACGACGATTTGGTCTACGGCAGCTTCCATCGAAAATGGGGACACGGGAACACCGGCTATCGGTAGACCTATCCGCAATACGCAAGTGTACGTGCTTGACGGTAGTCTTCAGGCAGTTCCGGCAGGGGTCACAGGGGACCTGTACATTGCCGGGGATGGGCTGGCTCAGGGATATTACGGCCGTCCGGATTTGACAGCGGAGCGCTTTGTAGCCAATCCATTTGGCCCTCCGGGGAGCCGGATGTATCGAACTGGAGATTTGGCCCGCTGGAGATTGGATGGATCTCTTGAATACGGGGGGCGTGCGGACCACCAGATTAAAATTCGCGGCTTCCGCGTTGAACTGGGTGAAATTGAAGCCGTTTTGGCGCGGCATCCCGATGTAGCTCGGGTCTCTGTGATTGTCCGTGAGGACCGCGAGGGCGATCAGCGGTTGGTTGCCTATATCGTACCGATCGCTGCCGCAGCAACGCCGGTGCTTACCGGAGCCGAGACAGAGACTATTCAGCAGGAGCCGGGTAGGTCATCGGGACCAAGTGAGCAATCCGAACAAAAAGCGCCTGCCGAACCTGTTGGATATCAAAATATAAGAGGGGACTTGGGCTCATCACCTCATCGTTTGCATTCACTGGCGTTACGTGAATATGCCGCTGCGAGTCTGCCCGATTATATGGTACCCTCATCGTTTATGCTGCTGGAGGCCTTGCCGCTCATGCCCAATGGCAAGCTGGATCGTAAGGCATTGCCTGCTCCTGTTATGGATAAGGTTCTCCACGTCCGTACTCCCAGAACACCACAGGAAGCCATGCTGTGTGACCTGTTCGCAGAAGTGCTGGCACTACCGATAGTCGGTATTGATGACAGTTTCTTTGATCTGGGCGGTCACTCGCTACTTGGCGCACGCTTGATGACCAGAATCCGGGAGGTATTCGGGGTAGAAGTGAATATAGGCCGCCTGTTTGAAACTCCTACGGTTGCCAGTTTTGCGGAACGACTGGACCAAGGACAGAGCTTAAGGCCCTCATTGCTCCCGGCCGTACGTCCACAACGAATTCCTCTCTCCTTCGCCCAGAGCCGATTATGGTTCCTGCATCGGATGGAGGGACCAAGCCCTACATATAATATCCCACTCGTTATCCGTATGTCGGGGGATGTAAATGTGGAGGCACTTCAAGCTGCCTTAGGAGACATCGTGGCCCGCCATGAGACGCTGCGTACGATTTTTCCAGATGTGCAAGGTGTAGCGCAGCAGGTCATTCTGGAAACGCAGCAAGCTTGGCCTGTACTCCGTGTTACAAAAATTTGTGAGGCAGAGCTGCCACACTTACTTGCTGAAGGGTCCCGTTACTGCTTTGATCTTGCAGTGGAGCCGGCTTTGCGAACCGAACTGTTCACGCTGTCCGCTGACCAGCATGTGCTGCTCGTGACGTTGCACCATATTGTCGGAGATGGCTGGTCGCTGAATGCACTCACACGTGATTTGGCTACAGCCTATGCTGCGCACATCGACCGTAATGCACATGCGGAACAATCCGCACATCCTGAAAGCATGGCACCGGCGTTGCCGATGCTGCCTGTACAATATGCGGATTATGCGTTATGGCAGCAGGAGCTGCTTGGCAGGGAGAACGAGACTGGCAGCCTGATGAACAAGCAGCTTGCTTATTGGCACGACGCATTGAAAGATCTTCCGGATCAAATAGATCTGCCTACAGACTATCCACGCCCTTCCGAGGCCAGCTACCGGGGAGATACCGTTGTATTGCGTATCGCTCCCGAATTGCATGAGCAGTTGCTGCGTTTGGCTCGTGAAAGTCGGGCCAGCCTGTTTATGGTGATGCAGGCCGGGTTGGCCGCATTGCTAACCCGATTGGGTGCAGGGACGGATATCCCGGTGGGCAGTCCGATAGCGGGACGTAACGCAGAGGGACTGGATCATCTCGTAGGCTTGTTTATCAACACGCTGGTGCTTCGTATCGACACATTGGGCGACCCTACTTTCTGTGAGCTGTTGGAACGGGTCCGTCGTACTTGTCTGGATGCGTATGAACATCAGGATGTACCCTTCGAGCGGCTTGTAGAGATGCTGAACCCTACACGTTCCAGATCGAGACATCCATTGTTTCAGGTTATGCTTGCTTTACAAAATACCCCTGATCCCGAATTGCTGTTGCCCGGTGTGGAAACTCAACTGCAATTGGCCAGTGTGGGTGCAGCGAAATTTGATCTGACGGTGGAGCTGCGCGAGTGTCGGACCGCAGACGGGCGACCTGATGGAATCGAGGGATGGATCGAATACAATACCGATTTATTTAAAAGAGAAACGATAGAAGCTATGAAGGTACGGCTGGAACGGCTATTAGTGGCCGCGGTGGCTAATACAGAACAACCGATAGGGGCCCTGGATATTTTGGGACCAGAGGAACGACACGAAATTCTCGTGAAGTGGAACGGTGACACGAACGCGAGCACTTGTCCAAACCAAGCGTCCTCGAGCTTGCCTGTTTTATTCGAACAACAGGCTGCCCGTACCCCGGGAGCTGTTGCAGTTTCATGTGAAGGTAGCCAGCTAAGTTATGAGGAATTGAACGCGCGTGCCAATCGACTGGCGCATCTGCTGATAGCGCGTGGTGCAGGTCCAGATCGCATTGTGGCGCTGGCACTTCCTCGGTCACTGGATATGGTTATTGCATTGCTGGCTGTGCTTAAATCGGGAGCCGCCTACTTGCCGCTAGATCCTGATTATCCGGCAGACCGTCTCGCATATATGCTGGAGGATGCTTCACCTGCTCTGATGATTACCAGCATTCACGTGACAATATCCTCAATTCCGGTAACAAGCACGGTATTCCCGGTTGTACTGGAGGATCCTCAGATAAATAAGGAGCTGAAGTCATATCCCGACCGGAACCCGGTGGATGCAGATCGTCTGATACCTTTGTTGCCGCTTCATCCTGCCTATATTATTTATACGTCTGGTTCTACCGGAAAACCAAAGGGAGTAGTTATTCCTCATCAAAATGTCGCGCGTTTGTTTGATTCGACGCAGCCCTGGTTTCATTTTGGTCCATCGGATGTATGGACTCTGTTCCACTCCTATGCGTTTGATTTTTCAGTATGGGAAATTTGGGGACCGTTGCTGCATGGAGGCCGTCTTGTCATTGTGCCGTATACGGTCAGTCGTTCTCCGGAGCAATTCCTGCAATTGCTGGTGGACGAGAGCATAACGGTGCTCAATCAGACACCTTCGGCATTTTATCAACTGATGCAGGCTGATCTTGAACAGCCTGTCCTTTCACAAAAGCTGGCGTTGCGTTATGTCGTATTTGGTGGTGAGGCTCTGGAACTGGGCCGGCTGCCTGCATGGTATGAGCGTCATGCAGACGATGCTCCTACCTTGGTGAATATGTATGGGATTACGGAGACAACTGTACATGTCAGCTATATTGCGTTGGATCGTGATATGGTGGCTGAAAAAGCAAACAGTCTGATTGGGCGTCCCATCCCTGACCTGCAAGTGTATGTGCTGGATCATCGACTTCAGCCTGTCCCGCCGGGTGTAACGGGTGATTTATATGTCGCCGGTGCTGGATTGGCACAAGGCTATTTTGGAAGACCCGCTTTGACGGCAGAGCGTTTTGTAGCCGATCCGTACGGTTTGCCGGGGAGCCGGATGTATCGGACAGGTGATTTGGCACGCTGGCGGTCTGACGGCTCGCTGGAGTATGCCGGACGTGCTGACCAGCAGGTCAAAATACGTGGTTTTCGCATTGAGCTGGGAGAAATTGAAGCGGTGCTGGTTCGGCATGATGATGTGGCTCAGGCAGCGGTCATTGTCCGCGAAGATCAGCCAGGGGACAAACGACTCGTCGCCTATATTGTCCCTGTACCTGGCGGTGAACCGCAAGCGTCCAGACTCCGACTGCATGCAGGAGTCAGCTTGCCTGATTATATGATACCGTCAGCTTTTGTCACGGTATCTGATCTCCCGCTTACACCTAATGGCAAGCTGGACCGTAAAGCATTACCTGCTCCCATGCAGATGGCTGCGGGTGGAGGAAGGGGACCGCGAACGCCACAGGAGGAAATCCTGTGTGATTTGTTTGCCGAGACGCTTGGCATGGAGCGAATCAGTATAGATGATGGCTTTTTTGATCTGGGCGGTCATTCATTGCTGGCTGTGAAGCTGATTAGTAGAATCCGCGAGGCATTGGGTATCGAGTTGGGCATTGGCAACCTTTTTGGAACGCCAACAGTGGCTGGCCTAGCCGAGCAGTTGAACGTAGGTGCCAGTCAAGGGGCTTTGGACGTTTTGCTGCCTTTACGGGCAAGCGGATTGCAAGCTCCGTTGTTCTGTGTACACCCGGCAGGCGGATTAAGCTGGTGTTATGCGGGCTTGATCCAGTCCATGGGCAAGGATTATCCCATTTATGGCTTACAGGCTCGCGGGATCGCCCGACAGGAGGAATTGCCGCAGACGCTGGATGATATGGCAGCCGATTATATTCGTCATATTCGCACTATTCAGCCCAAAGGACCGTATCATCTGTTGGGGTGGTCTTTGGGAGGGAATGTAGCTCATGCAATAGCGACACAGCTTCAATACGAAGGAGAGACGATTGCGATTCTGACCATGCTGGATTCCTACCCAAGCAACCATTTGCCCCTGCGGGGAGGACCAGATGAGGAGGAAGCGTTAATCGCTCTGCTGGCTCTGGGGGGTTATGACCCCGATAGTCTGAAAGATGAGCCTTTGCGGCTTTCCACTGCCCTGCATATCTTACGAAGCGATGGTAGCGCCTTGGCCAGCCTCAGCGAGGAGACGATTTTAAATCTCAAGGATACTTATGTAAATTCTGTGCGTATCTTGGGGGAGTACGTTCCGAGACGGTACAAAGGCGATATATTATTTTTCCGATCGACAATTATCCCAGATTGGTTTGAGCCGATTGCTCCGGAAACCTGGCTTCCCTATATTGATGGACAGCTAGAGCAGCATGAACTGGATTGCCGTCATAAGGATCTGTGCCAGCCGGGACCCTTGGCTCATATTGGAAAACTGATGGCGGCAAAACTATACAGGCTTTCTAAATCAATACATCACAATCGCAAGGAGGAAAACAAACCATGATTAATCCTTTTGAGCAGAATGAAGGTGGTTATTTAGTGCTGATGAATGGAGAAGGACAGTATTCACTCTGGCCTGATTTCCAGCATGTACCGACTGGATGGGAGGTCGTTCACCAGACAGACAGCCGTGAGGCATGTATGGATTATATCAGCACACATTGGATAGATATGAGGCTGGATTCCTTGCATCCTAAGGCCGATGCAGTGCGTCGCTAATCCGGGGAGCCATCATATCTTTATACAACTGTTGTTCATATATGACCCATGAAATGATGTCAATGTAGCACCTTTTGATGATATCATACAATTTTTTGTTGATCTTTAAAGTTTCATAGGACGGCAGAGAACGAATCAGGCTGTTTCCTCTAACCGAGCGTATCGGAGGGGAAACAGCCTTTATTTTTTTATAAATGTCATATTGATATTATCGGAAACATGTGTTATTTTATTGTTAATAACAAAGTGATAATAACAAAATATTATAAACTATAATGAAAGCGGGGAAGCGGCTATGTTTGGATTTAACTTTGTTAAATTTCAGCCCAGTGAATATGTGATGAAGGTGAAAAACGGGAAGGTGGTTCGGGAGGGTGTTGGATTATCTTTTTATTACTACGCCCCGACCACCTCGGTTGTTGTCGTGCCCGTCTCTTCCATTGATGCGCCGTTCATGTTTGAGGACATGACGAATGATTTTCAGGCGGTGACGGTGCAGGGGCAACTGACTTATCGAATTGTAGATTATCGGAGAACGACGCAGATTTTAAACTATACGTATGACTTGAAGGAACGACGCTACATTTCGGATGATCCAAGCAAGCTGGCCCAACGGGTGATTAACATCGCTAAGGTGCTTACCAAAAAGTATTTGGAGCGTGTCCCGCTCAAAGAAGCTGTTCAGTCCAGTGAACGTCTGGCCCAAAACATGACAAAGGATATTGCTCAGCATACGGAAATGGAAAAGCTCGGCATTGAGGTTATGGGGCTGTCGATTTTGGCGATTCTACCTAATAAGGAGACGATGAGAGCGCTGGAGGCTCAAGCGAGGGAAGAGATTCTTCGCAACGCGGATCATGCTTTGTATGAGCGTCGTAATGCATCTATTGAGCAAGAGCGGCGTGTGAAGGAAAACGAGCTGAATACGGAGATTGCAGTGGAGACGAAAAAGAAACAAATCCGCGAAACTCAACTCGATGCCGAGCGTTCTGTAAAGCAAAAGCAAAGCGAGATGAAAGAGGAACAGCTACGATTTGACACGGCCTTGGAGGAGAAAAAGCGCGAGCTGATTGAGCTGACCGTAACGAATAGAAAGGCAGAAGCCGATGCCAAGGCCTATGAGCTGACAGCAGTCATGAAATCGTTGCAGGATGTTGAGCCGAACGTACTTCAAGCTATGGCTAACATGGATATGAGCCCGGATAAACTAATTGCGATTGCGTTCCAGGAGCTTGCAGAAAATGCAGGGAAAATCGGTCAGCTGAATATTACGCCGGATCTGCTGCAAGGTCTCATGTCAGATACGGGAGCTAGCGGATCAGCAGGATCGAGAGGGTCTGGAGGAAGAACACGATGAGTAGCCGAATGACAGAACAGAAGATTATTTTGGTGAAGCGTAAAACGCGACTGGAGGAACTGATTGTCCGATACAATACGGTGCAGCAGGCGCGCTTCTTTATGGAACGGTTGGGTGCGGATTTCAGTGATTATGTGCTGGAGGACGAAAATTACCGTAGGGCGGTAGCAACGGCAACGTCGGAGTTAACGGCCTTGGGGCGTGTTCAGATTGTGGAGCGGGAGCATGTGCCGAACTTTATTTTTGGTGAGCAGGATACAGTGGTGGTGCTGGGTCAGGATGGGCTGGTAGCCAACACATTAAAATATTTGACCGAGCAGCCGCTTATCGGTGTGAATCCAGATCCATTGCGCTGGGACGGGGTATTGCTGCCGTTTACCGTATCCGACCTGCGCTGGGTAGTGCCGGATGTATTCGTGCACAGACGGCCAGTTAAGGAAGTTACGCTGGCTAAGGCCCAACTGAATGATGGCCAATCCTTGTATGCTGTAAATGATTTGTTCATTGGGCGCAAAACTCATGTCTCCGCGAGATATGAGCTAAGGCTGGAGGATCAGGTAGAGCAGCAATCCTCCAGCGGCATTATCGTTTCAACCGGATTGGGAGCGACAGGCTGGCTGACCAGCGTGCTGGCTGGAGCGGCCGGAATTGTCGGCAGCGCTACGCGGCATTCGATTTCGCTGACTCCAGACCACCTGATGTCAGATGGAGCCTTCTGTCAGGAAGGGGCAGCAGACGGAATGAGTCAGGATCATCGTGCAACCTGGAGTTCACCATCGCTTTATTTTACGGTGAGAGAACCATTCCCCAGTCGAACGACTGCTGCGGATCTCGTGTTTGGTCAGGTAGCAGCCGAAAAACCGTTACGGATTGCATCGCAGATGCCGGAAAATGGAGTTATTTTCAGCGATGGATTGGAGAGCGACTTTCTGGAGTTTAATGCTGGCATTGAGGCGGTCATTGGACCGGCGGAGAAAAAAGGGCATCTGGTCGTGTAGAGGTTTGTACAGGACGGCAATGGGTAATTATGAGTAAGGTACAACCATCAGATGAAATTAAAAAAGGAGGAATCAACATGAGCGACCACACTCAAGACGAAGCGAAAATCCGCAACAAGAAGGACGAGGACGGAGATTCCTTGATGGAGAAAACGAAGCTGGAAAATGGCGTGGATATCGAGCCTGAGGCTGATGAATGGATTGCGAAGCCCTCACCAGTGTCATACGATGATACGAACTCCTCTTCGAAGAAATAAGGCTCTTGCGTCCAAATAGAGCAGTGAAGCAAAGACAGATGACCGCTAATCGGGTCATCTGTCTTTTTTACATAGGTTAGTTAAATCTGGAATATACCTTCCATACGAGCTCACGACGGCTGCTTACATCTGTTTTTAAGAAAATCGCTTTCAGATGATCCTGCACCGTGTAGGCAGTAATATGGAGTGCGCTCGCCAGCTCCTTGGTCGAAAAGCCTTGAACAATGAGCTGGACAATCTGTCTCTCTCGTTCGGACCATGAGTACACCTCGTCCATAAGCGGCAGCATGTCAGTTGCTTTAGCAGCCTCGAACCATACGGCTAGCTGCTTCTGGCCCGTATGCTCCTTTCCTCCTTGCAGAAGGGTGGCCCTGATGGTTACCCATGGGGTTCCTGCGTCTGCGGAGGGGATACATAGTCGGGCTGGTGCAGTGGCAGTGGATAGCGCTCGCAAGCATACCGCCCGGACAGGAGCCGGAAGGCTGTCTTCATGGATTCCCTCCTGCTGCCGAAGCAGCTGTAGCCATTGTTCTGCTACTGTATTGGATGAGATCGGTTCTAGCTTATCGGAAAGCATTAGAACTCCTGGCTCAAGTTCATTTTCCGTGATCATGGCAGGGGCTGGAGATAAACCGACACTGGCTTGACGCAGATGGTAGGCTATGGACGGCGCTAACGCCTCAAGCAGTTGTTGCTCTTCCACGCTGAATACAGGCTTTCCGTGATGACGGAACAACGTAAGAAATCCCCAACAGCTCCCTTTGTACATAAACGGAACACGTAGCTCGTCCCCGAATCCGGCGGGTTGCAAAACATCTCTATATCGTGTGCTCCGATCCGGTTGGCCTTGTGTAGACCCATGTAGCGTCGCTACAGACTGTCCTTCTCGCACCAACTGATCGTATTTCATCATATCGTCGTGCAGGTATTCGTATTCTAGCAGTTTGTTATGAATGTTCTCCACACCCGACTCTGTAAATGCCCCTGTGGAAAGCAGCGTACGCGGATCTACCGAGGTACAGCACGCCGCATCAAAAGTAACTTGAGTACGCAAGCGGTCGATTAGGGTGTGCTTGTAGTGTGCGTTCATCATTTACTCCTATCGTGAAAGCTGGAGATTCTCAAGCGCGATTATTAAATCCCACATTTATGGGATGGTGGATATTCGTATTGTCTTTATAATTGAGAATGATTATTAATTAAATCTACAATAAACGAATGGCCCGGGAAGATCAAGGCTAAATGATTGGAGGAAAGCACATATGAAACATACCCCTATTGGAAATACGGACTCAAATCAACCTATGAGCTGGAATCATCCGAATGTGCACAAGTACGCGGATACGATTGCTTTAAAAATACCTGGATATGCTCATTTGTACGAGATGACAGACGGTTTGATAACCGCACAGCTTGAGGCACAAGCTCATATTCGAAATATAGATCCAAATGTGTTAATTGTCGGTGCTGGAGGCGGTCAGGAATTGATTACGCTCGGAGAGCGCCATGAAGCATGGTCCTTTACGGCAGTAGATCCCTCTGAGCACATGCTGGATTTGGCTCGTAAGCGTGTAACACATGCGGGCATCAGTTCAAAAATATCGTTTGTTGCAGGTACGTTGGAAGATTTGTCTGGAGAACAGTCTGAAGAACAGCTCGAAAAGCAAGGCGAACAGTTATGCAGAGAAGCGGTCTATGACGCTGCAACCTGCCTGCTGGTGCTTCATTTTCTTCAGAGCTTGGAAAGTAAACAAGCATTGCTACGCCAGATATCGGCTCAACTCAAGCCGGGTGCGCCTTTTTGTCTAGCTTCTATTAATGGGAATCCGCAGGGGCCTTCTTTTTCCATCCAAATGCAGGCGTGGAAAGGTCATATGCTAAGTCAAGGCATTTCGCTGGAGGATTGGGAACGATTCTCTGCTTCCATCGGTCGTGAGTCAAACCCGGTATCCAACGCGGTAATACAGGAACTGTTGATAAATGCAGGCTTTACCCATATCACCCGGTATTATGGCGCTTTTTTAGTAAATGCATGGTTTGCAGTTAAAGAGGGAGAGACAGCTTATGACAAAGGATAACATCATCATCATTGGCGGGTATGGCCATGTTGGAAAAATTATATGCACGGAATTAAGTGAAATGTTTCCCGGCAAGGTATTTGCCGCAGGTCGTAGCCTGGAACGGGCCACTGAATTTAGCCAACAATCGAATGGTAAGATAAGGCCCTTGCAGCTTAATATTCATGAGCCGATGGACCCGTCGATATTAGAGCAAGCCAAATTGGTGATCATGTGTCTGGATCAGGACAATACGGCCTTGGTACGTGCCTGTCTTCAACATGGGGTACATTACATAGATATTACCGCGAATGCGGACTTTTTGAGTCAGGTGGAGCAGTGTCATCAGGAGGCCCGAGATTATGAGGCCACAGCCCTGTTAAGTGTAGGATTAGCTCCGGGACTGACCAATCTGTTGGCACTGCAAGCGACACAGCTCATGGATCAGACGGATGAGTTGAATATATCTTTGATGTTGGGCTTGGGGGATCGACATGGTCAGGCTGCTATTGAGTGGACAGTAGATCAGATTCATGCCGATTTGGAGGTTATAGAACAGGGACGTCCTGTGACTCGAAAAAGCTTTACCGATGGCATAGTGGCAGACTTTGGTGCAGGAGTGGGTCGTCATCGGGCGTATCGATTCCCTTTTTCGGATCAGCAGACACTTCCTCGTACGCTCAAAGTTCCTACGGTTAGCACACGCCTTTGCTTCGACTCACGCCTGACCACCCGGCTACTGGCAGGACTTCGAACGATAGGAGTATCAGGTCTACTCCGACAGCAAACCGTGCGTGATGCGGTGGTTCGCAGCTTTGGCAAGGTACATATAGGAGGGAATGCTGTAGCGGTCAAGGTAGATGCTCGAGGAACTCTCAATGGCAAGGAAACGAAGGTTGAATGCCGGCTAAGGGGGCACCATCAGTCTGAATTAACCGCTAAGGCAGCCGTCTTTGCAGTGCTCGCCCTGTACCGTTCAGAACTTCCATATGGTGTATTTCACATGGAGCAGGTTTTTTCGTGGAATCGCATGCGGGTTTGGTTGGGACAGCAAGTATCCGTAGATATTCAGGTGAACGGACAGCAAGCATAGAAGTCATACATTCTAATGAAGGACTCTCATATAATCCAAGCTTATTCAGCAATGTATTGCGGATAGGTCTTGGATTTCTTTTCCTATTGAACTACACTAGAAAGAAGTACATATTTTTGGAAAAGACCTAAGGGGATGATATGAAATGTGGACTCCCCTATGAAAACAGCAGGCAGCATACGCACGATTTTACAATAAAATATCGATTCTACACGCTGGAAGAAGGAGACAGGAAACAACTGCCTATTCAGGGGTACCGCTGCGATTTTGCCTATGGGAGCGATGAAATCACGACGACGAGAATTTATGCCATACATTCTAGTTTGAAGATAAAGATGGTCAATTGATCATGGATACCGAGCACGCTAGCTGCTGAGGAGTCGATAAGAGATGGATATCGCTTATATCATAGATTTATTACGTAAACACGATGTGACCCTAGCTCCAGGCTTATCCATGCAGGAGATTACCGACGTCGAAGGCAGGTATGATATTTACTTCCCGCCCGATTTGAGGGAGCTTCTGCTGAGTGTTCTTCCCATCGGTAAAGGATTTATCCCTTGGAGAGATACGTCACCACAGCGGATGGGTGTAATCCGGCAAAGGTTGAATTGGCCGCTGGAAGGTATGATTTTTGATGTAGAGCAGCATGTATTCTGGCCTCCCGAATGGGGCGAAAAACCGACAGATTCGGCGGAAGCTGTTGATATATGTAAACGTGAGTTTTTACGTGTGCCCAAGCTAATCCCGATCAACGGACATCGATATATCCCAGAGCAGCCATCTGAAGAAGGAAATCCGGTATTTTCAGTGTATCAAACGGATATTATCGTGTATGGGGAATCTTTGCAGGAGTATTTCAAGCTGGAATTTGGGGAGAAGTCTTATGAACAAATTGATTTTAATGCTGTAAAAAAAGTGCGTTTTTGGAGCGAATTGTGTGAGTGGGTGTCCGGAAGATGAATAAGTCGAAACGAAGGAAGGGAGCTTTTTATGTCCATAGAAGCGATTATTTTTGATCTGGATAATACTCTTATTCATCGTAAACAGGCGTTTGCGGCATATACAGAGCGCTTTATAGAACGATTTATTGTGGTAGAAGAACCTGCGATCCGCGCGGCTGTCGTTGAACAGATGCGTTTGGCGGATCAGGACGGATATCGGGATAAGAGGGAACTGTATACCGAGCTGCATGCAGACTTGGAACTGAAAAATCCCAATACGTCAGTACAAGAGATGTTGGGCTTTTGGTATAGTGAATTTCATAAGTTTACGGTGTTGATGGACGGGGCCAAGGAAGTATTGTCCGAACTGCGGTCGCGTGGCTTGAAGCTTGGTATTATTACTAACGGCTCACTCCGCACGCAGCAAGCGAAAATCGACCGAGTTATGCTGAGGGATTATGTGGATTCTATTATCGTATCGGGTGGCGTCAACATCCAGAAGCCTAGTCCTCGAATTTTCGAGTTGGCTCTAAATGAGCTGGACATTGTCGATCCCGGCCATGCCTGTTATGTAGGCGATCATCCGACAAATGATATTCGTGGTGCACAAAGTGCAGGATTGCATACCATCTGGCTGGAAGGCTTTATGACGTGGCAGGAAACGGGCATTGTACCGGACTATCAGATTGGGAGTTTGCGTGAAATCACAGGTTGGCTGGATCGCCGCAGTTATTCAACGAATAAGGAGGAGGGTGCATCATGAGTATGGAGCAGCAACCGAATCCCATTCTCTTATCGTTCCCTGACCAATTCCAGACGGAGCGATTGACTATACGCGCTCCGCAGTGGGGGGATGGAGCGGCAGTCAATGAGGCGATGCGAGAAAGTGCGAATGAACTGCGGCCTTGGCTTCCGTTTGCAAGAAATCTTCCGACGGCAGAGGAATCTGAAATCCGTTCGCGCCAAGCCAGACTTAAATTTCTGGATCGGTCTGACATGATGTTGTATATATTTGATACGGCTTCGGGAGAATTTGTAGCCAGCAGCGGTCTGCATCGTATTGATTGGGAAGCACGAAGATTTGAAATTGGGTATTGGCTCAGAACATCATGGACTGGAAAAGGCATTATAACAGAGGCCGTGCACGGTATTACGGATTTTGCCATACAGCATTTGCATGCCAATCGGTTGGAGATTCGTTGTGATTCCAGAAATACGCGTAGCGCCAAGGTAGCGGAACGTGCAGGTTTTACACTGGAGGGGATTTTAAGAAACGTCGAGTATGATGAAAAGGGAAGCATGGCACACCAAATGGTTTTTGCCAAGGTGCGTGGTATTGAATTTTAGTATCCTCACATGAACAGGTTGGAAGTTGCTGATATGTTTGTACGATATTACGGAGGCTTATTATGATTAATTATATTATGAAAAATACAGACAAGTTGGTGTGCATACAATATGACATCAGCAAAAGGTTCAGCAATCTTGCAAGCGCTATCCAAGAGAGGATGCTTTACGAATTTCCAGCAGCTTGGCGCAGATGTCCCAGCATTAGGACAGGTGATGTAGCATGAGGAGCGATCGTAAGAGCGTCAGCAGGAAGGCCAATCGCGAAATAAAGGAGAAATTCCGCTGGAAGGCCCGCGCTGCGTACCTAATTGCTGTGCTGGTCACGATTTTGTTGGGTTTGGGAAGCCGGGTTTTCTCCTCCCAGTTGCCTGAATTCGTTGCTAATCACTTTGGGGATGCCTTGTGGGCGTGCATGATTTATTTTGGGCTGAGAATGTTGTGGGTGAATCGTCAATTGTCTGTAGCCCTGTGGGGCAGCTTGCTGTTTTGCTTCGCCATTGAGTTCAGCCAGATGTACCAGGCTCCCTGGATTAACCACATTCGGGCAACGACGCTGGGCGGCCTGGTGCTTGGGAAAGGGTTCCTGACCGCGGATCTGATCAGGTACACAGTTGGCATTGTGGTATCCTGGGCACTGGACCAAGGCTGTCAAAAGCTGGCGGGGATCAATACACGTATAGACAATGACAAACCACTCAAATAACCTGAAAAGCGAGGGTTGCGCTTGAAACAAAAGGGAAAGCGTCACAGGTTGTTCGGTAAGATGATTGGATTATGCGCAGGGTTCAGCTTATTGTTTGCAACCATACTTATCCCAGGGCAGGCATTAGCCGAAAAACAGCTTGCGGCGCCTCTTCGATTTGACTTTGGCCCCGGCAACGTAGCTGAAGGCTACACCCAAGTCACTGCCAAGGATGCTTACACGCCTGAGCGAGGCTATGGATTTACCGATCTTTCCAAAGTGAATGAAGAGGATCGTGGTGGAAGTGATGCTATACGCTCAGATTTTGTTCGTGTTCAAGGATCATCATTTGTCGTCAATTTACCACCTGCAGATTACACGCTTTCCCTGATTGCCGGAGATACTGCCGGAAACACAGACATTACGGTTAAAGCCGAGTCTATCGTCAAGGTAGAACCTACCGCCAAAACAGCAGGACAATTTGTCGAGGCTGGATTTGAACTTGCACTTATCGACGGTCAGCTCGAATTGTATTTCTCAGGTAATGAAGCGAAGATTAACGCTTTGGTTATTACTCCAAAGGATGCTCGAACGGCTGGAGAACATCCTTCGGTATACCTTGCGGGAGATTCTACGGTTCAAACCTATAAATCCGCGATGAAGCCTCAGGCGGGCTGGGGGCAAATGATTGCTCCGTTCTTCACAGATGAGCCTATTTTTGTGAACCGTTCTATTGGTGGACGAAGCACGAAAACCTTTCTGGTACAAGGGCGGTTAGATGATATTTTACGCAATATCCGTCCAGGAGATTATCTGCTCATACAGTTTGGGCATAATGATGCCGCGATCAACAACCAAGAGCGTTATGTTTCACCCGCGGATTACAAAGTTTACTTAAAAACCTACATCCAAGGAGCCATCCAACGCGGTGCAACACCTGTGCTAATCACTCCTGTTGGCCGCCGGGATTATGATGCGGCAAGTGCCTCGTTTCGGATTAGTTTCCCGGAATATGTGCAGGCCATGAAGGAAACAGCATCGGAGACAAATGTTGCACTGGTCGATCTTAGCCGCTTGAGTGTAGCGTACTATGATACACTTGGCCTGGAAGGAACACTCCCGTTATTTTTACATGTGGAGCCAGGGGTGTATCCTGCATTTCCTGATGGAGTGAAGGATGATACACATTTTCAGGAAAACGGTGCGGAGCAAATAGCTCGCCTGGTAGCTCAAGGGATCCGTGAGCTGAATATTCCTTTATCCTCTTATGTACAGGTGGAAGATTCGCAATAAAACATTATTTCCATAGTCATGGTATACTTAGAAAATAAGCTGGCCCTACCCAAAGATAGCATTGTTTAAGCTTGGGTAGGGCTTTAATGTTCTGGATCTTAAGGAGGAAGCGAGAATGACAGTCGCTCAACTTCATAATCTTATTAACGATCAACTCCTGTACAATCAGCATCGGAGTTTATTTTATATGCGCGAGGGTTCTGTTCTGTTAGGACCTTCAACAGAAATGACGTTCTGGCTAACGCAGAGAAGCTCGGAACTGATCCTCATGCTTCAAAGCTTGAAGCGCCAGCATACGTATAACGCTTTTGTGACGGATGTAGCGGCTAAAATACTGTCCCAGTTTGTAAATACCAATCAGTATCTACATTTTCACACAGACCATGCGAGGGAGCTCACGAAGCTGTATGATCGACTCTTCACCCGGATTGAAAAACTGTTCCAGAAGAAATCTATAGATAGAGCAACCTTGGACTTGCTGCTCCAGCAGCATTACGGGCATTTGAGAGATTTTTTAACTCGTACCAACGGACGTGAAATGTTTGCTAAGTATGCAGAGTGTGAGTATACCTTTTGGATACCTTGTGAGGAATATACGCCGGAGTTGCAAGCCAATCTGCTAGGATTGGACATTGCTCGTTTGCAAGAGCCTGTTCTAGATGTTGGTTGCGGATCTGAGGCACGGTTGGTTACTTATTTACGTGCCTGTGGAATTGAGGCTTACGGAACAGATCGGTTGGCTGAAACAGAAGGTTGGGTCACTCAAGGAGATTGGTTAGAGACCACCTTTGGGGAACGTACATGGGGGACGATCGTTTCACATATGGCATTCTCCAATCATTTTATACATCATCATCTGAAGGCAGATGGTAATATTCATGAGTACGCTCGCAAATATATGGAATTGCTTAGAGCCATTCGGCCAGGAGGGAGTTTTATTTACAGTCCATGCCTTCCATTTATGGAAGAGCTTTTGAATGCCCGAATGGGTTATCAAGTAGAGTATATCCAGTCTTCTGAAGGTTACAGAGCCACGAAAATAACGCGTATACATTCATAAGCGTAAGTAGTAGTCCATTCATTTGTCAGATCCGTTCTTGGAATGGTAGTATAAGGATAGATATTACTCTATTTGGGATTCTGTTAATGATAGAGATTCTCACAACGCTGATTTGACACCATTAGAGGATGATCATTAGCAGTATGGCTGCACTGAATAATAATGATTAGCCTACGGATAACGGAATTTTCAGGAAAGATTAAATCATATTTTCCTAAAAGCCGATATATGGGAATGAGGCGAGAACATACTGTTATTATACCCGCCCGAAAATGGATGTATATAATTTGGGTTAGGAGAGTAGAAGAAGTGTCAGATCTGTATACGAAAAAAGAAGTAGAAGATTATGTAACCAACGTGGTTTTCGAACGACCTTTAGGTGTAAGTATTTCAGCCATTTTATTGATCTTTAATGGAGCACTTCTGTTGGTGACCCAGCTATTGACGCTTAATGCATTAAATGAGGCTTCTACGTTTGTAGGCATTTGCAGAGGCATGTTTCAAGGATTTATCGCGTTACTCGGTTTGGCAGGGACGACTGCCGGTGTCGGCATGTTATTTGGTAAGAAGTGGGCTTGGTGGCTGGCAGTATTTTACTTTACATATGAGACCATGCGTTATACGTGTGCAATTCTGTTTATTCCGGATGTCCCTCCAACGTTGGGCGGTGTACAGTTAAACCCTGCTTTATACTACGTAAAATATGGTATGCGTATTATTTGGAATTTGTTGTTTACGTTGTTCATGTGTCGTAGTAAAGTGACAGGTTTTTTTCAAACAAGTGGAATCAACAAGTGGAGAGTATGTATTGTATTATTCTTCATCAATGGAGTGATGGTTGGGATTGGCTGGTGGCTGATAAGATAGGCTCTTCGATGTGAAGGAGGAGATGGATAATGTCAATGGAAACGTTTCCGATTTTAGAAACCAATAGGCTTCGTTTAAGACAGCTTACAGTAGGGGATGCGGAGGATGTGTTCGGCTATTTCTCCAAGGATGAGGTCACACAATATTATGACTTGGAAAGCTTTACTGAGGTAGAGCAAGCCGAAAAATTTATTCGTTCGATGCTAACCAGATATGAGAAGCAAGAGGGCTTTCGTTGGGGGATTACGTTAAAAGAAGCTCCTGAGCGGATCGTGGGTACAATTGGATTCCATAACTGGCACAAGGAGCACTCCCGTATTGAAATTGGGTATGAGCTGGCACCGGAATATTGGCGGCAAGGTCTGATGACAGAAGCGATGAAGGTGGTAGTGGATTATGGCTTTCAATTGCCGCAGGTTCACCGTATAGAAGCCTTCATTGATCCAGATAACGAAGGCTCCAGACGGCTGCTGCTCAAAAGTGGCTTTACTAAAGAAGGTCACCTGAGAGACTATTTTTATGAAAAAGGCCAGTTTGTCGACGCTGTTATTTTTGGATACCTTCAGGAAGAGCATCCCGTGAATCGGTAAGTTTACAAATATCCCTTGTCTCCGTATGGCTGGAGTCGATCAAGCCAGGTCTGCTCCAGCTTTGCTAGTGCATCTTTGACATCAAAGAACGCTGAGTCCTTTTTCTTCAAAACGTCCAGCACTTCAAATTCAAATGAATCTTCTCCGTACTCATTCCATTCCTGTTGTAGTTGTTTATTCTTAAATCCGCCCATATTTAGCTCAAAACGCCGTCCATTCAGCGACTTTAAATTCGGCGTGGAAGAGACGAAAATTTTCCCATTACGTGTATTGCGAATGCAATAGATTCCTGCCTCTGTCTTAATCTCCATGTATTGCTGCACCAGTTCTTTTCTTCGATTCATTGTCGAATCCTCCTATTTGAGCATTTTGCATAAATCCCAAGAGCATTTTCAAATCAGCAATGTATAGATCGAAACGCTTTAGTTCGTCTATATATTGTACCTACGAGCGTTGGGAATCGAATTATGCAAAATGCTGATTTCATAAGCGCCTAGCTTCAAGATTCCTTCAACCAATATTCACTGCCATCCGGCTTACGATCCAATAGATTGTATTCAATCATATATCTTCGCACCGTGACATAATCGTCATACACTTCCTGTAAAATCGCATTGATATCTTTCTCATGATATATTTGTCCCTTTACAAAACGGTCCGCAATTTCACGCAGCACAATCAGCTTGTGCTTTTCTTGCATTTTAAAGGTCTTAAGGCGCCCGTCTGTACCATTCGGAAAATACTTCGTGAGCACCTTTTGCCTTTCGTCTTCCGTAATGTTGTAACGTTCGTCCACCATCCGTGCTCCTATGGGTACTTCTACAATGGCGGGAGCGTGACGGTCTTTCTCCTTTAGCAGCTCCATTAATGTGAGAAATACTTTGGCCTGCCGTTCTTTTTCTTTGAGACCAAAGCGATGGTTGCGTATGGTGGATGCGCTGCCGATTCCGGTTTCCTTTTGAATATCTGCATCGCCCATGCCTTGATAAAATAACTGAAGCAACCGATTCTGATGATCCGTCAGCCCGGTCAGCTTTTTGTCCAGACCAATCAAATAGTCAAAGACTGAACCATACGTCCGCTCAATATGAAGCCGCATGTACCTCTCCGCGTCATACAATACCCCTTGATCCTGATATATGATGCCTTGCTCATATCGTTGTCCGTCCAACAGGCAAATTACCTGCTCTCCTTGGCGAATATATCCACGCTTCAGTTCTTCGATACCAGCATTCCAGAATAGTTCGGAATAATCCATTTTAGCAAACACCTCGATTGAATGATGATTATATTATAGACAATATAACATTTTGTTTATTTTAAATCAATGAGTGGGAGGATTCTAAAAGTATACTGGATATTCAAATTCATATAATGTTTAAAAAAGGATGTTATTGTTTTAAACATAATTTATGGCAATTTAAAAATATTTATATATTTTTCTTTATTTCGACAATCTTCGCTATATACAAATTTAATACGACATTGTTATCATATGTAAATCAAAATACATTTTTCTGAAAGAGGGCGAAATATGATTGAATTATAAATTATTTTTAATTTTAGTATTCTTCTAACTAGGCATTACCACTATATGCAGGGGGATGATTTTGAAAATGAAATTTTTTTTAAACGAAGTGAGGCAGCGAGGGAAAGGAAAGAATGCTAAGACATTCGTTTTAACAATGCTTGGCCTATTTGTTTTTTTATCTCCGTGGAGCATAGCTGTGCTTTCTCAGGCAGTAGTGTCAGCAGCTTTTACAGGTGGGATACCAAATCTTTATCCACCACCAAACAGGGGCGGATCAATTGGGCCTCCTGAAGAAAAGCCAACGCCTTCAGAACCATCGTCTACACATGAAACTGTAACGTTGTCGGATGGTTCGATTGTACATGTGCAGGCAAGTTCCCCTTATATCAATTTCATTCGAAACAATGTAGTCGTTTATTCCAAAAATCTTGGGGCTGCATTATCGGTTAAATTTTACAATGTCTCGGTATCTTCCAATGCTATAACGGTAAATTACTTTTATATAAATGAGTGGAATGGATCCAAATCCTCAGGAACTTTTACATACTCAGGAATTGTCTTAACCACTCCAGCCAGTCCACACATAAGTTCCAATATTACAGGGATGACGAATCAAAATGTTCTTATCCAATTGGATAGTGTACCTGCTAATTCTAAAAGCGAGTACAAAATCGGTGTGAACGGTACGTGGACTCCATACAGTAATCCATTTCAGGTGTCTGAAAACACTACTATTTTTGCTTGTTATACAGATAAATACGGAAACCTCAGCACTGAGAATTCATTGGTGATTAGCAACATTGATAAAACACCACCTGCCCCACCGTCATTTAGTAATAGCCCTCCGAATGAAGTAGCAAATAATATCAGAGTGACAATCAACTATCCTACTGATGCAGCGACAAGGGAATACCGTGTTAATCAAAGCGAATGGAAGGTGTATAACTCTCCCATTGATGTCAATGAGTATGGAACGCGCATACAGGCACGCGCAACAGATAGTGCCGGAAATGTGTCGCAAGTTACGGAATCGGTAATAAATTTGATTAATAGAACGCCAGTAACGATTAAGGGCATTCCAGCTACCACGATTGAAATGGATGAGGGAGCCTCAAATAAAGATCTATCCGAATATTTTACAGACCCTGACCAGCAGCAGCTTCAATATTCGGGTACAAATTCCAACTCAGTCGTAGTCATCCACCAATTGGTCAAGGACTCAAGGGGGAATACCTCACTACTGAATTTGCAGCCCCAAAGTTCGGGAGAATCGACGATAACCATAACAGCTACAGACCCGTTAGGTAAGTCTGTATCGCAGAATTTTGTTGTAAAAGTTTTGGATACCAAATATATAGAACAATTGGCCAAAGCTGAAGCAGCGGTGGCACAAGCAGAGACAACCCAATTACAGACGGATGTAAATGCAGCTATAGAGTTAATAAACAAACTTCGTGATCAGGACAAGGGCAAGCTTGTTGAAAGAGTAGTAGCAATACAAAAAATCATTGATGCAAAAGCTGCCTATACTGAGCAATTGGCGATAGCTACGCACGCAGTTGAAAAAGCGGAGGCTTCAAAATTACAAACTGAGATTAATATGGCTCGCACTTTACTAGTGCATCTCAATGATGCAGACAAACAACAGCTTAACGACCGATTAGATCGTATACCGGCTATTGATGATTTGCCCAAGGATATAACAAGTCCTTCCAAACCTAAAAAGTTAACCGGCTCCAGGCCTGCACCGAACAGCATCGTTTTAACATGGGAAGCATCTACCGATGATGTTGGAGTCGTTAGCTATGATGTGTATCGGGATAGTCAAATGATAGGTAATACCGGAGAATTAACCTTTCAAGTGAACCAGTTAGAGCCTCAGAAAATTTACAGGTTTGCAGTGAAAGCCAGAGATGCGGCTGGAAACTATTCGGAGTTTAGCAATAGTGTCAAAAGCGGCTTATCCAGAAAATATAAATATATTTATGATGCTAATGGAAGGCTTGAGCATATTGAACAGGATGGTCAGGTTGTTTTCCAATATCATTATGACTCTAATGGTAACCTTATACAGATCATAAAGTGAGCAGTTCCCAATAAATGATATGTAATACAATTTAAAGTCGGGAATGGAGAGAAGAACTTGCGATTTAGAACAGTAAGACGTCATATAGCGCTAATCATGATTATTACATTTATTTTTGGCACAATTAGCGGCCTTGTTCCTCCAAATGTATTCGGTGCAGGGAAGGACAATTCGCAATATTCGGCGGATCAAATGGCTGCCCGATTTGGAGTCACATCATCTTTTCTTTCGGAACAATTAAAGAAAGGTTATTCATTAAATCAAATTTATACAGCGTTATATATGGCTGAACAGGATCATATAAGCTACGATCAGGCAGTAGCTTCGTTATTTCCTTCAGAGGAAAACCAATCACAGACTGTAACAAGTGACGTATATAATAAGCTATCGGATGCTCCACTAGATAACCTGATTTCTCATAGTGTTACAGATGATGTTTATCCAACTGATGATCCTGTTCCTACGAACAAAGTCACTGAAGATGTATATAAGGCGGATTTCCTGAAACTAAATCTCATGGCGAATGTGCCACAGCTTCCACCTATTAGAGAGGAAGCGCCCGTTTACAATAAATCTTCCTTTAATGAAGCACCTTATTCTGTTGGCGACGATAAAGAATCAATATCCACTTTATCAGGTAGCTTATCGCTGCAAAACACAGATTTAACTCTGCCTGGACGAAATGGACTGGGCTTTTCTTTGACGCGTCAATATGATACAAATCGTGCTCAATTTTTTGACAAAGGCGCTGAAATTGTTGACAACAGTGCTGCTGTGCAAAATTATTATGTCTACTTTAAGGCGATGATGAAACCTGTTACCAAGTCGTACAAGGTAGCCTATCAGCAAAAAAGATGGGTGCAAGAGGACACAGACGGTGATGGGAATGTTGATGTGAATACCTATAATCTTCAGCCGGAAACCAAAGTTATAGGCACATACACAACCTATGAAGCTGCTAGTCAAGCAGTGGGACAAAAAATAACCTATACTACAGCTCCGGAGTCCAGAGTAGAAAAGGACTCTCAAACGGGAAAATGGGAGAAGGCTTTTCCTGATTCAATAAAGTACAGCAAAGATGGATTTACAGGAACCTTAAACAAAGATGGACAAGCCAGAGTCATCAAGGGATCATATACAGCTCCAAGTTTTAAAAATGTATTCGGGGAACAGTGTAGTGTTATGAATACGTTCTTTTATGATAGTGCTGGAAATATAACACGGAATTATCCAAGTGGTTCGTCATGTGGAGACTCTAAATTACATTACGACAGGGACTCATATGAAGGGGATTTGTCCTTAACAGGTATGATTGTTCCTCAAAGATGCCCTAGCTTTTCTCCTGGTAGAATCATGTGTAGCGAGTACGGAACAGCGTATTATTCAGGAACAGTGTTCAATAAGGGAACTGCTGATACCCGAGAATGGAGGCAAGATTATAGCGGAACCGTTACTAAGCCTGGTTATACCAGCGATATTGGTTATAGCGAGTGGACTAGCAACGGAAAAGGCGGAAGGACAAGAACGGCCTTTACCATGGAGGGCTCACCGCAAATTGAAACGATTGTTTCTGAGGGGCTTGAAACGGCTGTTCGCCGACAGACAGCGCTGTTCACAACCATTGCTGAGGCTGAGTACTATAGGGATTTAATTAACAGCAATCCTCAGACTGAAATTCCGGGTGACGATGGGAATAAATATTATATTGCAGCAGATGCGGATGCTACCGTCTTTGCTGAGATTGTAGCCTATCAACCTTCATTTATTTTTCAAAACCGTACCTATCCTGCCCTGGAAGATCAATTGAGCCCTCTTGGCAAGGGGTGGTCCTGGAATTTACCTTATGTAGAAACCAAAGAGGGCAAGCAGTACATACACTTGGGGGATGGTGGAAGCTATGAAATTGAGGGTGACCAGCTCAAAGGTTACGACTGGAAAGGACTCACCTTCACTCCTGATACTTCAGTAACAGTTAATGGAGAAAATTCATCATATGTATTAACTTCTGTGGATGGAACGAAAAAACAATATTTCTCCAAAGACGGTCAGTTGCTGCAAATTGAAGATGCATATCATAACACGATAAAGTTCAATTATGAACTCAATGCTACTTATAAACGCAAATTGCTTAGTAAGGTAGAAGATGCGATCGGTAACTCGATTGATATTCAATATACGGCTACAGACGTTACTTTGTCTAAAGGAAACCGCACAGTTGTCTATCATAAACATACAGAACAAGGTGTTGAATTACTGGATTCAGTTACAGATGCTGAAGGCAGAAAAACGACATATTCCTATACATTGGCACCTGCCAAGTTTAATTTGAGTGCGTCACACCCAGAAAGACAAATCTCTAATCCGTACGCTTTGTTAACCAAAGTATTTCATCCTACTGGAGCCTCTACTTTGTATACTTACGAAGACCAACCAGTAAAACGCTATATTGGCTCCAATTCGGTAAACGAGGCATATCGAGCGGACTCACGTGTAGATCAAATCATTTATCAAAATAATCAAACGGAAAACTATAATCAGGAAACGATTCATTATAATTCTGATATGGGTGAGAGCTATGTGAAAGATACTTCGTTCTCTACTGTAACAGACAATGGATTAGTTCGTTCGACCTTCAATTATACTAAAAAGTTTATTAGTGCAGACACGCCACCACAGTATTACCTGGATCAATCTGTGTTTAAAGCAGGAGATTCTGAAAAAAGCACAGCTTATCAATACGGTAAGCAGGTGACAGGCAAAGCCTATACTGTACCTGTTCCAACGCGTACCTCGTCCAGCAATAATCAAAATGGAGACGTTTTGACAACTGCTGCTGAATATGATGATTACGGTAATATGACAAGCTCAGTGGATGAAAAAGGTTCACAAACTGCGTATACGTATGACGACAAGCATAGGATTAAAACCATTACGGAACCGATTGATTCTAACAGCACTGGAGTTACAGAGTACACTCGAAACCCGCAGGGGAAAGTAACACAGGCCATCGTCTCCAAGGATCATTCTGGGGGAGAACTACTACAAAAAGTAAATTATTCAGGTATTGATGCTTACGGAAATACAACGGTTCAGACGATTACGAACGGTAACAAGTCCGTGACTACAACCACGGAATACAGCAGTGGCTACGACCATGCTTTTCCTACGAAACAAAGTGTAGAGGTTACAAATATTGATGGAGAAAAATCTACGGTAACCATTCAGTCAGAGTATGATAAGCCAACTGGTTTAATCACTTCCTCGCTGGATGGGAAAGGTCAGAAAACCGGGTATCAATATGATGCTCTTGACCGCGTAAAGGCAGTAACCTATCCGGACGGTAAAAGCATCCATGTAGCCTACGATGATCTTGAGAACACCGTAACGGTTACGAATGAGCTGGGGATAAGAACAAAAACACGTTACAATGCTTTGGGTTGGAATATCGAGTCAGGTCTGTATGAAGGTAACGATTACGTGATTAAGTCCAAATCAGCTTATGACGCTAACGGCAGACTAGTATCCAGTGAAGATGCGCTTGGGCACCTGACACGTTATGGCTATGATGCTTGGAGCCGTACAACGTCAACAGCCTACGCGGACGGATCACAAGCAGTAGTCGAGTATAATGATGCTCTTCGTCAAGTAACTCAACAAGATGGCGAGCTTAATGAACAAATTCAAATCTACGATAAATGGAATCGTCTGGTGCAAAACAAAGAAAAATCAGCAATGGACGGTATTGAGAAGATAAATTCCAAAGTAGAGTATGATACTGTAAACGACCAGATTTTAAAACAAACCGATGCTAATGGTAATGAAACTCTATTTTCATATAATGCTTTGGGTGACCAAACATCTGTGACGGAGCCAAACGGCGAAACGACGAAGTACACTTACGATATGCTGGGCAATCTCACTCAGATCACATATCCGGATGGTCATGCCAAGGTGAAGGCGTATGATGAATTGGGTAGAGTGATTCAAACCAAGGATGAGAAAAACCAGGTAGAGAAGCGTTATTTTGATACCAACGGGAACTTATCCAAGAAAACAGATCGCAACGGGAACGTCACTTCATTTGAATACGATAGCCGTAATCGGTTGAAGTCGCGTGTGGGAAAAGATGAGACAGTCAGCTACGTATATGACGCTGCAGGCAAACGCCTAAGCATGACAGATCAGACGGGTACAACTTCCTATGCGTATGATCCGTATACAGAGCAATTAGATACCTTGTCTTACCCGGATGGACTAAAGCTCTCCAATCAGTATGATGCTAATGGGAATCGAACCGAAATGACAGGACCATTTGGCGAGCAAGTAAACTACACGTATGATCAATTGAACAGATTGAAGACCGTAGGCAACACAAAAGATAAGCCTGTTTCGGAATATTCTTATACCAAAAATGGATTGCTGGACACAACCGTATCTGCAAATGGTTATCGCCAGCAAAACAAATATAATGGGATTGAGTTAGTTGAATTAAAGCACACACGATCTGATGCGGAAACGAACAGCTTTCAATATAGCTACGATCCTGGTAAAAATATTACGAAGCGTACTCAAAATGGTGTAGAGGATTCATTTACGTATGACAAGCTGAATCGGATTGCTACCTCCACCGAAAATCAGGATGCTTATTCGTATGATGCCAGAGGGAATCGTTTCACGATGGAAACGGAGAGACCTCCTCATACGAAGCCACGTGAGAACAGCTTTGACGATCAGAACCGATTGACTCAAGTCAAGGTTGACGGAAAACTTGTTGAGTACCGATACAACGGGGATGGATTGCTGACAGACCGTATACAGGATGGCGTTCATACCCGATACTACTACGATGGAAACAGTGCGCAAATCATAGCAGAAGCTACGATTGAAAATGGAAAGCCTGTTTTAAAAGCTAATTATATTCGAGGTCTGAAATTAGACGCTATAGCCTATGCAGATCAAACAGAAGCCTATCCTGTCTATAATGGTCACGGAGATATTATTGAAATCAGGGATTCCTCCGGAGCTTTGCTGAATCAATATCAATATGATATCTGGGGCAATGAAGAGGTCAAGGAAGAAAAAGTTCACAATCCATTCCGGTATTCAGGCGAGTTATGGGATGATACAACGGAACTACAATACCTTCGTGCCAGATGGTATGATCCTGATAGTGGAAGGTTTATCAATGAGGATACGTACGATGGGGAAGTTAATGATACATTGAGTTTGAATTTATATACGTATGTCCAAAACAATCCGTTGATTTATATTGATCCTAGCGGGCATTATATTTCAACTGGACCATTGGAACAGTTTAAATATGAATTAGAACTAGCTATGAAGGACGTACATTCTAAAAAGCAGGCCGATTATTGGCTGTGGAGAGAAGAAATAGGTAGTATTTTTGCTCCTGTGTATAATGACAATAACAATGAATTTAAATTTTTATTTGGGTTAGCGACCCAAACAAGCCCTTATGGAAATAGTAAAAAGAAGGCGGATTGGGCTAAGAGTTACCTACTAGAGGCTTATAGTGCTTATATCACAGGATATGTTTATGAGTCCTCTGGTCTTGTTGGTACTGTGGGTTCCATGTTTGGACCTAGTAATAGTAGGAACACAGGACAAGCTAAAGCCAAAATTTTCAGTGCAGATGGAAATGCTGAGTTAAGGGCGACCAGACGGCCTGTATTTGATAAGTGGATGGAGAATGGTGTCGAAGTCGGTGGTCAAGGATTCAAAATGAATCAACATGCTTACAATAGGCTATTTAAGTCAGGTCGCAAAGATATTATGCCAGATGATATCACAACAGCACTTAGTAAAAAGCCAACTCCGGGTGAGCCAGGAAGCGTGATATATACTAATCCATCAACTGGTACTAAGGTCTATGTCAATCCAACAAGTAAAGAGATTGTTGGAGTTCAACCTGGCAGTTTCAAATAGAACGAAAGGAGAACTTTAGTAGTGCTATTAAAAGAGATTGATACAAACCACGGTACCTCTAGGGTGTCATGCACATACACTCCGTCTATTGAAACCTACAATATTGTCACAGATAATATGACGGATGATTGTAAACCTACCCAGCTTGGCAATGGATGTTGCATTTGGCTAAATGAGAAAGGGCAACTCGGAGAGATTGAATGTATTTGTCCAAAGAGTTTCAAAAATGGAATTTCAACATATTTTCATCTTGACGAATGGATTGATGGGACACCTTCTTTCGAGATATCTTCAATTGATGGTGATGTAGTCATTGAACAACTTGAGGATGGATATATTATCTGGTTATCGAGAAAAAGTAACGTAGAACTAGAAGTATCGCAAAGTGGAATAAGCTACTTGTTATCAGGAAATAAATTATTAGGTATAGTAGCTGAAAAAAGTGAGATAATTGAATGAACCATAATGGATTGTCATGCCTAGTAGGAATGAAGTTTTGCCTAAATCCATATAAAGAAATAGTAAGAGATTTTAAAGGGATTAGAGGAAGATAATAATAATTATGGTTTTCTATATTAACCACATGTAAAACTCTTGCATGTGGTTTCTTTTTATCTCGAAATAGAAAAGCACGACCCAAATCAGGATGCTTATTCGTATGATGCCAGAGGGAATCATCTTACAATGGAAACGGAGAGAGCTCCGCATACGAAGCCGAGAGAGAACAGCTTTGACGATCAACATCCCTAGAGGAATAATAATAGCTGATATTCATAGGGATAAGTTGCCTTGATATTACAGTACAAATATTTTCACTAGGTAAGTTGTACAAAGGAACTAGTGCATCCAGATTTTTTGATGGAATTTGGAACGATGAGACACTGGAGTCCAACTTCCAAATAATGCTGCCAAGGAATTTAAAAGTACTTTTTATAACAATGTTTTTACAATAAGTGAGGATAATAAACAATTACATGATTCCTATGATTCATACTCACGCATGGGCTGGTTAAATAGCAAAATAAACTTTGTTCAATTTGATAGGTATCGAATTAATGTATTCTTAGGAAGAACAGATTTGCAAGAAGCTAAAAGTGATGCCTTAAAATGTTACATTCCTTAAAATTATTGTGAGGAGATATGATATGAAATATAGATTTGCTGTCATTGACGATGAAAGTGGGCTCACAGTTGGTTATTGTAGAGATGTGGTTGGTTTAACGGGTGATATCATTGTCGAAACATATGAAAAGGTCATTTTTGAGCACTTTGTCTTTAATGAGGATTTCATAGGAAACATAACAAAGACAAAACAATCTGTACACAACTTGTACATTGCTATTTTAAATGATGAAGAAACAGTGATTGGAAGCTATTATTATCATCTACCTGAATCCTACATAATCCATAAACTAAATTATAATAAAGGAAACTTCAATCTGGAGTTAACAGGTATACTTGAAACGAAGCCCTCCCCTGTGGAATTAAGATTATGGGAGTTTTTAAAGGGTGCTCAGTCGCTTGAAAATAATATATGGCAAGGCTTTTCTAAAGAAGAACGGTCCGGGTGGCTAAACGTAACTAGAATACATTCTGAATCTAATCATTTTGCCAGACTGGATAAACGAGGAGAAGTTTACACCTTGGACGGCGAATACATATCTGATTTTACAACATTTTTTATAGCACTTGGTGAAGCGATTAATGGCCCCGGAGGGTACTATGGATTTAGCTTGGACAGTATATCGGACTGTCTCTGTGGAGGTTTTGGGACAGTAGGACCGTTCACGATCCATTGGAAAAACGCACATTATTTTTTGGAAAGATTCGAGGAAGAATGGGATCAAGATGAGAGAAGTTATGGATTTTCACCACGGCAATATTTTATGGATCTTTTAACGATCTTGGTATCAGGTGGTGTCACCGTGGATTTTTCTTCGAATTAAGATAGCAAAGCAAGAAGGGATTTTGAAATGGAATATAAATTAATGCAACCACCTTTTTGCACATAGATATTTGGGAATGGTATCTAGGGAATGTACAGATTCAAAGTAAAAGTGCTTTGGAGTTAGAAGAGGATCATTCAGGAACCAAAGTCTTATTTTAGCGTAAATCGTCCTGTTATCACTGGTTTGACTAAGGAAATAGATATGGATGTGATCATGATCTTAACGAATAAAATGTATTGAGTTTTAGACGGTGAGCGTAATCCTAATGCTTTATTGGACATTTATCATACGTGGGAGAAATATATTTAAAATCGCCTTATAGAAAGGGATTACGGTGTGAAATCTAATTGAGTGGGAAGATCGGTAAAAAAGTATTTTAAATATTATACAAAGAACAGAGAGCCGTTAACATGTTAACGGCTCTCTTCGTCGTCTTCTGGCAAGTATTCGATCAGTTCACCAGGGAGTACGCCAAGGGTTCTACAAAGTGTATTCAAGGTTGGGAAGTCAATTCGGGCGTTTGCGTTGGAGGCCAAAGCTTTAACCGTATTTCTATTAATTCCCGTAATAGAAACAATATCTTTCTGTTCGAGTCCACGATCCTTCATAATTTTATCAAGAGAAAATCTAATCACAACAATTCCTCCAAGAAGTAATCAAGTAAACTAGTTGACATGTATAGAATAGAAGCGTATATTTGTAAATAAGTAATCTAGTTAACAAGATTATAAGTAAACTAATTTGATGTCTTCATAGTATCAAAATGCTTTATAATTAGCAACAGTCACTATTTTGATAATCCTAAACAAATAAATGCGTGAGGAGGGGGAAATAAACGAAAGGGATCTAGTCTGCACCATCCTCTACATACTCGATAACATCTTGAACATGGCAGTCTAGAGCTTTACAGATTTTATCTAGCGTATCAAATTTCACACCGTCTGTTTCTTCGTTGTAAAGTTTGGTGATTCCGTTTCTATGTAATCCAGTCATGCGGGAAAGCTCGGCAATATTTATTCGTTTTTCGCCCATAATACGGGAAAGATGAATCTTTATCATATTTTCCTCCAGCTAAATGCATTCTATAGTGTTAAAAAGCAACATCAAAGTATTGACAATAAACACTGTTCGATGTATTCTGAAAACAACAAAAATAACACTGTAATGTGCATTTGGTTTATTGAAATGTTATTTGTGAACGTCGTAGTAATATGCTTATCGTACCAAAACGTTTTACAATTAGCAATTAATTATCGTTCAACCACCTAGTTTGAAAAACTACCTGGAGAAGAAAGTATATTGGTAAATAAGAAATTTTGAACAAAGGAATGGAGCGAGGATGTATGACAGAATGGGTAATGGGATTGGAACGGGTATCCATGGTTCAGGGGCCGTATGATTTACCTCATATGTATGAAATATGCGAAGGAATTCTGTATGACCATCAATACTTCTTTTACCTCGAAAATGGCATACTGTGTTTGCGCCATGTGAAGAAGGTGGAGCAATCATATCATACGCATCTTTATCTGGATGGAGAGAGCGGAGGCTTGCAACTGGCTGAGGGTGTACAAGGGGAAGTTATGCAAGTTGTCACGGAGATCATCGAACGCTTACGCGCTAAGGATGGACTGACATTTTTATTCGATGAACTGCTGTGGCTACATGGGAGGGGACCCATTGAATTAAACCTTTTCAATAAGAAGGATGAAGTGAACCCAAGTGGCAGACAACTTGCTACGAAATAAATGATTCTTATGCTCTATATCATGGAACTTGTAGAAAAAAATTATGATTTCAGTGAATGTACCAGTTGTTGACTGATAAAAATGAGCGGATAACGAATCAATATGGTCAATTCCACCACAACAGCATCACCAGAGGGAGTAAATCCAAAATCACCTCCCAATAATATGTTTTGCTGCTGCTTTGATGAAGGAAATTCTGGTTCATCCAAGCCATATTGTTCTTTGATTCTCTCTTTCGTTTCATGATCTATGACAAGGTTATCCTGTGCAAAGGTATAGCACATAGGAACAATTAACTGTATTAAAAGAAGTAATGCAACGGGTATAAGCACTTTTTTGCTTTGCATGGTTAGCTCCTAAGATCTCTGTTTTTGACCTCTTAACTTTTGTATCTACCATAATGAAAACAACTTAAAAATGCAACAGAATGATGGGGAAATAAACCCTTTACAGGATTTTATGACCAGAATATAATGGTAAATAACAGCATCGATCTACATACACTGGGTTATCGGGGTATAGCGCAGTCAGGTAGCGCGCACCCTTGGGGTGGGTGAGGTCGTGGGTTCGAATCCCGCTACTCCGATTTTTATCAAAATGTCCTGCTGATGCAGCTAATGCGTCTGCCGGGCATTTTTTTTTGAATATTACATACCCTATCGGTCTATGTATCTACTGGGTTGTGACGAGCTAGTCGTATGCAACGAATGTATGTACTTGTGGAGCATTTGAGAGGAGATATGATGAAGCCACCTCTGCACTGGATATGGAGGCAGAAGTGGCAACTCAACAATCGCTGGCGGAAATGGTCTGCTGTTTGACTTTTTTAATTTGCCTATAAAGATTCCTGAAGGGTCTTGGAAGAAGTGCTGTAATCAGCATAACGGGGAAGCACAATAGTGTAGTATATTCCTACAATAACGGTACAGACCCCAACTAATAAAAACAAGAGCTCAATTGAAATAAATGAAGGGAAGCTTACAGCAATGAAACCTAATGTAAGAGACTGGGACAGCATCATTAACGGATTAATTAAACCTTGCACACGTCCCATCATTTGAGGATCTACAATACGAGGAAGCCATCCTCCTATACCAATGTTAATGAACGGAAGTATCAGTGCAATGACAAAATTGATAATCAGAAAAGCATAGAGGTGGTTAACAAATCCAAGTGTGCACATTCCCATTCCGGCTACCAGAACTCCCGCTGCAATCATTTGGTGTAGCTTTAGCTTGGCGGAGATGAGAGATGCGATTAGGGTACCAAGCAACACACCAGCTCCAAAAATAATACCTGTCCAAACCATATACTGCTCATAGTTGCCTGGAGCTAGCTTATATTTAAGAATAAACATCGGTAAAACGCTAAATCCACCATTTAAAATACCGAACATAAAAAAGCCTGAAACCAACCAAAGCAGTAGTCTGTTGCGTAATATGTAAAGAAACCCTTGTTTAAAATCGATCATGACAAGTTTGAATTTTAATTGTTTAAATTGATGTGCCCCGTTCGGAAGGCGTACTTCCTTTGGAATTTTGCAAGAACGAATAAGCAGTGCAGACACAATAAAAGAAATTGCATCAATTAGGATGGCTCCAGTAATTCCAAAGTGCCAGTAAACGACGGCCCCCAGAGTTCCTCCAAATAACATGAAAAGACTCCCCATCATTTGATTGAGACCTGCGGCAATGGTGTAATCATCTTCGCTTAATATCCCCTGTATAATGGCACTTTCGGCTGGGAAGAAAAATTTGGAGGCAGCACTACGGATGAAGAGGAGGGCAAATATCAAAGGAATCGAATCGACCCAAATAAAAATAAGCAAACATAAGGATAAAAAAGCGCTGATCCAGTCACAATTAACAGCAATTTTTTGTCGGTCCATCCGATCTGCCAGCACTCCAACCACGAGAAATACTACCAGCATCGGAAGCGAATACATTAACTCGGCAAGCGTTGCATAGTATGGCTGATTTGTAAACCGTTTCAACAAATAAAACATGAATGCAGTAACCCCGATAATTCCTCCCATTTGTGAGGCGAAGGTTGCCAGAAAAAACCTGACATAATTCTTGTTTCTGAGTATTTGTTTTAATCCAGTCACAGTTCCATCCCTTTCGCTTTCAAAGCGGTTTTTAGATGCCTAATTAAAATAATAGTGAAAAGTAGGAATATTGTACAGAAAAGTGACTTTAATGTCACTTTAAGTTTGAATTTGCATCGTATCGGACCCTCTACCTTTTATATTCTGCTGTTCACGATAATCATAGTGGGGGTGGACTGGGAAGTTGTTTTCAAAATGGTTTGGCGTAGTATGAGGAGCAACATAAACTTAAATAACCAGCCGTCGGTTGATATCCGACGGCTGGTTATTTAAGTTGCCAGGTGTTTGATTACAGAATAGCCCGATTCATCTCATTTACGCATGGATATGTTGAGAAAAAGGAAATGCTCATAGCTAGAAAACTTTATACAATGGAAGAGGAATAAGAACTGTGAAATTCGACTTTTGATGCAGGATTTCATATAATGTGAGCATATTGTGAACAACTTAAATTAAAGGCTTAATAAAAAATGAAAATGATTTCCGTCCAGCTATGAATTTCAAAATTTGACGGAGGGAACGAGATGACAATGGAAGAGAGCAGCAGACAGGTACCTTGGCAGGCGTATTATGGACCTAATCTAGGTTATGTGCAGGACCAGTATGAAAAGTATGTAGCGGACCCCGGAACGGTTGATCCGGCTTACCGCGAGCTATTTGATCAATGGGGTGAGCCGCCACAATCCGAATACTCGGCTGCTTCCATGATAGACAACAAATTGCAAGGCCCCCCCACAAGTGCTTTGGGGCACCTTGATTCGAACACATTACAGAAAGCGGTTACAGCGGGGAAAATGGTATGGAATATCCGTGAATACGGACATTTAGCCGCCCAAATCGATCCGCTGGAACTGGATGCAGAGCAGGATACACGCTTGCTTAATCCAGCATCTTACGGTTTAACTGAACAAGACTTGAAGGCTTTTCCAGCCTCTTTAATATGGGATAACGCTCCTGCGGGAACACTTAACGGATGGGAAGCCATTCAACGGTTACGTGTGGCATACACAGGTCCGATTGCCTATGAATTTAGTCATATTCATAACGAGGAGGAGCGCCGCTGGCTGAACAGCTATGCAGAATCTGGCTGGTCCTCCAAGCCACTCACAACACAGGAACGCAAGTCGTTGCTGGGCAGATTGGTAGAAGTAGAACAGTTCGAAGAGTTTTTGCATAAAACATTCGTCGGACAGAAACGTTTTTCCATTGAGGGTAATGATGTGCTTGTCCCTGTACTCGACGAGATTATTCGTCTAACCACAAATGCAGGAGCAAGTCATGTTCTGATGGGTATGGCGCATCGCGGCCGTTTGAATGTACTGGCTCATGTGCTGGGCAAGCCTTACAGTAAGATTTTCTCTGAATTTCATCATTCGCCGAATAAAGATTTGATCCCGTCGGAAGGTTCCACAGGAATTAACTACGGCTGGACTGGCGATGTGAAATATCATCTGGGTGCTGATCGTTTTGTAAAAGATGGGGAAGCGGTGCAGGCTCGTCTGACATTGGCGAATAACCCGAGTCACTTGGAATATGTGAATCCGGTGGTACAAGGATTTTCACGAGCTGCACAGGAAGACCGCAGTGAGGCCGGTTATCCGAAGCTGGATGTGAGCAAGGCAGCTACAATTATTATGCACGGTGATGCGGCTTTCCCAGGTGAAGGTATCGTGGCAGAATCACTTAATTTCACGAATTTGCGCGGCTTCCGCAATGGCGGTTCAGTTCATATTATTGTGAATAATCGTCTGGGTTTTACGACGGAAAGTGTCGATTCCCGTTCGACCCGTTATGCCAGTGATCTGGCTAAAGGCTATGAAATTCCAATTGTGCATGTGAATGCGGATAATCCTGAAGCTTGTATTGCAGCAGCTCGTATGGCTGGCGAATACCGCAATCGTTTCAAGAAGGATTTTCTGATTGATCTGATTGGTTACCGTCGTTATGGTCACAATGAATCTGATGACCCGGAAACAACACAACCGCTGGTATATCGTAAGGTGAAGAATCATCCGACGGTGAGCAAATTGTATGCTCAAAAGCTGATGAAGCAGGGGATTGTGGATGAAGCGTTTAGTGCCAGCCTCATTGAAAAGGTCCAAAACAGACTGAAGGAAGCGCATGAGCATGTGAAGAATCAACCGGAACAAGAGCCGGAAATGAGTCCTGTGAAGGCGAAAAAGAATCAGAATTCTATGGTACGTACTGCAGTGGAATTGAAAAAACTGCGCCAGATCAATGAAAACTTACTCAAATGGCCGCAGTCTTTTCATGTATATCCGAAGCTGGATCGAATTTTACAACGTAGAAAAACTGCTCTGAACGAGGGTGAAAAGGTAGATTGGAGCTTGGCGGAGACGCTGGCTTTGGCCACCATTCTTGCAGACGGCAAGCCTATTCGTATGACAGGTCAGGATGCGGAGCGAGCTACATTTGCTCACCGTAACCTTGTGCTGCATGAGCCTGAAACAGGCCGTACACATTGCCCGTTGCATACATTGCCGGAAGCACGTGCTTCGTTCAGTATTCATAACAGTCCATTGTCTGAGGCATCTGTCCTCGGCTTTGAATATGGCTATAACGTGTATTCTCCTGAAACGTTAGTGATTTGGGAAGCACAATTCGGCGATTTTGCCAACTGTGCACAGGTTATTTTTGACCAATTCATTTCTGCGGGCCGTGCCAAATGGAGACAGAAATCGAGTCTGGTGATGCTGTTACCGCATGGTAGCGAAGGACAAGGACCGGAGCATACGAGCGCACGTCTGGAGCGTTTTCTCCAGTTGTCCGCACAAAATAACTGGACTGTCGCTAATTTGAGCAGTGCCTCACAGTATTTCCATCTGCTGCGCCGTCAGGCTGCATTAAGCGAAAGTGAGGAAGCCCGTCCGCTTGTGATGATGTCGCCGAAGAGCCTGATTCGTAACAATCGTGTCGCTTCGCCTGCTTCTGAATTCAGCGAAGGAGCATTCCGTCCTGTGTTGGAACAGCCTGGTCTGGGTGCACGTCCGGATCGTGTAGAGCGCATTGTACTGTGCAGTGGCAAGATTGCCATTGATCTCGAAGAAGCATTGGAAAAGGATAAGAATGAGGCAGAAGAGCGTCTGCATATTATTCGTGTGGAGCAGTTATACCCTTTCCCGGAAGAAGAAATTCGGAATATTTTCGGCCGCTTCCCGCATGTTAAGGAGTTCGTATGGGCTCAGGAAGAACCTAAAAATATGGGTGCTTGGAGTTACATTGAACCTCGTCTGCGGAATGTTGTGCCACAGGGAGCGGAAATTCGTTACGCAGGCAGACCAGATCGCTCAAGCCCGGCGAGCGGTTATCAGCAAGTACACAGCCTAGAACAACAGCGAATTATTCAATCGGCGTTGAAGCAGGATTCCAAAAACAATATTACACTGGGGAGGTAGCGGCTGTGAGCGATATTATAGTGCCAGCAATGGGAGAATCCATCACGGAAGGAACAATCTCCAAATGGCTTGTGAAGGAAGGGGATTCCGTAGGACAGGGAGATGTTCTACTGGAGCTGGAAACCGATAAGGTCAATCTGGAAATTAGTGCGGAAGAAGCAGGTGTGGTCCAGAAAATCCTTCGTCAGGAGGGAGATACTGTGGTCATCGGTGAAGCTGTTGGCTTGATCGGAAGCGGCAGTGGGAGTGCGGATTCAACCGGTGCTGGAGAAGTTGCAGCGACTCCAGCGCCTGAAGCGCCGTCCGTAGCGACTTCACCGTCTTCCGTAGAAGGCGGCGGTAAAGCAGAACAAAAGTCTGCACCGCCTATTTCGTCGAATGGCGACGGAAATAGCCAGACGGCATCACCATCCGCCCGGAAGTTGGCGCGTGAGCGCGGGATTGATCTTGAGCAGGTACAGGGAAAGGACCCGCTCGGACGCGTTTTCCAGGAGGATGTAAAAACGCATAATAGTGCTGAAGTGTCACGTGCAGCATCTGTACCTGCGTCTCCCGCTACTAGCAAGCCTGCGCCTCCGTCTCCAGCTCAAACGGAGTACAGCAAGCCTGTAGAACGCCAGCGGATGTCTCGTCGCAGAGCGACGATCGCGAAGCGTCTTGTTGAAGCACAGCAAACAGCTGCCATGCTCACCACTTTTAATGAAGTGGATATGACCGCCATTCTCGATGTGCGTAAACGCCGTAAAGATAAGTTTAAGGAAAAACATGATGTAGGCTTGGGTTTTATGTCTTTCTTTACAAAGGCAGTGGTTGGTGCACTCAAGCGCTTCCCTACAGTGAATGCAGAAATTAACGGCGATGATATCGTACTGAAAAAATACTATGATATCGGGATCGCTGTATCTGCCAAGGAAGGTTTGGTCGTGCCAGTTGTGCGGGACGCTGATCGTCTTGGCTTTGCTGAAATTGAGAAGAGCATTGCAGATTTGGCTGGCAAAGCACGCTCCAATTCGCTTTCTCTGGCCGACTTGCAAGGAGGAACCTTTACTATAACCAATGGAGGTATTTTCGGTTCCCTGCTGTCTACGCCAATTCTCAATACGCCGCAAGTGGGTATTTTGGGAATGCATAAAATTCAAATTCGCCCGATTGCCATCGACGAGGAACGTATGGAAAATCGTCCGATGATGTATATCGCGTTATCCTACGATCACCGGATTATTGATGGTAGTGAGGCGGTTCGTTTCCTGGTAACGGTCAAAGAATTGCTGGAAGATCCGGAATCATTGTTACTCGAAGGATAAAATAAATCGGGCAAGTGGATCTCCTCTTTACGGGTATGACAAAAGCAGACTCTTGCGAGTCTGCTTTTTTTCCTGCATAGTTATAACATAAGGCAACTGATATTACAGGCAGTAGATGTAGAGAAGGGCGGGAACTGTTTTGGACAAAGATTTGCGCTATCCGATAGGATCATTTGTTGTTCCAGATACCATTACAGAAGAACAGCTTATCGCATGGATTCACGACATTGCTGAATTGCCTGCACAGCTGCGTCAGGCGGTCGAAGGACTGAATGAGCAGCAGCTAAATACGCCTTATCGCGAAGGGGGCTGGACGATTCGGCAGGTAGTTCATCATGTGGCAGACAGCCATATGAACAGCTATATCCGTTTTAAGCTGGCGCTGACGGAGGATACACCAACGATCAAGCCATATGATGAGGGGCGTTGGGCCGAAATACCAGACGCCAGGGAGCTTCCGCTTGAACCTTCATTGCAATTGCTGGAAGGATTGCATGAACGGTGGGTGACCGTGTTGCGATCGTTGGGAGAGGATCAGCTACACCGAACATTTATTCATCCTGAATCGGGCCAGACGATCCGCCTGGAACGAAACATCGGCATCTATGCCTGGCATGGCAAGCATCACACAGCTCATATTACTTCCCTGAGAGAACGGAATGCATGGTGATTTTAAACTATACCCAAATGAAAATATAAAGGAATAAGAAAAGAAACCTTCAATCCCACTTTAATCGTGGTTTTAAAGGTTTCTTTTCTTATTCCCTCACAAGGCTGATGATTTGGCTGAGGTTGATTGTTCAGGTGCCTCGGAGGTTCCAGACAATGCGGAAACAGAGGTTACCCCTGTGTTAACATGCCGGTCGAGCCAGTCCACGATGTCACTCATCACCTCGTCGCGGTTTGTTTCATGAAGCATCTCATGGCGACCATCAGGATAGAGGCGATACTCCATGTCCTGAAGCTCCAGGCTTCGATACATCTCCACTAGTGACAACACACCTTTACCGAACAAACCCACTGGATCACGATCCCCGGCAAAAATATAAACTGGCAGTTTGGGATTGATGTGTTTCAGCGAGGAAGGCCAGTGGATTTCTTGCAATAGCCTGAAAAAATCCAGAAAAAAGCCAGTCGTGCAAATAGCTCCACATAATGGGTCATGTACGAACTGATCTACTTCCTCAGGATCACGGGACAGCCAGTCAAACGCTGTACGTACCGGACGAAAAGCACGATTAAAGCCGCCAAAGACCATTGCGTTGAGCAGCATGCTGCGATGATCCATGCCTTGCAGCTTGGCTTGCAGTAGAGCAACTTGCTCTCCGAGTTTTAGAAGACCACGTCGTCCGTTAGTTCCCGATAAAATAAACCCGTGATACGTTTGCCGATCATCATACATAATTTTCTGGGTTAAAAAGGACCCCATGCTGTGACCCAGCAAAAAACGAGACTGATCAGGGAATTCCTTAGCCGCAATTTCGCCTAGCTCCAGCATGCCATTTGCCATTCGATTAAACGCATTAGCTCCTGGCATACCCAGCTTATCAGGATCACCAGCCGTGCGCCCGTGACCAATATGATCGTTGGCATACACACCATAACCGCAAGCAGTAAGCTTTTCGGCCAGCCGGATGTAGCGATAGGACGTCTCGCACATACCATGCGAAATTTGTACAATCCCCTTAATGGGCAAATTCTGATCAGGCAGCCAGCGGTAGGCAAAAAGCTCTGTTCCGTCATTTTCAGCGATGGTGAAGGTGTATTCCCGCATAATTAGACATCACATCCTTTAAGCTTTAAGGAAGATAAGATCTAAGTACGGTCATTCCGTCATTCAGCGTGTAACCGCTCAGGTTAGCGGGCAACAGGAAGCAATCTCCAGCTTTACAGGAAAGAGACTCGGTATTATTGTTCCATGTTATGGTCCCACTGCCTTCACAAATCACGAGAATGGTGAAGCTGGCTTCCGTTGTAGAAAGTGCCCAACTTCCATCTACGATACCCTTTTCCACAACAAAATACTCACAGGCTGCCAGTTGGAGCCATTTTCCAGGCTGTAAGCCGTCCGTTTTCATCGTTGTTGCGCCTGCACCTTCGTAGGAGGTTACATTAAGGGAATCCTCGATATGCAACTCACGAGGCTTGCCGTCCAGTCCGGGGCGATTATAGTCATATAAACGATAGGTAGTATCCGAATTCTGCTGAATTTCAGCAACGACAACGCCTGCACACAATGCATGTACGGTTCCGGCGGGGATGAAGAACGTATCACCTGCTTCGACTGGAACCTGGCGCAAACTGCCGAGGATGTCCCCACTTTCAAGAGCTGTACGCAGACTCTCGCGGGTTACACCTTCGGTCAGACCATAAATAATCTTGGCATCTGGCTTGGCATCAAGCACGTACCACATTTCAGTTTTTCCTAATTCTCCGGCTGGAAGTCCTGCGTAATCATCTGTCGGATGCACCTGAACGGATAAGTCATCATTACAATCCAGTAGTTTGATCAAAAGTGGGAATCGTCCGCCTTTTTCAGATACACCCTTGGCCCCGAGCCAATCCTGCCCGTAGGTCTCGCGGATTTCATCCAGTCCTTTGCCTGCCAGCTCACCATTGATGACCGTTGTTGTTCCGTTTGGATGATCGGCAATCATCCATCCTTCCCCGATATGTCCTTCTGGTGGGGTTAGACCAAATTGTTCTAAGGCCCGTCCTCCCCAAACTCTCTCTTTGAACTCAGGTTGAAATTGCAGCGGGTATGGCTTTAGCATAATTTCTCTCCTCCATAATGAGTAATGAGTGCGAACTAACAGAATAGGGAAATCAATAACGTGCCGCTGGGGCAATAAACTGGGATGAATAGCGCCCAAACGAGCTTATAAAATGATATATGTAAGGCGGCTAAAAAGCCGCTCATAACCTGAGTTTAAAATCCGACATTATTTCTTCTCAACCGCTACTACGTAAGGGGAAGCGGCTCGTTGTAATTGACGATAAATAATGCTTTGACCGCTGGAGACCGGGAGAGCAGAAGCCCATTGAAGAACGGCATCTGCTTCTTCACTACCTCCAGCGTGCCCTGGATAGAGTACGGCAGTCAGAATGCCACGTGGTCGTAGTAATTGTAAGGCAGCATCAAGTGCGACGAGCGTGCTGTCTGTATGCGTGATAACAGTCGGATCGGCGCCTTCGGACGGCAAGTAGCCGAGGTTAAACATGACCGCAGCGACTTTGCCATGCAGCATGTCTGGAACGGCCTCCCGCATTTGCTCATGCCCTTGTAGTAGTAGCGATACTTCTGCTAATGAAGGTGAAGCGTTTTCTTCCAGTCGACGACGGGCGCAATGCAGTGCTTCTTGCTGGATGTCAAAGCCATAGACACGACCCCGTTTGCCAGCAGTTTTTGCCAGAAACAACGTATCTGCTCCTGTACCGACGGTAGCGTCTATAGCAGTATCGCCTGGCTGCACCCGCGTAGCCACCAATTGATGAGCGTAGCTCAGGACGGATAGGAACCCCATTTAAGGTTGCCTCCAGTATTTTCCCTGCCACGTTTCGCGTGACTTCAGTTCATGATCAATGGCATTAAGCACTTCCCATTTTTTAAGCGACCACATGGGTCCAACTAACAAATCGCGCGGGGCATCTCCGGTCAACCGATGAACGATCATTTCGGGAGGTAAAAACTCTAGCGTATCAACAATCAGCTTCACGTATTCGTCCTTTTCCAGAAAGCGTAGCAATCCCGCTTCATACTGCTTGACCATAGGCGTTTTGCGCATGAGATGCAGCAGATGGATTTTGATGCCCTGCACATCCATAGCCGCTACTGCACGTCCTGTATCAAGCATCATTTCATGCGTCTCTTGGGGCAGACCATAAATAATGTGGGCGCACACGCGGATATTCCGCTTGCGCAGCTTTTCCACCGCATCCAGATAGCATTGAGTATCATGAGCGCGGTTAATCAGCTCTGAGGTCGATTCATGGACAGTTTGCAGACCCATTTCGACCCACAGGTACGTGCGTTCGTTTAGCTCGGCAAGGTAATCCACTACATCGTCAGGCAGGCAATCAGGACGTGTAGCGATGGACAGACCGACAACGCCGGGCTGCTCCAGAATAACCTCAAAATATTCTCGCAGTTCCTCAACCGGGGCATAGGTATTAGTATAGGCTTGGAAATAGCCAATATATTTGGCGTTTGGCCATTTTAGATGCTGCCGATCCCGAATCGTATTAAACTGGGTGACCAGATCATCACGGCGACGCCCGGCAAAATCACCCGATCCGCGTGCGCTACAAAAGGTGCAACCGCCTTTAGCGATGGAACCATCGCGATTCGGACAGGTAAAACCCGCATCCAGCATGACTTTGAATACTTTATTTTGAAATTGCTCACGCATTTCGTAATTCCAAGTATGGAACCGTTTATCTCCCCACAGGAGAGGAGCAGGCAATAAATCTGTTTTCATGGGTGTACTCCTTTTTTTACGATCACCCTATTGTAACAAAAATCGGTCTTCATTGGGAATCATTTGACCGAACAAGTCAATAAAATGTGCGTATTTTATGGCGTTGCGGATTGAAAAAGGTTACACAATGTGTTATATTGTAAGCGGTACCAGACATACGATAAAAGGACTGTTTTCGATCCTGAAGATAAAAGTTATCCGTTGCTAATGATTATTCTTCAGGGAGGCAGCTATGCTGTTTCTATCGCCTGTTTTAGGGTAAGTGCACGTCGGTTCCATCACAAATAACCCGTGAGGTGATCTTTTATGAATGCGCAGGATAAGACGCGTATGGATAAAGTTACTGTTGAGTTAACCTTTGATGAGGCGTTGGCATTGACTGGTGTCCGTTTTGGGCAGGATCGTCAGATTGGAACGACCGCACGTCAAAAAATCAGAGCGGCTTGCCAAAAGACAATTGATTTTTCACCTGCTGATAGGGTAGACTATGAACAATTAAATTAGTTGGACCCCAATCCAAATATATTGAAAAAGGAATTTCATTTCCGTATCTTCAAGCGGGGGTGAAATTCCTTTTTCCTTGATAACAGAGTATATGGAGGAGTAACATGCGTTTACGCGGAAGAAAAGGAATACGGGAAAGTCTGGAAGAACAGCAGGACCTAGTCATCTTGGAGCCGGCACAGTATAAGGGGAAATGGCAACAGCTTTTTGGTAATGATCGTCCCATTCATGTAGAGTTCGGTATGGGTAAAGGGCAATTTATAAGTCAAATGAGCTTCCGGAATCCGGAGGTTAACTATATTGGCTTTGATATGTATGATGAGCTGGTTCGCCGTGCAACAGAAAAGTCTCGTCTGGCCTGGAGTAATTCAGAGGTTGATACGCCGCCTAATATTAAATTGGCACTGGCAAACATTGAACAGATCGAGAATGTTTTTGAACCAGGAGAAATTGAACGCATTTATCTGAATTTTAGTGATCCCTGGCCTAAAGCCAAGCATGCACGTCGTCGTTTGACGCATCCGCGTTTTTTGGACAAGTACCGTCAGCTTTTGAACAGCAAAGGACAAATTCATTTTAAGACTGATTCGGAGACACTGTTTGAGTTTTCTTTGAATTCGTTTGCCGATAGCGGTTTACAAATGACGAATATTTCGTTAAACCTTCATCGTGAGGGGATCAACGAGGAGCATGTCATGACGGAATATGAACAAAAGTTCATGGGCAAGGGTATGAATATTCATCGAGTCGAGGTGCTGATCGGCAAAGATGCTTTGGAAGAGTACGGAAAAACACGCCTTGAAAAGTACGGGAAATAAAAAATAGATCAAATGGATAAAATAAGACAGGGTGCTTCCTTTTAGGAAAGCACCCTGTTCGGTTCCAGTATATCCAAAATACTCTGTGCGCTCTGAAGAGGATAATATCGCGCCACATTGTGGACGTGCTCCTGTCGCTTGCGGACGATTTCTGGAAAATCGTGTAGCAGTCGGTTCATCCATTTAACGACAACATCCAGCGAAGTAATAGGTTCTCCGTAGCCTTGAGCCGTAAAGTATTGACAATTTTCCTCCTCCTGTCCAGGGAGAGGTTTGTGAAACAGCATCGGAATCCCTTTGGCCAATCCCTCGGTGCATGTCATTCCGCCGGGTTTGGTGATGAGCAGATTCGATACCTCCATTAATTTGTCGATTTCCCGTGTAAATCCGAAGATATGAATATTTGGATGATTAAACCTGGGATCTAATTGCATTTTACGACGAATTTTATCATTATGCCCCAAACAAAAAATAAACTGAATGTTTTCTCTCCACTGAGTAAGCGAACGATGTATGACTTCGTCATTCATAAGGCCCCAGCCGCCACCCATAACGAGTACGGTCGGGATGGGTTTAAGTCCAAATTGTTCTCTAATTTCATCGTGCCCAGGATGTTCCCAAAAATTTGGATGAACGGGAATGCCGGTCACCTGGATTTTCGAGACGGGTACTCCGCGTGCTCGCAGCTTACGCATGACTTCAGGCGTAGATACAAAGTACCGGTCAACCTCGGGACTAATCCATGTTCCATGTGCATCGTAGTCTGTAATAACAGTACAAAGCGGAACATGTAAACCTAAGCGCTTCAAACGTGAAATTACTGCGCTTGGGATGGGATGAGTACATACCACCAAATCGGGACGAAGCTGCCGGAGAATGTTTCGGGTCTGCGTGTAGAACAGACGGTGCAAAGCGAGCGTTGTAAGACGGTTTAATGATTTTTTGTACTGATGACGGTAAACCAATCCGACTAGACGAGGCTGCGATACGACAGTCTTCTTGTATGCTGTAATAATAAGGGGGGCCATTCTTGGATTCAAAAAACTCCCCAGCTCCAGCACTCTTGTCTGCACATTCGGAGAAAGCTTCCGCAAACTGCTTGAGAGCGCGTAGGCAGCTTGAGTATGTCCGGCACCGAAACCTTCCGATAATAATAACACTCGTTTTTTAGCCACTCTCATTTCACCTGTTCCTGCTGGGATGTTCTCAATCATACCATATCGGCTTTAAGGCCAGAATGCAACCGTTCCTATTGCTGCAGACGTTCCGATCACGGCTCCTGCAAGTACATCCGTTGGGTAGTGGAGACCTAGATAAATCCGAGAAAAACCTACAATTGTCGCTACAGGCAACAGCAGCAGTGTTAGCATCGGTGACTGTAGCATAAAAGGCACGGCAGCTGAAAAAATAGCGGTCGTGTGCCCTGAGGGAAAAGAATGGTCCGACAAGGGGTTGCGGAATGTATTTGTACCTGGTAGCGCTAAATACGGGCGAATCCGCGGGTACAGCTTTTTAACGATAGCTACGGGGATGTGACTGACCCCGAGAGCGATGGCTCCCTTCATACCGGAATCTTTCCACGGGTTCGGAGCGAGCCACCAAATAAGGAGTGTGGAGGCTATAGTAAAGGTAGCCCCGCCTAAATGTGTGAGATAATAAAGCCAGAAGTTCAAAAAACGGTTGTGTAAGCGTCCGTTGATCCATTTGAACAACTGCTGCTCTAGACTTACAAGTTTTACGACTAGACGTTGCATTTGGTTTCCTCCGGTTGCCGGTTCAGGTCAGTCGGCAAATATTTTGAGTCATTTTGACATAATCAGACCATAAGTAATTATTCTCTTGCTCTCATCATATTTTTAAACGCTGTTCATTTCAAGAATCACTAAAGATTCATAACTTACTTGGTTCAATTCTACACAAAAATGTTAATGGAATATAAGCCGTATTGTATAACTTTCTTTGCGTTCATCCGTCTAATAAGATAGAGTGTTTAGAAGTGGTTGCTAATTGGCCCACAAAAAGGAGGGACCAAAGAAATAAAAAGTTAGCAAATGGATGAAAATAAGACCTAAACGTCATGAATGAGAAGTGCAGCGCTGCATTCCCGGTTTAAACGGGAGTTTGTTGTGTTTTTTTGCTGCTGAGACCGGTTTAAGGGCTTTGACAAAAGATTGAAAACCAACGAAAATCGTAATGGCGTTCCTGTGTCAGCCAAAAGGGGGCTGCGCACAGCCAATGAAGAAAGCAAGGGTCGGGTCACAAACTACAGAAAAGGCGCGCAAAGCGCCGCAACTTGCGCTACACAGATAGAAAACAAACAAACGCAAGATTTTAAGGGGTATAAAAAGGGGGTAACAAGAGATCATGTTAGACGCTATTTTTGTGACGCTCCAGGTCATACTGGCGGTGATCGCAGTCTATCAGTTTGCATTCTCCTTGTTCGGATTGGTTCGCAAGAAAAGGAAAGGGCACGCGGCTCCAGAAAAATCATTTGCCATTTTAGTCGCTGCCCACAATGAAGAACAGGTTGTCGGAGCATTGATGGAAAATTTGAAGCAACTTGATTATCCGAAGGAACTTTACGATGTGTTCGTAATCTGTGATAACTGCACAGATAAGACTGCGGACATCGTTCGCGCTCACGGCATGAATGCTTGTGAACGTACGAATCCGAATCTGCGTGGTAAAGGCTACGCTATTGAGTGGATGCTCAAGGAATTATGGGCTATGCCACGCCAATATGATGCCATTGTCATGTTTGATGCTGACAATTTGGCGCATACCAATTTCTTGAGTGAAATGAATAATGATCTGTGTACAGGGGCCCGTGTTATCCAGGGGTACATTGATACTAAGAATCCTGAGGATTCTTGGATTACAGCGGCATACGGGGTATCTTATTGGTACATCAACCGTTTGTGGCAGCTGTCACGTCACAATCTGAACATGGCTAATTTCCTCGGTGGTACAGGCATGTGCTTTGAAACAAATCTGCTTAAGGAAATGGGCTGGGGTGCGACAAGTCTCGTAGAAGATTTGGAATTCACCATGCGCTGCACGCAGCGCAACGTATATCCAAGATTTAATTACGATGCCAAGGTATATGATGAAAAGCCGTTGACATTCAAGGCCTCGTCAAGACAGCGTCTGCGCTGGATGCAAGGTCACTTCACGGTCGCTCGTCGTTATTTCTTCCCGTTGCTGTGGCAAAGCATCAAGCATAGAAGCCTGATCAAATTCGATATGGCTCTTTATGGTCTGAACGTGTATATCGTACTGCTCACCTTCTTGATGACAGTAGCTATGTGGATAGATATCGCCTTCTTTGGTGGACCTAATATCGAGAACATCTATGTACAGTTACCAGCTTGGACCGGTGTTATAGCTATTGGTCTGAATGTTGCTACTTTTGTGCTCGCAATGATTTTGGAAAAGGTCACATTCAAAAAAGTATATCTGTACTTATTGCTGTTCCCGGTCTATGCGATATCGTGGTATCCGATTACGGTCTATGCGTTCTTCACGCAGAACAACAAGCAATGGAGCCATACCCAGCATACGCGTGTCGTTCGCCTAGAAGAGGTTCAGAGCAAGCAAGGTTAATTAGACGGTGAAATAGGACTAGAGATCGGTGTCATCAACTTTTATAAAAGTATTGACACCTCGATTGCATCGTGATAAGATATTTGAGTATGTTAATTGAAAAGTATGGATTAACAAGTAGAAGGTCCGACTTCTCACCTGCCCGGTATTGCCGGCTGGTCATGATCCAATGATTTGTGAATTGAACTTTCATGATGAATTGAGTATCAGACAGGGATGTCGGCTGTGTAGTCGTCATCCCTTTTTTGTGCTTAAACACAATACAACAATAACAGGTTCTGGAGGTGGAGGGTTATTAGTAAGGAACATATGATCAATGATGAGATTCGAGTGAGAGAAGTACGTCTAGTTGGTGCGAATGGGGAACAAATCGGGATTACACCGACGCGTGAAGCTTTGCAAATGGCGATTGACGCAAACTTGGATCTCGTGAACGTGGCGCCTCAAGCGAAGCCGCCCGTGTGTCGGATTATGGATTACGGTAAATTCCGCTATGAGCAACAGAAGAAAGAAAAGGAAGCCCGTAAAAACCAGAAGATCGTTGACATCAAAGAGGTATGGTTCCGTTCCAACATCGAGGAACATGACTACCAAACCAAGTTTCGCAATGTGGTGAAGTTCCTGAATGAAGGGGACAAGGTGAAATGCTCCGTTCGTTTCCGCGGCCGCGAAATTACCCATGCTAATGTGGGTCAAAAAATTCTCGAACGTGTGAAATTGGAAGTTGCTGATCTTTGTACCGTGGAGCGCCAACCCAAGCTCGAAGGACGCAGCATGATTATGATATTGGCTCCAAAGAGTCAATGACAAATTAAGGAGGAAGTTCAATGCCTAAAATGAAAACACATAGCAGCCTTAAAGGCCGCTTCAAAATTACCGGTACTGGTAAAGTAATGCGTTACAAAGCTTACAAAAACCATTTGCTTTCCCACAAATCCAAACGTGCAAAACGCGTTCTGGGTACTAACCCTGAGATGGCACCTGGGGACGTTAAACGTCTGAAACAAGGTCTTGCTAACCTGAAATAGCACTAGCACTGCAATGAATGAAGTATAAACATTATTTGGGAGGTCTATTGATATGGCAAGAGTAAAGGGCGGATTCGTCGTTCGTCGTCGTCATAAAAAAGTATTGAAGCTTGCTAAAGGTTATTTTGGTTCCAAACACCGCATTTTTAAAACAGCTAACGAGCAGGTAATGAAATCGCTTGTTTACGCATACCGTGACCGTCGTCAGACGAAACGTAACTTCCGCAGACTGTGGATCGTGCGTATCAACGCAGCAGCTCGTTTGAACGGTTTGTCTTACAGCAAATTGATGCACGGCCTGAAATTGGCTGGTGTGGACATTAACCGCAAAATCTTGGCTGATCTTGCAGTCAATGATATTAATGCATTCAACTCTTTGGCAACTGTTGCTAAAGGCAAAATCAACGCTTAATTATTAATAATGAAGGCGTGTAACCGCGAAAGTGGTAAAAAGGTATCCCAAGCAGTACGCTGTGTAGGGATGCCTTTTTTTGTACATACTCAATGTTACGGAAAAGACTTTGTTTTCTCCAAAATACGAATAAATATGACGTGAGATGGAAGAATGTATGTTTTTTTTAACTTTGTAGCGCTTACATTGATGGGATTCTAAAAAAAATTGACCCAAGGTTATTAATTGTCTAGATTTTAGCCGATCATAATTGTATAATCTCTAAAGTAAGTCTTCTGTACGATCTGTCTCGTCAGTAAATGACATGCATGAGCATGTACATGTTCAAAGAAAAGAGACAGTCCAGGGATCTAACACTAAGGGGGAACAGTATCAGCATGAAGAAAATGTTCAGTATGTCTTTGGTTATGCTGCTGGCGATCTCGGTCATTCTCGCAGGCTGCGGTAACAAAAATCAAGGTGCGTCCAACGCAAACGGTGGAGACACAGGTGGTTCTGCCAAAACATCGAATGTCCAAATCGGCATGGTTACAGATGTGGGTGGAGTAAACGACAAATCGTTTAACCAATCTGCTTGGGAGGCCCTACAAGCCACTGAGAAAGAATCGGGCGCTAAAGTTAAATACCTGCAAAGTAAATCCGATCAAGATTATATTCCTAACCTGAACCAATTTGTTAAGGGTGATTTTAACCTGACTTGGGGAATCGGTTTTAATCTGGCAAATGCGATTGGACAAGTAGCGAAAGACAACCCAAGCAAAAATTTGGCGATCATTGACAGTGTCGTGGATGCGCCTAACGTAAAATCAGTTGTTTTTGCTGAGAATGAAGGTTCCTTCTTGGTGGGAGTTGTAGCTGGTAAGCTTACCAAAACAAACAAAATTGGTTTTGTGGGTGGACAAGACAGCCCGCTGATCAAGCGTTTTGAAAAAGGCTTCGAAGCAGGAATTAAAGCTGTAAATCCAAATGCAAAATTGGAAGTTAACTATACAGGTGCATTTGATAAACCGGACCTGGGTAAAGCAGCCGCTGCAACGATCTATAACAGCGGTGCGGATATTATTTTCCATGCAGCTGGCGGATCTGGTACAGGTGTATTTAACGAAGCACTCGCACGTAAGCAACAAGGTCAGCAAGTATGGGTTATTGGCGTAGATAAAGACCAATCGCTTGAGTTTGGTGACGACGTAACATTGACTTCGATGGTAAAACGTGTAGATGAAGCTGTAAAACGTGTATCTAAAGAAGTGATTGATGGTAAATTTAAGGGCGGTGTCGAGACACTGGCTCTGAAGGATAATGGTATTGGCTTGGCAGACACATCAACGAAAAACGTACCTAAAGATGTGCTTGATCTTGTAGAACAATACAAGCAAAAAATTATTAAAGGCGAAATTACAGTTCCTTCGAAATAAGTTTTGGCTTGAAGAACATAGAAGTAGCGACAAGGCTGGTTCATAAGACTAGCCTTGTTCTTACGTCTGGAGTTATATGGATTATAACGGGCAAAATCAGCTCATTGGAGCACATACTATAAAGTGTATAAGGGTGATCTCATGGATGCAGCGACCCCCGTCGTTGAGTTAAAGCAAATTACAAAACGATTCCCCGGCATCGTTGCCAACGACTCCATCAGCATCAAGCTGCATAAGGGAGAAATTCATGCCCTTTTGGGTGAGAATGGCGCGGGTAAATCTACGCTTATGAATATTCTTTTCGGACTGTATCAGCCGGATGAAGGGACCATTGAAATCGGAGGTAAACCCGTACAGATTGATAGTCCAAATAAGGCGATTGATCTGGGGATTGGCATGGTGCATCAGCATTTTAAACTCGTACAGCCGTTTACCGTTACCGAAAATATTGTCCTGGGCTCGGAGCCACGTAAGGGTCTGAAAATCAATTATAAAAAGGCAGCCGCAGAAGTACAGCGGTTGTCTGAGCAGTACGGCCTTCAGGTAAATCCGAATGCCAAAATTGAGGATATATCTGTTGGTATGCAGCAACGTGTAGAAATTATCAAAACGCTCTATCGTGGTGCAGATATTCTGATTTTCGATGAGCCTACAGCTGTACTGACACCACAGGAGATCACTGAGTTGCTGGACATTATGAAACGCTTGGTGGCTGAAGGCAAATCAATTATTCTTATTACTCATAAACTTAAAGAAATCATGCAAATTGCAGATACCGTTACGATCATTCGCCGAGGTCAGGTTATTGATACGGTCAAGACGTCTGAAACAACACCAAATGAGCTGGCTGAGAAAATGGTGGGCCGTCGTGTGTCCTTTAAAGTGGACAAGCAGCTTGCGCAACCAGGACAAACGGTACTGGAAATGAACAATGTAATTTCTAAAAACAAGGATGGCATTAATGTTCTAAATGAGTTGAACCTGCAGGTCAAGGCGGGCGAGATTTTGGGGATTGCCGGAGTGGATGGCAATGGACAGAGTGAGCTGATCGAAGCTTTGACAGGCTTACGCAAGGTAGATGGCGGGAGCATTCGTTTGCTCGGACAAGAGGTGGCCAATCAGCCACCACGCAAAATTTCAGAGGCAGGCGTTTCGCATATACCAGAGGACCGTCATAAGCATGGGCTGGTGCTCGATTTTTCTATGAGTGAAAATATGGTGCTGGAGACGTATTACCAGGCGCCTTACAGTAAAAATGGCTTTTTGAACAAAGATGCTATAGAGAAACAGGCCAAAAGTCTTATCGAAAAGTTTGATGTAAGAACACCGGATATTCACACCAAGGCAAGAGCATTATCTGGTGGGAACCAGCAGAAGGCTATCATTGCGCGTGAAATTGATAAAAATCCAGACCTTCTTATTGCCGCCCAGCCTACACGCGGTCTGGATGTCGGAGCTATTGAATTTGTCCAGAAACAACTGATTGCCCAGCGGGACCAAGGTAAAGCTGTGTTGCTCATATCTTTTGAACTGGACGAGATTATGAATGTATCCGATCGAATTGCTGTCATCTATGAGGGCAAGATTGTCGGGGAAGTGCTGCCGGAAGAAACGAATGACCAGGAACTGGGACTGATGATGGCAGGAAGTGCAGTGAAGAAAGGAGTAGAGAATGGCTAACCTATTGAAAATATTCACAAAAGACTCCTTTGTACTGGCACTGGTCTCTATTATTTTGGGCCTCCTTCTGGGTGCTGTCGTGATGCTGATTGGCGGGTATGATCCTATTGTGGCCTACTCTGCTTTGTTTAGTCGTGTGTACGGAGATTCCTATAACTTTGGAGAGGCTATCCGTGAGATGACTCCGCTGATTTTAACGGGGTTGGCATTTGCTTTTGCGGCCCGCGCCGGATTGTTCAATATTGGCGGCGAAGGTCAGTTTCTGGTAGGTATGACAGCTGCTTCGATTGTAGGCATTAAACTCCATGGGCTGCCAGCTATCATTCATGCACCGCTAGCTGTGATTGCAGGCGCAGTTTTCGGAGGCCTATGGGCTGCGATCGCTGGCTATTTGAAGGCCAAACGAGGCGTGAATGAAGTTATTACATGTATTATGATGAACTGGATCGGCCTGTATTTGGCTAATTTGGTGATCAATCAGTTCGCACTTATGGATGGTGAAAATCGTTCTGTGGATATTCAGCCTTCTGCTTCAATTTCCATCGAATGGCTGTCTCAGATGATGGGGAATGCTCGGGTACATTGGGGCACAGTTATTGCTGTGCTGGCGGCAGTCTTTTTCTACATTTTCATGTGGAAAACAAAGCAAGGCTATGAGCTTCGGGCTGTCGGATTTAATCAGGATGCATCCCGTTATGCAGGTATGAATGTAAATCGTAATATCATAAAAGCGATGTTCATTAGTGGGGTTTTTGCCGGATTGGCAGGCGCCTTTGAAGTGCTGGGAGTATTCCATTATCAATCTGTCATGGCAGGATCACCGGGAACCGGCTTTGACGGTATCGCTGTAGCTCTGATTGGGATGAATAACCCATTCGGTGTGCTGCTCGGTTCTGTTTTGTTCGGAACGCTTACGTATGGTTCTGCGGGGATGAGCTTTAGCGCAGATGTACCGCCCGAGATTATCCGGGTTGTCATTGGCTCGATTATTTTCTTCATTGCGGCCCAAGGTATTGTACGTTGGGTTGTGAAGCCGCTCTACTCCAAGCGGAAGAAAGAGAAGGTGTTGTAAAATGAGTTGGTTAACACTTGGTGAATTAATCCATACAACGCTCGTTTTTGCGACGGCGATTATTTTTGCGTCTCTCGGCGGAGTTTTTTCAGAAAAATCCGGTGTAACGAACCTCGGGTTGGAAGGACTTATGGTATTTGGAGCGTTTGCAGCGGGGGTTGGAGGATTTTATGCCGAGCAAGCTGGACTAGGAGGCACCTCTGCGGCTTGGGTAGGTGTGCTGTCAGCTGCGGTGTTCGGTATTTTGGTTTCGCTAATTCATGCTGTAGCCTCTATTACGTTTAAAGCCGATCAGGTAATAAGCGGTATAGTGATTAACTTTCTGGCAGCAGGTAGTACACTGTATATGGTCAAGCTCTTATTTGAGGGCGATGGAGACACCGGTCGGATTCAGGGTTTTAACGAAATATCCATCCCTTACCTTGTGGATATCCCGATTGCAGGAAAAGCCTTTTTCCAAGCCTACCCGACAACATATTTAGCCATTCTATTAGTTATTATTGGCTATTTTACTTTGTATAAAACACCGTTTGGCTTACGTTTGCGTTCCGTTGGGGAGCATCCAGGAGCGGCCGATACAGTGGGTATTAAAGTAAATCGTCTTCGTTATATTGGTGTTATGATCAGTGGGGCGTTGGCTGGGATTGGTGGAGCTACAATCACTCTGACTACAACCAACATGTTCTCGCACAATACAGTTTCGGGGCAGGGATATATTGCTATTGCCGCTATGATTTTTGGTAAATGGAATCCGCTCGGCGCTTTTGGCGCAGCAGTGTTTTTTGGTTTTTCACAAGCCATTCGCAATTATGTGCAGCTGTTTGCATGGTCGCAAAGTATTCCCCAGGAAATTATTTTTATGTTGCCGTATCTCCTGACGATTATTGTACTGGTAGCGGCTGTCGGACGTTCACGCGCTCCGGCCGCTTTGGGTCAACTTTATGATCCAAGCAAGCGTTAAAACTTATAAACAGCTGATGTGTATGTTTTGAAAAATGTACATTGGTGTGAGGATTTTGCAAAAATCCCATAAGCGACTTCAAATGAACAAGATATAGATCGAAATGGTTTAGTTCGTCTATATCTTGCACTTCGGAGCGACTGGAATCGAATTTTGCAAAATCCTGGTGTATAAAAATCTGGTATCTGCATGTGCAGGTACCAGATTTTTTTTATTGTGCAGGCATTTAAACATACGCTACTGGTATGAATGGAATAGACTGTGCTATGCAGATTGGACGGGACGCTCGGCCCCTGTCAGCTCCGGTCTATTTTGTGGTGGTGATGAGCTATCAAGGAGCCGTTCAATCTGTCCATCCGTTGAGAAGAAGGAGGAAATACGATGAAACAGGCAGTAACCAGAAAGCAGGTGGAGAAGCTTGTGGGCAAAGTCATCTTTGCTACTCGCAAGGATGGTTCCCAGGTCAGCGGCAAGCTGATTCGTATTTCGGGTAACCGACTGGTTCTTCAACCAAACCGCAAGAAAAAAGTAAACACGAAGGCGATTATTCCTCTGGTGCTGTTTGACTTGCTTGCCATCGGCACAGCTCCATACATTGGTGCCTATGGTGGGGGATATGGTGGCTACGGTCCAGGTTATGGAGGACCAGGATATGGTCCGCAGCCAGGCCCGTATACAGACGGGGGATACCCCGGGGTAGGATATCCGTATTACCCTAATTTATTTTAGTCATACAAAATCTTGAGCCCGAAAAAGATACTTTTTACAGTAACTTTTCGAGTTCGTGGCATCGGCTCAGAGCTACGTATCGCAGCATTTGATATTGATGACGCAGATAAAAGTGGATCCCCCTGATATTGTCTTCGTCCACCATCACTTTAGCCCGCTTGCAGCGACGCAGTCGTCCGTAGTGTTCGGCATGCTCCAGCAGTTTTTTTCCGTATCGCATACCTTGATGAGCCGAAGAGATTGCGATCAAATCAATGTATAATAGTTCGCCATGCAGCATAACATGAATGAAGCCAACAACCTGTGCATTATCCGGTCTGCAAGCTACAAAAGTGATGCCCCGGTTTAAGCGCCGGGGTAATTCTTTGCGTATTTGTTCCATTTCTGGGGCACTTAAATGCGATAGGGGGACAAGCTCTTGCTCGATGAGACGAAAGATGATGGTGTCATCTTGAGAGCTGCGTTTTCGAATCATAAACGGGCCTCCTTTTCTACCCTTTTAACAAGATAAGACGTGGCTTTGGAGGAGTGCACTGTCTCATCGTGTGGTCTTTTTTTATAGTATGCGGGTACCTCTTACAAGCGTGCGACTCTGAGGTGCTTCAGAAAAGAAACATAAATTTTTATGAAATATGGGTATTGACTATCCCAGATGGGAGACATATAATGTGTCTAAACATTTGAAAGAATGACATGAACTCAACGGCAATGAAGAGGACGAAGTGATTAGGGCTCTTTTGTTCAGAGAGTGAGGCATTAGCTGCAAGCTTCACCAAAATCCCTTTTTAACGAGCTCACCTTGGAGCTGTTTTCCTGAAAAGTATTTGGGCCCGATGATAGTAGCGGTGCGCTGAATCACCTATTAGGGAAAATCGTACGGTCTACGTTACAGACGCCAGATATGGAAATCCTTTGCGATTTCTGTACCTGCCAAGGTTCGATATTGCGAAATATCGGGCAAACACGGGTGGTACCACGGAAGCTACAGCCTTTCGTCCCTCAGTAACAGCAAGTCTGTTCTAGGGATGAAAGGTTTTTTTGTTTTTACAAATGTCAGATGTATGTAAATTTTGTAAAGGAGGATGACCAATGAGTGCACAAATTCCTGAAGTTAGGTCAACCAATGAATTACGTGAAAAGTGGATGAAGCCTGAAGTGATTACAGGTTCGGAAATTTTACTCCGTAGCCTGTTGCTGGAGGGAGTAGAATGTGTCTTCGGATATCCTGGTGGTGCAGTGCTTTATATCTATGATGCCATGTATGGCTTTAAGGATTTCAAGCATGTCCTCACTCGTCACGAACAAGGAGCTATTCATGCGGCAGATGGTTATGCACGGGCGAGCGGTAAAGTGGGCGTCTGTATCGCGACCTCTGGACCTGGAGCGACAAACCTGGTAACTGGTATTGCGACGGCTTTTATGGATTCGGTGCCGTTGGTGGTCATCACGGGTAACGTTGTATCTTCCCTGATCGGTACGGATGCTTTCCAAGAAGCCGATATCACGGGAATTACAATGCCGATTACGAAGCACAGCTATCTGGTAAGAGATGTAGAGGATCTGCCGCGAATCATCCATGAGGCATTTCATATTGCCAACACAGGTCGGAAGGGACCAGTGCTGATTGATATTCCAAAGGATATTTCTGCAGCCCAGACGTTGTTTGTTCCACAAACCGAACCTGTGACCATGCGGGGGTATAACCCGAAAGTGTTGCCCAACAAAATTCAACTAGACAAGCTAACCCAAGCTATTTCCGAAGCAGAACGTCCATTCATTCTGGCAGGTGGAGGAGTTGTATACTCCGGTGGACATGAAGCACTTTACGAGTTTGTTCGTAAAACGGAAATTCCCATTACGACAACATTGCTCGGATTGGGTGGTTTCCCAAGTGGACATGAACTGTGGACGGGGATGCCGGGGATGCATGGAACATACACCTCCAATCAGGCGATTCAACAGTCAGATCTGTTGATCTGTATCGGAGCCCGCTTTGATGATCGGGTAACAGGCAAGTTAGATGGGTTTGCTCCTCAAGCTAAAATCGTCCACATTGATATCGATCCTGCTGAAATTGGAAAAAATGTTGCAGCGGATATTCCTATCGTGGGTGATGTGAAGGCAGTGCTGGAATTGCTGAATCAAGATGTGAAACGTGCGGACCTGGCTGATGCATGGAGAGCGCAAATTCAGCAATGGAAGAATGAGAAACCTTATTCTTATAAGGATTCTGAAACGGTGCTTAAACCACAATGGGTTGTTGAGATGTTGGATGAAACGACCAAGGGCGGCGCAATCGTAACGACGGACGTGGGACAGCATCAAATGTGGGCAGCGCAGTATTACAAATTCAATCAGCCACGCTCATGGGTCACCTCTGGTGGACTCGGTACAATGGGATTTGGTTTCCCTTCCGCAATCGGTGCTCAGATGGCCAATCCCGACAGATTGGTAATATCGATTAACGGGGACGGCGGTATGCAGATGTGTTCGCAGGAATTAGCCATCTGTGCAATCAATAACATTCCGGTTAAAATCGTAATTATCAACAACCAGGTGCTTGGAATGGTTCGCCAATGGCAGGAATTGATCTATAACAATCGGTATAGTCACATTGACCTGGCGGGAAGTCCGGATTTTGTGAAACTTGCCGAAGCATACGGAGTCAAAGGACTGCGTGCTACGAATAAGGAAGAGGCACGTCGGGCTTGGCAGGAGGCGCTTGATACACCCGGACCGGTCGTTGTCGAGTTTGTAGTCAGCAAGGAAGAGAATGTATATCCGATGGTGACGCAAGGTTCGACAATTGATCAAATGCTGATGGGGGACGAGTAAAATGACAACAAAAAATACCATTGCTGTACTGGTAAATGATCAACCCGGCGTTTTGCAACGTGTGTCTGGCCTGTTCGGTCGCCGCGGCTTTAACATTGAGAGCATAACTGTGGGACAATCGGAAGAAGTTGGATTATCCCGTATGGTCATTGTGACTGTAGGGGATGAGAATAACCTGGAGCAGATTGAAAAGCAGCTTTACAAGCTGGTTGATGTGATCAAGGTCATCGATCTCAGTTCCAAGCCAATGGTAGCCCGGGAATTGGCGATGATAAAAGTAAAGGCAGAACCGCCTCAACGGCCAGAGATTATGGGCGTAGTAGAAACATTCAGAGCAGCTGTAATTGATGTTGGAACGACGAGCTTGATCGTACAGGTCATTGGCGATACAGAAAAAATTGATGCCATGATCGAGTTGTTGAAGCCTTACGGTATTCGGGAGTTGACTCGAACCGGGGTTACAGCTATGATACGTGGCAATGCTTAATATGGAGCTTTAACGAATTACCGCTTATAGCGCATTACATCAATAAAGAACCGCCCGCATAAGAGCGGGGGCTCGAAGAGATTTTTAGATACTAATTACGAGTCTCTTGGAGTACCCGCTCATTATGAAGGGTCCAATTAAAAGGAGGAAATTAACCATGGCAGTTACAACGTACTACGAAAAAGATGCAGAACTCAGCGTATTGAAAGGAAAGACGGTGGCCGTTATCGGTTACGGTAGCCAAGGACATGCTCAAGCACAAAACTTGCGTGACAGTGGTGTGAATGTTGTTATTGGTTTGCGTGAAGGCAAATCAGCTGATGTCGCAAGAAACGACGGTTTTGAAGTTCTGAACGTAGCTGATGCAACAAGCCGTGCAGATGTGGTTCAAATTTTGTTACCTGATGAAACTCAAGCTTCTGTGTACAAAAATGAAATTGAACCTAACCTGAAAAAAGGCGCAGCTCTTTTGTTCTCCCATGGTTTTAACGTTCATTTTGGACAAATCGTAGCTCCTAAAGATAGCGATGTATTGCTGGTTGCTCCAAAATCCCCAGGACATATGGTACGTCGTACCTATGTAGAAGGGTTTGGAGTACCGGGGTTGATCGCAATTGAGCAGGACGCAACGGGTCAAGCCAAAGAAATCGGTCTTGCTTACGCTAAAGGCATTGGCTGTACACGTGCGGGCGTAATTGAAACCTCCTTCCGTGAAGAAACGGAGACGGATCTGTTCGGTGAGCAGGCGGTATTGTGTGGCGGCGTGAGCGCACTCGTAAAAGCGGGCTTTGAAACATTGACTGAAGCAGGATATGCTCCTGAGATGGCATACTTTGAATGCTTGCATGAGCTTAAGCTGATCGTTGACCTGATGTATGAAGGTGGATTGGCAACGATGCGTGATTCCATCAGTAATACAGCGGAATATGGCGATTATGTAACTGGACCACGCGTGGTAACGGAAGATACGAAGAAAGCCATGAAGGATGTATTGACTGACATTCAACAAGGTAAATTTGCTCGTGACTTCATCCTTGAAAATCAATCTGGACGTGCATTCCTGACGGCTACTCGTCGTAATGAAGCTAACCATCCGATTGAAGTGGTGGGCGGACAATTGCGTGAAATGATGCATTGGATCAAAAAGTAATAATCTTTTGTACTATAAATACGACAACATGAATTATTTATAAATATTAATTACAATGCGGCCCTGCTTATTGCGTGAGCCGCATTGTAATTTAAGGGTCCTAATCCTGGGGAGGTGCGTTGGGTTGCGCAAAATATATATATTTGACACAACGTTGAGAGACGGAGAACAGTCACCTGGCGTGAACTTGAATACTCGTGAAAAAGTGGAGATTGCTCATCAGTTGGAGAAGCTGGGAATCGATCGTATGGAGGCTGGGTTCCCGGCTGCTTCTCCGGGTGATCTGGCAGCTGTTAATGCTGTAGCAAAAGCTGTAAAAAATTCGACGGTGATTGGTCTTTCGCGTGCAAGGGAACAGGATATTGATGCGGTACGCGAGGCACTCAAGGGAGCTCAGGACCCGTGTATCCATATCTTTTTAGCAACTTCACCTATTCACCGTCAACATAAGCTGCGGATGGAGAAGGCACAGGTATTGGAAACTGCTCGTGCTGCCATACGCTATGGGTTGAAATATTTGCCTAAAGTGGAGTTTTCTTTGGAGGATGCAGGTCGTACAGAGCTTGATTTTGTAGTTGAAATGGTCACCATGGCTGTACAAGAAGGGGCTTCTGTCGTCAACATTCCAGATACGGTAGGTTACTTGACACCCTACGAGTATGGAAATATATTCAAACATGTTAAGGAAAATGTGGCCGATGTGGAGAAGATTCAATTGAGTGCACATTGCCACAATGACCTGGGAATGGCTACCGCCAATACACTTGCTGCCATCCTGAACGGTGCGGATCAGATTGAGGGGACCATTAACGGTATCGGTGAACGCGCTGGAAACACGGCCATTGAGGAAATCGCCATGGCACTGGAGACGAGACAGGAATTTTTTCAGGCCAAAACGTCTCTGCAATTATCTGAAATTGCGCGCACGAGCCGTTTGGTTAGCCGTTTGACGGGGATGGTGGTGCCGGGCAACAAGGCGATTGTTGGAGCCAATGCTTTTGCGCACGAATCAGGTATTCATCAAGACGGTATGCTGAAAGAGAAAACGACTTATGAAATCATGACACCAGAAAGTATTGGTCTGAAAGAAAGCAAGCTGGTACTCGGTAAGCACTCAGGTCGTCATGCTTTCCGTGAGCGTTTGATCGAGTTGGGCTACGAATTGAAAGAAGAAGATTTGAATCGCGCTTTCGGGCAGTTCAAGGATTTGGCTGATAAGAAGAAGGAAGTTTCGGACGATGATATTTTGGCATTGCTGGAAGAAAAATTGGCCGATGCACCTGAAGTCTTCAAGCTGGAAACCATTTTTGTTACCTACGGGAACAAGGCTACGCCTTCCGCACAAGTGCGTCTGGTTAACGATGAAGGTCAGGTTATTGAGACAGAAGCTGAAGGAAATGGTTCAGTCGATGCGATCTATAATGCGATTGACCAAGCCAGCAGCGAGAGCGTTGTACTTTCAGATTACTCCATCAAGTCTGTTACCCATGGCAAGGACGCTCTGGGTGAAGTCCATGTAGTGCTGACCCAAAACGGACTGTCTGTACAGGGACGCGGGGTAAGCACCGATATTCTGGAAGCAAGTGCTCGAGCTTACGTGGATGCGCTGAATGGTTTAATCGACAAGCGTAAAAACTACAGCAATCGCGTAGATTATAAATCTTAATTTTTTTGCAGACTTGAGAGTTGGGTTTACAGGATCGGGTTTTTCCGGTCCTGTTTTCTTTTTTTTGATGAAAAAACCAGCTTATAGGCTGTGCCTATTGAATTGATAGATTCTATATCTTGGTCAAAGCCCTGCCATATATGTTACAAAGAAGGTATGAAAAATACGGTTGTATAGCTGTATAACAAGAGGAGTGTACGTGATGGCAGACGTTAAAAAGATTGCAGTAATAGCGGGAGATGGAATTGGACCTGAAGTGGTCGCAGAGGCAGAGAAAATTTTGAAACGTACGGAAGAAGTGTTCGGCCTTTCATTTGAAACGGAGCATGCACTGTTCGGCGGTATTGCCATTGATAAGAAGGGCACACCATTGCCGGAAGAAACACTGGCAGTATGTCAATCTGCAGATGCTGTTCTGCTGGGGGCGGTAGGAGGACCACAATGGGACAACAATCCAAAGGAGCTTCGTCCTGAAACCGGACTGCTGGGCATTCGCAAAGAGCTTGGTCTGTTTTCGAATCTTCGTCCTGCTGTCGTCTTTGACTGTCTCAAGGACGCGTCTACATTGAAACCGGAAGTGTTGGAAGGAACGGACCTGATCGTGGTGCGCGAACTGACGGGCGGCATTTATTTCGGCGAAAAGTTCAGACGAGAAAGTCCTCAGGGTGAGGAAGCAGTCGATACTTGTGCATATAATGTAACAGAAGTAGAGCGTATAGTGCGCCAATCTTTCGAAATTGCACAAAAACGTCGCAAAAAACTTGCATCGGTGGATAAGGCTAATGTACTGGAAACTTCCCGTTTATGGCGTGAAGTAGTGAACCGGGTTGCTGTAGACTACCCGGATGTCGAGCTGGAACATGTATTGGTTGATAACTGCGCCATGCAGTTGCTGCGTCGTCCATCTAGCTTCGACGTCATCGTGACGGAAAATATGTTTGGTGACATTCTCAGTGATGAAGCGGCTATGCTGACCGGATCCATCGGCATGCTCTCCTCCGCATCACTTGGAGAAGGCAGCTTCGGCCTATACGAGCCGGTACATGGCTCGGCGCCTGACATTGCAGGTCAAGGACTGGCGAATCCCATTGCAACGATTTTGTCCGTTGCTTTGATGTTCCGTCTCACCTTTGGGTACGAGAAGGCAGCTGATGCCATTGAGAAAGCGGTAGCTGAGGTACTGGATGCAGGGCACCGTACGGCGGATATTGCGGTGGTTAAATCTCAAGCGATCTCGACAACTCAAATGGGCGATCTGATTGCAGCAGCTATTCGTTAAAAGCTCCGTAAATGCACCTGTTCTGAAAAAAAGCTTCCTATTTATATAGTAAGGTTATACAGTACAGCCTTTTCGACAAATGTTTGGCACAGTAGCTCCTGAGCAATCAGGAGCTACTTGTATATTCGAAAGTTCAAAATGTGAATAAATTATGAATTTTTAAGCTAGTTTAAAATTATTATAAAAAAGTAATGGTTACAATATTGACTTTGATTTCAGCGAATGATAACATTTATCAAGTAAGTTGTTCATTACAATACGGATGATTGAGAAAAGCACATTCGGTGTTTTTCTTACATATTTTAAAGGAGGATTTCATTATTATGGCAGAAAGATTGGTAGGAAGACCCGCCCCTGATTTTGCATTGGAAACAGTGACTGGAGACGGTCAAGAATTTGGTTCGGTGAAGCTTTCCGATTACCGTGGCAAGTGGCTCGTATTTTTCTTCTATCCACTGGATTTCACTTTTGTGTGCCCTACGGAAATTACAGCGTTGAGCGATGCTGCTGACCAATTCAAAGAGCTGGATACTGAAATTCTGGGTATCAGTGTAGACTCCGTGCACAGCCACAAAGCATGGATTAACACAGCTAAAGAAAACAACGGTCTGGGCAAACTGAACTTCCCATTGGCTTCTGACATTACGAAAAAAACAGCAAGCGATTATGGTGTTCTGATCGAAGAAGAAGGAGTTGCATTGCGCGGCTTGTTCATCATTGATCCAGAAGGCGAATTGAAATATCAAGTGGTTAACCACAACGATGTAGGTCGCAGTGTGGAAGAAACATTGCGTGTGCTGCAGGCTTTGCAATCCGGTGGCTTGTGCCCAATGAACTGGAAACCAGGCGATCAAAATCTGTAATATAAGCTTCACAAGTTGAAATTAAACAAGCAAGCCCCCAACAAGCGGTTATTCTGCCGTTATTGGGGGCTTGCTTGCCTGCGCTGTGCAGCGGAAGATATGAGGATAGCCTGTTTGAATGAGGCAATACAGAGTGAAGTAACAAATAATTATGGAAATGTTGTTGTGTTCTGGAGGAATTTTGCCAGACGAAAGCGAATAAGGTATTGTAGAAGATAAACAAGGCAGAACAGGTTTTGTTCAGAGGAGGCTGAGCCCGGATGAGTTATTGCTGTGGAGCAAGCATGGTAGGAACCAAGGGAACGCTGAAGCATTACCGCACCCAAGTTCATAATGTTCCTTTGCTGTTTTGCCCGGTATGTCGTCGCATTGAAGTTCATTATAAAGTTGAAAATGAGTATGAAATTTTGGCTGAATATGCACATGGAGATGGGGCAACCGAGATTGATTTTCAGGATTATGTCATGGAAGACGATGATACGATATTTGAAAATTGTGTGAATCGTGAAAGTGAAGATGCGTTCGAAATTGTGAAGCGTCAAATTGACATATCCCTGGATTTATTGATGGTAGCCAAACAGATGAATGATGAAAAATGGCAGGGAGAGCTTAAGAGAAGACTGGCCGTTATGAGCCAAAGACGATCCCGGCTTCAACATAATAAGAGCGGCAGCTGACATCCTACACACCAAAGAAGCTCTCAATTCTGGAGAGCTTCTTTGGTGTGTAGGGCGCTTGTTCCTAACTTAATCTTTCATTTTGGTAATGTTGCGCAGATATTATGACGAAAGAAAACAGGATAAAAATTTGGATTCGACACTTTTTCCGATTGACTGCGATCCTTAATCTTGTCTATCATAAAATAAGACTCGAATTGGAAAGAGATGGTCGGATTTCTGTGAAACTGTTTTCCACACCATTGAAGGGTAGTCGATAGATGCCTTTCTCTTCTTCAAGATTATTACGCGTCCGAAACGGCCAGTTTGTCATTCCGAAACAAGGGGGAAGCCTGGCATGATCAGTGAATTCCAAGAAGCCTTGCTTGATACCGTGGGAGCTTGTCCTTCCACACAGATCGCCAATAACAAGTATGAAAATGTGCTGGAGAACCTGGATAGTGGTATCATGCTGTTTGACAGTGACGGGGTACTGACCTTTATTAACGTGCAAATGGCGAAATTGCTGGAGCTACCACGGAGTTCGCTAGCAGGTCGCAATTTGATGCAAATTTTGCATCATCCTGAGTTAAGTCGGTTTAAGAAGAAGAAAATCATGCGGATTTATAAAGAAACTATCTTTCATAGAAAGCGCTATCATGAGCTGATTGATGAGTATGGTCGGCATTGGTTGATAACAGTGACCTATGGTGATCAGATGGATGGGGATTTTCTGTTTAGCGTCAAGGATGTGTCGGATTATAAGCAGATTGAGCAGACGGCGTATCAAAACGATAAGCTGGCGATGCTGGGACGCATCTCTGCCTCTATCGCCCATGAAATCCGTAACCCGCTTACCGCAATCCGAGGCTTTATTCAATTGCTTCGGCCGCATTTGGTGGAGTTGGGCAGGGATGAGTATGCCCGCATTATATTAACAGAAATTGATCGTGCGAACGACATTATTTATGAGTTCTTAAATTCGTCCAAGCCTTCGGCTCCGCAAAAAACGGCTGTATCTGTGATGGGCTTGCTGAAAGAGGTAGTGATGCTGACAGAAAGCGAAGCGTTGATGAAGGGTTGTCAGATTGCATTGGACGAAAATGATGAGCTCATGAAGGTTTCCATTGACGTGAAGCAGATTAAGCAGGTTATCCTCAATATGATTAAAAATGCGATGGATGCCATTGAAAGCATCCGTGGGGAACGAGAGGGCTGCATCGATATCCATACAGTGCTCGAAGGCAATTATGTTCACATTTGTATTGAAGATAACGGATTAGGTATGGATCACAATACATTGGCGCGTTTATTTGATCCTTTTTTTACAACAAAAGAAAGTGGAACCGGATTGGGGTTGGCTGTGAGCTATCGAATTATCAAAAATCACGGAGGCTTCATACATGTAGACAGTAAACATGGAATTGGCACACAATTCAAAATCACGCTTCCTGTAGTTTAACATGGGGAGGTTTTCGCAGAGGGGTCCTGTACATACTATTTCTTTTATGTTGTGCAGCGTTGGGGTATAGGTATCACCTTTTGGAAAAGGTTGTCTGAAGCGCATAATCTGACAAGATGATGCGCTTTTTTGGTGCTGTAAGCTTGGTTATTTGCGTAAATGCGAAAATGAATTCATGAATTTAAGACAAAAAAATGATTCACCTTTCACAGATTAAATGCTATTATATACCAGAATACAACATTATTTTTGATACTATAGACTTAAACAACGGCTTCCAAAGCTGTCAAACGTCTTAGATGATCGGAATCTCCGATATGCAGGGGGCTGAAGAGGCTGAATGAGTATACGGCTGGAAGTAAAAAAAACGATAGGTATTGGCATTGCTTCGATAGTTTTGTTTGTCTTGGTTCAGTTATTTCACGTAACTTTGAATAAGATATACTCCCATAATGTTTTTTTCTTGTTATATCCGACTATAGGGTTTGCATGTGCGGCGATTTGTTTTTCTATTTTTTATCAATCCTGGTCCGTTTTACTGGAACAGTTGTCCTTGCAGAGACTTCTTATTGCCCCGACGTTTTTGGTGGCTGGTCTGCTTTACCTTGTTCATATTGTTTCTTTTAGTTTCGTAAGCCTGACGGACTTTGCTTTGTCTCCGGGCATTTCGTTATGGCTGCTATTTGTAAATCGTGCCTTTACCTCTGTCCTGCTCTTATGTATTTGTTTCCTCCCGTATAGCAAGACGAAGTCTGAATACAAGACGGTGGCTTTGTGGGCAGGGATAGGCTGCACTTTGCTGATTCTAGCAGTAATCAAGACATTTGGTGCAGGCTTACCGGATCTACGTATACGATACGAAATAGGCAACCTGGGCTGGACGTTAAATCTGGCTGTCATGTTACTGCTTGTGCTCACTTTTATTTTCGGCATACGAAAATATCGGAAAGCCCGCCCGGCGGAGTTGGGTATGTTGCTTATAGTTCGTGGGATTGGGCTGTGTGTTGTGAGTCAGTTGTTCTATTTATTTTCTGAGCAAATGAGCGATATCAATCACCTTTTGGGACTTTTGACCAACGCGATAGCATTTTATAATATGTTGAGCGGGCTAGTCAGGTTGATGGTTCTGGTTCCTTATCGTGAAAAGCAGGCAGCAGAATCTGAGTTTAATCACATTGCTTATAATGATGATATAACAGGACTCCCCAATCGTCGTCGCCTTTCCCAACGCTTAGATAAAATATTGCGCAAATCATTAAAATCGGATGAGACAGTAGCGCTTTTAGTGCTAAATATTGATCGTTTCAAGGCGATTAATGATTCGCTTGGACATACGGCAGGGAATTATTTGCTGTATGCGGTAGGCGAACGATTGGGGCATTTTAGCCATGAAGGGGAAGCTGTCTTTAGCATGGGCGGAGATGAATTTGCCTTTCTTCTAACGGGATATGAAGATACAGATGCTATGAGAAATCGTATTGATGATATGGTGAAGCTGTTCGATCAGCCTTTCGATATTAATGGTGAGTCTTATCATGTGATGGTGAGCGTCGGTATAGCTTTGTACCCGTTGGATGCGAATCAGAGCGAACAGCTTATTCAGCAGGCAGATACGGCTGTCCATAGTGCCAAAGAGCAGGGAGTGAATTTTCAGCGGTATGCTAGCGCGATGCAGATGCGAGCGCATGAAAGACTCCAGCTGGAAAATGATCTGCGGCGAGCGCTTGAAAATGAGGAATTTTCATTGGTGTATCAACCACGTGTCCACCTGCAAAGTGGCGAGTTAACGAGTTTGGAGGCGCTGGTGCGTTGGAATCATCCCCATCGTGGGATGGTGATGCCGGGCGATTTTATTCCGGTGGCTGAAGAAAGTGGTTTAATTGTGCCCTTGGGGGAATGGGTGTTAAGGGAGGCATGTCTGCAAAATAAGCAGTGGCAGGAGCTCGGGTACCCATCAATCCCGATTTCGGTCAATTTATCCATGCGCCAATTTCAGCAAAAAAAGCTGGTGGATGTAATTAGCGGCATTTTGGCCTATACCAAACTTGAAGCACGCTATTTAGAGCTGGAAATTACCGAGAGTATGACCTTTGATAAGGATCGGGCCTTTGAACAGTTGAAAAAAATAAAGGCTATTGGTGTCGCAATCAGTATTGATGATTTTGGAACTGGTTATAGCTCATTGCATTATTTGAAGAATCTCCCGATTGATCGTCTAAAAATTGACCGTTCCTTTGTAAATGAGGTACTGGTCGACAGCAAAAATGCCGCAATTGTATCTACTATTGCCTCCATGGCTCACCATTTGAAGCTGAAGGTTACGGCTGAAGGGGTGGAAAATGAGGAGCAACTTCATTTTTTGCAGGCACAGGATTGTCATGAGGGTCAGGGATATTACTTTAGTCGCCCCATTCCTGCAGAAGTATTTGAAAATTTGTTTTTACGTAAACCTATGAATTGGCTGGTTCAGGATAGTATGTAGTATGCTTGCATTTTGCTGAAAGGTAAGTTATACTAAATAACATCCTGATTCAGCTGATTGACAATAGGTTAAGCGTGTCATACATAAGAATCGAGATGTTGTAAAATGCGGGTGTAGTTCAATGGTAGAACTTCAGCCTTCCAAGCTGATAGCGTGGGTTCGATTCCCATCACCCGCTTACTGTTTTAAGAAGTTCGGAACCCTTGTGACGCAAGGGTTTTTTTGTTTTGTTTGGAGCTAGATAAATGCATTATAGCCGGGGTACCAACGGGGTATCACGGCTTTTTGCGTTCTTACGAACTATTTTTACATTGCCACACAAAATAAAATATAAAATATTTAGCTTATATGCTATAAATAAACAGATAAAAAGAACTATTTACCATTTACTAAAAAATAAGTATAGTCGCATTGTTGGGATTTAACTAAAAAAAGGATGGTGTAGTTGCAATGAGGAAAATTTCTTTTCTGTTTTTAGCATTAACTTTGGTGCTGCTTACTTTTCCTGCAAGTTCTACGTTCGCCGCTGCTGATTTTCCGAATACGTCGACGAATGGAATGACTGGTTTTGCCGGACAAGCAAAAAGTGAAAATGGAGCTACTAAGCCTGCCACGACAGGGGGAAAAGGCGGTAAGGTCATCTATATCAATAATCTAAACGATTTGAAAAACCAGTTAGGAGATTCAACTCCTAAAATTCTGGTCATCGAAAAAAATATTTCTGCCTCCTCTAAAACCGTGGTCAACATTGGTACTAACAAATCACTCATTGGTTCTTATGCGCAAAACAAACTGGTTAACATTCATTTGAAAACAACCAATAATTCGGGAAATGTGATCTTTCAAAATTTAACTTTTGAGCACAGTGCCAACATTAACGGTAACGATGACATCCAACTTTATCTTACTGCGGGCACAAATTATTGGATTGATCATGTTACGTTTGCAGGTCACAGTTATAATGCAAATGGCTCGGATCTGGACAAACTTTTGTACATAGGCCAATCGGCTGATTATGTAACCATTAGTAACTCCAAATTTGCTAATCATAAATATGGTCTTATTTTGGGATATCCTGATGATGGCAATAAAAATTATGATGGCATGCCCCATATCACGATCGCTAATAATTATTTTGAAAACTTACTTGTACGTGGTCCAGGACTCATGAGATATGGATATTTTCATGTTAAAAATAATTATATTAATAATTTTCAGCTTGCTTATACCATTGCTACGAATGCAAGAATCTATTCTGAGTACAACTACTTTGGAAAAGGTAGTGAAAAGGGCGGTATTCTTGATGATAAAGGCAATGGCGAGTTTAAAGATGTGGGGAGTTTTCCCACCATCAACAATCAAAAATCGCGTGTAACCAACTGGAATCCAAGCAAGAACTATAGCTATCAAGTTCAGACTCCTGAATATACTAAAGAGTTTGTAACGAAATATGCAGGCTCGTCGAATACAACTTTGGTATTTGGAAAATAACGAGGGTTATTTGCAAATGTGTTGTGATCTGCTATACTGACCGCAAGTAAGTATCCCATGAAAAGGAAGGTAACCATACGTCCGATGAAGTAAGCACACTGATTTTCCCACTTAACTGCACAGTTACTGGCAGGCGGCTGTAAGCTGCAACGGGAGAAGTGTGTCTGAAAATGAATGCAGGGACGTATGCGTTTATTCCGGAACGGGATTTGGCTTATTCGTTTGCGGTGCTATTTTTCATAAGCGTATGTCCTGAAACGATTCATAACAGTCATTCTATATTCCTTGTATGCAAGCCGCAGCCTTCTGCGGCTTTTTTTATTGTTTCCGGGATTAAAAAACCGGACTGGGAAAGGATGATCGTGGTATGAGAACGATTTTGCGTATTCGCAATGTAGTAAAGGATTGGAACGGGACATCTTTATTTGAGAATGTGTCGTTGGATGTGATGGAGGGAGAACGACTCGCACTGTTTGGAAGAAATGGAGCAGGTAAAACGACGCTATTGCGAATATTGCTGGGAGATGAAGCGCCAACCTCTGGTCAGGTAGAGCATGATTTGCCACTGGAGGAGCGGGGTGGCTGAAGCAGCAGGATACGGTGGATGGGTCTCGAACCGCACTGGAGGCTACACAGCAGGCCAGCCCTCGGCATTGGCGTCTCAAGCAAGCGTTGGGACAGCTGGAAGCTGACCTAGCCCATGCTGGGGAGGATATGGAGCATCATTTGGAGCGTTACGGCGAACTGATGGATGAATACGAACGCCTGCAAGGCTTTGCCTGGGAGTCTGAGGTGGAAAAGACGCTCACTCGAATGGGGATGCCTGTCCAGACGTGGTCCATTGTTTATGGTGACCTGAGTGGCGGACAGAAGACGAGAGTGCGATTGGCCGGACTCATGGTCAGGCAGCCGAAGCTGCTGGTGCTGGATGAGCCGACCAACCATTTGGATGCCGAAAGCTTGCTTTGGCTGGAGCAGTGGCTGTCCACGTATCCGGGAACGCTGCTGTTTGTATCGCATGACAGAGCCTTTTTGGATCGGGTAGCTACGAGTATAGTTGAGCTCACATCGACAGGTATTGGGCGCTATAAAGGCGGCTATAAGGAATATAAGGCGCAAAAGGAGCGGGAACTGCGAGAGCAGGAAGCCAGCTATCGGAAGCAGGAGCTGGCGAAACAGGCGCTGGAGGAAACGATTCGAAATTACAGGGAATGGTTTCATCAGGCGCATCGTGGCGCATCCAAGGTTGAGATGGCCGTTACGCAGAGCTTTTATAAGGCCAAGGCTAAAAAAAATATTTCCCGTTATCATGCGAAGGAGAAGGAACTGGAGCGACTGGAGGCCAATAGAGTAGAGCAACCGCGTGAGGCTGCGTCTTTGCACATGAAATTAAGTGACAGCGGATTTCAGGCAAAATATTTGTTGCGTGCTGAGCAGGTTGACTTTAGCTACGACGACCGTATCATTGTGAAAAATCTAAATCTGATCGTTGCACGTGGCGACCGTCTGGCTGTTCGGGGGCCGAATGGAATTGGCAAGACGACGCTGCTTCGGTTATTAACAGGTCAACTGGAGCCGCAGACAGGAAAAATCACAGCCAACCCACAGTTGAACATCGGATATTTTTCACAGGAGCTGGAGCAGCTTCCGGAGGATCAGACGTTGCTGGATAGTCTGCTTGCGCTCCCGACGATGACGCAAACAGAAGCGAGAACGGTGCTGGGCTGCTTTCTTTTTGCCAAAGATGATGTGTTTAAAAAGATAGGGACGCTCAGTATGGGGGAGAAATGCAGGGTGGCCTTTCTGCGCTTGTACTTTAGTGGAGCCAATCTGCTGGTGCTGGATGAACCGACGAATTATTTTGACATTGAAACCCGTGAAATTGTAGAGGATTCTTTGCGCAACTATGATGGAGCACTGGTGCTCGTCTCGCATGACCGGGAACTGGTGCGGTGCACGGCAACTCGGTTACTCGATATGAAGCCGAGGGGCGGATATGAAACCTATGAGGGGACAGCCGACGAAAAGCAAGAAGATGAACGGAGCCGTCAACGGGAGCCAGAGGATCAGGAGCAGCGGGAGGAACGTCTTCGATTACAATTTCGTCTTACAGAATTGATGGGGATGACGAGCACGAGTGACGAAAATGAGGAGCTGTTGAGCGAAATCAGGCGCATTCGTGCAAAGCTGGATCGGTTGGATGATCCCAATATCTAAAGGAATGAAACGTAGGCCCTGCTTGCCAAAGCGCGGTAGTTTGCATATAATAATGAACAATAGTTTGAAATTTTGAAAATGTCTTGATGGAGAAGAGTAGGCAGTGTCCGATTGAACAGGGAGGAAGCGCCGTAGGATTGAGAGCGTTTCTGCAAATACTGGGCTGTTGAAGTTCGCTCCGGAGCAGTTCCTTGAACCTCAGGCGCCATGTGAATGGCGAATGTGCAAGTAGGGGATACCGGTTCACGACCGTTACAACGTGTAGAGCGAGACAATGATGCATAGCATGAACAATCACCTGTAACTAGTTGCCGTAAGGTAGAACACCGGGTGAGCTGAGCTTATTGTCTAACGAGGGTGGTACCACGGTCTTTTCGTCCCTTACCGGGAGAAAAGACCTTTTTTTGTTGTCTGAAAAGCTGGATATGAAGAAAGGGGACTGAACAGGCGATGAGCGAAACCATCCAAATGAAGGAACATTTGCTGGCCTTGAAGGAAGAGGCACTGGAAGTATTGGAGAAGGTGGCAACACCCAAGGAACTGGCTGATCTACGGGTCAAATATTCGGGGAAAAAGGGCGCATTGACTGAAATCTTGCGCGGTATGGGCAAGCTGAGCGCGGAAGAGCGTCCGGTTGTTGGACAGGTAGCCAATGAGGTGCGCGAGGCGATTGAAGAAGTCGTTAACCGAAAGCAGGACGAGTTCACAAAAGCGGAAACGAATGAACGCCTGCAAGCGGAAAAGATCGACGTTACGCTGCCTGGACGCGCGCTGCCGCAAGGTGGATTGCACCCGCTCAACAAAGTGATTGAGCAAATCGAGGATATTTTTACAGGTATGGGATATCGAGTGGCTGAGGGTCCTCAGGCAGAGACGGATTATTACAACTTCGAAGCATTGAACCTGCCTAAAAATCACCCCGCACGGGATATGCAGGATTCATTTTATCTGACCGAGGATCTGTTGATGCGTACCCATACGTCACCGGTTCAGATTCGTGCCATGGAAGCAATGAAGGGCGAAACGCCTATTAAGGTTATTTGTCCGGGTACGGTTTTCCGACGTGATGATGACGATGCAACGCATTCTTTCCAATTCCACCAAATTGAAGGACTTGTTATTGGAAAAGACATTCGTATGAGTGATTTGAAAGGAACCTTACTTCAATTTGCACGCGAAATGTTCGGAGAATCGACCGAAATCCGTTTGCGCCCAAGCTTCTTTCCGTTCACAGAGCCGAGTGCTGAAGTAGACGTGACTTTTGTGAAGAAGAATGGCGAACGCGTATGGATCGAAATTTTGGGCTGTGGCATGGTGCATCCGAAGGTGCTGGAGATGGGCGGTTTTGATCCTGAGGTGTACAGCGGCTTTGCATTCGGTATGGGTGTGGAGCGAATTGCTATTTTGAAATACGGCATCGACGATATTCGTCATTTTTATAACAGCGACCTGTCGTTCCTGAAACAGTTTGCGCGTCAATAAACAACTATATCAAGGGAAGTGAACCCATATGAAAGTATCATTCGAGTGGCTGTCCGAGTATGTATCGCTGGATCAGGTAAGCGCGGAGGATCTGGCAGAGAAAATCACCCGTTCGGGTATAGAAATTGATGAGGTCGAGCAGCGCAATCAAGGGATTACTGGCGTCGTTGTCGGCTATGTTAAAAGCAAGGAAAAGCATCCAGATGCGGATAAGCTGAATGTGTGTATTGTTGATGCAGGTCAGGAGGAAGATCTGCAAATCGTGTGTGGTGCCAAAAACGTGGACGCAGGTCAAAAGGTTCCTGTTGCAGTTGTAGGTGCAAAGTTGCCAGGAGATTTCCACATTAAAAAGGCCAAGCTGCGTGGTGTTGTGTCCATGGGCATGATCTGCTCGGCCAAAGAACTGGGCATGAATGACAAGCTGCTTCCAAAGGAATTGCAAGAAGGTATTTTGGTGCTGCCTGAGGATGCTGAAATTGGTATGCCAATTACGAAGCTGCTGGCGCTAGATGATCAAGTGCTGGATTTTGATCTGACACCCAACCGTTCGGATTGCCTGAGCATGCACGGAGCAGCATATGAAGTGAGTGCGATTCTGGGACGTGATATTTCGCTGGCTGATCCGGCTAAGGATCTGGTGGAAATTAGCGATGCAGCGGCAGATCATCTGTCTGTGAAGGTAGATACTCCTGAACTGTGTACGCACTATGCGGCCCGTTATATTACAGGTGTAAAAGTGGGGGCTTCTCCGTTATGGATTCAAAACCGCCTGATGGCGGCAGGTGTTCGTCCGATCAACAACATCGTAGATATTACGAACTACGTCATGCTGGAATACGGTCAGCCGCTGCATGCTTTTGATGCGGATAAGCTGGAAAATGGAAATATTGAAGTTCGACTCGCTCGTGCAGGCGAAACATTGATTACACTTGACGATCAGGAGCGTAAGCTGGAGCCGCATATGCTGCTGATTACAGACGGTGTGAAACCAATAGCATTGGCAGGCGTGATGGGTGGAGCCAATTCCGAGGTTACGGATGCGACGGTCAGCATTGCGCTGGAATCTGCGAAGTTTGACGGCGGTACAGTTCGCAAAACGTCTCGTCAACTTGGACTGCGTTCAGAAGCAAGTCTGCGTTTTGAAAAAGAGGTTGATCCAGGCGCTGTTGTGCCTGCTGTGAATCGTGCAGCTGCGCTGATTCAGCGTTATGCGGGAGGCACTGTACACCAGGGCATCGTAGAATCTGCGTCTGCAAAAGCTGAAAACCGCATTATCAAGCTGTCGCTAGATAAAATAAACAGATATTTGGGAACCGAACTGTCGCTGCTTGAGGTGAAAACGATTTTTGGTAGACTTCATTTCGGATGTGGCGACGCAGAGCAAGGGGTACTGGAAGTTCAAGTTCCTACACGCCGTGGAGATATCACCATTGACGTGGACTTAATCGAAGAGGTAGCTCGTCTGTATGGTTACGACAATATCCCGACCACGCCGATTGAAGGTCCTACAACTCCGGGAGCTTTGACAGCATCGCAATCATTGCGCCGCTCCCTGCGCAGATTGCTGGCTCATGGTGGTTGGCAGGAGACGATCAGCTACTCTTTTGTACATCCGCAAAGTACGGGGTTATTTAATGCCCTGACAGAAGGTAGCCATCCGGTACGTTTGGCTATGCCTATGAGCGAAGACCGTAGTGTTTTGCGTACGAGTATTATTCCACAGATGCTGGATACAGCGGTGTACAACATGAATCGCAAGCAAGACAATCTGTCGATTTTTGAGATGGGAACGGTATTTTATACAGAGGAACAAACATTAACCCGTCAGCCGCAGGAAATTCAAGTGCTTAGTCTACTGCTGACTGGGGTACGCCGTGAAAAACAATGGAATATTGGTGCTGAAAAGGTTGATTTCTTTGATATTAAAGGCGCGCTTGAAACGGTGTTTGACTATTTCGGATTAAGTGCCAGCATTCGTTATGTGGCCGACCAACCGCAAAGCTACCACCCGGGCCGTTCCGCTTCGGTATGGCTGGATGTGAATGGAAACTCTCAACGGATCGGTACCATTGGGCAGATTCATCCGGAGCTGCAACAATCCTATGGGCTGAATGATACGTATGTAGCGGAAATTGCGCTGCAACAGGTCGTTGAACACGCAAACTCTCATATTCAGTTCAGAGAGCTGGCTCGCTTCCCATCCGTGGAACGTGACATTGCCCTCGTGGTGAATAAAGACGTTGAGGCAGGGGAACTGCTTCGTGTTATTCACGCTGCAGGCGGAGAGCTATTGCAGGATGCACGGGTGTTTGATGTATTTACGGGCAGCAAGCTTGGTGAAGATAAGAAGAGCGTAGCTATCTCTCTGACCTATCGTCATTGGGAGCATACGTTGACGGATGAAGAGATCAATGCGGCGCATACTCCTGTCGTTACGTCTCTGGAACAAACTTTTGGAGCGGAATTGAGAAAGTAGCAGGAAATGCGGGAAGCCGTATCGAATCTTAGTGACAGAGGTTCGATACGGCTTTTTGGCCTATCATCATAGAAGCTCTCTTACTCTGATATTTACCCGCTGCGGGGAAGCCGGACTAATAAGGTTGAACGCTTCACGGAAGGCGGGTTACCATAGTACCGGACGCACCTTAGAATCAACATACAGTAGTATTGAAGGAGGGCATAATTGTGACTACACCAGATCGTACTCGCGTCACTGTAGAGATCTACGGTACTTCTTATAAACTCGTCGGCAGCAATACCGATTATATGAAGCAGGTTGCCAATTACGTGGATGAGCGTATGCACAGCATTTCTCAAGCTCATTCGCGTCTGGATATGCCCCGAATTGCCGTACTGGCTGCGGTTCATATGGCAGAAGAAGCTGTACAAATCCAGGAAATTCAGAGTCATATGAACCGTTTAGCAGCGGAACGAGCAGAGCTCCGGGGAGATCTGGCGCAACTTCAGACGGCTCTAGGGGAACAGCAGCAAAAAAATACAGATATGCATCAATCTCTTATTCAGCTAAAGGAAGAAAAGGAAGCAACGCAGAAGAAGCTGATGGAAACCGAATCTGTATCAGCCAAGGAGATTGCCCAATTGAAGGCAAAGCTGGAACAGCAGGAGAAAAAAGCGGCTGAACTTGAAAATGGACAAAAACAAGCTAAGCGTGAATTGGAGGAGTCTCGTCAAGAAGCTTCTCGGAAGCTGAAAGAGCAGCAGGAGGCGGCCAATGCTCGTATCCGGCAGATAGAAGAGCAGATGAAGAAGGAAGTAGCTGAAGCGGCTAAACAGGCTGAAGCCAAGCTGTCAGCTGCAGAAAAGATTCATCAGGAGCAAAAGAATACAGAACTGGACAAGCTACGATCTGCTTTGCAGCAAGAGCATAACAAGAAGGTAAGCGAATGGCAGACCAAGTGCTCCGGGCTGAATGAGCAGCTGGAGCAGGAACGTAAACAGGCTGAATTGGCGTTGAATGAAGAAAAGCTCCAGCATCAGGAAGCGCAGAAACGAGCTGATGAAGCTGCACTGGAGCAGGAGATTCGGGTCGAGGAGCTTCAGGAACAATTAGAACAAGTACAGGCAGGCAGTACAGAGCTTTCTTCTCGTCTGGGAGAGGCTCAAGAGCAAGCAAGAGTACTGAAGCAACAACAGTCCGAGCTGGAGTCTGTGCTGGAAACACAGCGACAGGTTGCGATAGAGCGAGAGCAGGCAGATACGCTTGCGCGTGAAGAACTGCAAAGCCGATATGATCAATTAGAAGCTGAAGCCAAGGCTACGCAGCAGCAGACGGCTAAGCTGGAGGAAGAACAGCGTCGGATGCAGAAGCTGCTGGAGCAAGCTCACGTATCTTCTCGCAAGCTGCAAAGTGAGCTGACTACGTTAGCTGAAAGCGAGAAGTCATGGAAGAAACTTGCAGAAGAACGCCAGTTGGCAGTTGATGAGCTGGAGCTTTCCCTGCTGGAAGCACGTGAACAGAAGGAAGCGATACAGGAGCAATTACAGCACGCAACGGCTGAGCTCGAAGCTATTAATGATAAATTTGCTTCACAACAGCAACGGCTAGTTCAACTCGAAGCGAGAATCAAGGAGCTTTCACCTGAGCTGATTCGCGTTCAGGATGAGCTTGAGAAAGCCAAAGTCCGAGAGCAAGAGGGAGCTAAGGCGTATCAATCGCTTCAGGAACAATATGGAAGCATGAAGACCCGAGCTGGGCAGCTGGAGCAAAATATCAAGCAGCTCCAACAGGAAGATCGCGAACGGCGGAGTGAACTGGAACGTGCTGAGGAAGAATCTCTGGAGTGGCAACTTAAATACGATCAGTTGAAGGCAGAAGCGGAACGTCTGGAAGCTGAAGATGCTGCCCGTAAGGAAGAATTTGCATCTTGGGAACGGGAAATAGCGGTAACGGTTGAACAAAAGGAACAGCTCCAGGAGGAGACTCGTTTGGCGGTTGAAGCTGCCAAAACGGCGAAAGCTGAACAGCAGTCCATAGAGCAGGAACGAATGGCCTTGCAGTCTGAATTGGACGAAGTGGGGCAAAAATATGAAATGGCGGCGCATCAGCTTCGTCTACTACAAGTGCAACAGGACGTAGATCGAGAAAATACGGAGAAGATTTCTGCGGAATTACGTCAATTACAGGAAGAATATACCAAGCTTCAAACGGAGTACAATGAATGGATTGAACTTATCGAACAGGATCAGTAGATACGGATTATAAATGTAAGGCAATCCCCGGCTGCTTATCGCCGGGGATTATTTGCTTATTGTATCCACTCAGAAGTGTTTATGACAAAAAGCTGTCCTTTGGCAGACGAAATCTGCTTCGGGACAGCTTTGCCGGGAGTGTCTACTAAAATTATTTCGCGTCTTTACGACCGGCTTCAAACGGGGTCGATACCGGAATGAACAGGTCGATAATCCCGATAACCAATGCAGCGAGCAGTGCGCCCAGAACGGAAACACTGACATTGGTCACGACATATTGAGCGATCCAGATAACCAGAGCGCTCACAAGAAAACCTACGATACCGCGTCCAAATGGAGAAACACGTCGGCCAAACACTGCCTCGATGATGTAACCAACCAAGGCAATGACAATGGCAAGAATCAGCGCGCTCCAAAAGCCGCCTACACTAAATCCGGGAACGATCCAGCTTACGACCATCAGCACCAGAGCGGCAACGATGAAACGTACAATGTGCCCGAGAATGCTCACGGAATAACCTCCTTTGTGTTTTGAATTTACAGGGTTAGACAAAGGTTAGTGTGTGGCATGAAGAGCTTTCTTATGTGTAAAACAGAGTTGGCAAATAGCGTAAGTTTGCTGCTTTCGGTATAATATAGATATAAGTGAAAGGAGTAGTGAAGTTGGACTCTAAAATTTTCAAAACCCTTGAATATCAAAAAATTCTAAATAAACTAAGTCACTATGCCCAAACGGCAACAGGACAACAGACAGCCCTTCGACTACAGCCCAGTGATGATTTGGAGCATATCAAGAAAATGCTGAAAGGCACGGATGAGGCCTATGCTGCTGATCGCCTCAAAGGAGTGCCTTCATTTAACGGAGTAGTGGATATCACTCCAGCGGTGAAGCGTGCCCGTATTGGTGGAACATTAAGCCCGCAGGAGTTGCTTGGCATTCGGACAACAGTTCAGGCCGCACGCCGTATACAGGTATACGTGGCAAGTCTGCATGAGGAAAATCCTGTCGAAACATTGCTGTATTGGAGCGAGCAGCTTTCGGAGCAAAGAGGTTTAGAAAACTCCATTAAAGGCTGTATTGACGAAAATGCAGAGGTGCTGGATTCTGCCAGCACAGAGCTTTCTCAAATCCGTCGGGAGCTGCGCTCGGGAGAAGTGCGTATTCGTGAAAAGCTGGATTCCATGATTCGTTCCTCAACTGTCTCCAAAATGCTTCAAGATCAGTTGATTACGATCCGTGGAGATCGGTTTGTGATCCCGGTTAAGGCCGAATACCGTTCTTATTTTGGCGGAATTGTTCATGATCAATCCGGGTCTGGTGCAACATTGTTTATCGAGCCTGAATCCATCGTAGCCATGAACAATAAGCTGAGGGAAACAAGGCTGAGAGAAGAGCGTGAAATTGAAGTCATTTTACAAAAGCTGACCGCACTCGTCGCAGAACAAGCGGATATGTTGCTGTATGATGTGGACATTTTGGGCAATCTTGATTTTATTTTTGCAAAAGCGCGTCTCGCTCGTGAAATGAAGGCAACCTTGCCTTTAATGAATGACCGCGGGTACTTGAAGCTGAAAAAGGGTAGACATCCCCTAATTCCGTTGGAGCAGGTTGTTCCCATTGATGTGGAGCTGGGCAATTCATACACCTCCATTATCGTTACCGGACCGAACACAGGAGGGAAAACCGTTACTCTGAAAACCATCGGTCTGCTTAGTTTGATGGCGATGTCTGGACTGTTTGTACCTGTTGAGGACGAAAGCCAGCTGTGTGTATTTGATGCAATCTATGCCGATATTGGTGACGAGCAGAGCATTGAACAAAACTTGAGTACATTTTCCAGTCACATGACCAATATTATTAGCATCCTGAAAAATATGACGCCAAAAAGTCTTGTATTGCTTGACGAAGTGGGGGCAGGAACGGACCCCGCGGAAGGTTCGGCTCTAGCTATATCCATTTTGGAGCATATACATGCTATGGGTTGCCGTATGGTTGCCACGACTCACTATAGTGAATTGAAGGCGTATGCCTATGAGCGTAAAGGAATTATTAATGCAAGCATGGAGTTTGATGTCGCTACATTAAGCCCGACTTACCGCCTTCTGGTCGGTGTTCCCGGACGAAGTAATGCATTTGCTATTGCCGAGCGATTGGGATTGCCAGGGCGTATTTTAGACTATGCCCGTGGTGAGGTAACGGAAGAAGACCAGCGCGTCGAGCACATGATCGCGTCACTGGAGCAGAACCGTTTAACAGCTGAGCAAGAACGGGAAAAAGCGGAGCAGCTGCGTAAGGAAATGGAAGCATTGCGTAGCCGTCATCAGACGGAGTTGGATAAGCTGGAGTCCCAACGGGACCGTATGCTGGAAAAAGCTGAGGACGAAGCAAGAGTTCTCGTGGATAAGGCTCGTAGTGAAGCAGAGAAAATCATTACTGATTTGCGTAAATTGGCTCAGGAAGAAGGGGCCTCGGTTAAGGAGCATAAGCTGATTGCAGCTCGCAGAGAACTGGATGAGGCTGAACCGAAGCAACGCAAGAAAAGTACCGTCAAACGCCCGGCCGCTACGCGTACTCGTTCTATCATGGCTGGCGATGAAGTATCCGTTCACAGTCTGAATAAAAAAGGCCACGTGGTTGAACTGTCCGGTACCAAGGAAGCTGTGGTTCAACTGGGGATCATGAAGATGAAGGTCAGTCTGGATGATCTGGAACTACTGCAACCTTCCCAAGCAACGACTCCAAGAGTTCAAAAACCAGTGACTGGCGTTAAGCGGACACGGGATGATAACGTACGAAGTGAACTTGATCTTCGGGGGGCAAACGTGGAGGAAGCCTTGATGGAAGTGGACCGATTCATGGATGAAGCGTTTCTGGCCAATCTGGGTCAGGTACACATTATTCATGGCAAAGGTACGGGTGTCCTGAGAACCGGTATTCAGGAGTACCTCCGCAAGCATAAACATGTGAAAAGCTACCGTATTGGTAATTACAATGAAGGCGGCACAGGCGTAACAGTTGCTGAATTGGAATAGCTATGGGTTGCCGGCTTTGCCCGGGAACGCTTGGTAGAACGGGAGGGACGAAGTGAAGATGGCGATTGATGAATTGCTGTCACATCCGTTGGGGATGATGCTGGGTTATTTCTCGGTGGCGGTGCTGGAGCTAATTGTATTTTTGTCGTGTTTTGAGCTGGTAACCCGCTATAAATGCTGGGAAGAGATCAAGCGCGGCAATGTTTCGGTAGCCATGGCTACGGGGGGGAAAATGTTCGGTATTTGCAACGTGCTCCGCTTTGCGATGGAAGCCAAATCCAGTGTGTATGATACGATGATTTGGTCGTTCGTTGGCTTTTTACTGCTACTTGCGGCGTACTTTCTTTTTGAGTTTCTGACACCGGTATTTTCTATCGATCAACAGATTAAAGAGGATAACCGTGCTGTCGGCTTGTTCTCCATGATTATTTCAATATCGTTATCTTATGTGATCGGTGCTAGCGTAACTTGACACATCCTGTATACTAGAGCTTGGTATACGCTTGGAACGGAAGGATGATAAGCTTGGAAATGACTATTTGCCCATGGTGTAACATGGAAATTATTTGGGATGAAGAATTGGGACCTGAGGAAGAGTGTCCTTATTGCCATAATGATCTGAAAGGGTACTCTGACATCACCGATGATGAAGATGAGTCTGTTTCTCCACCTGTTCATAGACATGCCGGTGAGCATGGACATGAAGAGACGAAACATGATCATGTGGCTTCTGTAACCCCGGCGCCCCACGCTCATGGAAAAGAAGACCTGAAGGGTTATCGTACCTTGAGTATTCAGCTCGGTGATGATGAGGAGCAGGATATTTTATATGAGGCAGAGGATGAAATCGTAGTTGAAAAACCGGTTGATGCACCGTTGTTGCAGGATAATGAGCTTCATAAGCTGCCTGTGCTGCACACTTTGCAAAAATTTGAAGAAAGCGGTGCGGATCTGATGGCTTATGAACAAGGCGCTGAACAAATACTCGACAGACAAGATGAGGTTCTTGAATGTTCCCAATGTGGAGAGTACATGCTACATGCGGGTTCGCAAACCGTAACCAAAGAAGGCTTTGAACCTTCGATGTCTCCAGCGCTTGGCAAGCCTGTTCTGGAGTTGCCGTTCGTCTTGAATGTTTATGTGTGTCCTAGCTGCTTCCATGTACAGCAGACACTGTCAGAGAATGACCGACTGCGGATGCTGGAGAAGCTCAGCGGTATTTCCAGCAATTAAATAGCAATCCCCCGAATAGGCCCAAGCTCAATACGGGCATCTTAAATCGAAGAAATCTTTGAACAAGCTGGCTTGAAATAAGCTGATTGGTGATTTTTCGGTTAGGGGGAACTGCATTGAAATCAAACCTGAACGGACAATCCATTCTGCTATTAAGCTTGAATGGATTGTTTGTGTTTGCAGCAGCATTGTCAGGCACATTTCTTAACGTGTATCTGTGGAAAAGCAGGCAGGATTACGCGATGATCGGCTGGTTTAATGTCAGTCAACAAATTGCGCTGGGAATTATGGTCTGGGTGGCTGGAAAATGGGTCAAGGAACATAACAAAATGAATGCCCTGCGCGTGGGGACCGCATTATCCGGCCTATTTTATCTGATCGTGTTATATACGGGACCGCAGGCTGTGAACTACATATGGCCGCTCGGGATGCTGCTGGGTGCAGCATTAGGTTTATTCTGGCTGGCGTTTAATGTCATTTTTTTCGAAGTCACGGACCAGGCAAGCCGTGATCATTTTAACGGATGGGTGGGTCTGCTGGGCTCGTTTTCGGGTATAGTGGGTCCTTGGCTGTCCGGTTGGATTATTGCCCGTATGGAGGATGATGCAGGTTATCGCGTGATATTCAGTATTTCCTTGGCCTTTTATGTCGTAGGAGTGGTGCTTAGTTTCTTTCTTCGCAAGCGTAAGCCGACAGGAAATTACAATTGGAAGGAACCCAAGCAACGATTGTCACAAAAAGGGAGTATGTGGCGTCCGTTGTCGCTATCGCTTATTGCCCAGGGCATTCGCGAAGGGGTGTTTGCCTTCCTGATCACGCTGCTCGTATATGTAGCTACTCAACAGGAATGGAAGCTGGCGCAGTTTTCACTTATTACATCGGCGGTTTCATTTTTCAGCTTTTGGGCTGTCGGAAAATGGCTCAAGCCACACTATCGTTCGGCGGGTATGCTGTTGGGTGCCGTGTTGTTGGTGATCGCGCTTTTACCGTTATTGTGGCGTATGGAGTATAGTACGCTACTGATTATGGGGATCGGTACCGCATTGTTTATGCCCTTGTATTTAATTCCCATGATTTCTGCGAGCTTTGATCTAATGGGTACGAGTAAAGGAGATGCCAATCAGAGAGTGGAACTGGTTGTACTGCGCGAACTATGCTTAATGGTAGGCCGGTTGACCGGAACACTCATTTTCTTGGGCGTCCTAAGCATCAGCAAGGCTCCTACGGCGATGATCTGGTTATTGATTGGACTTGCATTGATGCCAGTGCTCGGATGGTTTTTTATGCGAAGTGTGCTGAAAATGGAACAAAAGACGAAGCAGAACAAGTCTCATTCCCACGCACAACGCTGGCGCAAGCAAACGGAATAACATGAAAAATCAACACAAAAAGAACCTCAGAATTCACTTATATAGGCGAAAGGAGGTTCTTTTTGTATTCATATGTTAAACCATCGGTTCCGTTGTTTCTGGCGAGGATTTGGTCGTACGGGTCAGAGAATACAGCTCCATTTCAGGTCGGTGTGTGCCCGTCAGTTCATCAGCCAATAGCTGTGCGGCCATCATATTCGTAACCGATCCATTCCCTCCATAACCCTCCAAAAAGTAGCAGTTTGGAAAACGCGGATGTGGACCAATATACGGCAAGCCATCGTGAGAGGAGCCGAATACAGCCGCCCAAGCATAGTCGATCTGAAAGGGTACTCCGGGAAAATGCTCCTGTAGTGCTTGCAGCAGCTTTTGCTGTTGGTGTAGCAGCCTGATTTCACGCTGGTTGGCGTCCAATATAGGTTCATCCAAACCACCAATAATGATGCGTCCTTGCGGTGTGGAGCGCATATATAGATAAGGACGGGCAGTTTCCCAGATCAGACACTGCTCATGCCACAAGGGAGCATCTCCGATTGGATTGGTGGCGATAGCATAAGAGCTCTGCAGAACGGCTCCCCGATCGGTTTTAATCTCTTGTGTTTCATAACCTGTTGCAAAAACAACCTTTTTTGCTCGGATCATTCCACCGTTAGTATGACAAACGACCTCATTATCATGGAATTCAAAATGCTTGGCTTCCGTATGCTCATATAAGCGAACACCGAGACGGTTGGCAGATTGCAGCAGGCCCTGGGCAAACAAAAATGGATTAACCTCAGCATCTTCGTGTGTGTACAAGGCTGCCGGTTTTCGAAAAGGAAATCGGGCAGCAACCTTTTGCTCATCCCAGTACTCCGCTGGAAATCCAAACCGGGTTAGCTGTCTGTACTCTTCCTGAAGCACCTGTATATCCTCCGATGTACTTGCATAGTACAGGCTGCTGCGCCGAATAAAGGAAGGGTCTGTATCCAGTGTAGCAGCCAGCTTATCTAACTGATCCAATGCATCTTTACTCATGCGGTAAAACAGTACGCCGTTCGTTTCACCAAACGTATTAATGAAAGAGGTTAAGGTCTTGTCATTGCTATATTGCAGCAGGCCAGCATTGGCCGAAGAGCTTCCAGTTACCAGCTTGCGTTTGTCAATAACCACGGTGTCTACTTGTCGCTCTCCCAATAACCGGGAGCAGATGGCCCCTCCCATCCCTCCTCCGATGATCAATACATCACAAATTAAATCCTCTGCCAAAGGCGGAAAATCCAGTGTCTGCTCCAAGGAATTCGGCCAATATGTGTTCCCGCTTATCAATTCCATATAAAATAGCTCTCCTCATAGGCAATATGTAGTATCTCTTATGTGTACATAGTATTTCGACAAACGGACAAGATAACCAGCGTGCAACAAAACATCTAAGGAGGCACAGAGATTATGCAATCTACGAACATGCAACCCTTGTCAGGCAAAGAGCTGGAGTACATCGTGGACTCCATTTCCAATGAAGAACTACTACTCAAACAATGTGCGGCCACAGCGGCGTCTATTCAGCACCCAGCCATCCAACAAGCCTGTTTGCAACTGGCAAGAACTCATGAGCACCACTTGAATCTGCTTTCTAATGCTCTTCAACAGCATCAGCAGCTTGCCCCAATGCAACCGCAGCAGTAATTTGGATTTACAATAAAGGAGGTTTGACAGAATGTATTCACAAAACAATATGTCATTTATGCCCGAAGAAGATTTGCTCTATACCATTCTTGCTGATATGAAACGTACAGTGCGCGAGTACACAACGGCGACGACAGAATCCAATTGTCCGTCTGTGCGTCAGATGTTCACCGACCTTACGAATGATACATTGCGTCTGCAAGGTGATTTGTATCATCTGATGAGCCAAAACAATATGTACGCCACTCCGACTAAAGCGCTGCGCATCGATTTGGACAAACAGATTCAAGAAGCTCGCAAGACCCAACAAGAATGCCAACAGTTCATTCAGCAAAAGTCGGCATCCGCGGGAGTATATGGTCAATCTATGCACCAGCAAGGCCAGTCTACTCATCAAAACAACCCTTATTATATGTAAACGGGATTTTCCGTTTTTGAAGCAGATTCCCATAACAGCCGTCCATCTGCCGGGTTTACCGGAGTGGACGGTTTTTCTTTGCAGGTTTAAAGTGCGTATTGTATGATGTATAGTAATCTCTTTCGATGGAGGCCTTATGTAGAATGACAGAGCTAAATGGTTTGAAATTAAAAGTGCTGGAATTGTTAAAAGAAGATGCAAGAAGAACACCGACTTTGTTGGCTACTTTACTAGGGGTTGACGAGCAGGATGTACGCACCTCAATTAAAGAGCTCGAAGACCAACATGTAATCGTTAAGTACGCCGCCGTAGTCAATTGGGATAAAGTCGACGACGAAAAGGTTACTGCTTTGATTGAAGTACAGATTACACCCGAGCGTGGAAGAGGATTTGAAGGTATTGCAGAACGGATTTATTTATATCCGCAAGTTAAATCAGTTTATCTCATGTCGGGAGCATACGACTTGCTGGTAGAAGTTGAAGGCCGCAACCTCCGTGAGGTCGCTAATTTTGTGTCGGAGAAACTGTCTCCTATTGACTCGGTCTTGTCCACCAAGACCAATTTTACGCTTAAAAAATACAAGCAGGACGGAATTATCTTTGAGGATCATCAGGAAGATAATCGTCTGGTGATTTCGCCGTAAAGGAAGATCATGATGAATCTCAAAACAGAAGCATTTACCGATAGTAACAAAGCCATGAGTTCCTATTTGTCCCCGTTGGTGCGCGAGATCCCATCTTCGGGCATCCGTAAGTTTTTTGACTTGGTGGGTGGCAACAAGGATATTATTACCCTTGGTGTAGGCGAACCGGATTTTACAACCCCTTGGCATATGCGGGAAGCCTGTGTCTATTCATTAGAGCGAGGTTTTACCAGCTATACGTCTAATGCGGGAACGCCAGAACTTCGTGAAGCGATTAGTGATTATCTGAATGAGCAATTTGAAGTCCGTTATGATCCTAAAAATGAGATTATCGTGACCGTTGGGGGAAGCGAGGCGATTGATCTTGCTTTGCGTGCGTTAATTGTACCTGGCGACGAAATTCTCGTGCCCGAGCCGTGCTACATTTCATATTCTCCAATCACTTCGATTGGAGGCGGGATTCCGGTAGGTATTGAAACATTTGCTAAGAATGAATTCAAGCTGACGGCTGAGGCACTGGAGGCAAAAATTACACCTAAATCCAAGGTGTTGATTTTATGCTATCCGAGCAATCCAACTGGGGCTACGATGACTTATGAAGATTGGCTTCCGATTGCGGAAGTCGTGGAAAAGCATGATTTGATCGTCATTTCTGATGAAATTTATGCTGAATTGAATTATGGAGAGAAGCATGTCAGTTTTGCCGCTATGCCTGGTATGATGGATCGTACGATTCTCGTCAGTGGTTTTTCCAAAGCCTTCGCCATGACAGGCTGGCGTATTGGATATACATGCGGACATCCAGATCTGATTGCTGCTATGCTCAAAATCCATCAGTACACCGTAATGTGTGCGCCTTCTATGGGGCAAGTTGCGGCACTGGAAGGCTTGCGTAATGGTTTGGGTGAGAAAGATCGTATGGTAGAAGCCTATAATCAGCGTCGCCGTCTGATGGTTGAAGGGTTCCGGGAAATTGGCCTGGAGTGCCATGAGCCAAGAGGGGCTTTTTACGTTTTCCCCAGTATTCAAAGCACGGGACTCAGCTCAGATGAATTTGCACAGCGTCTTTTGGCAGAGGCTAAAGTTGCGGCTGTACCGGGTAATGTGTTCGGTTTGGGAGGCGAAGGCTATCTTCGTTGCTCCTACGCGACTTCGGTTGCTCAGCTGACGGAGGCACTGGATCGAATTGGTCATTTTATAGAAAAAGTAAGAAAAGAAGGTTAAAATTATTTTTTAATGGGTAATTCATAAAAAATAGTCTTTTATTTCTAAATTTCTATGCTATAATTTGAAATCGGAAGCAGGAAGTTCAATTTTTCAATTGTAGGAGGAATGCTCATGTCATATGTTGGATATAATTCGTCTAGTTCAATAGGATACGACATTTCTCTGGAAGATGAAATTTTGCTCCTGCGCAATGAGATGATGCGGACGTTTCAGGAAGAGCAGTCCTTCACCTCTGATCTTGTCATCGAGATCAGTTGCAAGCTCGATTTGAAAATCAATGAATACATGAAGCTGTATGGTACGGAATGCAAGGTGTAACCGTGTGAAGTCAGCCGAAGGTAAGAAGAAGGCCATAGGGCCTTCTTTTTTTGCGTTCACAACTTATGATATATTAATGGCATGGAAGAGGGGGGTAAATATGAGAGCAGGGCTAAAAAGGCTATCGCCATGGGTCATCGGAATGCTGGCACTTGTATTATTGGCTGGATGTGGAGGACGGGACAAGGACAGCTTCTCCATTTTTATTATGGATAAAGGGGATGCTTCGGTCATCCGTGAAGAGCTGGCACAGAAGCTTAAGGATAAGCTGGGCGAACAGGCTCCGACTATTGAGATTTCAGTTAGTCCGCTGTATAACCAGCAGAAGCTGGTTGTAGAATATGCGGCCGGGGAGCATGATCTGTTTCTTTTGCCGGAAGAGGACATGAAGCTGTATGGACAGAATGGCTCGAATCTGCCGTTAGATGATGCTTTTGACAAGAAGACGTATGCCCGGGGCGTGTTCGAGGGCGGCGTATTTAAGAAGAAGGGGCAGGAAGAAGAGGGAACAGATGTAAGCAAGGAAACTCATTTGTTTGGAATTCCAGTGGAGCAGATGAAGATGTTTAAGGAGCTAAAATATAACTCAAAAACATTATTTGCCACCGTGCCGCCTCGTACAAGCAATAAGGAAGAAGCCATTAAGGTGCTGAAAGCACTTACGGAATGATAAAGGGGATGGAATAAAGTGGGAATCTATACCAGAACAGGTGATGAAGGACAAACTTCTGTGATCGGCGGTCGAGTGTCCAAAGATGATGACCGTGTGGAGGCATACGGTACAATTGACGAGCTGAACAGTTTTGTGGGACAAGCGATCAGCTTTGCTGAAGGGGAAGAGTTTACTGATATTCGGACTCAATTAGAAGAAATACAGCAGGAGCTGTTTGATTGTGGTTCGGATTTGGCATTTGTTAAAATCAGTGAAAGCAAATATAAGGTGAAAGACGAGCTGGCAGAGCGTCTAGAAGGCTGGATTGATGCATGCCAGGAGGAAAATCCGAAGGTAGAGCGTTTTATTATACCGGGTGGTAGCACATTATCCTCAACGCTTCATGTTTGCCGTACGGTTTGCCGACGCGCGGAACGCCGTGCTGTTACACTAGGTAAACATACGGACATCAATCCGGCGGTACGTCGGTATTTGAACCGCCTTTCCGATTATTTCTTTGCCGTCGCTCGCACAGCGAATGTCCGTCAGGGCGTGCCCGATGTCGAATATGTGCGCAGCAAAAAAGTGTTCCGCAAATAAGGAGGCAACTGGGAATTTGTGATGAGCTTGTATTATGAACCTATCGTATATACGATCCCTCCTGAGGAGGAGGGCATGCTGTTGAAGACTATTTTACAAAAACGTATGAGCATTTCTCGAAAGTTAATATCTAAACTCAAGCTGACCGAGCAAGGTATTATGCTGAACGGGACACGTGTGTACATCAGTGTAAAGGTGAAGTCTGGGGATCGAGTAGAAATTCGCATGGAGCGCGAGCGTTCTGATGATATTTTACCTGAACCCATTCCCTTTGAAATATTGTTTGAGGACGAACATCTGTTAGTGGTGAACAAGGCGGCGGGCATGATTGTCCATCCGACTCACGGTCATTACACAGGAACACTGGCTAACGGGGTTGTGCATTATTGGCAGGCCAAGGGAGAACTGTTCCGGTTTCGTCCTGTTCATCGTCTTGATCAGGAGACGACGGGTGTGCTGGTAGTAGCTAAAAATCCGTATGTACACCAGCATATTTCTGAGCAGATGATTGCGGGAACGGTGGATAAGCGCTATACGGCTCTGGTACATGGGCGCCCTGAGCTGCATGAAGGTAAGGTAGACGGACCGATTGACCGCAACCCGGATGATCCGCATTTACGTATGGTGACCCCAGATGGTTATCCTGCCCTTACGCTGTATAAGCTGGAGGAAGTGTGGAACGGGGGAAGCCGCATCGGACTAAAGTTGGAATCCGGGCGTACGCACCAAATTCGAGTGCATATGACCTATATCGGTTGTCCGTTGATCGGAGATAAAATGTACCGGATTACACCTGATGATGCTGCGCAATGTGAACGATATGACCAGCTTGATGCCAGGATGCCTCGACAAGCCTTGCATGCCTCAGAGCTGTCCTTGGAGCATCCTGTAACCGGGGAGCGGCTGACGTTCTATGCTCCTCTACCTGACGATATGGCTGAAATGCAGAAGATATTAAGAGCGCAATATCTTTCAGAATAAAATATAAATAAGCGATGAAAACCAAATGGAGGTTAATCTAGCGATGAGCCAACTGAAAGTATATCAGTATTCTAAATGTAGTACCTGTCGTAATGCAGTGAAATGGCTGCAAAACAAGGGGCATGAGACGGAACTTATTCCTATTTTTGAACAACCGCCCGGACCGGAGGAATTGGAAGACTTAATTCGAAAAAGCGGGCTGGAGCTGAAAAAGTTTTTTAATACAAGCGGTGAGGTGTACAAAGAGTTAAAGCTGAAAGATAAGCTTGGAGACATGAGCCGTGAAGAGCAAATTTCGCTTTTATCCTCGAATGGAAGATTAATTAAACGCCCGATTGTAACAGACGGGAACAAAGTAACGATAGGATTCAAAGAGGAAACATTTGAGGGCACATGGGGAACTCAATAACGCCCAATTTACCCCCACGATATGTTATACTGTGGGGGTTAAATATTATGATGAATGGGAGCAATACAATCTGTGACACAACGCAATGAACAATCCGTAATGCTGGTTGACGGCATGGCCCTGCTATTTCGCGCTTATTATGCAACCGCCGCAAACGGTTATATCCGTCGTACAAAAGCTGGGGTGCCAACGAACGCCATATATGGTTTTATTCGATATTTTTGGGATGCAGTCCAAACGTTTAATCCTACACATGTCATTTGCTGCTGGGATATGGGCGGAACGACATTCCGTGGGGAACATTTTGCTGCGTATAAAGGAAACCGAGCCGACGCACCAGATGATTTGATTCCCCAATTTACATTGATTCGTGAAGTGACGGACAGCCTCGGCATTCCCAACATTGGAGCGGAAGGCTTTGAAGCCGATGATTGCATCGGTACGCTCGCACGCCATTATTCGCAAAATGAGGACATGGATGTAATGATTCTCTCGGGAGATCATGATTTACTTCAATTAGTGGATGAGCGGACACGGGTCATTATTATGAAAAAAGGCCACGGCAATTATATGGTATACACCCCGGAGACCCTGCTGACTGAAAAAGGGCTTAAGCCACGCCAAGTGGTGGACCTTAAAGGTCTGATGGGGGATGCAAGCGATAATTATCCAGGAGTTCGAGGTATCGGTGAGAAAACGGCACTCAAGCTGGTGCAGGAATACGACTCCATTGAAGGTATTCTGGAGAATCTGGATCAATTAACACCATCGGTCCGCAAAAAAATTGAGAGCGATTTGGATATGATGCATCTTTCACGCAAACTTGCTGAAATTCACTGTGGTGTACCTGTAGCATGTGCTTTGGATAGCTGTCTGCTGACGCTGGATCATGTGCAAATTGTAGACAAGTTCGAGCAGCTTGAAATGAAAAGCTTGTGTACATTGATGGGTGTCGCAACCGGGTCATAATCAAGCTGTTAGGCTCGGTACGGACAATTTAAGTAAAGTAAGTTATGTAGGGATGCTGACGCTGGGTGCGTTAGTGTCCTTATTTATATACCGTTATGTCAACGGAACTATATTGTCTTGTGAAAGATTATATACAATTGCGATAGGGGGATTGACCTCAGGTACATTTCAGGTGAATATAGTGGAGAGAGAACCGGATTATTGAAAGGGGACAACAGCAACTATGACAGTATTGGGAGCAATTGAGGCAGGCGGTACTAAATTTGTATGTGGAATTGGCAACGAACATGGAGAGGTACTGGAACGAGCGAGCTTTCCAACAACCACACCAGCAGAAACAATGGAGAATGTCATCGCATTTTTTGAAGGCAAGGGCATCGAAGCATTGGGCGTAGGCTCGTTCGGGCCGATTGATCCTATCGAAGGTAGTGATACATATGGTTATATTACAACAACGCCAAAGCCGCATTGGGGAAATTACAATCTGATTGGTAAACTGAAAGAGCATTTTGATGTGCCTATGGGGTTTGATACGGATGTGAATGGAGCAGCACTTGGTGAGTCTATTTGGGGTGCCGCCAAAGGATTGGACAACTGTCTGTATATTACGATAGGTACAGGCATCGGGGCAGGTGCTTTGGTTGGTGGAAAGCTGATACATGGATTATCTCACCCGGAAATGGGGCATATTCTGGTACGTCGTCACCCAGAAGATACTTATGAGGGGACATGTCCTTATCACGGAGATTGTTTGGAGGGTCTGGCAGCAGGTCCTGCGCTCGAAAAAAGATGGAAGGTTAAAGGACATGAGCTTTCTGTCGATCACCCGGCCTGGGAAATGGAAGCGCACTATCTGGCACAGGCTTTAATGAGCTATGTATTAATCCTGTCCCCGCAAAAAATTATTATGGGCGGGGGAGTAATGAAGCAAGACCAATTGTTCCCGCTCATTCGTACCAAACTACAAGAACTTTTGAACGGATACGTGCAGCATTCGAGTCTGACAACAGATATTGAGAAATATATCGTATCTCCAGGATTGGGTGACAATGCTGGATTGTGTGGTGCTCTGGCATTGGCAAAGGAAAAGCTGAATCATTAGAATTTAGGGTTGACGGCACTCCAAGGTACGGTTATTATATAGGCAACAGTATAGTACGGCTCAAAAAGGGAAGCACCTTTCTTGCGAATACGCAGGATAGGTGCTTTTTTTTGCGTTTTTGTGTTGTGCGGGACTGTCTTTCAACGATATGAGGGAGGAAGAAATCATGGAGATAGTATTTTTAAATCGCTTGTCCAAACGGAATGAACAGGGCTATGAGGACTTTGCTCAGGTATGGATTGGGCAGCATGAAGGGGGATGGAGTGCAGGCTGGAGCACACACCATGTCCCGGATGAAAGTATAGACGACCTTTGGTATGAGGGCAGTTTGTGGCAGGAATTGCTGCATGTATACCGTCATGAGCTGGCGCTCAAAATGGCTGAGGGCTACAGGCCCCTAATCCATGGCGTATTTCATGAGCAAGAAGAATCATCAGGGCGAGGACAAACGCTGCAAAAGCTGTATTGCTACAGTGATTTGTTTCCACGTGATGAAGTGTATGAGCAATTGACGATGTGGAGAAGGCAAAAAGCAGCAACGGAACGAAAAGCACCTTATTTTATCGCTACGAATCGACTACTTCGGCTCATTAGCGTTTATCTTCCCCATACCGAAGAAGAACTGTTGGAGCTGCCTGGTATGGGTCAGGGTAAGGTGTCGCAATATGGGACGGAGCTATTGGCTATTACGACACAAAATGACCGCACCACGCCATTTCCGTTGAACTGGGTAACAGAGACGCTGGAAGAAGAAGTTTTTTTGTCATGGCTATACAAGCAAAAAGAAAACCAGTACAGGCAGGAGCTGAACAAATTCAGCTTAACTAGAACGATTATTGAAGGCATTTCGGACGGTCTTTCACTGGAGCATATCGGAATGAAGACAGGTTTGCATCGTAGAGAGATGGTTGAAGCTGTGGAGCATTTGGATAGAGATGGTATTGATATGGAGAAGCTGATCCACAAGGAATTGGTGAATGTATCTGAGGAGGAGCAGGCAGCTATCTGGTCTGCTTATGAAGAGTTGGGGGATACGTTGCTCAAGCCCGTCATGCTGAAAGTGTATGGGGAAGAAAAGGCAACGGAAACAGGACTGGATCAGATTTATGAGCGTCTACGTCTGATCCGTATACGGTTTCGTCATCAGCAGGTACCCGACCGACATGTTGGATAATATAGAACTGGTTGGATAAAGCTAGGTATTAAAGTATATTCAGGGTCCAACATACTAAAAAGCAGCAGCCAGTTCCTCACAGGACACGGCTGCTGCTTTTTATGACCAAGCTTGAAAATCGAAAATAAGAATCCAACTCGGGGACTTTTTTCCCTTTTCTTTTTAAACCCAGTCTTTCTTGCGGAAAATACAGAACATACTGACACCTAATGCTACCATGATACCAATGACGACAAAATAGCCATAACGTGTATGAAGCTCAGGCATATTATCGAAGTTCATCCCATATATTCCGGTAATGACCGTCAATGGCATAAATACAGTCGTAATTGCCGTAAACACACGCATAATTTCATTGGCACGGTTGGCGATACTGGATTGATAAGCTTCTCGAAGGTTACCCATCAAGTCGCGGTAAGTTTCAAAAGTCTCCGAAATTTTCACAGCATTTTCATAAATATCGCTGAAATATTTTTGCAATTGATCGTCGATGAGCCGCAAATCCCGTTTGTTCAGGGTATTGATGACTTCCTTTTGTGGACCTAACACTTTTTTCAGCCACAGAATCTCACTGCGTAAGCCGATGATTTCGTTCAAATGCGACTTTTTCGTATGCATTAGAATATCTTCTTCCAGCTTTTCAATGCGAACTTCAATCCGGTCACCAACCAGAAAATAGTTGTCAACAATCAAGTCGACCAACAGATACATAAAACGGTCAGGCTGACTGACTTCTTGCTCCCACAGCATAGGCTTGAGGGTACGAAGCTCATTGATTTTCTGCTTGGTCACCGTAATGATAAAATGGCGGCCGAGAAAAATGTTCAAAGCTCGCAAAAATATTTCTTCATCATCAAAACGAATGCTATTTACAACGATAAAATAATGACTTTCATAAATTTCAATCTTCGGACGCTGTTCTTCTTCACTCAAACAGTCTTCTACTGCAAGATCATGCATGGAAAATAAAGGCTGGAGCACTGCCAGATCATCGACATCGGCATCAATCCAATAAAAACCTTCTGCCGGTGCAGTAAGCGCCATTTCAATTTCTTCGACAGGGGTAAAAACCCCGTTGTTGACCAAACGGATTTTCATATATGTCACTCCTTATGCTCCGTCGTAACGGAAATACGTTTACCTTAAGCATAAGGAATGAACTCAGTAGCCAGTTAGCCGGTGCGGGTAAGCGTGCATTCTCATTAAAAGCCGGAGGCTTTTGGAGCATGCAGAGCCAGGCGTCCCGTCTTTCGGCAAGCTGAAGTCATTCCTATGCTGTTATTCAGGGATCGCCGCCTATTCGGACTCGGGTCGCCTTCCATTCCGGATTCACCTCTCAAATGTTCTTTTTTAGATTGCCACAGTATCGCAGGAAACACTCAAATCTGCACTACTGCTCCATATTTTTACCTAATAGCACTTGTATAGTATAACGCTCGGCCTACGGCCTTTCAAGCGCAAAATCATGGGCAAAATCAACAGTAGTGGTAAGAGCTTCAGCGATAGGAGGGATATGATTTAACCTATGGAAAAGGTAGACAAAATGTGAATGCAGGTTACAAATTTACAAGTCCCATCTTGACGAAGCCCAGCCGATGCATTAAAGTGAACAACAAGAACTTTGTGACCCAAAATGAATATAGCGAAATCTTATCAAGAGCAGGTGGAGGGACTAGCCCGATGATACCCGGCAACCGGCGATTTTAATCGCACGGTGCTAATTCTTGCAGGACGCGCGCTTTGTACAAAGAGCGTTGCCCTGACAGATGAGAGAGGCGCATATGGATACAAATATGACCTTTCTCTAACCAGAGAAAGGTCTTTTTATTATATGCCCGGCATCTCAACAAGACGATTTTCGCAAAACTTACCGAACAAGGAGTGAGTTTACATGCCGATTAAAATCCCAGACACGCTACCTGCCAAGGAAGTGCTGGAGGGCGAAAATATTTTCGTAATGGATGAAAGCCTGGCTTATCATCAGGACATTCGTCCGTTGCGTATCGCCATTTTGAATTTGATGCCTACAAAGGAAACGACCGAAACCCAACTGTTGCGCTTGGTCGGCAATACGCCGCTGCAAGTGGACGTCACGCTGGTTCATATGAAGTCTCATGTATCCAAAAATACATCGCAAGAATATTTGAACATGTTCTATAAAACGTTTGACGAGATCAAGAACAGTCGTTTTGACGGCATGGTCATTACAGGAGCCCCGGTAGAACAGCTTGAGTTTGAGGATGTGAACTACTGGGAGGAGATCCGGCAAATCTTTGAATGGACGAAAACGAATGTAACTTCGACCATGCATATCTGCTGGGCCTCACAGGCAGGCTTATACCATCATTTCAATGTCCCGAAATACGGGCTCGACTACAAATGCTTTGGCGTATTTCCACACACCGTGATTAAACCTAAAGTAAAATTGCTACGCGGCTTTGATGAACTGTTTTATGCTCCTCACTCCAGACATACGGAGGTTCGGCGGGAAGATATTGATCATATTGCCGAATTAGAAGTTTTATCCGAATCCGAGGAAGCTGGAGTGTACCTTGTAGCCACGCTTGACGGTAAACAAATTTTCGTAACTGGGCATTCTGAATATGACCCGCTTTCACTGAAATGGGAATACGACCGCGATGTGGCCAAAGGAATGGATATTGAAGTCCCTAAAAATTATTTCCCAAATGATGATCCTGAGCGCACCCCCCCCTCAATTTGGCGGGCGCACGCCAATTTATTATTCTCGAATTGGCTGAACTATTATGTATACCAAGAAACACCTTACGATATCGGGCCCCAGATCTAAAAAGGGGCTTGTAGTTTACCTTTGCACAGTACCACCTTGCAGTAGCGCAGCGTTATAGTCTTTGACATCCATTTTTGCAGGATATGTTATAGCACCCACTATGGAAGTTAACAGGAGGATTCATATGAGTGAGAAACAGTGGAAAATCGAAAGCAGATTGGCACAAATCGGTTCAGTAGAGGAGCCAGTAACCGGGGCTGTTAATTACCCGATTTACCAATCTACGGCGTTCCGCCATCCCCGTCTGGGTCAAAGCACAGGATTTGATTACATTCGGACGATCAATCCCACGCGAAAGGTACTGGAAGAGGCTTCTGCTGCACTTGAATCGGGTGATGCAGGCTTTGCATGCAGCTCAGGTATGGCCGCGCTGCAAACGGTATTTGCATTGTTTGGACAGGGAGATCACCTCATAGTATCGCTGGATCTGTATGGCGGGACGTATCGTTTGCTGGAGCGTATTTTATCTAAATTTGGTGTAACAGCCAGTTATGTGGATACGAACGATCTTGAAGCGCTCGAACAGTCATGTCGACCGAATACAAAAGCTGTATTCATAGAAACGCCTACAAATCCGTTAATGATGATTACTGATATTCGAGCGGTGGCTAAATGGGCATCACAACATCAGTTGCTTACTATTGTAGATAATACGCTGCTAACGCCATATTTCCAGCGGCCATTGGAACTGGGCGCGGATATTGTGGTACATAGCGCAACCAAATATTTGGGCGGACACAACGATGTGCTGGCAGGGTTGATCGTAACCAAAGGCAAAGAGCTATCAGCTGAAATTGCATTCCTGCACAATTCCATAGGGGCCGTGCTTTCCCCAAGCGACTGCTACCAGTTGATGAAGGGCATGAAGACGTTAGCGCTGCGTATGGATCGACATGAGCATAATGCAACAGTGCTGTCTAACTATTTACTGACGCATCCGGCGGTGGCGGAAGTATTTTATCCAGCTCTCGAAGGCCATCCAGGTCGTGAGATTCAAAATAAACAATCCAGCGGAAATACGGGTATCTTCTCCTTTAAAGTAAAGGATGCTCGTTATGTGGAACCTTTGCTTCGTCACATCAAGCTCATTGCGTTTGCGGAAAGTCTCGGCGGTGTGGAATCGTTAATGACCTATCCCGCTGTGCAGACACATGCGGACATACCAGCAGAAATTCGGGATGCAGTCGGGGTAGATGACAGGCTGTTGCGTTTCTCCGTAGGCATTGAGCATACAGACGACTTAATTGAAGATTTGCGTTCGGCGTTGGAAGCAGCACGTCAAGAAGTAGAAGGGGGAGAGCTGCAATGATAGAGGATGCGAGGAGGATCGGGCAGGATCTGAACAAAGAGCGGAAGTTCGCTACCAAGTTGCTGCATTTTGGTTCTGAAATTGACAGCGTTACGGGAGCATCGAGCGTCCCGATCTATCAGGCTTCTACCTTTCACCATCATGATATTTTTAATCCTCCACAGCATGACTATAGTCGTTCAGGTAATCCGACACGACAAGCTTTGGAGGATTACATCGCCTTATTAGAAGGAGGAGCCAGCGGTTTTGCCTTTGCATCAGGTATGGCGGCCATCTCTACTACATTTATGCTCTTGTCTGCTGGAGATCATGTCATTGTTTCCGAGGACGTATATGGAGGAACATATCGACTGCTGACCTCCATTTTGAAACGGATGAATATCGAAACGACTTTCGTCGACATGACGGACCTCAACCTTGTGAAAGATGCGTTGCAGGAGAATACAAGGGCTGTATATATGGAAACTCCGTCCAATCCGACACTCAAAATTACCAATGTGGCAGGAATAACTTCTTGGGCACAGGACAACGGGCTTTTAACGTTATTGGATAATACTTTTATGACACCTTATTATCAACGTCCGATTGAGCAGGGAGTTGATATTGTATTGCACAGTGCGACCAAGTTTTTGGGCGGACACAGCGATGTGCTGGCAGGACTTGCGGTAGCGCGTACCGAATCGTTGGGAAGACAAATCAAGCAGCTCCAAAATGGACTGGGTACCGTGTTGGCTCCGCAGGAGTCATGGTTGCTCATGCGCGGTATGAAGACACTGGAGGCTCGTATGGCTCACAGCGAAAAGAGTGCAGCGAAGCTCGCTAACTGGCTGAACGAGCGTAACGACATTGAGGCGGTATACTACCCGGGTCTGGGGAATCATCCAGGGCGTGAAGTTCATGAGCGTCAATCCAGCGGTTATGGTGCAGTGATATCGTTTGATGTGGGTTCTGGTGAGCGTGCAAAAGAAGTCCTCAGCCGCGTACGTATTCCAATTGTAGCGGTGAGTCTGGGGGCTGTGGAAAGCATCTTGTCGTATCCGGCGATGATGTCACATGCGGCTATGCCCCATAGTGTACGATTGGAGCGCGGGATTACGGACGGACTACTTCGTTTCTCCGTAGGTCTGGAGGATATTGACGACCTGATCAGCGATCTGGATGAGGCACTGCGCTAGAGCGATAGCACATCCGCAGCATCTTTGTCGTTTTCACGCCGGGAACAAATATGTACAGTACTAAACAGCAAGTTTCCAATATTTCAGGAGGCTTGCTGTTTTCTATAAGAATGACATGAAGGACAGTGTGAAAAAAGCCACTTTTCAGTTCTGTTTTCTTATTTCTTGGCTTTATGCAATGTTGAGATAAGCTTGGCAGTTGCCTGTTTTCCTAGGTGAAAAGCAGAAAGAAGCGGGAATAAGTATGGTTCCTTACCTAAAGATATGTTAGTATTATCATTAGGTTTTACTATGCTAAATAGCACAGACAACATACAAGGCCAGTCATGAACATACATTACGACAGGGTTCGAACGCAGGTTTGTGAAAGCATTCTCGTTCATAAGTCCTGTCGTTCATTTCGTCGCCCTGTGACAGCGAAGGAGGATACACCATGAGTGTAATCGACCATATTTTAGATAAAGCCCTACGCGGCGAACGCCTGAACTTAGAGGATACCGTTGCTTTGTTCGAATCAGACGAGGTAGAAAAAATCGGCCATGCGGCGAATAAAGTCATGAATCGCATGCATCCCGATCCCGTTAAAACCTTCGTTATCGGACGAAATATTAACTATACAAACGTGTGTGACGTATACTGTCGCTTCTGCGCTTTTTACCGTAGGCCGGGTTCCGATGAAGGTTATGTTTTGCCGGATGAGGTGATCTTTCAGAAGATCAAGGAAACGCAGGATGTAGGTGGCACCGAAATTCTAATGCAAGGCGGTGTGAACCCGAATCTGCCGTTCAGTTATTATACCGATTTGCTGAAAGGTATCAAGGAGCGTTTTCCCGATATTACGATGCACTCCTTCTCGCCAGCTGAAATTCACAAAATGAAGGAAAAATCCGGTCTATCCATGGAAGACACGATCCGAGCCATTCATGAAGCTGGATTGGATTCGCTTCCAGGTGGAGGCGGAGAAATATTGGATGACCGCACACGCCGCAAAATTAGCCGTCTCAAAGGCTCTTGGCGTGATTGGATGGATGTCATGCAAACGGCTCACAAGGTTGGGATGAACACGACTGCTACGATGGTTATCGGCTTTGGCGAGTTGATGGAGGAGCGTGCGCTGCATTTGTTGCGTGTTCGTGATGCTCAGGACGAATGCATTGAAAACAAATATAATTCTGAAGGATTTTTATCCTTTATTCCTTGGACCTTCCAGCCAGACAACACTAATCTGAAGAAGGAACGCCAGACGCCGGAGGAATATCTGAAGACCGTTGCAATCAGTCGCCTTGTATTGGATAACATCAAGCATATTCAATCCTCATGGGTAACCATGGGACCGGAAATCGGTAAAAAATCGTTGTACTACGGTTGTGATGATTTTGGCAGCACCATGATTGAGGAAAACGTAGTTTCCGCTGCAGGCGCAACGTATAAGGTTAACATTGAATCCATTTTACAGTTGATCCGCGAGACGGGTCACATTCCAGCACAGCGTAATACCCGTTATGATATTATTCGTACTTTTGACAGTGCCAGCAGTATTGAACATGATTTTATCATGCAAAATTAATATCCACTAATATATTGTTCATTACAAAACGCTTATCCATCACTATCCTATGTACAAGGATTAGTATAGATAAGCGTTTTTTGATGTGTTAATTTGCTATACTTTCCATCGTTTCATATACATGATCTCAGCCTGCGGGTCTGCCATTTGGATGACAGCCTTAAAGCGCTGCAAATCCAACAGATGAACGCTGTAAACGATAACCATTTGTTCTTTTTTATCCTCAGACTCGCTTTTAATCTTGCTCTCTATCTGGGCAGAGCCTCCAACAGGTGTGCTGTGTATACGCAGCCTGCGATATATGGCATCCTCGACGGTTTGCTGCTTCTTGCTGACAACACAAACCATACGCGTCAGACCGGTAAACATCAGCCGGGTCGTTTCATAGGCAGCGAGGCAGGATAAGGCTGAATAGAGAGCTGGCTCCCAGCCTAGCACAAAGCCGGCTGTAATGAGCAGTAGACCATTACACAGCATAACAATCTGTATTAATGGAATCTTGCGGTGTGTTAGCAACAATGTGGATGGACGGCCATCGTCAGATTCGTTAAGTCCTAGTGAATCGAGCAGACCACCATGACGAGCTGCCAGCCCTGCGCCAAGACCGATACAGATTCCGCCTCCCAAAGCGCATACGACCGGATGGCCACTCACTGCCGGAAAAGGCGAAAGAATAATGGCTGAGCCCGAAAAGGCGAACAAGCCGGGTAGTGCCCGAAGCAGCATGGGTTTGTGAGTAGACAGAGAATACAGCAGCATGAGTGGCAAGTTCAAAACGAATAGCAGTAACCCAAAATGCTCTTGTGTATAAAGCGACATGAGTCTGGAGATCCCCGTGACGCCTCCAGCGATCATATCATGCGGATGTAAAAACAATTCCAGACCGACGGATGCCGTAATTCCACCAATCACCGTATAAAAGACAGGTAACCTGCTCGCATCTCCTGAAGCGGGCTTCACAAGCCGCCTCATAGAGTTTCGGCATGTTTTACAGCGTGCGGCATAGCCTTCCCTCCTATGGATTGTCGTATCCAGCTTTTGCAGTTATGCCGAGTTACTTTCTTCTTTTCGTAGGCGGGGATCCTTGAACTTGAATATTTTATTTAATATATTAAAAATAGGTTTTGACTGCTTTGTCAGAAGTGGCCCAAGAATCGCTAGTATGAGTACATAGATGGCTGCAAAGGGTTGAACAATATCAAGCAAACCGCCTTCTTTACCCAAGTTGGCCATGATGATCGAAAATTCACCCCGTGCCACAATGGTCAGGCCAATATTTGCTGACGCTTTGGGAGATAAGGAGGCCGTACGCCCAGCCAGCATTCCTGCCCAAATGTTACCAAACAACGTGAGGACGACTGCTGCCAGCGCAAGCCATATCGCGTTTCCTCCTAGGGACAGTGGATCAATAGATAGTCCAAAGCTGAAGAAAAACAGGGCGCCAAAGAAATCGCGGAAAGGAACAATTAAATGCTCGATCCGTTTGGCATGTTCCGTTTCGGCCAGTACCAGACCGACCAACAGGGCGCCGATAGCTTCCGCCACATGAATCGTTTCCGAAAAACCAGCTACCAGAAACAGAGAGCCGAAAACAACAAGTCCGAATACCTCATTGGAGCGAATACGGAGAATCCGATTTAACAGAGGGACGGCCTTACGGCCGATAATAATGACTGCAAGCATAAAGCCTAGCGCGATTAGCGCTGATAGCAGCACACCCCCGAATGAGGATGAATCGCTAAGAACCAATCCGGAGAGGATGGAGATGTATACGGCGAGGAAAACATCCTCGAACATAATAATGCCCAAAATCATTTCAGTTTCAGCATTGGCAGTCCGCTTGAGATCTACCAGCACCTTCGCAGCAATAGCACTGGATGATATTGTTGTAATTCCGGCGATAACCAGTGTCTCTGCTACAGGAAAGCCGCTCAGGAAGCCAAGAGCCAGCCCCAGTGTAAAATTGATGCCAATATAAATGGTTCCGCCCACAGCAATGGAACGGCCTGATTTAATTAACCGACCTACTGAGAACTCGAGACCCAAGTAGAAGAGAAGAAACAGCACTCCGATTCTTCCCATAAAATCAATAAATGGGGCGCTTTCGATAAAGCGAAAATCAAAATGCCATAGCTCCATCGCATGCGGTCCAACTGCCATTCCGATAAGGATATAAAAAGGGATGACTGAGAAGCGCAGTTTGGAGGAAATAAGTCCGGCTGCAGCGATAAGAGCAATAGCCAATCCAACCTCAAATACCAGATGATCCATCCAATCACCCGCTTCCGTTCATAAGGATTTGTTTAAAGCGCTTTTGTTGATCGCGTTCCCCCACAACGACTACAGTCGCATCATCATTAATAATCACTTCAGGACCAGGATTTACATATTTCTTTCCTTTTTTCTCCACAATGGCAATAACAGTGGCTCCTGAATTTTGCCTTACATCTAGCTCACCGATGGATTTGCCGACACTTGCATAGTGAGATTCCACTCGATACCATTCGATAATAAAATCGTCAAATGTCATTTCTACACTTTCAAGCTGTTTGGGCTTATAGGTCATACCACCGATGATGGAAGCTACCAATCGCGCTTCCTGATCATTCAGGGTTGTCATAGAAATACTTTGTTCCAGATCCTCGTAATCAAAGTGATACAACTCACGCCTGCCATCATCATGAATAATAATGACAATTCGGTCGCCACTCTCTGCATCTATTCGATACTTAATCCCGATTCCTGGCAAAATAGACTCTCGAATATCCATTTGTAAAGCCTCCTGTACGATACGTTATTTAAATGAATGGTATGGGAAATAAATCACATACTTTGGGAGTGACATGGAAACTTTCTTTTTGTATTAAATTTTATAAATTAACATGAAAAACCTGATAATATACTCTACGTATTACACTTATTGGGAACGGTTAACAAATAGACATGCGAATGTGGTGATGTGCATGCAAAGGAAGGTTAAGCCACATAACTAGAGGTAAATTTGATGGGGAACAAGTACAATTGCTTCTTTAGTTTGCAAATGACAGGAATAAAAGGCAGACGTAGTTTAGGGATGCTCAATAGCAGCACAAGCGCTATCAAAATGACAAAGGGAAGTGATTTGGCCCCAGCGATCACCAGATGAAGTAAAGGGGAGGATTTGCGTATAGCTGGTTTGGAATGGTGCTCTAGACCGTGAGAGTCTGTTTCTAACGAGGAAACATCAGCATGAGACACAACAGAAGATCCCGTAGTAAACTGAAGGGATTGAGTGGTGTCTTCCGCATGAAACGTCACAGGAAGGGACAAAATCTGAACGAAGCTCAATATGACGATCATGAATGTACGCAGCATGTTCAGCATCGTTGACATCTTATCTCCTCCCTCTTGTGAAAAATTCATATTACTATAACCTTAACATACCCCACCCTAAATATTCAAACGTCTTTCGGTTTTTTTCCTATATCACAGTAATTGTTTATAACACGCCAACCAGCTTTTTGAAACCTGATCATCCTCTTTTGAATATGTCTTTCTGTTTCCAGTCGTTCACTTCGTATAACCCTTCAGAGGCCGCCATATACTGAAAGCAGTGATCGAAAGGAGTGAGCCAATGGAACTGTTTACAGTGTGGACCAATACAGACGGAGATCAGGAAACCGACCGGTTTTACGAAGTGGTCAAAAGTAGAACAAAGGGACTACATATGTCACGGCGCGGATTTCGATTCACTTTCAGACAGCTGGACAACAAAGTGGCATGGACCTGCAAGGGCACAGAAAGCAATTCGGCGTTTGAAAGCTTTCTCCCCTGTGTATACAGCATCATGTCTTCGGCAATAGCGGATTATATTATCGAAATCAGGGAGTGGGGGCTGCTCAATCTCATTCTCACCAAAGCCTGTTCGCTGCTGGAGAAAGAGGATACAGAGCAAATTCGCAGCATGATTCGCTCACTGTTAAACGATGATGGCCCCAGAGGTCGTTTGAAGCGTCATGGTAAGCTGACCACTCTCCTGGAAAAGGATTTCAAGGAGCTTCGTGTGATCAATTTGGAAGGACTGATTCAATTTAGGCTCCATGCGTATAAAAAAGAGCTTGAAGAAATCGTCGACTATGCTATGGAAGAATTCTGGGCAGATCGGCAATACGAAGAATTTATGGGGTTGCTTAAATATTTTGTTTTTTTTCAGGAAAGTAAAGTTCCGCTCGTACACGTACTTCACCAAGGCGGACATAATTTTACGATTCTGGATAGTGCCATGGTGCCCATACCGACTCCCGATGCAGATGACATCATTGTCGAGATGCCAGGCATTGAACTGGAAATGGAGGTCGAGGATCGAATCGTGAGCACCCTTATTTCGATTTCTCCTGCTTCCATTATATTGCACACAGACGATGAGCACACCCCCATAGTGCGGACACTCCTGCATATTTTTGAAGATAAAGTGAAGCTGAGCAGACTTTACCCAGGTCAGGATGTTCAAAAATAATAATCTGTTCGTATAAACCAATGGATTTCTGGAAAGCCTTTGCCTCAAGGGGAGGTTTTTTATGAGATCCATGTTGGTATGGAAACGGATTTTGGGAACCGTGTTAATTGCAACCTATCTGGTATTGCCCGGCAATGAAGTTTACGGTCACAAAGAACCGGTCCAGCATAAAAAATGGCAGTCCACACCTGTTTTAGCTCCACGCGAAGAGCAGGTTATTACGACCATGACGGTCACGGCAACAGGATATACAGCAGGCTATGAATCGACTGGCAAACGGCCAAGTCATCCCGGTTATGGTATCACGTATTCCGGTGTAAAAGTGCGTCGTGACAAGAATACACTGTCTACGATTGCGGCTGACCCCAAAACGTTTCCTTTGGGAAGCATATTGTACATTCCAGGTTATGGATACGGGATTGTAGCAGATACAGGTTCTGCGATTAAGGGCAATAAAATTGACTTGTATTTTAAAACAACTCGGCAGGTATATTCTGAATGGGGCAAGAAAGATGTGGATGTTCAAATTATAAAAAAAGGGAACGGAAAATGTACAGAAAAGATGGTGAAATCGCTCCAAAAGGCGATAGAAACGCATAAAACCATTCCGACCGCGACACTGGATGCTTCCATATAATCCTTGAATATTGTTTTTTCCAACATCACATACTATGTTGCGGGATGAGCTTATCCCGCAAAACATACTGGGAGGTTGAGAATTATGCCAAATCAAGGCGGAAGTTCTTTCACGAACAAAGGCTTCAAGGCAAGCACAGGAAATCAGTTCAAAGCGGAATTTGCACAAGACAATACGGTAGGTGTTGTTTCACAAAAGGTAAAGCAGTCTGAACAAAATAAAATTCAAGACAACTTCCAGACACCAAATGAGAAGTATGATGAAGAATTTGCAACAGATCTAGGCGGTACAGGCGCGGTAGCGCAAAAAGTTCAAAACTCCAGTCGCAACAAAATTCAAAACAATGCTCAAACACCGAACGAAAAGTTCGACGAAAACTTTAACACGAAATAAAAAAGCATATACAATCGATAATGCTCCGGATTATATCCGGGGCATTTCGTTTTAAGTGAAAGTGATTAGGTACAATAGGTCTAAGGTTTTATCTCCTTTTTAATTGTTTTTAAGGTGGAATTAAGGTTTAAAGTGCAAAATAAAGTCAGTTAAACAACACCACCTTGAAGCATAGGGTTTGGGAGGAGATATACAATGGACGAATTTAAAAATAATAACTCCGGACGCCGGAACGACAACGATCAGGTTGATACCGATAACGCAACTCGGCAAAACGATTCAAATGGTTCCTCATATTATTATTCTTACGGCCCTTTTTCTTCAGTTCAATCGGACGGACAACGTAAGGAAGGGCAGTCGGTGGAAAAGGATGTTGAAATTACGCCACCGCAGGCAGTGAGACCTCTTCCTCCCTCATACCATCGCGCTATGCCTGAGCAACAGGATGGTTCGGGTCGGAATGGAGGAAACTGGCAATTCAAACCGAATAAGCCCAAGTCGCAGGTGAAAACAATTTTCTTATCTTTTTTGGCCGGGATGCTGGTCATTACGGTATTGATGTATACAGCTGACCGAACAAATATGTTCACACCCGAGACGGCGTTGACTTCGGCGGCAGCTGAAAGCGGAGAAACGACTAATTCAGGAACAACCAGCTCGGCTCCAAGCGCAGTTCCGGCTGTGATGCCTTCAGGTACCGCTGATGTTCAATCTGTTGTGGCTAAGGCTGGACCGGCAGTCGTCAAAATCGAAACGCTTGCCAAACAAACCAGTGGCAGCAGCGGCAGACAAAGCAGCCCTTATTACAATGACCCGCTGTATCAATACTTTTTCGGTAATCAGTATGGTGACAGTGGCAGCAGCGGTAACAGTAATGAAAATGAAGGTAGCAACAGCGGGCAGTTAACTCCGCTAGGTATTGGTTCCGGTTTTATTTTTGATAAATCGGGTTACGTCTTGACCAACAACCATGTTGTTGAAGGCGCGAGTGTGGTTCAGGTTACAGTAGAGGGGACTAATAAGCCTTACGAAGCCAAAGTCTTGGGCAAAAATGCTGATCTCGATTTGGCGGTACTTAAAATTGAAGGCAAAAATAACTTTCCGACAGTAACTTTGGGTAACTCCGATAACGCTAAAGTCGGCGAGTGGATGGTCGCGATCGGCAACCCTGAAGGCTTTGAGCATTCGGTAACAGCCGGGGTGCTAAGTGCGAAAGAACGTACGATCACCATCAATAGTGAATCGACTGGAAAACCGACACAATACAAGCATCTCATTCAGACGGATGCGTCCATTAACCCTGGTAACTCTGGCGGACCGCTGTTAAATCTGCAAGGGCAGGTTATCGGTATGAACGTAGCTGTTAGTGCAGATGCACAGGGAATCGGGTTTGCGATTCCGTCCAATACAATTTTGGAAGTCGTCGATAAGTTGAAAAATAACCAGCCTATCCCGAAAGAGCCTGTACCTTTCATTGGTGCAAGTCTGTTGAATTTGAGTCCTGAAGTAGCCAAAGAACTGGGTACATCCCTGACTGAAGGCTCGGTTGTACGGGATATTATATACAAATCACCAGCTTATCAGGCCGATCTGCGCCCTTACGATGTGATTATTGGAGCGAATGGCACGCCTTATAGCACATCACAAGAGCTGATCCAGTTCATTCAAAAACAAAAAGTGGGTACAGCACTGACGCTTAACATCGAACGAGCTGGGCAGAAAAAAGATGTTCAGCTGAAAATAGGCAACAAAAATGATTTTAGCTCAACGCTTCAACAGTAAGATGATAAATCTACAAAAATGAACATGTGCACGCAAGAAACGGAAGGAAGATCCCTTCCGTTTCTTGCTGTATGAAGCAGCCAGATGCTACACGCGTCTACTCCTGCTACAATAGAAGGAAAAGAAGAGATAAAGGAGTTCGATCGTGTATGCGTTCTACTATTCTAATCATTGATGACGATGAAAAAATTGTTTCCATGCTGCGCAGAGGGCTGGCATTTGAAGGCTATGAAGTGCTGACAGCCGCCAATGGAGCAGAGGGATTAAATAAAATGTTGACAGCTGAGCCTGATGTGGTCGTGCTGGATGTAATGATGCCGCAGGTCGATGGTTTTGAGGTATGCCGTCGCATGCGGGAGGGTGGAAGCACGGTACCTGTCCTGATGCTTACAGCCAAGGATGAGGTTGAGAATCGGGTTAAGGGTTTGGATCTAGGGGCTGATGATTATCTCGTCAAGCCGTTTGCTCTGGAGGAGCTGCTGGCACGGGTGCGAGCGCTTTTGCGGCGTAAAACCGAACAACAGGACCATAACGGAAACCGGCTTACCTTCGAGGATTTACAACTGGATAACGAATCCCGTGAAGTGGTTCGTGGCGGCAAACGCTTGGAACTGACGGCCAAAGAATTTGAACTGCTCCATTTGTTCATGCAAAACCCGAAGCGTGTTCTGTCGCGTGATCTGATTATGGACAAAATTTGGGGCTATGACTATAGCGGAGAATCGAATGTGCTCGAAGTATATATTGCCATGCTACGACAAAAAACGGAGCAGGATGGCGGCAAACGACTCATTCGTACCATTCGGGGAGCTGGCTATATTTTAAGAGGTGATGTGTAATATGTCTATTCGGTGGCGGCTGACAGCCTGGTATTCGAGCATCTTGGCTATAGTACTAGTCATTTTTGGTCTGGTTACTTACGGACTAGTATATTACTACACATATAATGAAGTGAAAAGTCAGCTTATGACTCAGGCGCCACAGATTAACAAGCAATTACGCCTTATTATTAAGGGGGGATTGTTTGAAGTCCCTAACCTGGATTTGGGATTGGAGCAGGGACGTGGAATAGATGACTCACAGCTATATGTACAAATTTACAATTATACGTCCGGGGTTACCAAAACCACCCAAAATATGAAAGACCTCAATATCACCTTCCCTGTTCCATCTACAGCGGCAGGAGCAGTTCAAAATGAGGGAATTCGGCGTGTGAATGTAAATGGGGATTCCTTTATGATTATTCAACAGCCGATCAAATCCGAGGAGTTGGGCTTGGTGGTCGGGTTGCTACAGGTAGGACAATTCACGGGCTCTCAGGACCGACTCATGAACAGGTTACAAAATGTGCTTGTATACGGTTCGTTGTTTGCATTACTCGCTGCTGCGACCTCAGGTCTCTTTCTGGCTCGCAAGTCTATGAAGCCGCTGGTGAAGGTCATTGAGGGGGCTAATCAGATTCAATCCAGTAATGATTTGAGCGTTCGGATTGAATATGACGGACCACCAGATGAAATTGGACAATTAATCGGGACGGTTAACAACATGTTGGGGCGTACAGAGGTGTTTTACAAGGAGCTGGAAGATGCGTACGGTGCACAGCGCCGTTTTGTAGCTGATGCTTCCCATGAGCTTCGTACGCCGCTAACGACGATCCGTGGCAACGTTGATTTTTTGCTCAAAATGTGGACTACCGAACCAGGAGAGCGACCGAATATGGATGAAGAGATGATTCGTGAGCTTTCTATGGAGGCATTAAATGACATGGCGGATGAAGGCAAACGGATGAGCCGTTTGGTGAGTGATATGTTGTCACTCGCGAGAGCGGACACAGGGAAAACGTTCGATAAGACTCCCGTTGCGCTGGAACCGCTTGTAAGTGAGGTTGCCCGTCGTGCTCAGTTTTTAGAGAGAACGGCCGAATGGAATGTGGGAGATTTTTCGTTGCTGAATGGTATTTATATGGATGGCAGCAAGGATTATTTGCAGCAAATGCTATTCATTTTCATTGATAATGCATTCAAATACACACCTGAAGGCACAGTCCGATTTGATGCCATTGTTTATCAAGGACAGGTGGGGCTACGGATCAGTGATACGGGCATTGGAATGGACAAGAGTGAGGTTCCCTTTATTTTTGACCGCTTTTACCGGGCAGATGAGTCACGCGGGGTGACAGAGGGAATTGGGTTGGGGCTATCTATTGCCAAGTGGATTATTGATGAACATCACGGGTCTGTGGAAGTGGTTACGCGGCAAGGAGAAGGAACGACATTTGTCATCTGGCTTCCGGTCAGCTTTTCCGCGCCTTTAGAATAGGCTATAATAGGAAGGCAACTACATCATAGAATTGGCCGGTAGAGGCGTGGAAGCCCACAGCTGCCCAGTTATTGGAGCTGTATACTGTGTCGAAGAAAGCGGGGGCTCATTTTGGAAGTACTCAGAATTTCGCCCCGGGGTTACTGCTACGGCGTAGTCGATGCCATGGTATTGGCTCGTCAGGCAGCCAGAAATCTGGACTTACCCCGGCCTATTTATATATTGGGCATGATTGTGCATAACAGTCATGTCACCAATTCCTTTGAAGACGAAGGGATTATTACACTGGACGGCCCGAACCGTATGGAGATTTTAAGCCAGGTAGAGAGCGGCACTGTTATCTTCACTGCCCATGGCGTATCACCTGAGGTTCGCAAGCTGGCACGAGACAAGGGGCTGACTACGGTGGACGCGACTTGCCCTGACGTCACAAAAACGCATGATCTGATTCGGGAGAAGTCTGCCGAAGGCTATCAGATTGTTTATATTGGCAAAAAGAATCATCCAGAGCCGGAGGGAGCTATCGGTATTGCTCCTGATCATGTTCATCTGATTGAAAAGGAAGAAGAGATCGACAGTCTTACGTTGCCAGCTGGCAAAATCCTTATCACGAATCAGACGACCATGAGTCAATGGGACATTAAGCACATTATGAAGAAGCTACTGGAGAAGTTCCCGGGTGCTGAGATACACAATGAAATCTGTTTGGCGACGCAGGTACGTCAGGAAGCGGTAGCTGAGCAGGCTGGACAGGCGGATCTGGTGATCGTTGTCGGTGATCCGCGCAGTAACAATTCAAACCGACTGGCTCAGGTGTCGGAGGAAATTGCCGGTACAACAGCTTATCGTATTTCTGATGTAACCGAACTGAAGAGGGAGTGGCTTGAGGGCGTAGCCAAAGTGGCTGTGACTTCAGGGGCTTCCACACCGACACTGATTACCAAAGAGGTTATTACGTATTTGGAGCAGTATGATGCAGCTAACCCGGATACTTGGGAGATTCAGCGAACCATAGATATGAAAAAACTGCTGCCTCCTGTACGAGAGAAGTCAAAAACGACGAAATAGTATGTGATTGATTACAGCCGTTATTCGGATATAAACATCCGGATAGCGGTTTTTCAAATTGTTTTAATTTATAGATATTACCCGGTTAGCTTCCCTAAGTTAAAATATTGAATAATTCGGGATAATTAAACCTTGACGAGTATAGCTAAAACAGGTATATTTGCTTTAACGAATAAAAGCTTAAAAGCGAACAAGCGTCTAAGTGTCATAATATCAATCTATTATTGGTTAATAAAATATGTTTCATAGAGAGGAAGAAAAAAATGATCGTTATCGCTGGTGTTCAAACACCTGAAGAGCATATTCAAGCTATTGTTGAAGTTATTGAGAAAGAAGGATTGCAGGCTCATGTATCAAGGGGATCGGATCGCACGATTATCGGACTGATCGGTAGCGTAGAGCCCAAGCTGGCTGAACATCTGCGTCAAATGAAAGGCGTAGAAAATGTGGTTAAAATATCGAAGTCCTACAAATTGGCCAGCCGTGATTTTCATCCGGAAAACACGGTTATCTCCATTAAAGGTGTAAATATCGGCGGGGGCGAGCTTGTCATTATGGGTGGACCATGTGCCGTTGAGTCTGCTGCACAGATAGATGAAATTGCCGGATTGGTCAAAGCAGCAGGTGCGCAAGTTCTCCGTGGAGGTGCTTTTAAGCCACGTACAGGGCCTTACAGCTTCCAGGGAACTGGTGTAGAAGGTTTGATTATGATGGCTGAGGCCGGCCAAAAGCACGACCTCCTGACCATCACAGAGGTCATGACACCTGAATACGTAGACATTTGTGCGGAATATGCCGATATCCTGCAAGTAGGTACACGTAATATGCAAAACTTTGATCTGCTGCGCAAGTTGGGAACTTGCGGCAAGCCAGTGTTGCTCAAACGCGGTTTTAGCTCGACTTATGACGAGTTTTTGAATGCTGCCGAGTACATCCTGGCAGGTGGCAATCCGAATGTTATGCTGTGTGAGCGCGGTATCCGCACATTTGAAACCTACACCAGAAATACACTCGATTTGTCTGCGATCCCTGTGTTGCAACAATTGAGCCATTTGCCAGTTATTTCTGATCCTAGCCATGGCACGGGTAGACGTGAATTGGTTGTTCCTATGACGAAGGCTTCGGTCGCTGCCGGAGCGGACGGACTAATTATTGAAATGCATACAGATCCCGACAACTCAATGACGGGCGATGGTGTGCAATCCCTGTTCCCAGATCAATTTTCAGATTTGCTGAAAGATTTGGAAATATTGGCTCCTGCTGTGGGGAAAACATTTCACACGCCTAGTACCATTGCCTAAAACCAATGTTTAACATTAATGCATAAAAGTTTTGCTGCAACGCAGTAGTGAGATTTAAATTGCCTAAAAGCCCGATGTTTCGGGCTTTTTGTGCTATCCAAATGTTATCAAGGGCGTAAGCATATCTAACATTAGTTTAAAAAATACCTTACATAGCTATTGACCCGTGTCATGTTTGAGATTTATAATGACGACAGAAAAAAACATTCGATCATGAACATTTCAGGGTTGTATAAGACTTAATGTTCGGAAAAATTGGGAGGAAGAAGACATGTCCGTTGAAAACGTATTGAAAACAATTCAGGAAAATAATATTGAGTGGGTAGATTTTCGTTTTGTAGATTTGTCTGGTCGTGCTCACCATATTTCATTGCCAGCTTCCGAAGTAGATGCAGAAACATTTGTTAACGGTGTTGCTTTCGACGGTTCTTCCATTCCCGGCTATCGTGGCATCGAGGAGTCCGACATGGTTATGCTGCCCGATCCAGAAGCGGTTTTTATCGACCCTTTCACTCAGCATCCTACACTGAATATTCTGTGTGACATTGCTACGCCAGATGGCGAAAAATACGACCGCGATCCTCGCGGCATCGCAAAAAAAGCTGAGGCATTTCTGCAATCCGCAGGAGTGGGCACAGCAGCATTTTTTGCACCTGAGTCCGAGTTTTTCATCTTTGATGATGTTCGCTACGAAAGCGGCATGAATAGCTCCTCCTTCTTCGTAGATTCCGAGGAAGCAGCTTGGAACACGAACCGTAAGGAAGAAGGCGGCAACCTGGGCTTTAAAGTGGGAGTGAAGGGCGGTTATGTACCTGTAGCGCCAGTAGACACCCAACAAGATATCCGTAGTGAAATGTGCCGTTTGCTTGAAGAAGCAGGTCTGAGAATTGAGCGCCATCACCATGAAGTGGCTACAGCAGGCCAAGCGGAAATCAACTTCCGTTTTGATACACTCAAGAAAACAGCAGATAACCTGCTCGTTTATAAATACATTGTACACAACACAGCTCGTCAATATGGTAAAGTGGCAACATTCATGCCGAAACCAATCTTCGGAGACAACGGAAGCGGTATGCACGTTCACCAATCCATTTTCGATGGCGACACTCCTTTGTTCTACGAAAAAGGTGCTTATGCTAATCTGAGCGAAATGGCTCTTCATTACATTGGTGGTATTCTGTACCATGCACCTGCGTTGATCGCTTTGACAAATCCAAGCACAAACTCGTTCAAACGTCTCGTTCCTGGCTACGAAGCACCAGTTAATCTGGTATTCTCCAAAGGTAACCGTTCTGCGGCTGTACGTATTCCAGTAGCGGCTGTTACTCCAAAAGGCTGTCGGATCGAGTTCCGTACACCGGACTCCACTGCTAACCCTTACCTTGCCTTCTCAGCGATGCTGATGGCGGGTCTGGATGGTATCAAGCGTAAATTGAACCCAATCGAATTGGGCTATGGTCCACTTGACACCAACATCTACGAGCTGTCTGACGCTGAAAAAGGTAAAATCCGTAGTGTACCTGGTTCATTGGATGAGGCTCTGGATGCTCTGGAAGCTGACTACGAATTCTTGACTGAAGGCGGCGTATTTACGAAGGACTTCATTGATAACTATGTAGAGTTCAAACGTTCTGAAGCTAAATCGGTGAACATCCGTGTTCATCCACACGAATACAGCCTGTATTTTGACTGCTAATCAATTGATAGCATAGCTGCTTTGAATAACGAGTATTAGCTTACGGGCGTAACAGTTGTTATTCAAGAAAGGTCTCCGGTCTTATGCCGGAGACCTTTTAATATTAAAATGAAAATTACAGAATAAAGATGTTAAATATGTTAACATTCACAACTTTGTCACATCATAAATGAAATTGAAAACATTTTTATACAAGTCTTGAACGCATTTATGAATACTGCTATCATAGCGATAATATCCACACCAGAGTAGAGAAGGGATGGGAAATTGTTGAGTAAGAGAGCCTACAATTTTAATGCGGGACCAGCGGCATTGCCGCTCAAAGTACTGGAACGTGTACAAGCTGAATTCGTAGATTTCCAGGGAACAGGGATGTCGATCATGGAAATGTCTCACCGTGGAGCTGTGTATGAATCTGTTCATAATGAGGCACAGGAACGCCTGTTATCTCTGCTGGGCAATCCACAAGGCTACAAGGTGTTATTCCTACAAGGGGGCGCAAGTACGCAGTTTGCAATGCTGCCTTTAAATTTCTTGCGCGAAGGACAGACTGGGAGCTATGTAATGACAGGTAGCTGGTCGGACAAGGCATATAAAGAAGCTAAGTTGCTGGGCAAGGCTCATATTGCCGCTTCCTCCGCTGATGAGAAGTACATGCGACTTCCGAATGTGGATTCCTTGGACTTGCCTGAGAATACTGCTTATGTGCATATGACGTCCAACGAAACGATTGAAGGTACACAATTTAAGCAATTCCCGGATACGGGCTCCGTACCCTTGATTGTGGACATGTCCAGTGATATTTTTTGCAAGCCTTTTGATGTTACTCAATTTGGATTGATTTATGCTGGCGCACAAAAAAATCTGGGACCTTCTGGTGTGACGGTCGTGATTGCCCGTGAAGAATTGCTGACTTCCTCACCGGACAATATTCCTACGATGTTGCGTTATAGCACATATGAAAAAAATAACTCTCTCTACAATACTCCCCCATCCTTTGCCATATACATGGTGAATGAAGTGCTGAAATGGATTCAGGAAGAAGGCGGTTTGGAAGGTATTGAGCGTGTGAACCAGCAGAAGGCTGCTTTACTATACGACCGTATTGACAGTAGCGAAGGCTTCTATCGTGGTTGTGTGGACAACGCTGATCGCTCTATTATGAATGTAACCTTCCGCCTCGCGAATGAGGATCTGGAAAAACAATTTATTAAGGAATCCGAACAGGCCGGGTTCATCGGACTGAAGGGACATCGCAGTGTAGGAGGGCTTCGCGCCTCGATCTACAATGCTGTTCCATTGGAGAACTGTCAAGCATTAGCCGAGTTTATGGACGGATTCAAGCAACGTAACAGTTGATTACGCGGATATATATTTCGATACACGATATTTGAATTCGAAAAAGTACATGTAGAGCCTTCCCTGAATGTGTATAGGGGAAGGCTTTTAGTGGTGTAGGTTGAAATTTTTGTCGTTTGATGTTCATATCTGTCTGATTTTGTTAAAATAAAAGAATGTGTATGTTTTCAGTGTATACACTTTGGTTAAACTGTAGGTTATTTGTCTGATGAATTTAATGATGAAAGGAACGAAACGTGATGCCATTACATATTGTGCTTGTCGAGCCGGAAATCCCGGCTAACACAGGGAATATTGCCAGAACGTGCGCTGCAACCGGAACACATCTGCATTTGGTGAAGCCACTAGGCTTCCGTACCGACGATGCCACGTTAAAACGGGCCGGACTTGATTATTGGTATGCTGTCCACATTGAATATCACGAGTCTTTTGCTGAAGTGCAGGAGAAATATCAGGAAGGCCGCTTTTTTTATGCGACGACCAAAGCAAATCAGCGGTATAGTGATATTGCATTTCAGGATGGAGACTTCTTGGTGTTTGGTAAAGAAACGAAAGGTTTGCCACCTGAGCTGTTAGCTGCTAATCCAGATACATGTATCAAGATGCCTATGTCTGATAAAGTAAGATCTCTAAACTTGTCGAATTCCGCTGCGATTATTGTATATGAAGCGCTGAGACAAATGGATTTTCCGGATTTATCATAAAGAGCATTGAGTGAACAAGTATAAATGCGAATAAAGAACCAGGACCTTAGTTGCTAATAAAAGTTTCACCTTTGTTGCTCAAAGGTACATGACAGTGGAGCTTAAATAAAGCTTGTATGGTCGAAAATTTGCGAAATTTCTCAGTGAGGGCTAATGATAATTGGCTTTCCGGTCGATAAAAATATTATAGACATTCTGTACCATACTTTGATATGGTTCATGATTTTATGAAAAAATGTAATAAAATTTCCTGTGATCAGCAGGATTCGACAAAAAGACAGCGAATACTACATAAAGAATAGTGTCTTTGTACCTAGTTTTTCGCATGGTAAGAAATTTGTAAGTTATTACTCAATAGGAGAGGTGTACGATCACGATGAAACCTGCCGGTGTGGTACGTAAAGTTGATCAGCTGGGGAGAATAGTTTTGCCTAAGTCACTGCGTAAAAGATATCAAATGAATGAGGGAGATCCTGTCGAAATTTTGGTTCAGGGTGACCACATTATTTTGGAGCGTTACCGTCCAAAATGTGTATTCTGCGGGTCAGTAGAACAAGTGAACGATTTCAAAGACCGTTATATTTGTGCTCAATGCCTGACAGAAATGACACAGTATTCCTCCTAAATGAGGCAAAAGCATCACGACATTCGTTCGTGATGCTTTTTTTCGGATAGGCCCGTACGTCGGCTAGCATATTTAATTTAGTAGTAGACTACAGGTAGCTATTTATAGAACAAAAAATGAGTAGGGACTGGACGCAAATTACCATCGGACGGTTTGTTTACGATTCGACCATTAAGTATAAGTGACGATGAACCGCCTCCGTCCAAATTATAGGCATCTTGAACACCTAGATTGTACATTTTCCCTTGCAGTTCTTCGAGCGTCGCGCCCGAACCCCCGCTTTCATTGTAGCCGTCTACGACAATAATGAGCAACTGATCATCTTTATAGTTGCCAATGACCGTACGTGGAGCCCGCTTGGGGGAGACTTTCCATTTTTCAGGAATAGGCATTTTTTGTCCCCTTTGCAGCAGGACGGGAACGAAGGTAGCCCCGAAGGCAGGCCTTAAGCTGTCAAGAGCACCTTGACTGTAGAATTTGCCACCGATAAGCTTGCCATCGTTACTTAGTCCGACGAAGGATAAATCCTTAAAACTGGACTGAAAGCCAGTAAGGTAGTGGCCGTTCAAGACAGTAGTGCTTAACGGATAGCGTTTGCCGTCTCCATCCGCAAAGCCGCCTGCATTGATGCCTGCAATAGCTCCATGCCTCAAGACTGCACGCATGGTGGTTTCAGAGCCACCCAATTTGTCACTTCCCAAAGACATTTTCATAGCAGTAGGATCTTTAAGTTTGACCTTCATAGCGTAGCCATGATAAATTCCCGGGTTTACCTTAAACAATTCAATGGTAATCCGGTTGCTATCTACCCGTTCATAGGGAACCCCCAATTTGGCGGTGATGCGTCGATCATAGATGACCGCGGGCCGCTTGGACTGCGTAGAGGCAGTCACGACAAGCTGATTCATCGTTTGGGTCGTTTGCTTATATAACTCAGAAGTCCGGCGAATTGTAGATAAGGTGTACGTTGCCGTTTGCTTGGCTTCATCAAGCTGCTTGCCTACTGATTGCGTTTGTAGAGTGACTTCAGCTTTTTGCAGACTTGAAGAAGTAGACCCAGGAAAGCTCAATGAGGGATGCACTAACAAAATACACCCTAACAAACCGATAAAAGGAGCAAGGGCCAACATAAAGAACCGGTTCACTTGTTTTGCGTCTACATTCATTTTAGCAAGTCCATTTTTTTCTGGAGTGTATTGAGTTGCTGCTTAACTTCGTTTAATTGGGTATACAGTTTATTGCTGTTATCGGTCTTATTGTTTGCATTATCCTTCGTAAAGGTCAGTAGTTCATTGAAGGACTGGACTTTGCCTTGCAATCCGCTAACTTCCTTGGAAAGAGCAGTCAGTTGCTTTTCATAGTCAGATTTGAGTGCTTGAATCTGTTGGTCTGTATGGGTTTGCATCTCGTTTAGCATTTGCTGCTTCAAGTGATTGCTATACAGATAGGTTGCGAGAGCACCTAGTATAATAAAAATGAACCAAAATAGCAGAAAAGCCTTTACGGGTAACCCCTTTCTTGAATTGCTCCGCCGAGCTTCGGCAGGAGGGCGTTCAGGTGAAGCTTGCATACGATTTTCAACTCCCGTGTAAAGTCAAATTTCCAGTCATTATTTGCAGTACCAATTCTATCATGGGCCTATTTATTTCGCAAAAGTGAAATAGTCATATAAAAATATTGGAAAAAGAGATTGCATCGGAAGGAAGTCCTAGGATACAATTTCCTTAAACGTTTTTCGCTTCCTATACGTTCACATTCGCGCAATTTCTACATATGCAGTCACCAATTTTAGGATTATTTTCGCTACTAATTATGTATTTTTTTGTAAAATCAGGAGGTTTAGATATGAGAAAAGTATGGCAGGTGGTCATCATAGATATCCATCCTACAAGTATGCTGGGAACAAAGCTTATTTTGGAAGACCAGCAGGATTTGCTTGTCAGAGGGATGTCTTCCTCCGGAACGGAAGGCTTGGAGCTGGCTTGCTCCATTCGACCGGAAATCATTTTAATGGACTACAGGTTGCCTGAGGGAACGGCAGAACCATTTTTGACACAAATGCGGGCCTTGTCTCCGGACAGCCATATTGTTATTATGACGGATGAGGATAATATTACGTTGTTTCAGCAGCTAATTTCGCTCGGCGCAAATGGAATGTTATCCAAACAGGCATCACCGAGCCAGTTAATCCATCTGATCAACGGTTTACGCGAAGGATTTGCTTCTTTACCGATGGATTGGATTCGGTATGGAAACTGGCCCTTTATGCCGTTAATGGCATCCGAGCCTTTTGACGAATTGACACAAACCGAAGTGTTTATAATGGAACGTATCGTACAAGGAATTACATATGACAAAATTGCTATCGAGATCGAAGTTAGCCGACGCTCCATTGATAATTATCTACGTAAAATTTATGCAAAATTAGGCGTGTCCAGCCGGGCGCAGGCGATTGAACGTTATGCCTTATATGCGCGTCAGAGGAAGCAGCTATATGCCTGATGCGTCAGCCCGGAGATCATGACCTATTTTTAAGGAGAAGGAGGATGTTCATGCAATATTCCTTTGCTTCACGAACGGCTGCGATGTTGGCTTCTCCAGTGCGTCATATCCGGGAAAATGCGAGAAGACACTCCTTTATATCTCTGGCTGAAGAATTACCTGCACAAGAGCTGTTTCCGGTGAAGTTGCTGGAAGAAGCGGCCCATGATGTGTTTGGCTCCGGCCCTGATGCCCTCCAGTATGGTGAACCGGAGGGCTATTTCCCTTTGCGGGCATGGCTTGCGGGTGAGTGGGAACAGCGTAAAGGAGTAAGAGTACCACCAGGTCAAATCCTTCTCACGACAGGTAGTCAACAGGCCATTGACCTGATTATAAGGCTGATGGTAGATGAGCGTGATCCGGTATTGGTCGAAAACCCTACATCTCCTGGATGTTTACAAGTGCTATCTATGCAGGGTGCGCAGATCGTTCCTGTAGAATCAGATGGGGAAGGTGTCATTCCTGATAAGCTTGAAGCTTTAATGATCCGTTATCGACCCAAGCTTTTTTTTGCCACGCCAACGTTTACGAACCCGACGGGCTCCTTGTGGAGCGCGGCTAGGCGGCAGGAAATTTTGGACCTGTGCAGGCATCATGAGGTACTAGTAGTTGAGGATGATTCTTATGGTGAATTGCATTTGAAGCAAAAAAATGAGTCCCATGACAAGAGTCCGCATGGTCAGAGTCGAAAATTTGCAGAGACTTACCCCTCACTATTTGCGCTGGATCATGCGGGTCAGGGCGGTCAAGTGCTCTATATCGGTTCGTTCAATAAAACAGTTGCTCCGGCGCTGAGAACGGGTTGGGCTGCTGGTCCTGCGCCGCTAATTGAAGGGATGTACGCCTTGAAGCAGCTGGCTGATATGCAATCCAGTACGATGAACCAACGGCTGCTGTTCCAATTGTTGACCAGCTCGCGTTTTCAATGGCACGAGCACTTAGCGATGCTGAATAAGGAATATTCGACTCGACTTCAATTAATCTTGGAGTTGCTCAAGCGTCCGTTTTGGAAAGACGTGACGTATCATATTCCGTCCGGTGGCATGTATGTATGGGTGCAGTTGCCCGATGGGCTGGACAGCGCATTGCTGCTAAAGGCGGCGTTACCCAAAGGCGTAGCCTTTATGCCAGGTGCGCTATGTGCGGTTGGCAGTGAAGGCGCGTCCCATATCCGCCTCAATTTTAGCCATCCAGGCCGTGAGCAATTGCTTATGGGCATGAATCTGATCGGTGAGACGATTAGTGAATTTACTGCGCGGAGCTAACAAAACCATCGCCCCATGTCAGTCATCCTCCGATTCCGCAGCAACGATGGAGTAAGTGATTGGCGCTTCCGCAATCTGCCGCTGTCCACTGTCCTCGTCAAGCTCTGTGGCCATTCCAGTGGCCGTTTTAATGCCATGCTCTTGCAGCACTGCTGCATACTCGGTCAGGGCAGCTTCGCCAAACGGAGTCAGTCGATAGCGGCCGCGGGATACGCGCTCAAACCAGCCGTAATAGTTGTGCTGAAGTACGGCAGCAGCTGTGCTGACGGCTGCTATGCGGGCGAGCTGCGCCGGAGCGGCTTCCTCCAAGCTTTGCAAGGCTGCGGCTACGCGCAGCGCTTTTTCCCGATAGGCAGTGACCAGCTTGCGCCGAGTGCTGCCGCCGATATTGTGGTCACCGCTGCGTGCGTGAAATTCCCGCAGCAGCTTTTCCTTGCGCGAGCCGGGGCGTACCGTTGCTGCATTGTGGACATTGTCGCTAGGCGCCGCAGGCTTACACAGTACCTCAACGAGCGGCGGCTTCGTTTTAAAATGGGTGACGGTGAGCAAGCCAAGTCCCAACTGGCGGCACAGTCCGACCAGCTCGTTCCAGCGCTGATTCACGGCCCCTTTTTTGGCACGATTCCGTTCTACAGCTACATATACATTGCTGCTTAGTTTCAAACGCTGCATGCCTTGCAGCACAAGCGCCAGGTTAAACGTCTTTTTGATCTCCACAATCAGTGGTGTCTGTTGCCCTGGCTTGATACCCACCAAATCGCAGTTGCGCACCTCGCCTTTGACTTCATATCCCAAGTTCTCAAAAAAGGCTTTCACCGGAGCGTACAGCTCCGTCTCATGCCGAACCGCCATGACTTCTCCCGCTCCTTTATCCCATTATTCCGAGCTTATATTGTACCATAATGCGTCAGGTCCGCATCGTTGTTGTATATTTTAGCACAGTGTATCCCTTGGTTTTTTCGAAAAAGCAGAGAGTCCTGTCACAAAAAAAAGGTCAATTCTGAAATCAATCTGCATAGGTATGTATTACACTTTTTTTTAAGGGGATTGCATCATATCCTGAAAGGCGTGACGTGTAGCCATAATCATCAGGAGTGGAGGATAGTCATTACGCAGTCATGGGAGGAACCGAGCATGAATATTTTTGAACGCGTTGCGGAGTACCGGGCGGAAAACAACCGTCTGGCCTGGAGCGGCACTTTTAGAGAGTATATTGAGATACTCAAGAAAGACCCGACGCCGGCGATGACAGCTCATGCACGGGTTTACAAGATGATTGAATCTTTTGGTGTAGAAGAGGTTGGGGGACATAAGCGATACAAATTTTTTGAGCAGGAGATCTTTGGACTAGATCGAGCGCTGGAAAAGTTGGTGGAGGAATATTTCCATTCCTCAGCCAGGCGGCTCGATGTGCGCAAGCGTATCCTTCTTTTGATGGGACCCGTCAGTGGGGGGAAATCGACACTAGTCACGTTGCTAAAACGTGGTCTGGAGAAATTTTCGAGAACGGATCAGGGAGCCGTATACGCGATTGAAGGCTGCCCCATGCACGAGGACCCGCTTCATCTGATTCCCCATGAGCTGCGTCCCGATTTTGAAAAGGAGTTGGGTGTACGGATTGAAGGTAATCTCTGCCCATCCTGCCAGATGAGATTGCGCACGGAATTTGATGGTGATATTGAAAAGGTCCGCGTGGAGCGGGTGTTTATATCGGAAGAAAACCGGATTGGTATTGGTACGTTCAGTCCTTCTGATCCGAAGTCACAGGATATTGCTGATTTGACGGGCAGCATCGACTTTTCCACGATTACGGAGTATGGTTCGGAATCCGACCCGCGTGCGTATCGGTTTGACGGAGAATTGAACAAAGCGAATCGTGGACTGATGGAGTTTCAGGAAATGCTGAAATGCGATGAGAAGTTTTTGTGGAATTTGCTTTCTCTAACCCAAGAGGGAAATTTCAAGGCTGGGCGGTTTGCGCTCATCAGTGCAGATGAACTGATCGTGGCTCACACCAATGAATCCGAGTATAAAAGCTTTATTGCAAACAAAAAGAACGAGGCGTTGCAATCACGGATGATTGTAATGCCGATTCCTTATAACCTGAAAGTATCTGAGGAAGAAAAGATTTACGCCAAGCTCATTGAACAAAGTGATATGAGACATATCCACATTGCGCCTCATGCGCTGCGAACGGCTGCCATTTTCTCCGTGCTTACCCGCTTGAAGGAGACGAAGAAACAGGGAATGGATCTGGTCAAAAAGATGCGCATGTATGACGGTGAAGAGGTCGAAGGATACAAGGAAGCCGATCTGAAAGAAATGCAAAGTGAGTTCCTGGAGGAAGGGATGTCCGGGGTAGATCCGCGGTACGTCATTAATCGTATTTCCAGTGCATTGATTAAGCAAAATGTGGAATCCATCAATGCCCTGGACATTTTACGAGCGATTAAGGATGGTCTGGATCAACATGCCTCCATCACAAAGGAAGAACGGGAGCGCTATCTGAATTTCATTTCCGTGGCTCGTAAGGAGTATGACGAGTTGGCGAAAAAAGAAGTGCAGAAGGCCTTTGTGTACTCTTTCGAGGAATCAGCCAAGACGCTGTTTGACAACTACTTGGATAACATCGAAGCTTTTTGCAATTGGGCGAAAATTCGCGATCCGCTCACAGATGAGGAACTCGACCCGGATGAGCGGCTCATGCGCTCCATTGAGGAGCAAATCGGGGTGTCGGAAAATGCAAAAAAAGCGTTCCGTGAAGAAATATTAATCCGTATTTCCGCGTATTCTCGCAAGGGACGGAAGTTTGAGTATCATCATCATGATCGGCTAAGAGAAGCCATTGAGAAGAAGCTGTTCGCCGATTTGAAGGATATTGTGAAGATTACGACTTCGACCAAAACGCCTGACGCTAATCAGCTCAAACGGATGAATGAGGTGATTAAGCGACTGATTGAGGAGCATGGCTACACAGGAGCCAGCGCCAACGATCTGCTGAGGTATGTAGGTAGCCTCCTGAATCGGTAAGACGAAAATAATAAACAAGTACAGTATGGTGAAACCATGGGTTGATCTGGATGGTGCCACACGGTTGTGAGGTATCCGATCAACGTGTTTTAGAGGGAATTCGGTAAGCACAGGGGATTTCAGGTGCTGCCGGATTCTTTTTTTGTATCAGTAGTCAGTTGTGTTTATATATTTTTCTGAAATTTCTATAAAAAAAATCATAATCAATCTTCTACTTTTTTAACATTATCTAAAAAGTTGCCGATAAATATGGTAATGTAAAATCTATGTAAACTATTATTTGGAGGAACTTATGATTCATGTCGCGGAGAATAGATTAAAACAGATACAATATATTGGTATTACTGATGATGATTTGGCTTTATTGCATCATTATCAGGGACTATTTCAATCTATTGTGAATGAGGTGGTCGATCGGTTTTATGAGCATGTAGAAAAGGTTCCGCATCTCATGTCGATTATTTCCAAATGGTCGAATATTGAACGACTAAAACAAACACAACGTGAATACTGGCTTTCTCTCGCAGATGGGAAAATAGATGATCAGTTTATCGAACACCGTCTTTTTGTGGGGCAGGTGCATTCCCGAATCGGATTGTCTTCCGATTATTATTTGGGCACGTACATTGCTTATCTTGATATTGCAGTGGACATTTTAAAGCGTTCGGGGATAGAGGATTGGTATTCTATTGTGCATGCTCTTTCCAAAATGTTCAACCTGGATTCCCAGCTTGTACTGGAAGCTTATCAGGAAAAGGAAAAGGAACAAATCAACGAGCTGGCCGACGAACAAACGCAGGTGCTGACCGTTGTGTCCCGAATTGCGCAAAATTTGACCGGGATGATTGCAGAGCTTAGAGAAAATACGGATAATATCGCGGAGAGTGCCTGCAACACTGCTTCTTCGCAGGAACATACAGAGGAATTGGTACAGCATTTGAGTGACGAGATTAAGCATATTGAGCAGATGAGCGGTACAATCCGGGAACTGTCCGATCAGACTCATCTGCTGGGACTAAATGCGGCGATTGAGGCAGCCCATGCACAGGAATCAGGACGCGGGTTTCAAATTGTGGCTCAGGAGGTGCGAAAGCTTGCATCTAATTCGAAGCAAGCACAGGAGCAAATTCAGCGCAAGGTACTGGATATTGCCCGTATGCTTGACAGTGTGCAATCCGAAACAGCTGCTACAACAGCCAGTGCCCGGCAACAGGCTTCGAGCTCAGAGGAATTGGCTTCGTTCACAAAGCTGATCGAAAACATGGTGAAAGAATTGGAAATGTTGCAGCATTCCTCGGAAATGATGGAGGTATGAGATGTAGCTTGAATGGTATTCCTACTTTGGAAGACTCTCTATTGTAGCGCCTCAGTCGAAGATTTTTTCCATTCCAAATGAGCCGCAAGTACTCTTTTCCATAACTCGTCCCGTTCCTGGTGACTGTAGTTAACGAGCGGCTCGCCAAATACATCTGCCAACACTTCCAGCCACTGCGACTTCTTATCCAGCTCTATTTTTTCCAAACCGTTTAGCCCGCGTTTTTTCCAAATACATCCTCTGAGTTCATTCGCTTCTAATGCTTGCCTTTGCCGAATTAGAAACAGGTTAAACCATGGAGATTCCGCTGAGCGGCTATAGAAATGATGTTTCGGCATAAATTCTTCTAAGTCCTGAACAACCGTAGGGGCAAAATCAACGCCAACAAATGAAGCAAGCGAGTCATGCTCTAAGCGCCAACCTTTTGTAACAACCCCGGATTCCATAACTTTATAATGAAGAGGGGTTTGTTCATAAGTCCCCATACGGAGTGGAAGAGGCTCATATGGCATATCGCCCAGCCCGACATCAACAATCCATACTTCATCTTCATGATGCTCATTTAGCAAGTTCACTGTTAGTCCAAGATGAAATGAATTAATGCGTGGTTCAGCTCCCAGAGGTTGTACCCCGGCACGATGCAGAGAAACTTTGTACCCTAGTGAATATAGTAGTGCACTAAAGGCACCATTCAGATGAAAACAATAGCCACTTCTCCCATGTAGAATGAGTTGAACGGATTCTTGAAAACCAATGGCTGCCGGCTTCCTTGCAAAAATATCCAATGTTTGCCATGAAAGATGTTTTACATGAGCCTTATGCAGCTCAACTAAATAGGAAAGGGTAGGAGGCTGAATTTCGGAAATTCCGATTCTGTTTAAATAAGCTTTTATTTCTTCTTTTGTCATGGTGTACATGTACAATCACCTCTATTGTTAGTTTCCCAAATTCTCTTCTTGAAACCATTGAGCATTGAGTCTTAGCATCATTGTAGAAGGGGGGAGTGCTGTTTACAATGCTATAAATTTTTGGTTGTACCGGTACAGTTAGCAAGTCGATTGGCTTTAGCGGCATGCGTTTTTCCTGTAGTTGTTGTCAGAACACAAAAAAACAGACCGTTTCTTCGGGTCTGTTTTTTTGTTTAGTTCCAAGCGACAGATTATAATAGTGATCTAAGTTCACGTCGGTATTTGTTCAAATGCATGAACGACGGAATGACTCGCTTGGCAGAACGGAAGCCGCCTATTCTGATATTGCGGACCACATGATAGGGAGAGATTAATAGTGCGTGAAGCAGATGCAAATCATGGGTGCTCAATGGACGATATCGTTGATAGTAATCTATCGCGCGCAGCATCTTAGTCCCATTCCAAAGACAATTCCGATGAAGAAGATGGGAGAGATCCTTCATCCTTACATGTAGGGAGCAATTTTCAAAGTCGATCAAATGGATTTTGAGCTGTTTGTCTTTAATCAGATTGGGATAATTATAGTCGCCGTGTATAAATACGGCGGCTTTTTGCTCCTGAGCGATTGCTTCTCTAACTTTGGGCTGCTGTAGGCGATGGGACACTTCTTCACAAAGAGCTACGAGATGTGCTGTGCCTCTGTATGGAATGAGGCGTTTTTTGTATCCAGCTATTTCATCGCTCAAGCCTTCATAACGGATTCTGGCAGGCGGCGCTTCCGTGACAGGAAAGCCTACGGCACTGGTGTGGAATTTGGCTAAAGTAGAAATCCCCTTTTTGAAGTCTATTCTTTTTGTAAATTCCGGTCTGGGTCCATGAACCCAATTAGTTAGTGTATACGAAACACCTTCATAGGTCATGTAGGCTGTTTGCTGTACGGTTGGATAGACCTTTTGGCTACGTGTAAACCCGCGCTCATCCAGGTAGGACAAGACACGTGTAATAAAACGAATCTCTTCTTCGGGGAATTTGTAGGGCTTTAAGCAATAAGTTGTATTAGCGGTTTCAATCTTGTGAATGTCCTTCATTTGGCGGCTACGCTGAATTTTGATTCCGTACATTTGCTCAACGCTCGATAAAATCGACATTTTGCTCCTCACTTTCTTTTATACATGAGCCCACTCCTGCAAAATATGGATGATTTGTAATCGAAGAGGCCACGACTGATCCCAATTGTCCAGGATTTCGCGATCTCTTGAACGATTCGGGTGTCGGGAAGCATGCCAGGCTTCTCGTGGTAGTTTATATAAAGCTGTAACAATCTTCCGTTCAGTACGGCTGAGTGGTTTTCGTTTTTGGTATCCCTTCAGCAAGGATTGCACAAATTCAGGGTTGAATTGAGTCGTATTCATAAGGGCCTTTGCCAAATCAGCATAGACTGAGCCGATCTTAACCCGATCCCAATCAATGATTTTGAGATGACCGTTATCCGAAATAATGACATTCGGGGTAGTGATATCACTGTGTATCAAGGAGGGATGCCGTTGTTCCATCCGAAGCAGCCTTATAATGGATGCGTCCTGCAAATCCTTCCATGCTCGCCTGGATAAACGTTTGCAGTCTTCGCCGTGAGCATTGTACCAGTTGCGGTACGTTTTATCATGGCGACTGGTTTTTGTCATTTTTCTTTGAAAAAGACGATCCTGGTTTTTCCATACCCGCAATTGTTGAATGGTCGGAGGGGACTTTCCTTTATCCATCCGATGCAAGCCGGTAGAGGTGGCGTGAAGTGTGGCAAGGGCCACTCCCAGTTTTTCGAAATCTTCAGCGGTCTCCAGTCCCCGTCCTTTGATCCACTGACTTACATAAAATGGCGTTCCTTGATGTAGAGTCCATAACTTGCCGGAATGAGTGGGGAGCCATGCGGGCATGTAGGTATACTTTCTCTTTTTCAAAAGCCTGATATGGCTGGCAACTCGTTCCATTTGTTGAATCGTATTTGAACGGACCATCTTTGTACGACTAAAGGGTTTTAATGCATAAGTTCCTTTTTTCGTTTTCACCTGGATCACTGCATTTTTTCGGTATAATGATGAGACTAAGCTTGATTTCAACGGGATCAGGCCGAAACGACGGGTGATTTTGCGAATCTGTGCTTTTGTATAGGATTTCGCCATAAGAACCTCACTTGACTTTGGATTGAAGAAAAGGGTAATCCTCTGTTAGTTATCAGTCTATTCATGAGGGTATAATAGGTGCAGTTTTATGGAGCCATCTTCGTTCTTTTCCTGTCACATTGGTCAAAAAAACGGAGCAGCGAAAGTTCGCTGCTCCGTTTTAATTAGCTCTACATTTAGTTACCCTGATTATGACCTGGGTGATTAATATTCGTTGTCATCATCATCTTCGTCTGTATCCACGATTGCGCCAGATGATGCATGGATTTCAAGCTCAACGGTTCCTTCGTTGGTGAGTACCTTTACCTCGTAGATGAATTTTCCATCTTCCTTATCCAATTTAGAAGACAAAAGGGTGCTCCCGGGCACGTGCTTAAGCGCAATTTGTCCAGCCTGCTTTTCAGTCAGGAGGGTGTGATTTGGCTTGTTGAGGGAGGACTCGTCATTCGAGTCATGATCAACCTCAGAATGGGAACGGATGGTTTTCCCAGTATAAGCATCAACATCTATATCCCAATCTTTATCCCCTTGTTGGAGATCCACCTCATAGTAGACTTTTCCGTTCTTGCGCTCCAGTTCGACATCTTCAACTTGTGCATTATTCCCCACAGCTTTCTTGGCAATGTTGGCAGCGGCGGTCGCTCCAATAAGACCCGTAGGTTTAGCGGCCCATACGGCATTCGCTGAGACACCCGTAACCGTAACTCCAAGCAGAACCGTGGCTGCCATAATTCCTAATGTATAGTTTTTTTTCATTACATCATTCCTCCTTGTGCTATAAGCATGAATACAGTTTATCTCTTGAACATGAGAGGAACATAATAGAATCATGAGAAAACCATGAGAAAACATGAGCTGAGATGATCATCAAGTCGTCATGATTCGTTGTGCTCCTGTTTTTCTTTTTCCCAAGTTATAGAGTCGATAGAGCCCGATACTGCATTGACCTGCACCACTGCTTCGCGCCCGTCTTTTACCTCAACCTCAACCAGATAATAGAGGCTTTTGTCGTTGCGGTGAAGCTCAATATCATCGGATGTTCCGTTAACTGCTTGGGCAGCAAGCTCGGCTGCCTCCTTCTCTGTAATGACGAGAGAAACCGGGTCAGGTTTATTAGCTGGATTCGATGTGTCTCTGGTTGGTGAGGTACCGGGCTTGTGGTCCTGGGGCTCCTGCTTCGCATCTGTATAAGCCTGTGTCCGCTTAATGGATTCGATGGCACCGTTATAGGCATTGGCCTTTATGTCGTACTTGCCTTTAGCGTGTTCCAGCTTGATCAGATAAAAATCACCCGAGCGTTGAGATTCGAGCACCTCGCCGGGATACTGATGCAAAATGGATTGGATGACGGCCTTTTCTTCCAATGGAGAAGCTGCTAACGAACGTGCCCAAGGCCACTGTAAAAGACAAATTGTGATCAATACAGCCCCCAGCGTACCTCCAATCATCCACACATAGATGGCTTTCATCGTTATTCCCTCCTTTGGCTTATTATTTTGGAACGGTAGGAAGGATGATCGTTGCCGTTGTTCCGCTTCCTTCTACACTTTCTAGTCCAATTTGAGCATGTATAGCTTGTGCAATTCCTGTAGCCAATGATAAGCCTAGCCCAGCCCCACCTTCCTCGCGGCTTCTGGCTTCATCCACACGATAGAAGCGGTCGAATACTTTAGATAACTTTTCTTCCGGGATTCCAATTCCTTGATCTGTGATTCTTATGCAGGGTTGAGTTGTACCGTCCACGGTATCAATCATCAGGTGTATCGGCTCGTCACTGTATTTGCGTGCATTATCCAAAAAGATAAATAGGAGCTGCTTTAGCTTATTTTCATCGGTATAGCCAATGCAGTCTGCCTGTACATCCAGTTGAATTTGTCGGGCGAAGGCATTTTCGAATGTAGCTTTTAATTCTGTCGCTATTCTGGTCAGGCGTACAGGCTCCAGCACGACGTTCCATTGTTCTTCGTTTCTGGCCAACAGAAGAAGCTGCTCTGCCATGTCCTTCATTCGGATCGCCTCGGAATGGATCGCTTCAACGGATTCGGCGAAAATGTTGGGATGCTGCAACCCCCGCCGTTTGAGCAGGCTGGCATAACTTTCAATAATGGTGAGCGGTGTCTTCAATTCATGGGACGCATTAGATACAAATTGTTCTTGCCTGACGAAATTCCGCTCCAGCAGTTCAATCATGTCATTAAATGTTTCACCCATTTCGACCAGTTCGTCACGTGATGTTGAATTGAGCGGAAGACGTTTAAATTTTCCGCTGCGCTGAATTTCTTTCATCGTGCTAATCATAGATGTAATTGGACGTGTGATCAGTCTGCCGAGCAGCCTTCCCGATACCACGACAGGAATGAGCGCAATTCCAGTGACAGCAACAAGTACGATTCTGAGTACCTGTAGCGTCTGCATCGTTGGTTGCAGACTTTCGGTCACCTGGAGATTGACAACCTCGCCATTGGTCCAAATCATGGGGAGCGATACAAGAATGTAATGCTTGCTTTCATAGGTAATCATGCGAACCTGCCGTGTTTCATCAAAAACGCCCTTCATCAAGCTAAGAGATTGCTCGGAAGAAGAGGTGATAGGGGGAAGAAAGTCGCCTTCTGGTTTCATCAGCCGAAGCATGCCATCCAGCGGTACATAGGCTCGGAGAAGATCCTCAGCGGCTACGGATACCGGAGCACGTTGAATCCCACGAACTATGTTCTCTGCTGCAGCCTCTACCTGGTCTTTTCGACTGTCTATCGAAAGTTGGCTGAATAGGAAATAGATCGAAAAATTAATGGCTACAAGTAAGACCGCGAATAATAACGAGGTGTACGTATGGATTTTGTTTTGTAGCTTCATAAGGATTCCTTCAGAACGTAACCAATTCCTCGTACAGTATGGATCAGCTCAGGGAGCTGGCGCGTAGGGTTGATTTTATTGCGCACGTAGCGAATATACACATCGACCACATTGGTATCGCCCATATAATCTATGCCCCATACATTCTCTAGCAATTGTTCACGGCTAAGTACCTGCCGCTGGTGTCTGAGTAAATGAACGAGCAAGTCAAACTCTCGCGGTGTAAGCCCAATGTTATGCTCTCCTCGAAGAACTTCACGAGTACCTTCATGGAGACGTAAATCCCCGGCACTAAGCCATTGATCTACCACTTGTGGAGCCATGTCTTTCGTTGCACCCACTCTAAGCGCGGCCCGTACACGTGCAAGCAGCTCTTCGATCACAAACGGTTTGGTAACATAGTCATTGGCTCCCAAATCGAGTCCCTCGACCTTATCTGCAATGGAACTTTTAGCCGTCAACAAAATGACAGGGACGTTTGCATCATGCTTACGAATTCTCCGAAGCAGCTCGATGCCATTGAGACCGGGAATCATAATATCCAGCAATACTAGATCCCAATTGCCTTTGCAATACGTCTCCAGCCCATCAATTCCGTTTTTTTCTTTACATACTTGATAGCCTTCAAATTGAAGCTCGATCTCTAGAAGACGGGCAATCTTCTCTTCGTCTTCTACGATCAAAATAGATTGTTTCATGATCATGCCCTCCTGTAGGCGAATAGCCGATACGGAAGTATTTTAGCATATACGGACAGGTAAGACACTTCAAAGCGCAGGGCAGTGAGGGAAGAGATATTTATACTGCGTCATATTCCTTAACATTAAAAAGGAATAAAATGTAATGATAGCGTTATGTTTTTATTTTTTTATCCTTTATGCACAACAAACATGCCTTTGTTTTGGTCAGGACGAACATTGTCTATGTAAGGAAAGTTGCAGTAACATAAGTTAAAACTATTCACCAGAAGCGAAATACATCATTTCTAGTCACAGGAGGGTCATATGGAAAACGAACAAGAAAAACGTCATCCGAAAACATTTGAGCCTTTTGCATTTATTCTGATTGTGGCTACGAGCATTCTGGGAGCGATTATCGGGATGCAGATCGTTACCAGCCTGGGGGTGACCCCGAATACGGCCATCATTGGAGCGTTAGTCGCGATGCTGATTGCACGTATTCCAATCAACTGGTTTTTGCGCTATAAATCCGTTCATCGTCAAAATTTGGTACAAACTGCGATCTCCTCTGCTACTTTCGGGGCGGCTAACAGCCTGCTCATTCCAATTGGAATCCCTTATCTCATGGGTACGCCTGATTTGATTGTACCGATGCTGCTGGGAGCGGCGTTAGCTATGTTTGCAGATGCAACAATACTTTATAAAATTTTTGATTCCAAGCTGTTTCCTGCCTCGGGCACCTGGGCACCGGGTGTTGCAACGGCAGAATCCATTAAAGCTGGAGATAAAGGCGGTAAACGTGCCGGTTTGCTAGGGATTGGGGCACTCATCGGGGTAGTAGGCTCCTATCTAAGTATTCCAATGTCTGCGTTTGGGGTTGCGTTTATCGGCAATATCTGGGCGCTCGGTATGTTTGGGGTCGGTCTACTGATTCGCCAGTATTCCATGCCACTGTTCCAGATTGACGTTAATGCGCTCTATATTGCTCATGGCGTGATGATTGGGGCGGGCATTGTGGCGTTAGTTCAGGCTGCTATACTCGTGTTCGGAGTGTCCGGCAAGAAAAAGGGAGACACCACTACACGTTCGGAAAAAGCTTCGGATGCAGAATACACCCGCCCGATTGCAGAGGCCCGTCGTACGCTTGGACTCGGGTTTATTGCTTATCTGGTCATTTCGCTGCTGATTGCCATTATCGGTGGATTGGTTACGCACATGTCGGTAGGCATGTTGATCGGCTTTATTGTATTTGCGGCCTTTGCCGCGTTTGTGCATGAAATTATCGTCGGCATTGCGGCTATGCATTCCGGTTGGTTTCCTGCCTTTGCGGTCGCTTTTATTACCTTGCTTGGCGGAATGATGATCGGTTTTCCACCTGTGGCACTGGCATTGCTAGCTGGATTTAGCGCAGCTACTGGTCCTGCTTTTGCTGATATGGGCTTCGATTTGAAAACAGGCTATATCCTGCGCGGCAATGGCAAAGATAAAGAGCTGGAAAGGGAAGGAAGAAAGCAGCAGTATATAACGGCTCTGATTGCTTTTGCAGTTGCACTGGTGACTGTGGCACTGGCTTACCCGAGTTATTTTGCACAAAATCTGGTTCCGCCGATTGATAAGGTGTATGTGTCCACAATTCAGGCCGGGGCAACACCGGGTGTCGCAAATCAGCTTTTGCTATGGGCGATTCCCGGAGCGATTCTCCAGCTCATCGGTGGCTCTAAGCGCCAATTGGGCGTCATGTTCGCAACGGGGCTGCTGATTGCGACCGCAAACGCATGCTGGGCCGTGCTGGTCGGCATAGCGATCCGTTTTCTCGTAACTCGTTTTGCAAAACAGGAGGCCGTGGCTTCCATGACGATTCTGGCTGCTGGTTTTATCGCAGGAGATGCACTCTACAACTTCTTTAACTCGGTATTTAAACTAAAAAAGTGAGATGATGCAGATGGACGCTTTGAAACTGGATGAAAGAATTGTTGAATATGCCGTTTATGGCGGTGCTGTCTTGGGTGGTGGAGGCGGAGGCTGGGTTGAAGAAGGGCTGCGGATCGGAAAGCTGGCCTTGGAAGCAGGACAGCCACTACTAGTTCCTATAGACAGCTTTGCAGACGACGATCTCTTTGTCACTGTGGCTGTCGTTGGTGCCCCGGCTGCGCCAGATAAATATGTAAAGCCCGTTCATTATGTAAAAGCGCTGGAAATGGTGTCTTCCATGACAGGAAAGGGTATCCGGGCTTTGCACACGAATGAAAATGGTGGTGAAACAACCATTAATGGCTGGTTTCAGTCGGCCTTGACCGGTATTCCGGTTGTGGATTTTGCATGTAATGGTCGTGCGCATCCCACAGGAACGATGGGTTCAATGAACTTGACTGAGCTACCGAATTACGTCAGCCATCAGGCTGCGGTAGGTGGGCGCGGAGAGCGCTATATGGAAGTAGGCATTACAGGATCTTTAGATCATGCAGCTTCGTTGGTTCGTAAAGTCTCGGTGGAAGCTGGAGGATTAGTAGCGGTCGCGCGGAATCCGGTGACAGCTGCTTATGCGAGAGCCAATGGCGCCCCGGGAGCCATTTCCCGGGCAATCGCTGTCGGAGAAGCGATGCTGGCACATCAGGGCGAAGCTGCAATTGCTGCTGTGACTACGGAACTGGGCGGCAAGGTCATCGCTGCAGGTGAGGTCACGGAATGCCGGCTCGAAACATCAGGAGGGTTTGACGCCGGGGTGGTTCGTATAGCGGATAGCGGTCGAACCTACGAAATGACTTTTTGGAATGAATACATGTCCCTGGAGCTTGATGGTGAACGGTTAGCAACATTTCCAGACCTGATCATGACATTGGATATGGACACAGGAAGACCTGTTATCACAGCTGCTGTAGCCCAAGGGCAACGCCTGGCAATCATTGCAGTACGTAAGGAACAGCTCCTGTTGAGTACGACTATGTTTAACAGCAAATTGTTGCAGCCGATTGAGGAAATTATCCATAAACCCATACTGTCCTATTTATGAAATGAGCGTGAGGAACGCAACCATGGCACTTCAAGAAACATTGACTGTATTCGAAGCACTGGATAGCGCCTAAGTGAACGGAGAGCGAGTAAAACAGCTTTTTACTGGATACGAGAATATTTGAAGTAACGGTTAAAAGAGTGATTGGAGCGAGTCATGAGATTGATATTGCCACTGCCGTGAGATTTACAATTGAGACTGCCAAGGAATTTACGAATGGGACGTTTCCATGAAAATACTTCAAACAGCAGGTAATGCTCAAAGCCACGGCTGATGCACAAAGGGCAGGCCACGGGCTTGCCCTTTGTCGCCAGGAGCGTAAAATAAAATGAAGCGAAAGCAGGGATTCAAAATGCATAAGCTTGGGATGATTACGATTGGGCAAGCCCCCCGGTCAGATGTGGCCCCTATCGTAGAAAAGGCCTTGGAAGGACGGGCAGAGCTGGTGCAGGCCGGTGCGCTGGATGGGCTCTCATTGGACTATATACAACAGCATCTATCACCGTCACCGGGAGAATATGTATTAACCTCGCGCTTGACGAACGGGGAGTCGGTGGTCATTTCACGCGAAAAAATCCAGCCACTGCTCCAGGACAAAATCACACGTTTGGAGGAGCAAGGCATACGTACTATATTGCTACTCTGTACCGGTGTGTTTCCTGGATTGCATACCCGAAGCGCTTTTCTAATTGAGCCAGATCATGTGCTTCCCCCTGTACTAAAGGCCATGTCCAGCGGAAGAAGACTGGGTCTCATTGGACCGCTCGAAGAACAGAAGAACAATCTCAAGCTTAAATTCAGTCCTTATGGATTGAATCCAGAGTTTGCGGCGGTCTCGCCTTACAGTGGCAGTGAGGAAGAATTTCGCCGAGCAGCAGGACAGTTCAAGAATCAAGCCGATCTGATCGTGCTGGATTGTATGGGCTATACAGAAACGCATAGAGAGCTAGCGGCGCATTACTCGGGGGTTCCCGTTGTATTGTCCAATGCCTTGATTGGCAAACTGGTATCGGAAATGGTGTGAGGAAACATAAATTGGAGGTAAAATATATGAGTCAACAACGTATTGAAATCAGTAAAAATGTATTGCAAAAATGTTTGGGACTTACCGCTGGGGAGACGCTTCTGGTCGTAACCGACGATGATAAAAAAGAATTGGGCGAGTCCATATATGAAGCTGGCAAGGCACTGGGAGCAGAAGCAGCTATTTTGACGATGAAGGTTCGCTCCAAATCGGGCGAGGAGCCTCCGGCCCCTGTTGCCGAAGCCATGCTTCGCTCCAACGTTGTTGTATGTGTCACCCGGTATTCGCTAACACATACAAGTGCCCGTAAGCAAGCCGCAGCTGCTGGAGCACGCCTGGCGACCATGCCTGGGATGACAGACGATATGTTCATGAATGGAGCAATTGCTGCTGATTATCCGAAGGTCAAGGCGCTGACTGAAGAGGTGACCGCATTGCTGACTGCTGCCAAGCAGGTACGGATTGAAAAGGATGGATATAGTCTGAACTTTACCATAGAAGGGCGCAACGGCGTTCCCAGCACAGGTATGTATTTGAATCCTGGCGAATCGGGCAACCTGCCTTCCGGTGAAGCGTATATTGCTCCGCTGGAAGGAACGGCACAGGGTCAGATTATGGTGGACGGTTCTGTAGCAGGAATCGGTGCCTTAAAAGAGCCGCTGCTACTGACGGTGCAAAATGGCAGATTAATCGCCGCAGAAGGGGAAGCCGGACAGTCCCTGTTGGATATGCTCGGTGAAGGCGATGGTAGAATGCTGGCCGAATTTGGTATTGGAACGAATGATAAAGCTCGCATTACAGGTGTTGTGTTAGAGGACGAGAAAGTATATGGCACGATTCATGTCGCTTTTGGCAGCAATAATACCTTCGGGGGAACTGTCGCTGCAGGTGTACATATTGACGGAGTCGTACAAAAGCCGGATGTATATCTGGATGATCGTCTGATGATGAAGGCTGGTCAGTTGCTAGAGAGATAAAAGGGAGGAAGTTATCATGCTTGGAATGATCAGAGTGCTTACCATGCAGGACAAAGCAGCTATCGACCTTCACGGCCGGGTCATTGAGCAGCGCTACGGGCTGCCTGTCACCAGTGTATGTATTCCCGATCAGCCGAAAGGAATCTATGATGATATCACAGACCGGGAAGCGGTGCCTAAAATTGTGCTCGCGGCGCAACAACTCGTTGAACAAGGCTGTACGTCTATCGGTATTAGCTGCGCGGCTGATCCGGCGCTAGAAGAAACTCGTCAAGCTGTATCTGTACCTGTATACGGGGCGGGGTCCTGTGCGGCACTCTTGGCTTTGACATCGGCCAGCTGTGTAGGCGTGTTGACCATTTTGGAGGAGGCTCCGCCGCTGATTCGCCACATTTTGGGCAATTCCTATATCGGTACAGAGCGTCCCATAGGTGTGCAGACGACACTGGACTTGAACACTCCACAAGGTAAAGAGGCGGCTATGGCAGCAGCGTTGCGGCTTCAGGAGAAGGGGGCTGAGGTCATCGTACTTGCCTGCACAGGTTTTGTAACGATGAACTTTGCGCCAGAGCTGGAGCGTACACTAGGGATTCGGGCTATTGACCCGATTGTGGCGTTGGGTGCAGCCGTTTCGGTACGCTAGCAGCCACTTCGTGTGGGGTACAAGCAGGATAGTTCTTAAACTTCATCATAAATAGTTCAATATTAAAATAAACCGCCTTTTCCAGAAAAGGGCGGTTTATTTATGTTCCATTGAGCTCCTAAAAATAGGAATGGGGCTGGTGTGGATAGACTTGACCAAGCGGTAAAAGGTTTTGTTTTGTACACTTTTTTGGTACACTATCCTGAAAATTAGATGAAGTAAGGATTTTGCAAAATAAATAGCAGGGTGGTCTGTCATTATGAAAATACCGGGTGTAACAGTTCAAGAGCTCATGGCAATACCCGTGTTGAAGGAGGCAAAGGTATTAAGCGGAGAGCAAGGGCTAAGCCGGGTTGTCCGGTTTATTGACATTATGGAAGTCCCTGACCTGAAAGGCTGGGTCCGGGAAGGTGTATTGTTGATGACAACGGCCTATTCGATCCGTCATGAGCCTGAGGTATTGTGTCAAATTATTCAATTACTACATCAGGGCGGGGCGGCGGCGCTTGTGATCAAGCCTACCCGCTTTCTCACGGAAATTCCTCGCAGTGCGCTTGAAGAAAGCAATGCCTGCGGCCTTCCTGTGATTGAGATTCCAGCCGATATTCCCTATACGGATATTACGCAGCGTGTCATGGATATGGTGTTGAACCGACAGGCAGAGCTGCTGCGACGTTCGGAAGAAATCTATCGAACGTTAACGACGATGGTGCTGGAGAACAGTGGCATACAGGCTGTAAGTGATAATATAGCAGAGCTTTTTAAAGCTCCGGTTGCTTTGATTGATAATGGAGGTCAAGCCATTGTCACTTCACCACAAGAATGGGATTGGGCGAAGGTACAAGATGCTCGTCATTTTCCCATTAATGTGGATAAACGTACAGTTGCCAAGTTGGTTATTGCCCGCAATGAGCTGGATGATATGGAGCAGGTTGGTATTGAGCAGGCACGGCTGGTGATGGCGTTGGAATTAATGCGTGAAAAGGCGGTAGAAGATACGGAAAGCCGACTACGGGGGAACTTTATAGATGAGCTAATGACACCTCCATTGCCGTTGCGGCATGAGGTTGAGCGGAGAGGTCGTCAATTGGGATTTAACCCGGAATATGACTGGGAGGTGGCTGTACTGGAAAGTGCTGCGGCTCCGCCAGAAGAGATTCTTTCCGGGCTACTGAGTATGGAATCGACCCGACGGCGTGTGGTGTCTCATATTGAGTTCCGTTCGAATCGTGCGATATTATTTCTGCCAACTCTTCAGCCGAATGATTACCAGAACGTACCTGGCTCTGATCAGGAAATGTCCTGGAGTGATACGCTGAAAAACTGGTCGACTGAAAAGGCCTGGGGTACCGCCGATTATTATTTAGGCATCGGAAGTGCCAAAAAGTTATGGGAACTGCTGCAAAGCTACAATGAAGCACGTCGTGCCATTACTGTAGCTCAGCGGCTGTATCCTGATCAACGTGTATGCAAATACAGCGATATAGAGATGCACTATATGCTTGGAGAAGCGATGGACAAAGAGGAATTTTCAAATTTATTTGAACGCAAGCTGGGGAGACTTCAGCAATATGATCGCTCACATGGCAGTGACTTACTCAAAACGTTATTTTATTATTTGGAAAACAGGGGAAGTCTGGTAGATACAGCCAATTATCTTTTTATACATCGTAACTCAGTAAAATACAGATTGGAACGGATACGCGACATGACAGATTTTGATCTTAACAATCCACGTGAGCAGTTTATATGTCATACATGTCTGATTCATTATTATTTGCGGGAACATAGGTAGCTGGAGCGGTTTTTTTATGCAGGGAGGGCAGGACATGGATAAAAAAATACTGATAGCGGACGATGAGGCGAGCATTCGAAATGCGCTGGCTTATGCGTTAAAGCGAGAGGGTTTTTTGGTGGAAACCGCCGTTGACGGGGAGGATGCCTTGGAAAAAGTGCATTTGTTTCATCCAGATGTGCTCATACTGGATGTGATGATGCCCAAACTGGGTGGATATGAGGTGTGCCGCCGTTTAGAAAGTCGGAAGGGCATCGGTATTTTATTGCTGACCGCCAAAAACGATATCGTTGATAAGGTACTCGGACTGGAGCTGGGCGCGGACGATTTTATGAGCAAGCCGTTTGACCTGAGGGAGCTGCTCGCACGTATTAAAGCATTGGTACGGAGGCTGGAGCGAGAAGGAGCGCCTGTCCCGGAAGGAACGGAAGTGGTACTCGGTCCATTACGGGTACGTCCGTCCAGCCGAACGGCTGAACTTGGAGCCATAGCGCTGGAGCTGACCCCGAAGGAGTTTGATGTGCTGGCGCTGTTGGTGTCCCATGCCGGAAGGGTGTATACACGGGACGAGCTGCTGGAGCAGGTATGGAGCTTTGATTATGTGGGTGGAACGCGGACGGTGGATATTCATATCCAGCGCTTGCGCAAGAAGCTTGAGCCGCATCAAGCGATATTGCAGACCGTGTATGGTATCGGCTATAAGGCAGAGAAAATAACGTGAACGAACATCATTCACTCCATCAGCAAGGAAGCTTGCGGTCCACCGACCAACAGAAGCGCAAACGCAAACCTACAGGCTTGAGCCTGCGTTGGAAATTTCCGCTGGTACTGGCGGCTTTGCTGCTGTTTACTGTGGGTGTGCTGAGCTGGCTCGTGCTTACTGGTATTCGCGCTAACCAGACAGATCAAATGGAACGCAGCTTAAAGCGTCAGGCCGAAATTGTAGAAATGCGTGTAAAACAGTCTTACCTGTTGGGAGTGCGCCAATCACCGGAAGACTTTATGAAGAAGCAGGCACCTGGGCTCGCAGTGGAATTGGGCGTATCCAGTAATATGCGCGTTATTTTATATGATAGTCAGGGGCATGAGGTTGGCAATTCTCTACCGCTGGCTTTTAGAACAGATGTCAGCCAGGCGCTCTCCTATGCGATCCAAGACAAAATTGCGTATATTACAGAAGGAAGTGCAATCACTTATTTGGCTCCGCTTCAAGGTCCAGACGGCTTGCTGGGAGTGGTACAGCTTCACAGCTCAACAGAAGCGCAGCAGCAGTTCTACCGAGCCATCGCCCATTTGTTTCTATGGACGGGGGGTGCGGTGCTGGTATTGAGCTTTATTTTGGGTTTAGGCTATGTCAGCCGCCAGACGAGGGACATCGGACGACTGACTCGCGCTTCCGAACAGATATCGGCAGGGCAATATCTGGAAGCCAGACTGCTGCGGCGGCAGGATGAGCTGGGAAGACTGGATGAAGGAATGCTCCAGATGAGTCATGTGATCCAAGAGAGCATTACCGCACTGGAAAACGAAAAGCTCCGGCTGGAAGAAGCGGTTCAGCGTTTGAGAGAGCTAGAGCAGCAGCAAAAATCTTTTATTGGAAATATCAGCCATGAACTAAAGACCCCGTTAACCTCTATTCAAGCTTATGCTGATTTACTGGATATGTATGGGGATGATCCTGAACTGGTGCGTGAAGCGAGAGAAAGCATCAGTAAGGAAACAAAGCGGTTGTACGAGCTTGTCGAGGACTCGCTGCGGCTATCTGTGTTGGATAAATATGATTTTGAATTGCATACACAGGCTGTGGAACTGCATTCGTTACTGGAAGATGCAGGGAGTCGTATTCGAGGAAAGGCGGCAGCTCGTAGACTGAATTTCTCGATAGATACCGTTCTTGCCAAGGTGTGGGGAGACCCTAAACATTTGATGCATATTGTACTGAATTTGCTGGATAATGCAGTAAAGTACAATCGGGAGGGTGGATGGATTACGTTATCGAATCGGGTAGAACAGGATACCGTGATTGTGTGTATACGCAATTCTGGTCCATGGATTCCTAGGGAGCAATGGGACATGATTTTTGAGCCGTTCGCTACCTTAAGTCGTGATCGATCTCGTCAGGACAGCGGTACGGGACTCGGTCTTCCTCTGGCGCGCAGACTGGCGGAGCGCATGGGGGGAGAGTTGCAGCTTACAGCTTCAGATCATAGTAGCTTGGAAAATGGCAACGGCCATACTGTAAGTGGGAATGAATTTTCGCTTAGACTCCCCCTCTTGGTTCACGATAGCTCCCTATAAACGGCCGATTGTTAGCACAGGGCTAGAATGGTGTCTTGTTTACAACTTGGAAACAATTCGATGTATTTATGAGATGTCCGAGCATTAAACTGGGGGTATCGTTAACTAGGAGGCCGTTGTACATGATAAAGAAAAACATAGACAGCTATGGGCAAAAGAACGGCTCCTCTCATCGCGAAGATTTCCGTACAAGAGTTTCCAGACAGAAAGCCACGGGGCTGCTTATGACCGGCTTAATCGCCGGGGGATTGCTCAGCGGTTGCGGCATGAAGAGCGCAGGAGAGACAAATCCAGCATTCGGTATGAAACCGGGCCAACAGCTTACTGTGATTGACACGGATGCAGCCCAGAAGCAAGTAACGGACGAGCTGGTGGTATCGTCTATCGACAGGCTGGGGGATGTCTACGCGAGGTCTTGGCTGAGCGACGAAGAGCTGATTGTGGAGCGTAAAACCCAGCTGTGGATTCATAATGTAGAGACAGACAAGGAGCGGATTTTAACACCAGGTCGTAAGGCTCCACAGTTACTTGCTGTGGTATCACCGGATCAGCGCCATGTCTTTTTTACTGAAGGTAGCACCAGCAGCAAATATGATATTCAGGGCTACATTTTGGAACTAAGCAGTGGTAAGCTTACATCGATTGGCAAGCTGGATATGACTAATGAAGTGAGTTGGAGCGACGAGAATCATCTCATTGCAGGCACACCGGATGGTAAAATCCAGCTGATTGGTCTGGACGGAAAAGCTGAAGAATTGAGTTTTCAAGATCCGAATCGCTCTGAATTGATGTCTCATGTTGAAAAAGTGGGTAACGCCATATTTTATACAGGCAGTGATAAACAAGGGTATCCAGTGCTGAATCGGTTCACCCTCAATCATCCTCAGGCTGTGACCATTGCAGAGGGTGCCATGTCCTTTGCCGTGTCGCCTGACGGTAAGTCTATCGCCATTGAAAAGCGGAAATGGAATACATCCGAACCAGCCCGTATGATCATTTTGGATGAACAGGGCAAAGAGAAAGGAATCGTCGGGCAAGGTACTTTAATGAGTCGTGGAAGCTGGTCCAGTGACGGGTCCAAGCTTGCTTTTTCCATTTATGATGAGGATCAGCAAGGCATGAGAGGGCTGTATGTGTTTGACCAGTCCACGGGTAAAACCACTCCAATTACGACCGATATCCAATCCTATGACAGCCCAACGGTATGGAGCCCATCCGCCCGTTTTTTATCCATGTATCAGAACATTTCGGAAGGTGGAAAACAGCTCAATCAAAGCTACATCGTCGAATTTAAGGGGAAGTAGTAAAAGGCGCATATCCGTTTGTTCGGAATGCGCCTTTTTAAATGCAGGCTGGCTATTAGATCTTATATGACTATACAAACTTGCGATGATGTTTCTTGCCGTCATATGAGAATAAGGCGAGCTTACCCTCAATCAATGTTTCCAAATGAACGGTGCGTCCCCACAGCTGATATACATACGGAAGTGTGCGCTCCATATACTTTAAATCCAGCTCAATGCCTTCGTACTGGTGCTTGAGCTTTAACTCGCCCGTATGCAGATAATCTCCATCCTCGACGACGATATAAGGTGAGCCTCCATTCACACGTGAAAACACAAGCTGATCCCGTATGTTTTCCCAGGATTTATCGGTAATTTTCCAATCGGGTCCCCGTTTTTCAAACACGTACAGATCCAAATCCTCTGTCAGTTTCTTGGTCATGTAGTTACGTATAAAAGAGGTGTCCGAGTCAAACTCTCGTACCTCGAACATTTTAGCTCGACCCTCGCCCGGTTTGCGTCCTTGTCGCTCTTGCTCCTCACGGGTTGGGTTATCCCATCGTTTTTCAATATCCTCAAATATTTTCAGCCCCAAATAGTATGGGTTCAGGCTTTGCTTGGAAGGCTGTACGACAGAAGCGTTCAGCATCGCAAATTCAACGGTTTCCTCCCCGGTCAAATCTAGTTCCCTTACAATCCGCTGGTGCCAATAGGAGGCCCAGCCTTCATTCATGATTTTGGTCTCCATTTGGGGCCAGAAATACAGCATTTCGTCCCGCAGCATCGTCATAATATCTCGCTGCCAGTCCTCCAGTACCTCGGAGAATTCCTGAATAAACCAGACGATATCTTTTTCAGGTTCCGGTGGGAACTTGCGTACCTTGACGCCCTCGGTCTCGGTCGGATCATGCTGCTTCGCTGTTTCCAGTGACCATAGATCATCATAAGGCCCAGGGGGACGTTGGCGTTTTCCGGGTTCTTTCTGCTCCCGAATTTTGAGCTCCATGTAGCGTTGCTTATCCAGATGCCTTGGTTTGATGATCTGTGGATCCACATGCTCTTGTATCGCCAGTACAGAGTCAATGAAGGATTCCACAGCCTTTGAACCGTACTCCATTTCATAGCTGTTGATTCGATCTGCTGTGGCCGACATACTCTCCACCATATTGCGATTAGAAGCTGAAAAGCGGGCGTTGTGTTTGAAAAAATCACAGTGTGCCAGTACATGGGCGACAATCAGTTTATTTTGCACCAAAGAATTTCCTTCCAGCAGGAAGGCATAGCAGGGATTGGAGTTAATGACCAGCTCATAGATTTTGCTCAATCCAAAATCGTACTGCATTTTCATCTTGTGAAACGTTTTTCCAAAGCTCCAGTGGCTGAAGCGCGTGGGCATACCATAGGCTCCGAATGTGTATACAATATCCGCCGGACAAATCTCATACCGCATCGGGTAGTAGTCGAGCCCGAATCCATCTGCAATCTCCATAATTTCTGATATCGCATATTCTAGCTCTTTTTGGTCGGTGCTCATCCCACCGTTCCCCCTTCCCGTTTGCGAAAAAAGGTACGTAAGGCTTGGTATACCTCACCTTTTTCCTTGATGACATAGTACATAAACTGATCCTTTTTAATATTCTTGTAGGCTGACATCAGCGTGCTGCTGCGATTATATTGATTCACTTCGCCGTAGCCGAACATATTGCTCCGCTTTATAAGTTCCTCGATTAGCTTCACGCACCGCTCATTGTCCGAGGTCAGGTTATCGCCATCCGAGAAATGGAAGGGATAAATATTGTAGCTGGAAGGAGGATATCGTTTGTCGATAATCTCCAGTGCTTTCAAATAAGCGGAAGAGCAGATCGTGCCGCCACTTTCTCCGCGGGTAAAAAATTCTTCCTCCGTAACCTCTTTAGCCTCGGTATGATGCGCGAGAAAGACAATTTCCACCTTTTCATACTGACGGCGCAAAAAGCGGGTCATCCAGAAAAAGAAGCTGCGAGCGCAATATTTTTCAAAAGAGCCCATCGAGCCCGATGTGTCCATCATGGCTATAATCACCGCGTTGGATTGGGGAATGGTCTTCTCTTCCCATGTTTTGTAACGAAGATCGTCCGGACTAATATGATGAATGCCCGGTTTCCCTTCACGGGCGTTGCGGCGCAGATTTTCGAGAATGGTTCGTTTCTTGTCAATGTTCGCTTGCATGCCTTTTTTACGTATATCATTGAACACGATAGATTCAACCTCAATTTGATCCTTGTCTTTTTGCTGTAAATTCGGCAATTCCATTTCCTCGAACAGCATATCTTCCAGTTCCTCTATGCTGACTTCCGTTTCCATAATATCGTGTCCCGGCTGGTCACCGGCTTTCTCACCTTTACCAGGCTTCTGGGAGGCAGGATCACGTCCGATGACATCCCCCACCTGACTATCTCCATCCCCTTGGCCTACATGCTTTTGCTTTTGATAGTTATAAATGAAACGATATTCATCCAGACTGCGAATCGGCACTTTAATAATCTGTTGACCGTCCGACATAATAATATTTTCTTCCGTAATCAGATCGGGTAGATTTTGCTTAATGACATCTTTGACCTTCTGCTGATGACGTTGCTGGTCCTGGTACCCTTTGCGATGCAGCGACCAATCTTCGCGGGATACGACGAATGAATATGGCTGGCGTGGTTCCGGCATTATTAGGCACCCCCCAAGTGGATACACGGCACAGTTTGGCCTTGTTGGTTATTAAGTATATTCACGGGGATGAACGATATGTGATGGAACTTGATTTAAATTATGCCCGTTTGCTTTTATAATGAAAGTAAAAAATGTAAAAAAAGAATGGAGAACCTTGGGTTATGGAAGAAATTGCAGTACTTATAGTAGACGATGAGCAGGGGTTGCGGGATATGCTGACAACAGTGTTAAAAAAAGAAGGGTTCCTTCAAGTCAAGCATGCTGCAACGGGGCGGGAAGCGCTGCAAGTCGTGATGGAATCTCATATAGATGTGATTGTACTTGATGTTATGCTGCCTGATAGCGATGGGTTTGAGATATGTCGTCAAATGCGACTATATACCGATGCCCCTATTCTTTTTTTGACGGCAAGAGATACAGACCTAGACAAATTAATGGGGTTCGGTATCGGAGGAGACGACTATATTACCAAACCGTTTAACCCGCTGGAAGTCGTTGCCCGTATGAAAGCTCGAATGAAATATCGGAAAGCTTCGACAGTGGCCATGAAGCAGACCTTAGGCACTTTAGATTTTGGATATTTCCGACTGGAACTGGAATCCGGTGTGTTGTTTGTAGGGGACAAGCAGGTCGAGTGTCCGGCACGTGAATGGCTACTGCTAGTATTTTTGTGCAAGCATCCTAACCGTATTTTCAGTGTACGGCAGCTTTACGAGGCGATATGGAGCGAGGCTTTCTTGGGTGATGAGAAGACTGTAGTGATTCATATTTCCCGTTTGCGGAAAAAAATTGAACCTGATCCCAAGCACCCGCAATTTTTAATCAATGTAAGAGGACTTGGTTATAAAATGATGTCAGTCAAGATGGAGGAGCAAGAATGAACTCTCTAGTTAAGATGTCCTTTCGTTTTATGAAAGTAACGTTATGCTTTGTACTGGCCTATGTCCTATGTTTTGTTATTTGCACGATCTTATATATTTTTATAAAAAGTATATTTGGAGCATCTCAAAATATAAATATTAATCTATTCTGGACAGGACTTGGTATCGTGCAAAGTGTTGTGTTCATAGTTGCTTACGGATGGTATATAGGCAAACCTTTGGTGTATGTAATCAAATGGATTGGAAATATTGCGACAGGGGAATTCCAAGCGCCGCTAAGTGAACTGGAACTACCAGAGGGCAAAAAAAATCAGAAAAATAGTTATAAACCTCCGTATCAATTGTATAAAGAAGTTTTTGAACAAATGAACATCTTATCGGCTCAATTGCGCAGCAATGAGGAAGAGAGAGTGGAAATAGAGAAACGAAAACAGCAGTGGGTAGCAGGTGTAAGCCATGATCTGAAAACACCATTATCTTATATTGAAGGATATGCGGTCATGCTGACTGCTCAAGAGTATGACTGGTCTGATGAAGAAAGAAGAAGCTTTAGTATGGGTATCAGTGAGAAAGTGACGGAAATGAAGCAGTTGATTCAGGATTTGAATGCTTCTATGCAGCTTAAGGAAGGTTCATTGCCAATCCAATTGGAGAAGGAGGACATTGTGGAGTTTCTCCGTAGTGCGGTCATAGATATCGCTAACCATCCTTCGGGCGAGCAATACGAATTTTCTTTTACGTCCATGGAGGCGGCATGTATTATGCCCTTCGATAGCAAGTTATTAGGCAGAGCGCTACAGAATTTTTTGATTAACGCTATCATTCATAATCCTCCAGGTACACACATTTCCATGGAAGTAAGCAAAGCGAATGATAAGCTTCAAATTACTATCGAAGACGACGGAATAGGAATGAATTCCAATGAGTTCATGCAGGTATCTCACTCCCAAGGGCATGGAATACCTATTGCCAAAAGCTTTATTGAGGCGCATAAAGGAACGCTTCGTATCCTTCCAGGCAGTAAAGCGGGTACAAGGATGGAGATTTCACTGCCGCTAAACATCTAATTTTTTAACATCTAACCTCACATTTTACAGTTTGCTCGATTTTTTTGCCTGTTGTTTAGGGACTGTTTACCTGATGTTTACTTTACTTCAGTAAACTGTATGTAACTTAATCTTCAGCATTAGAAGTCGAGAGGAGATCAGGAAATGTCTGAATATGTAATACATACACAGCAGCTAACTAGGCGTTTTGGAAAACGGGAATTTGTAAAACGAATAAATCTCCAGGTACCCGGACAGCAGATTTATGGATTTTTAGGACCTAATGGGGCGGGTAAAACAACCACGATTCGTATGCTACTTGGGCTGATTAAATCCACATCCGGAGAAATTGAGATATTCGGGAAAAAGCTAAAGGATCAGCGTATGGAAATATTGAAGGATGTTGGCTCCTTGGTTGAATCACCTGCCTATTATGCCCATTTATCCGCATATCGAAATTTGGAAATCGTTACAACCATGCGTGGACTGCCGACCCGAAGAATTCATGAAGTGCTGGATTTAGTGAGATTAACCAAGGATGCGTATCGTCCGGTAAAGGGATATTCCTTGGGGATGCGACAAAGACTGGGGATTGCTATGGCACTTATTGCCAACCCCAAATTATTGATACTAGATGAACCGACGAATGGTTTGGACCCGTCTGGTATTCAGGAAATTCGGGAGTTAATTATGAGCCTCCCTGGCGCTTACGGAATGACGGTACTGGTTTCGAGCCATTTATTAAGCGAAATTGAGCAGATTGCAACCTATGTAGGAATTATTAATCAGGGTGAAATGATCTTCCAGGGAGCGATGAAGGAACTCAACGCCAAAAGCAAGCCTCAATTATTCATTGAAACCTCAGATCCTGTTCTGGCTGCCGGTGCACTGATTCAGCATGGGTGGACGGCCGGAGCAGAATCGATTGAACAAAATGAGGTTGTGACTCCTATTGTAGATCGACAACAATCTTGGGAGATGATCAAGGTGCTTGTGGAACACAATCATCCCATTTATCGGGTCACAGAGAAGAAAAAGACATTGGAGGAGATATTCCTGGAACTGACAGGTAAGGAGCGAAGCTTATGATACTCCGGGTTATAAAAGCAGAGGGGCTTAAGCTGAAGAAAATATGCTGGTGGATTCCTCTTATACAGGGGTGTGTACTTACAGGCATGACTGCCGTAGAATGGTATCTTTACTTTCGGCAAGGACCAGGAGGTGTCTATGCTGGTTTTGCCGTTATGTTTATGTTCCTTTCGTTTGTGATGCTGCTTGGCGGTACACTTTTGGCGAGCATTATGGCTGGTACAGAGCATGATACTCAAACATGGAAGCAGCTTATGGCCATGCCTGTTCCCAGAAGCTATATCTATTTATCCAAAATCGTATGGATCGTGATTCTGCAGTTGGGTACCGCCTTGATCACTGTAGCAGGTATGAGCCTCATCTGGGTGTTATATACAAACGAACCCATTCCTTGGCGAATCATGCTGTTACAGCCGATTAATGCAAGTTTGGCTACCCTACCAGTACTTGCAATTCAACTTTGGCTGTCTACGCTTTTCACTAATCAGGCATTCCCATTAGCGTTTGGTATATTCGGTTCTATTGCAAGCTTGTTTTTGGCACGCACAAGTATTCTGTGGATTAAAATATTGCCTTGGTCGTACCCTGCACTATCAAGTCCTTTGATGAAGGAACACATGATTTGGGTGATCGTTGCTTTAAGTGCAGGAGTCATCTTTACGGGACTTGGTACATTACAGTTTACCAAACATGAATTCAAATAGAGAGGAGAAGATACATGGGCTCTATTTTACGCGTGGAGACGATAAAGCTTCAATGGATCATGATATGGATTCTCATTATATTGGATGCGGTCATAAATTCTTTAATGGGAGTCTTGGAGTTGAATGATTTGAAGCAGTTTTTTTCGCCTAGCTGGTTAACTTTATATACTTATTCAGCGCAATTTCACTCTATGTTTTTTTATCCGCTCTATTGTGGAATTATCGCTTCTCTTTTGTGTGCGTATGAGCATCGGGATGGGGGATGGAAGATTTTATTAAGCAGCCCGTATCCTCGTCAGCAAATTTATTATGCAAAATATATATTGCTTATTCTCATACTAGGTCTTGATCAGCTTATATTTATAGTAGGCTATTTTGTAAGCGGAAATATAGCAGGTGCTCCAGGAGAAATCCCTTGGTCTGTCGTTCTTTCTACCAGCTTGGGAGGATGGCTCGGGATTTTTCCCCTGGCAGCATTACAGCTTATGCTCTCGATAAAAATTCGGAATTTTGGCGCTTCTCTGGGAATGTCTATTTGTTGTGTGGTTCCTAATATTGTCATAACAGGCTTTCACTCTTCCATAGGTGCGTGGTTTCCTTTTACGATCCCTTATTATATTATGATGCCGCAAACAGCGACTTATGCACCCAGAGTTGAACCTTACAGCCTAGGATTGATTGTCATTCTTACGTTTTTAGCCTATCTGTATGGTGGGAGAAAGATGTTTGTGAATAGGGATTGGTTGTAGTTAGGATAGCATGAGGATGTAATCCCAACCGATCTCTTTGTTCTCAGAAACACTTAATAAAGCAGCAGCAATCCCAGCAACACCTTCAAGCATGCCCGCTTTTGTCAGCCAAGTCAAAGAGCCATCTGACCTTGGCTCGGGATCCAGATACCCAAGAGGGCTATCCATTTGAAAGCGATCAAGCAGACAATTTGTTAACTGTTGAATAAGCGGGAGAAACGCAGGCTCTTTACTGTGACACCACATTCGCCAAGAGATGGTAAGTAATCCGGCAAGACCGTGGCAGAGTGCAGAAGAGTCCATTTCCCGCTTAGCTATCTCATAGGAGAGTGCACCGATACAAGCTTTTACAGCCAATTTTTGCAGTTCCTCATTATGGAGAGCCTTTCCGGCAAGAAATAGGGAGCAGGCGATACCGGGGGTACCATAACACCATGCTTCTCTTGCTCGTTCCAAATCAAACTGTAGAGAGCCTGTTTCAGCTTCGAATGGAACAATATGAGGCCAGTAGCTGCCATATTCATCCTCATATTTATACTTAAGCAACCATTCCGTAATGGTTTCAATCGCTTGATATTGGCCTTTTACTTCAATTCCAGAACTGTAAGCCAAGGACAACAAAGCTAACGGTCCAGGAATACCGTGTGCCATTCCACAATTAAAATTGCCCTGAGGATAGTTACGTTTATCCCGGTCTAAAAATTGAAACTTTTGCGGGGAGTACCATCCTGGGACATAATGATTGTGAATATGTATGGGATGTGTAAGATCGGTGAGAAATTGAAGAATTGGCTCTACAAGAGGAGTACAAATAGGATCGGATGAGTTCATCAAAATATATCTTCCAATCCCAGAAGCTCCTGAAATGGTGTCAAAGGATTGCATGGGCATACCTTCGTGAAGGCTTAATTGTTCTGTATTCGATTGAAGCCATTGCTCTGTTAGAGGCATCATCCATTGATGTATTTGCCGTAAGAAATTGCTGTAGTATTGACCATGATTTGAAGCCTCACTTACGGAAGAAGCGATGCCTGCCCATCCACTGTAAAGCGAGACATCGTTAAGACCATTTTTAGCAAGTGAAGCTTGGATTTGAGCCATATTTAAATGTATGGCCCTATTCCAATCATACGAAGGGTCTATAGCACGCCATTGCGATAGTAAATGAATGTTACCAGGATAACCATGCGAAAGTGAAGTTTCTCCCCATGGGTGGTACTTTGTTTCTGGCGAAACATTGTGTTCCGCATGGACTGCTGCATAGACGGATTCGGGCTCGCATAGACGTAAAGCAATTTTTTTATTAATATCTCTTGCACGAGCTTGATCGGATTGTTGTATAACAAAACTATCAATTTTCATATAAATGCCTCCATTATTTATTCCTCATTATATTGTCACTAAAAATTAGTGAGTTGTCCTTAAAAATAATAAAAAAAAATAGAGACTTATCTTAAATATACTTGTTGAAATTAAGAAAAATGTAAGGGTTATATAAAGACTAGTTAAGATTGTATGACTTATAATAAAATTGTAAAAAAAAAAGGAGGTAACAAGATGAAAAATCAATTTGATCTGGATTTGCAAGTAGCCAAAAATGAGGTTGCTCCAAAAGGGGTTCAACCAGCCAGTGGTCTTATCTGTACTCCTTCATGTGCAACAGGTACTTTGAATTGTCAAGTTAGTCTTACCTTCTGCAAAACGTGTTAATAACGAAAATACATGGAAAAAAGGCACGGTTTCTATAACCGTGTCTTTTCCAGTTATGAAAATGAGGGAAGGATTTATGGTTGAAGATTTGCAGGGGAGATCAATTGAAATCAGTAAGCATATAGCACAAAAGCTAATAGACCTATCATATACAGAAAAGATAGTTAATGATACAAACAACCTTTCGCCTTCACGTGGAAAGTCCCCTTGGAATCCTGACTCGCTTGCCGATGGAGTTCCGGGTATGTTAGTGCTGTTGTCTGAATGGGGTTACCTGGAACCTGATCAAAATTGGGCAGAGCATGTGCATAGTCAGTTACGGTACTTACATGCTAACTCTCTATTATTGCTGCCTCGTATTTCTCTTTATTACGGAACAACAGGAGTGGCTTATGGCATATTGCTAGCTTCCAATAACAGAGCAAATTATAACAAACTAATCTCTCAGCTTAATAAGTATATTGAATTAAAGTGGGGGGATTTACCTGCAGTTGGCACAAATAGAGAGTTTAGTAGGCAAATGGATATCATCAATGGACTGCTTGGAGTGGGCAGATACACACTGGAGGTTGCTGAAGACAAGACAATGTGTGATCTGTCGCGTCAATTATTAGATACCATTACGCGCTTCATACCTGAATATATACATTTGTCGTCAAGGGAAGGTTCGGCTTCGATCCATTTAGGTTTGGCGCATGGTATCACCGGAATACTTGCACTGCTAGTCACTGCCCTACAAAAAAAGATCGAAGTTAAAGGATTACAGGAGGCTATAAAATATATAGCCGATTTTTTGCTTATTCAAATTCAGGAGGATCAATATGGTTTGTATTGGCCTGTAAACTCTCAAGTGCTTTCGATGAACAAGAGTGACAAAGTAGGGATGAGAGAAATTGAAGGCTGGTGTCACGGAACCTTTGGAATAGCTTGGACATTATTCAGAGCAGGAATCGAGTGCAGTAATGAAGAATGGAAAAAGATAGCGGAACAAGCTGTGAAATCCATATTTTGCTTAGATGATGAGCTATTAAATGCGCTATCCCCTACTTTCTGTCACGGGTTGGCCGGTTTGCTTCATATGGCTCATAGATTCTATAGCTTAACCGGTAATATAGCAGCGTTACGCTTTGCCGATCAGATAGCTTTAAAGTTAGTAAATTTATACGATGAAGAGCTCCCATTTGGATACCGGGACTTGGAGGGGACAACTCATGTTCATAATGTAGGAATATTGCAAGGAGCAGCAGGGATTGGGTTAAGCTTGCTGGACTATGGAATTGGGAAAGAACATCCTGAATATTCAGGGAGATGGAGTGAATTGTTTCTAATTTCTTGAGGGCACTGCCTTATTGCTTTATCTGAAGCATTGGTTTTGGGGGGATTAGATGAAACAAAAATTTATGGTTATATCATCTTTTAGAAAGATTAAGCATTTTTTTGAGACTTTAAGCACTCCAGAAAACATTCGAATCATGTTTTATGATTCGCTTTACCAGGCTCTACCGGAGATTGATGAGAAGTGTATCGGTGTAGCTTTGAATCAGGATCGTATAACGCTAGAGGACTTGTCTTACTGGCACACCGTTAAAGAAAAATTTACGGTTCCATTTATCTTTCTTTCCTATCATAGTGATGATCAACGGCAATTGGATCTCCTCAAACAATTGTTTTCAATGGCTTCATCTGAAAATGGAATGGAAAGAGAACAGCAGGCTATTAGTTTATCACCCAATGTCATTTTTGATCCTGCTGGAAAGGTTATTTGGAAGCAAGGGCATGAGCACATGCTGACTATGATGGAATTTCGATTATTAATGTACCTTCTTACTACAAAAGAGTGTGCTTCTACGATTGATCACATTATAGACAGAGTCTGGGGAGTGGATGCTTTTACTACGTCTAATACGGTGTATGTGCACATCCGAAAATTGAGAGAAAAAATAGAAGATGATCCGAGTCATCCGAAAATTCTGGTAACATGTCATGGAATCGGTTACAAGTTGAATATATTCCCTAAAAACTTGGAGGTGGTCAGTTGTGAAGAGACAACTGCATTACACTGATGCGCATAAACTACATAATGAAGTGAGAGATCAGGATGAAAGATGGTTCAGTGCATGTGATTTTTTTCTAATCAGAGCTCCATTACTTCCGCTAGACCAATATTTGCAGGTGTTTTCGGATCAAGATGTAGACAGCCAGCTTGCATTGGAGGAAATAACTCGTCGATTAAAGTTGGCATCCCAAGAAGCTGTTGTTCAAGAAGCCATATCATTAGCCTCTCCGTCCCTAATGCAGTTTCTACATTATTTAAATGATGGCCATGCTTTGGATGATAAAGGAGAGCTACAAAAGTATGAGAAGACGCTGAACAGCTTTTATCGTTATTTTATTCGGATGACTACCCGAACGACTCCATTTGGGTTGTTTTCAGGAGTGGGTCAGGGGATTTGCGGGAAGACTACCAATCTGGATATTGGTAACTATCCTAAGCATCTGAAGAGAGCCAGACCCGACATGGAATGGATATATAAACTGATTCAAAAAGTAGAAGCTGATCCGGCCGTATTTAATCAACTAAAGGTCTTCCTAAACAAAACGGTTATGATCAAAGGAAATCGAGCCAAATTACCATTCCGACCTAAGCATGGAGCAGCAGAAGCTGATGACTCGGCAGAAATTTTTAATTCCATTTGGCTTACTGACGTTGTTCGAATGACGTTTGAAGCTGCTGAACATCCCATTCGAGTGATGGAACTCAAAGAAATACTATTAAAGGCATTCCCTGACGCTACTTTGGAAATCATAGCTAGTTACTTGCAGCAACTAGTAGAGCAAGAGTTTATTTTAAGCGAGCTTAGACCTCCGTTAATGGATCACTCACCCTTTCATTACATATTCGAAAAAATTAATACGTTGGATAACTCCGATCATTGGATTCACATTTTACACGAAATTAATGCTTTATTACTTCAATATAATCAATGCACGATTGGAGAAGGAGAGAAGGTCTATCGGAAATTATGCGACAAAATGCTGGAAATCATTTCTGTAAAAACACCTGTACAAGTTGATGTTAAATTGGATAAAGAAGTAACGCTGCCGAAACATGTGCTTGATGAGGTTTCATTAGGGGCTGAAGTCATGTGCAAATTGTATGCATCCCCCAAAACGGATGAATTGGCTGAATATTTGAATCGTTTCTTGGAAAAGTACGGTGTGTATCAGGAGATTCCTATTCATGAACTATTTGATGAGGATTGGGGTCTGGGTATACCGGAAATGTATCGTTCAAATGAAAAAAAATCAATGGGCATGGAGGCATTTAAACGCAACGCTGTTCTCTTTCAATGGGTTTCGAATGCCATCTCTAATCATGAAATTGAACTCGCCCTTACAGATGAACAGTTAGAGCAACTGATGATTTCTGATAACTACGACACTTCCCCAGAATCAATGGAGATCTATTATAGTATATTTGCTGATTCTCCTGAAAAAGTTGATTCTGGAGACTATTCGCTGTTACTTGGAGCCAGTGCTGGCTCGAATAGAGCGGGTAAAACCTTTGGACGTTTTCTGGATATGTTTAGTGAGGAGTTTGTACAAAAATTCTCTGAAATATATGAACATCACCGATGCTTCCATCCCGATGCGTTATTGTCAGAGATGGTTTTTATGCCGGAACAAGGGAAAATATCCAACATCTCATTAAGCAAAAATTTAATGGAATATGAGATTGTATCGGGAACCACGTCTTCTAAAGATGAGGACCATACGCTTTGTATTGATGATTTAGTCGTGGGTGCTACTCATGATCGTTTTTATGTCAAGTCCAGACGTTTGGGTAAGGAAATAATCCCCTTGCAAACACACATGCTGAATTACAAGCTTTCACCACATATATTCAGATTTCTAACGGATATTACTAATAAAGAGATTGGTACGTGGTCTTATTTTGACTGGGGGCCATTAGAGCAGTCCCCTTTTTTGCCAAGACTAGTATATAAAAAGATCATTATTAGTGCTGCGCAGTGGAAACTGAGCAAAGCTTCATTGAATATTTCAGAATCATGCGAGTCCAAAGAAGGAGAAAAACTTTTCCATGTGTGGAGACAACAATGGAATGTACCGCGCTATGTTTACCTAACGATGGGGGATAATCGACTTTTATTAGACCTATGCAACCTCTTCCATATCAAAGAATTGCTACGTGAGGTGAGCAAGATACGCGAAGGACAGGAACTTCTCCTTACTGAGTGTTTGGGTAATCCCTTCCATACCCCATTGCAGGGGGCGGCAGAAAGATATATGGGGGAATTTGTATTTCCGCTAAAGAAGAAAAAAATAAAGGTGAAACCGAGTATTCCTAGTTCACAAAACCATATGGATTCTCAAAATTTCATTGCTCATACTCCTTCCAGCATTCATAGAGGCATATTTCCAGGAGGGGAGTGGCTATACCTTAAATTGTACGGAGTCAAGGAAAGAGAGACTGATCTGGTAGGCTTAAGCCTAGGGCATCTCTTAAAACAGCCGGGTTTTAAGGATTGGAGTCAAAAATTTTACTTTTTGCGATACGTTGATCCTGAACATCATATCCGTTTACGTTTTCAGGGAGAGCCCGATAAGCTTTGGACAGCAGGTTTGGCGCAATTAAATCAGTGGGCAGCCGAGTTGCGTGAAGAGGGGCTAATAACAAATATGGTCCTTGATACGTACTTTCCTGAGTATGAGAGGTATGGGGGACGGACACTTATGGAGCTGGCGGAACAGATTTTTGACGTGGATAGTCAATGGGTTGTCGCCTATATGAGGGGGATTCGTTCTAAAGCTTTTGATCTGGACATAGAGATAGTGGCTGTGATTAACATTATTCATTATCTGAGTGGTTTTGGCTTAACAATTCAGGAGCAAGTGAACTGGCTAGAAGAGAGAATTGATTGCAAGCCTCATATGAAGGCGTTTAGGGATGTCAAAAAAACATTGATTACCGCTGTAGAAGCGAATTATGAATGGCTTGGACAAGCAGATACGGTCACACAGGTCGCATTCTTAGCACTTGTAGAAAAAAGACAGACTATGATTCAGCAGTATGCTCAAGCGATAATTCTAGCTAAAAATAATCACGAGCTTACCAATCATCCTGATGATATTTTAGGCAGCATCATTCATATGCATTTGAATCGTCTGCTGGGTGTAAATAGGGAGCGAGAAATAAAATGTATGGCTTTAGCTAAGCACACAGTAGCTAACCTGTTGCATCGGAAAGGGGTAAGCTATGTCACAGTCTAATGGACAAACCAATGACCTGATCTCTTTGTCCTATAAAAATATATTTCGTACCTTTTTATTTTGGCCTCGTATATTCAGGCTGCTTTGGGACACACATCCTTCCTTTTTGATTGCTATACTCATTACGAATTTGTTGAAGGGTGCAATTCCTGCTATTATCCTTTTAACTACGAGAGAATTAATCAACAGTGTCGTGGCCGGAGCGTCAGGGGGGAGCTTTCAACCTGTCTTTATAGCTTTTGGCGTCTTGATCGGTGTCAATTTGCTGTATGATCTGATTAACATTGGCGAAAGCTTTTTTCGTAAAATGTTTCAAAGCCGGCTATCGAACCAGGTAAATATCACAATTATTGAAAAAGCACAAAAGATGTCTTTGCAGTCGTTTGAGGATGCAGATGTGCAAAATATGCTTCAACGTGCTCAGGGAGAGGCAGATTACAGACCTTTTGAAATATTTACGCAAATCCTTGCCATTATTAGCAGTGTTGTAACTTTATTTTCGACGGGTGCAATTCTCATCGCATGGAGATGGTGGGCATTCTTATTCATTTTTCTCATTCCATGCTTGTCCTTTTATTCTTTTTTACGTATTGGGCAAAGAGAATTTAATGTTCACTTTCAAAGAGCAGGAAGACAACGTGAATCCTGGTATTTGTCGTTTTTAGTGACAAGGGATAATAGTTTTAAAGAAGTGAAAATATTTCAGCTGGGAGACTATCTGCGAAAAAGATACAAAACGATACTCGAAGGGTTTTATCGCGAGGATAAAGTGCTAGCGGTTCGTAGATCCTATACTTCTCTTGTATTTCAGATTGTAAATCAGGGGGCGTGTGCATTTATTATTTTCATGGCCATACAAGCCACTTATGTTGGTCAAATTTTAGTGGGGAACTTGGTGAGCTTAATTCAGGGTATCACGTTAACCCAGTCAACATCGCAGAGCATTGTGCAAGGAATTTTAAGCTTGTGTCAAAATAATTTGTATATCAAGCAACTATTTGACTTTTTGGATATGCCGGAAGAGGCAAAAGTACAAAAATCGGTTCAGCAATTGCCTTTGTTCGCTATTCACAGTATTGAATTTCGGAATGTATCGTTTAGATACCCGAACACGGAAGAGAATGCCATTTCTAATGTTAGCTTCAAGCTCCATCAAGGAGAGAAGCTGGCCATTGTAGGGAGAAATGGATCGGGTAAATCAACGATCGTGAAGTTAATGACTCATTTGTATTCCAATTTTGAAGGAGAAATCTTAATTAATGGACACTCTATTCATGAGTTGGATAAAGACAGTTTTAGAGAAAAGATAGGTGTTGTTTTTCAGGATTTTGTACATTATGAGATGGCTGTTAGAGATAATATAGGCTTTGGTCATGTGGCTTCCAGAGAAAATGATGAGGCCATTTGGACAGCTATAGATAAGGCGGGGATTACAGATTTGATAGTCGGCCTGCCTGATAAAATGAATACCTTGCTTGGAAAATGGTTTGAAGATGGACAGCAGCTATCTGGAGGACAGTGGCAGCGTATTGCAATAGCCAGGGCCTTTATGAGGAATGCCGATATCTATGTCTTAGATGAACCAAGCTCTTTTTTGGATCCACATGCGGAGAAAGAGGTTTTTCAAAAGTTTGATCAGCTTATTCATGAGAAAATTGGAGTGTTTATTTCACACAGACTGTCCTCCGCACGTATGGCGGATACCATTATTTTAATGGAGGAGGGAAAAATTGTGGAAGCAGGTAGCCATGAACACTTAATGGATATAGACGGAGTGTATGCAGAAATGTTTAGGCTGCAAGCCTCCTCGTATCTTTCACAACGAGAACGTGGTTTTGAGGAAGAAAATCTGTCGCCCTCGTTAGTAAGGACGACAGGTGGAGCCTAAGAAAGGACAGATGCCCTCCTATTGTAGGAGGGTAATTTTTTTCTTCACCACAAAAGTCGAATTACAGCCATACTCACAATACCGACAACGACGGTAGCCAGCAGGTTTTTGCTCCACAAGGCGGTCACTAGCGTAGGAAAGACAGCCATAAGCACTTGCCCATTAAAAGTGACGGAGGTCTCGGTTCGGACGAGCAGATTTTCCATCACGAGGGCCGTGAATATGCAGATGGGAATATAGGAAAGCCATTGTAGCACTGGCTTGGGTAGCGCCAGCCTTTGCAGCACGACAAAGGGAATGATCCTTGGGATCGCCGTGACAATCATGGCACCGATTATGATATACAGGACATGGGGATTAATGTTCATTTGTCGGTTAACACTCCAATCGTTGCGGTGATCATGGTCGCTACAATGACGGCGATATGTGATGGTACCCACCAGGACAATAGGTACATCAGCACAGCCATACACAGCACAAGCATTAGACGATGCTTGAGTTTGGAGGTCTGGACACTTTGGAGCTGGGAAATGAGCAGGGCAAGAAACATCGCTGGCAAGGCAAAGTCCAGACCAAAAGCCTCCGGCCGGGAAATCCAGTTCCCGAGAACCCCTCCCGCCACACAGGATGCAATCCAAGCGAGATAAGCTGTAATATTAAGCCCGTTCATCCAGCGGTCACTGACCTGCCCGCCTTTAGCCAATTTATCCGACGCTACCCCAAAGGATTCGTCCGTCAAAAGAACGCCAATGCCTATGTTTTTCCACAATGAATATTTAGAAAAGTAAGGAGCTAGCGACGCACTTAGCAACAGATGGCGGGCATTCACAATGAATGTCGTTAAAATAATGACGGATGGAGGACTGGCTACAGCCAGCATGGAGCACATAATAAACTGTGAGGCTCCTGCGTATACAAGCGCCGACATCAGGGCAATTTCCATGGTGCTAACCCCTGACGAAGCGCCCACAATCCCTGCCGCGAACCCAATGCATACATAACCAAGCAATGTAGGAATGCAATCTTTAACCCCTTGTAAAAAGCTGAGTGAATCGGGCTTCGTTCCGCTCAACTCCGAAGCTATGGACATTTTAACCTTACCTCCAATATATAAATTTTTATAATAGTATATAACGGAAGTTGTAAAGTATCAATATATTATACGTTTGTATGTTATATTGAATATCACCTATAGCGAACACACAGTCTTATTGTCCGCTCTCGGCTACACTCTTCTATTCAGAAAAATTACAGCCTAATAGAGTAGAATACAGGAGAATTGCCCTTAAAAAGCTGTTTGATTTACTATGATAACCCAAGGAAGGCTATGTATTTACCAAAAAGCTTCGCTCGTGTTCCGGCTCCAGATGATTTGGCAGCAGCCAGTCATCCAAAAGCGGTGTTCAAATCGGATGTGTTCATACAAGGACTGTTTTGACTGAATGGGGAGTTCGTAATAAAAAAGGGCGTCCCAGTCAGTTCATGACTTATGGGACAACCCTAAGATGGTGACTTATATAAGCTCCTGCCGTTTTTTCAGATATCTGTAGAGAATAATTCCCGAGACCGCGCAGATGGCTGCGCATAGACCGATAACTCCATATCCCGCCTGAAGCCCGCGCAGTATACCAAGCTCAGTAGTTGCGCCGTAGACTATCTTGACCCCTTCGATTACCCAGCCGATCACATAGTTGCCAATGACACTACCTATACCCATCAACGTGACGACGAACGTAATAGCTGTATCACTGTCCTTCGGATATCTCCGTGCTATGAACGCCATCCCGGTCGGATAGATCATTGCAATGCCTGCACCCGATACGGCAAAGAGAAACGCCAGTCTCTCCCCACCCACGATTGCTGCGAACGTACATATCGCTGAGAAGGCAGAGAATAGAATTGTCGATAGCACAAACCCCATCCGGTCAGTGAGCGGACCAAGTAACAGGCGCCCCAACGAGAAGGTAAGAAAGAACGCTGAGAGCATGCTGGACGCCTTCACCGTGCTCCATGAATACGCTTTCTCTAAGAAGTTGACCAGCCAGCCTCCAACTGCAAGCTCAGAGACTACTCCAAACGACAGAATCATTACCATCATCCAGAGTGCCGGATCGCGGGTTAGGGTCTTGAGTGAGGTCCGTTCCTCATGCTGTAGATCGTCTCCCGGGAAGGTGCTGAGCAGCGCGGCCACAATCGGCAGCAGACAGAGCGACAACATAGCCAGATACATCCCCCGCCAGTCCAGCGTATGTCCAAATACCGTCAGTGACATGACTCCCGTCGCCAGCAAAGGGGCGACTGTTGAGCTGAGCCCATAGAAAAAGTGGGACAAATTCATCATCGTGCCGGTATTTTTCACAAAAATCCTCGCCCCCAAAATGGCGAGCGCAATCTCCAGCATGCCGTTCCCGATATACATCAAGAAGTAGGACGAAGCGAAGAAAGGATACGTGTGCGACAGATAGATGAACACTCCCGAGATGATCATGGAAGCAAAGGAAATGATGCTGACCGCTTTGATTCCCCACTTACGGACAAGAACGGCGGTGAACGAGCAGGCAATCAAATAACCAAGTGCGTTTAGAGACAACAATGTTCCGAGCTGCTGTTCATCCAGATTGAAGTTGAATTGAATGCGTGGAATGGCAGGGCCTTTAATATTTTCCGAGATGCCAAATACAATAAAGCCAATAAAAATTGTCGCCAGTTGCATCGTATACATGTAACGGGACTTGCGGGTTTGCGGATTCAAATGTAGTCCCTCCTAGATAGTCAACGTTGGTTTTCTCACCTGTTGGGTGTTCAGGGACGGAAAAGTCATAGGATAGCAGCCCTCCTTCAGGATATTACAATAGTTTTAAAAAACGTTTTAATAAGTGAAGTTTAAGGACATTTATATTCAATGTCAAATGTTTTTATTCGCATGTTGAAGTTAACGAGGAACCTGACCATATTACAGTAAATTGTAGCATGCCTACTTCCCGTTTAAGCTTTGTATATACCTTGATCGGCTTCTATATATAGCGAACACACAGTCTTTTGTGTATTCTTCTTATATAGACTTTTGGATACAAGGAGGCATCGTCCGTGGATTCAATGCAGTATATTATTGGCTCTAATTTGGCTCAAATCAGGAAGACTAGAGGATTAAGTTTGGATAAGGTGGCTGAACTGACAGGGGTCAGCAAAGGGATGCTGGCTCAGATTGAGAAGGGGAAATCCAATCCTACGGTAACAACCCTTTGGAAAATTGCGAACGGTCTGCACGTATCCTTCTCTACCTTTCTTAAAGAAGACCCGCCGCAAATCACGAAGATTCGGAGGGAAGACCTGCATCCGGTTATTGATGAGGACGGTAATTATTTTGTTTACCCTGTATTCCCGTATCACGCTGAAAAGAAGTTTGAGGTGTTCACGGTAAGTCTGAAGCCAGGCTTTACACATCAGGCAGAGAAGCATCTGGGAGAGGAAACGATTCTCATGATCCGTGGGGAAATGTACTTTGAAATGCAGGGGCAACAGCTCAAGCTGAGTGCAGGGGATGCTGTACAATTTCAAGTATCTGACATACATACCTACCGCAATGATTCGGATGAGGATGCCGATTTTTATGTATTGATTTATTATGCGGATTAGTGGGATGATTAGCATAGTCTAAAACAGGCTTCCACCTCAGGATTTTGCAAAATCCTGAGATATAAAAAGAGAGCAACGAGGAAAAGAGAGGAAAGAACCCATGGAAAGCAAGTACATCCGAGAAACCTACTGCTTCAAGACGTCCCGAGTATTTCCCAACGATATCAACAATCATAACACGCTCTTCGGCGGCCGATTGATGTCGTATATCGACGATATCGCATCTATTGCAGCTGCTAAGCTGTGTCGAACGAACACAGTTACAGCCTCTACGGATTCGGTGGATTTTTTGCTACCTATCCATCCGAGTGATTCTGTCACGCTGGAAGCGTTCGTAACCTGGACAGGCCGCAGCTCGATGGAGGTGTTCGTAAAGGTGATTCGTGAAGGACTGATGACTGGCGACCGAAAAATCGCAGCCACCGCCTTCCTGACCTTTGTGGCATTGGACGAGAACAACCGTAAAGTGACTGTCCCGCAGGTGATTCCAGAAACAGAAGAGCAGTTACAATTGCACCAGACGGCTCCATCACGCGCAGCCATACGGCGTCAGCGGAGGGAAGAAAGCAAGCAGCTGGCTAGTTTTCTGACAACAGATTATCCGTGGGAACTGTAACGTACTAGAGATCATCAATTTCATCGTTTTACGTAAAAAGGAGCCGTTTTTTCCGTTAGCAGTCACCATGATCTGCTCGGAATACGGCTCCTTTTGAAAATAACTTAAGCTATTCTACTTTAACTACACGGAAATGCTGATTCGTCCCACCATTATCGCCCCATTGAATGGCTTTGGCTCCATCGGCGGTGGCGCCTTCAGAAATATCGATCAGCTTACCGGTTGCCCGATTTTTCAGCTTGTAATAACCACCGGTTACGGATACTAATTGCCAATGCTGACTGGACCAGCCTCCATCACTCCACTGCTCAATAACTGTACCGTCTGTTGTAGTACCGCTTTCAACACCAATTAGCTTTCCGCTGTTGCGATTCACAATTTTATAATATCCGCTGCCTACATCCTTGAGCTGCCATTGCTGGCTTGCTGTTCCGGAATCTGCACGCTGCTCCAGATCTGCGCCGTCCGTCGTTGCATTGCCAATAATGCTTAGTGGCTTATTACTCTTGCGGTTCACTAGCTGATAATAGGCATCCGGATCAATGGCAATTGGCGTTGTTATCCCCTCGACCACACCACTGGCGGTGTCAATATTAATGCTGTCGAACCAATCCATGGCTAATGAAGTCGCTGTTGGAAAACGCAGTGGCAACCATACATATTGAGAATCCTGCACAGGACCGCTCCACGCACCTGCCCAACGGTCGCCCAAATACAGGTATGAAGTCGTCTGGGCACCTTCAACAGGAATCACGTAAGCCGACTGTGAACCATAAGTCGTACCATCCCCGAAGTTTATCGTATTACTCCAGGTTCCTTCAATGCTGGATGCAGTAGCATACTTGGCCTGATTGGGATTCCAGCCGGTTGCCCCGGATGTAATCAGGAAGTAGACGTCTCCTTTTTTGAACATCGCCGGAGCTTCACGATATTGTCCTGGCCAAAGTGTAGTCACTAGCGATTCAACTTGCAGAAAATCCGGTGTCAGACGATAAATGTTCAGATCCGCGTTTACCCGGGTAGCTGAAATCAGGTAAGCTGTACCGTTATCATTGTATACGGTCATATCGCGCGAATCGTAATCCAGAGGACGGAAGCTGCCCTGATACGTGTAATCGCCGTCCACGGTATCGGAAGAGGCGACAGCCACTCGGGCCTCGTTGTAATTAACCCCATTCTCCTTATGCATCCATAATACGTATTTACGTGTTTTTTCATTGTAAATCACTTTCGGACGTTCAATATTCGAAACATTCAGTTCTACGGCCGAGCTGCTGGTCAGTACGTTTTTACGAAACTCCCAGTTTTTTAAATCAGAGGAACGGTAGGCGGATACCGCCTTGAATGTGCCGTTGGGATTACGATTTTCACCAAACCAATAATAGTAATCGTCTACTTTAATCATACCACCCCCATGGGCATGGACCACGTTTCCATTTGTATCTTTAAACTGAATGCCATTCACGACATTCTCTGAAGCGGCTGAAGCGACCTTAGGTGAAAACATCTGAAAAATGCTCAACGTCAGCAAAATAGAGAGCATAATACACAGCAAGCGGGCAAAATCATATTTCATTGTTTCGTCCTCCTCTGTATGCTTTATTTTAAAGCGCTTTCATTTATGGACTCTATAAAGCAGTTTTAATAGAGCTGCTTATCCCAATTGTATCCATATTGAATTGAAAGTGCTAGAGTAGTATATTGACCATGTACACGGCACACGCCATCGATATCTAACAGACTTCAATCGAACGGTGAGTGTTACAAACTGGCTGATATTCATTAGGTATACAGGAGGCGACCATGAAAATATACGCGATTGATACGAGCAAGCCGGAAGCTGAGGAGCATTACGAATTACTGGTACATCGGGTTTCACTAGAAAAGCAGCACAAGTTAGATCGTTTTTTACATCGGGAAGATGCTTTGAGGGGCTTATATGCCGATGTGCTGCTAAGATGGTTGGCCTGCCAGCAATTGAAGGTACCTAATGCCAGTCTTCAATTTACATACAATGCTTTTGGTAAGCCTTCCTTGATAAATGCACCCGCATTCCATTTTAATGTTTCTCACTCGGGAAAATGGGTGGTATGCGCTATTGATGATCATCCGCTTGGAATCGACATTGAGCAGCTTCGTCCTATTGATTTTGAGGTAGGTAGAGTGTGCTTTTCGGACACAGAATATGATGCGTTAATGCGTCAGGATGCAGACAGCCGATTATCTTATTTTTACGATCTATGGACGCTTAAGGAAAGCTTTGTGAAGGCCGAAGGGCAGGGACTAACCCTGCCGTTAAAGTCTTTTTCATTCGAGTTGAAGGAACAGCCGTTCATAGGCTTCACGACAGAGGGCTTTACCACCGAGTATTGTCATTTTAAACAGTATGAGCTGGATCAGGATTATAAAATGGCTGTCTGTGCAGCTCATGATCAATTTGCCCAGCAGGTACAGCAGATAGATATAAATACACTAAGCTTGGAAGTGGCAACACAGGCTTAATATGTAGTGGATATGCGTATAGTTGAAAAAGGAGATGAGTGGCGTTGACATTCGTTTTGTTCAAGCACGGCCGGTTGTATGGGAAGTGGGCTTCCAAAGGAGACTCCATCGTTGTACAGCAGGGTCGGATACAGGCCGTCGGATATGCTCGGGAGCTTGAATTGCAGTTGTCCGGTAAGGAATATGAAACCGTGGATTGGGAAGACGCCTATGTACTGCCAGGCTTAACCGATTCACATATGCATTTGTCTATGCATGGTATGAAGTTATCTATGCTCGATTTAACATCAGCTACCTCCAAGGACGAGATGCTGGCTATGCTACGCAAACGGGTCGCTGTAACACCGCCGGGAGAGTGGATTTTAGGACTCAACTGGAATGAAAATGCGTTTATTCCTGTTGAAATACCGGATATAGCCGAGCTGGATGCCATTACAGATCAGCATCCGGTATATCTCACTCGTACGTGCTTTCATACGTTCTTGGCCAATTCAGAGGCATTTCGACGTGCGGGTATTAACGAGGACACCCCTGACCCGGCTTCGGGAGCCTATGGGCGAGATGCAGATGGACGGTTGAACGGATTGATTTATGAGGAAGCATCCTTTGCCTTTACTAGCGTGCAGCCAGAGCCGGATTATTCAGTTAAGAAGGATACGATTCGGCGGGCTTGCCTGGATGCGCTAAGGCTTGGTTTGACTGCTGCGCACACAGAGGATTTACGTTTTTTGGGCAGCGTGGAGACGATGCATCAAATTTACAGGGAGCTGAGGGAAGAAGGTCTTCCTTTTCGCACACACCAGCTCATCTATCATCCATTTTTGGAAGAAGCGAAAGTGCAAGGGCTGCGTGCAGGTACCGGAAATGAGTGGTTTAAAATCGGTGCGATAAAAATGTTTGCCGATGGCGCTATTGGTGGAAGAACGGCATTATTATCCGAACCTTATAGTGATGCTCCACATACCTGTGGAATGGCGATCCAACCGCAGCCAGAGCTGAATCAGATGGTGGCTGCGGTCAGAGCAGCAGGCTATCCGGTGGCTGTGCATGCCATAGGGGATGGGGCAGCGCACATGATTTTGACAGCAATGGAGGCCCATGCGCTTACGGAGAAAAGCGGTTTGCCAGATCGCCTGATCCATGGACAAGTGCTTAGGAGGGATCTGGTCAAGAGAATGGCGAAGCTGCCGCTGATTGCGGACATCCAGCCCCGTTTTGTCGCAAGTGACTTCCCTTGGGTACTGGATCGGGTGGGGAAAGAACGGACTGAATATTTATATGCCTGGAAAAAGCTGCTGGAAGCAGGCATTCCATGTGCTGGAGGTAGTGACGCGCCGATTGAGCCGTTAAACCCTTTTCTTGGTATTCATGCGGCAGTGACTCGCGCCAAGCCGGAAGAAATGCATGAGGGCTATCTTCTCGCTGAAAAGCTGGATGTACATGAAGCCATTCGTTTGTTTACCACGGGAAGCGCAGTAGCAGCCGGTGAGGCTGATGAAAGAGGGACGATAGCTGAAGGGAAAGCCGCTGACTTTACAGTCATTGACCGTGATGTATCGGAAAGCCCGCAAGCTTTACTTGATGTTAAGGTACGAATGACCGTTGTAAACGGGAAAGTTGCATATCGGTCATAGGCTGGGGATAAGTATATATGCCAAAAGCCTTCAACTTCACTTTTCATGTGAGGTTGAAGGCTTCGTATTTTACAAACCACGCTGTATAAATCGGTCTGCGTTTTTTACACTGGACCACAGATCAGAACTTGCTCCGCCTGGATACCAATAGGCGAAGCCAGCAAACCCAGCATCCTGCCCCAAGCGATACTTACGAGTGAAGGATCGTCCTTCCTCTAGCCACAGCTTATGAAACTGCGTGTCTTTATAAGACACGGTATACTGCTGAATATCCTCATTCCAGATTGGTTTGGAGGCGGAACGGGATACTAGCTGGTTTTGCTGATCTAGTGAAATATCAGAGGAAGCGATTGATTGTCCGCTAGCGTTAAGCGTCCAGTTCCGTGTAAATAATGGCAAGGCCAAGATCGCTTTCTCCGGATAGGTGGTTTGTACAAAACGCCGCACGCTTTCACGGAGCCATGGCAGTGAGGACACAGAGCCGGGGATCGAGCTGCCTCCCCAATGCTCGTCATATCCCATCAGAATCAGATAGTCTGCCGCAGCGCCAAGGCGTTTGTAATCAAAGGCGGCAGTCCAGTCCGTTCCGTAATCAGGAGATACACAAATCGCCAGTACCGCATTCTGACTCTTCAACTTAGCTTTTAATTGTTGGACGAATAATGTTAAATTGGCACGATCCTGACCATCTACATTTTCAAAATCAATGACAAGTCCGTTCAAACCGTATACAGATACAGCATTAGCAAGCTGAGTTATGGTTGTATTTCGTAGAACCTCACTGGACAGAATTTGGTGCGTCAGTGCCAGGTTGGAACGGTTGCCTACCATCGCCCAGATATTTTTATGATGCTGTTTGGACCAGGCAAGCAGCGATGAATTGGTATAATCGCTGATAATACCTGTTTCATTCAGAAAAAACCAACGTGGTGACAGGGTGTTGATGTTGGATTGAAGCACCGTATTTTCAAACTGTTGAACGGTTTGATCATATTGCCAGCCTATTCGGATGGAAGAAGCGGTGGAAGCAGTTTGGTTAGCATGCTTTGTTGAATACGTTAGCAGTCGCTCCAGTAAGACCGCTGTTTCTTCACGGGTCAGAGAGGATGCAGGGCGAAAATTGTTACTTTCACCTTTCATAAAGCCGTAACGATTTACGGTGGTTACCGCATCTAGAGCCCAACCTGCAATTTCGTCAGTATCTGTGAAGGAGGAAGTAGCATCTCCTGATCCGCCCGAAGAGCGGATGAGACGTGCGATCATCAAGGCCGCTTCTTGACGGGTTATAGGACTATTAGGTTGGAATGTGGCAGACGTTCCCCCCTGAACGATATTGAGTTGAGAAGCTGCTTCAATCCATCCATAGTACCACGTCTTTTTGGCAACATCTCGGTAGGAGGAAACGGCCGCTTGTACAGGCTCCAGACCAAGTGTACGGTCCAGTGCGGTAACCCATTCGGCTCTGGTAACAGCCTTTTTAGGAGAGAAGTAACCAGGTTGTGTACCGTTCAAAATTCCTTTAGCGTGCAGGGAAATAATAGACTGATAGGCATAGCTGTGTGCAATATCTTGGAATGCAGCCCCAGATGCTGCTGCCGGAGCAGCTAAGTATGAAGTGAATGTTGTGAATATTGTGATGGCTGCAGTTGCGGATAGGGTGAGCCTGGTTAACCAACGTGATCGTTTGGAACTCATACCAAATAACCTTCTTTTTTATGATAGATTGTAGATTCATAGTTCGTCACTCGACCAATAATACTATCAAAAAGAGGAAGGTTATTCATTGCTAAATTGCTGGAAAAACACCAAAAAACCCGCCACCTATGCGGCAACGGGTTTGATATTGGATAAACTATGCTTTTTTGGCATACATAATACCGATAGTCTGTGGACCACAATGACTGGAAATGACACAGCCTGCTGTCGTTAGCAGGACCTCTTGTGCGTTCGTTTCTTCTTTCAAGCGTGCTTGCAGCATCAGCGCATCTTCCTCGGCCAAAGCGTGCACGACAATAATGATATCGTTATCCATCTGCTCTCGTTGATTCAGAGCGTTTTGCAGCATCTGATCCAGTGCTTTTTCACGTTTGCCGCGGACTTTGTAGGCAGGCGTCATTTTTCCGTCAATCACTTTGATCACCGGACGAATTTTGAGCAGACTGCCGATCAGGTTTTGCATGCCTGAGCATCTTCCGCCTTTATATAGGTATTCAAGTGTATCAATGACAAATTCCGTGTCTATTAACGGCCTGGTTTTCGTCAACATGTCTACAATCTGCTCTATCGTATGGCCGTTGGCTGCCGCACGAGCAGCTTTCATCACGAGCAGGCCAAAGCCACACGACAAATTCAAGGAATCAAAAACCGTAATGCGACCTTCCGGAAATTCGGAGGCAGCGAGTAGCGCATTCTGGTACGTCGATGATAGCTCGGAAGACAGACTAATATATAAAATGTCGTCCCCTTGTTCTATGTAGGGCACAAAGGCTTGAATAAAATCCGACGGAGAAGGTGCGGCGGTACGCGGTAAATGTCCCTCGCGGCTTACACGTTGAAATAATTGTTCTGGGTGAATGTTCACCCCATCCTGCAATGCCTCATCACCAAATACTGTATACAATGGCACAATGCTAATCTCGTACTGTTGACGCCAGTGAGCAGGAACATCACTGGTACTGTCGGCGAAAATTTTAATTTTGTTCATACATTGAATCCTCTCTGTGTGATGCAGAAAAATTATAAAGATTGCACGGAGGAAGGATAGATATCCGCTGTGCTATTCGGAACGGAAAGACCGATGGCCAGAAGAGCAATAAAGCCGACAATAATAAGTGCATTAATGATTAAGCCTGTAATAGCAAAGGTTTTCTTACGGTTTTTTAACGCAATTCCAATGATACCGACCACAAGTCCGCTACAATTCAGCAACAGGCTGCCTAAAAAAATAAAAGGAAGCAGTACCGTTCCGGTTTGCTGCAGAGCGACTTCCGGGTTCATCGTTTGGTATTGGCCGAAATGAGCCAGCAGATTAATAACCATAATAGCCAGAATAATATATCCGATCAGGCTGACAAGCGACATAATAAAAGAAGCAATTCCGGGACCGGAATGTTTGAGCTTGACCGGAGGCTGGAACACAGGAGTTTCTGAAAAAACAGGGTGCTCCTCAGGCTCAGCAGGCTTTTGCAAATTAGGATCTTGGTAACTCATTTTTTCAACTCCTTGAACATAGTCCGAACAGGTACTAATTTTCCACAAAATAAACAAAAAAGCAAGCCACCTTACACATTACCCTTCAAAAGACAGGGTCTAATCATCCAATTCTGTATGCGGTCTGTTCACACACGCTGGCTGGTAAACTTCATACGGTTTCGATAAAATAAGAAGAACATTCGGCTAAAAGGATGAGATGAAAAGGAGTACACAAACATGCAACGAAAATGGATATTTGTGGGATCTATAATGATGATGTTGGCGGTAGCCATTGGAGCGTTCGGGGCACATATTGTGAAAGCCCGGATCGACGCGGATGCTTTGGCCGTGTATGAAACAGGTGTGAAATATCATATGATTCACGCTGCCGGTTTGCTGATCATTGCGTTGGCTGCCGGACAGTGGGGTTCTTCCAACCGTTTAAGATGGGCAGCGCGTCTGTTATTAACGGGTATCATTTTGTTTTCTGGCAGCTTGTATGTGCTAAGTCTGACCGGAATCCGTGTGCTGGGGGCTATCACCCCCTTAGGAGGCGTGTGCTTTATTGCAGGATGGATATTGCTGGCATGGGCTGCCATGGGTCTGAAGAAAGAGGATTAGAGTTCTTTTCGGATAATGCAAAAAAAGAGAATGGCAAGAAAGACGTCATGTTTTTCCTGCCCGTTCTCTTTTTTCATGCTTCGTTTTTTTGTGAAGTATTTACATTTACGATGTGATTTCATCGATCTCATTCATTTTAAAGGAGTACACTTGCTTCTCATCTACATGATACACACTCAGCAGGCTATTATCATGATCCAGATTGAGGATGCGGCAAGGAATGCTGCGTTGTCCGCCATAACGGTTTACGATTAACCGTACAAGCGTATTATCATGTATATAGCGTTTGATCCATTCATACGTACTAAGGTCTTGTTGTGTTGCAGGCTTTGGCTGTACGTGGGATTGTTTGATCTCTTGAACGACTGGTGGTTTGTTCGTAATTGCGGCTGATTTCTTTTTAGAGAACTTTTCCGCGAGCGTAGCGGCTGCATCAGATGGGCTATTCACGGCTGACTGTTTTTTTAGGTACAGTGCAGCTTCAATTAAATTGCCAAGTTCGATACCGGATTGAATCCGGCTATCCGCAATGTGTTCATTTTGGCTCAAGAGATTAAGCAGGAACTGAAGGGCCTCTACGTTCGAACGGCCTTTAACTAATACATCTACATTAAATAAATAACTGGTTTCGTCTTGATTTGATTCCTTTTTCATACTTCCTCCAGCCCAAGCCATGGGTAATTAGTCTTTTATAGTACCTATCAATATATCATTAAAACGTAATCTATCATAGTGCCTAGGGCCCTGTTGTTGGATATTAACAAAAATAAAATCTATATAAAGCCCTATGTGTAAAATTTTAATGGAGTACACTGGAATTGTACATTTTTTGCATGTGTATACGAATGAGGACAGTATGTGAGCATCGGATATAGATAAGCAAAACCAGAGTTACATATACAGAGAATAAAGGAGGTAGTGGGTGAAATCAAGTAGTTTAAATTTTAAATATATTACAGTGGAAAAGTATCACAAATAAGGATTTCATCCACCGGAAGAAAAGTAAAATCCCCCTTAACGAAAGGGGGACTGGGTATATTAAAAACATGATATATTATAGTAAGCGCAATTAAAGCGAATTTTATATTCAATTAAAATGGGATTCGTTGTGATCGAATAAGGTAGTCATGTTCGACTGCCCAACGCACAAGACCACCCCAGAAATCTTCACAGGCTGAAATGATCTTCGCTGGTTCAGCTAAATCTCCGGACATAACCAACTCAACTACATGATCAAAGCCTTCTGGACGACTCGGCAGTTCCAGTGCCTCCGGTAGAACCATTGAACCTGTTGAGAAAAGCTTCTGATTGTGCAACCCAACTAACATAGCCCCATATTGGGCAAACTGCATGACCAAGTACGGCAAGTAGGTATGAGGGCCATTTACACGGACATTTCTAAGCTTTCCTATAAACTCGTACATTTCACCTACAAGCACTTCGTTGATGGCATGCCTGAAATCTTCCTTTGTTGGGGATTCGGCCGCTTCCTTTAATATAGAAAAAAAGCCTTTAGGATCATACAGACGACGTGGGGAAAAGAAGGGTCCATGTGTCAACGGCCAATCGCCCTCAACAGTAGAAGTAATTTTAAGAAGAATGTTTGTCTCTGTATACTTCATGTAACCTCGCAGCTATATCGTGGCAAGTCTGAAGTCTCTCACTTCGAGAAATGTTGACAGGTCCATTCATGTTCATTAGTGATCCCCCTCTGTTTCCTACGGTCTAAGTGACTTGTCCAATTTACTGATTCGCCATTCAGCGAGGGTTTAATTTCACTTGTGAGCCCTTGCCGCCCGTCTGGATTCCAGTATCCTTCACTCCGGCTTCCTTCAAATCGACTAGTAGCCGCTCTAGTACCGCTTTGGCGACAGGTGCTTCTTTTGCACCAGACGCTTTAACGACCAACTGCACCGGTTTGCCGGAACGCAGATGTTTGTCTGCCTGACGCAGCTTCGTGTCGTAATCATGTTCCTCAATATGAGCAGTGAAGCGAAGCTCCTTGATCTTTTCTTTGCCGCTGTTTCTTGCGGCTCTGCCGACATTTTTGCTTGCTGCGGCTTCTTTTTGCGCAAGCGCTTTTCCTTTGCCCTTTGCGACCAAGCTACAGGGTGGTGGACTGCTCATCAGTGAGGTGCAGACCAGGTCCACCCCTTTGGATCGGGCCAAGGCCAAGGCCTCTGACTTGGAGACAACGCCGAGCTTCTCCCCTGCGAGTCCAGTGAGTACCACTTCGTCAGCTTTAATTTGCTCGTTGATTAATACTGCCACGTAAATGAAGCCTCCCTTAAACAATGATAAAGCTATCATATACGGAACCTGTTTGTGATTCAATTTTTGATTTATCCATATTGACAAAAGTCACTAAGCCCTATAATCTTTTACTGATAATGATTATCATTTTCCAATGCAATATACATACAGGGGTGATTGAGAGAAATGAAAAAGATGTTGAATAGCCTATTATTATTTGTAGTTTTTACTATTGTATTGGCGGGCTGCGGTGCGGCTGGGGATAGCTCTAAGACGGAAGGTACTGTAGGGTCTGAGCAGACATCCACAACGGCTGGTCCTGTTACGGTTAAGGACGACCACGGGGAAGTCAAGCTGGACAAGCCAGCGGAACGTGTCGTTGTACTCGAATGGACGTTTACCGAGGACCTCATTGCACTCGGCGTACAGCCTGTCGGCAATGCGGACAATGAAGACTACAAGCTGTGGGTAACACCGGAGGCGAAGTTGGCTGATACCGTAACTGATATCGGCACACGGGGCGAACCGAATCTAGAAGCGATTGCGGCGCTCAAGCCGGATCTTATTATCACTAACGCCGATAACAATGCAGCGATCTATGCACAGCTAAAGGGGATTGCACCAACGATAGAATTCGATCCTTACAAGGGGAACGGCTATGATTACGACCGTATGGTCGAGATTTTCAAGCAAGTAGCTGTAGCTACTGGTAAAACAGAACAAGCTGATAAGGTCCTAAGCGAACTTGACCAGCACTATGTAGAGGCAAAGGCTACATTAGAGAAAGCGGGCAAAGCAGACTTTCACTATGCGCTGACACAGGCCTTCACAGCTCAAAATGCTGCCAGTCTGCGAATGTTCAAAGAAAATTCGGTTGTAGTGGGAACGCTTGCGAAAATCGGCATGGTGAACGACTGGAAGTCAGACAAGACCGAGAAATATGGGTTTAGCACCGTTGGCATTGAAGCTCTACCAGCTGTGCAGAACAGCAATTTTATCTATATTACGCAAAAGACGGACGATGTATTTGGAGCCGCGATGAAGAACAACTCGGTATGGAACGGACTAAACTTTGTCAAAGAAAAACGGACCTACCCACTGGACGGAACAACATGGACGTTCGGCGGCCCAATCTCATCCAAAGTACTGGTTGATCAAGTAGTTGGAGTTCTGACGAAATGACCCGAACAGACACAACGGGGTTATCGAAGACTTGGCGTGTAGGAAGCATTTTTGGGGGCGGATTGGTCGTCCTCATCGTGCTTTTTTTTGTAAGCTTGTGTTATGGAGAGGCTTCGATCCCGCTTCACACGGTAATTGAGGCGTTGACCCAGCGTCAGGATACGCTTGAACATAACATGGTGTGGGATCTTCGGATGCCGCGTACGGTCATCGGAATCCTGGCTGGGGGTGCGCTTGCCATCGCTGGTGCTTTGCTCCAGGCCATCACCAAAAATCCGCTGGCGGCTTCTGATACACTAGGAATTAACGCTGGTGCCTACTTTGTGGTCGTCCTTGGCGCGGTGATGTTTCCCGGATTGCTGCATCAGGCGCCGTTTCTATTTGCCGCTGTCGGGGGCCTGCTTGCAGCGGTGCTGGCTTACTTCATGGGCGGGGGACGAGCTGGAAGTCCGATTCGGTTGGCGCTTGCGGGCTTGATTGTATCCATGGTTCTCGGTTCGTTTACCGGAGCTTTACATATCTTTTATTCATTTGAAACGCAGGGACTGTTTCTCTGGGGTTCTGGCTCGCTTGTGCAAAACGACTGGAGCGGGACGACTTACGCCTGGCCCTGGGTCGTAGGACTCTCGATCATTGCCGTTCTGCTGTCAAGACAGTTTGATGTTCTGGATCTGGATGAGTCCACATCCACGTCACTTGGACAAAAGGTTAGCTTGACCCGGGCGGTGGGAATTGTATTGGCTGTCCTGCTGTCGACCATTACAGTCAGCGTCATTGGACCTATTGGTTTTGTGGGTTTGGTAGCTCCACATTTGGTGCGCTTAAGCGGCCTAAAAATGCATCGCTGGGTGCTGCCTGGTTCCTTCCTGTGGGGGGCATTATTGTTGACCAGCGCTGACGTGCTGGCGAAGATGGTCCACCAATCAAGCATGGATCTGCCGACCGGAGCAATGATGGCCTTGATTGGGGCTCCTTGGTTAATTTGGTTGATTCTGTGGAAGATGAAGCTGCCTTCTGGTATTAGTGGGCAATCTTCCATGAACATAGGTGTGCGCTCTCGGAAATTACCGTATGGCAGGCTCGTCATGTTGCTTGGGTGCGGTGCCGTGCTGTTGACCGTATTCAGCCTGATGTTTGGAGGAATGCGAATTCCGGTCGGCGATTTGCTGTCCGGCCTGTTCGGCGGTGAGAACGCAAATTCGGCTTTGCTGCAGTTTAGAATTCCGCGCACGCTGGTGGCAGCCGGGGCTGGTATCGCGCTTGCGGTCAGCGGTGTCTTGATCCAATTAGCCGTTCGTAATCCCTTAGCGGATGCCTCGATCATTGGTGTTTCTTCAGGGGCTGGTTTCGGCGCGCTTGCAGTGATTATCGTTTGGCCGGGGCTGCCTGTTTATATGCTGCCCATCGCGGCGATTGCTGGAGCGACGGTGTCGGCGGCGGTGATCTTCTTTTTATCATGGAACAAGCACCTAAACCCGTCTGTGGTCATCCTACTTGGGATTGCCGTATCAGCGATCGGAGCAGCTGGCATTCAGATACTGATTATCCAAGGTTCGCTTTGGGGCAGCACAGGCTATATTTGGCTGACGGGTAGTACCTACGCTCGAAACTGGGAGCAGGTGGCGACGATTCTGGCTTTTCTGCTCGTGTTGTTGCCAATAGCCTGGTGGCTAGCTCGCCGCTTCGATCTTTTGGTATTTGACGATAGCAGCGCCATGGGACTGGGACTTCCGGTGCGCCGCACCCGGCTGCTGGCCATGGCAGTGGGTGTGCTGCTGGCGGGCGGAGCGGTGGCCTGTGTGGGTACAGTTGGTTTCATCGGTCTGATTGCTCCGCATATCGTGCGTACGTTGATCGGGCACCATGTACGTCGCTCTATCGTTCTGTCTAGCATCTTGGGAGCGGTAATGCTGGTGCTGGCTGATACAATTGGACGGACAGTGCTTGCGCCGACTGAAATTCCTTCCGGATTGCTGATCGCACTGATTGGTGCACCGTATTTCCTGTACTTGATGTATCGCTCCAATAAGAGTAAGTCAGTGTAGTTGAATATGTACTTGAACAGGCTGTTTCCCAACGGATTTCCCGTGGAGAGACAGCCTTTATTATTTATTTTTCTACGTAATCATTGGACTTTACATTTACAAATCTAATAAAATAGATATAATGTTTTATATGGAACCGTCATTGATTTATAAAGCATTGTCAAACGAAACTCGTCGTCTAATTATGTTGTGGTTAAAAAAACCGGAAGAGTTTTTTGATGAACAGGCTTATCTAAAGCAAGGACTTAATTTTCAAATTGGTGTATGTGTGGGAGATATTCAGGCTAAAGCGGGACTTGCGCAGTCTGTGATTTCAAGTTATTTATTAACGATGCAAAAATCCGGTTTGTTAGAGTCTGAGCGTATTGGGAAGTGGACGTACTATCGTCGGAATGAAAAAACAATCCGGGAATTTGCCGAGTACGTTCAAAAGGAACTATAAACAGAAAGGAGGTTTTTTTTCACATAACATATCTACAAATCTATATATATAATTAAATTGGAGGCTTATACTTAAAATGAAAAAGGTTAACCCGTTACTTATTATCATTCTGGCTTTAGGTGTATTCGGCATTATTACAACGGAAATGGGAATTATAGGCGTTCTCCCTCAAGTAACTCAAAAATTCAATGTATCAGCTGCCCAGGCTGGTTGGCTCGTCAGTATTTTTTCTTTAGTTGTTGCCATTTCAGGTCCATTCTTGACCTTACTCGTTTCCGGGATGAATCGTAAAATCATTCTATTAATCGCTGTATTCAGTTTTGTTATTTCTAATATTGTCTATGCCTATACCACTCATTTTGAGGTCATGCTCATTTTTCGTGTTCTTCCCGCTATTTTTCATCCTGTCTTTTTTTCGGTTGCTCTCGTGACGGCATCTCATCTTGTCCCCCGTGAAAAGAGCAGTAAAGCCGTCACCAAGGTTTTCGCTGGAATTACGGTAGGATTTGCGTTTGGCGTGCCTTTGACTTCCTATCTTGCTGAAAAGATATCGTTAGAAGCTGCTTTCTTATTTGGAGCTGTCGTAAGCATGACTGCATTTGTAGGAATACTCGTATGGCTTCCTTCCCTGCCGGTTCAGGAAAAGATGTCTTATGGCAAACAGCTTGGTATATTACGTAAACCTCAATTGTGGTTCAACATTGTGACTGTTATTTTTATCTTTGCAGCTATGTTTTCGGTGTATAGCTACTTTGCCGAATATCTTGGAGAAGTAACTCTTATGAACGGGTCATGGATCAGTATGATGTTGATGGTCTTTGGAATCGTCATGATTTTTGGAAACTTTTTATTTGGAGGATTATTACATAAAAATCTGACAAAGACCGTCATCATGTTCCCATTGCTATATATGGTCATTTACGTATTCACTTATGCTCTCGGGGCTTCTTTCCTACCGATGATTGTGGTTGTGCTCATTTGGGGGGCCGTGCATTCTGGGGGGCTTATTATTAGTCAAACATGGTTAATCACTGAAGCGAAAGAAGCTCCAGAGTTTGGTAACAGTCTGTTTGTCTCATTTTCTAACCTTGGCATTACGATAGGGGCTACTATGGGCGGGTGGTTTATCTCTCACTTGGGAATACACCAGCTCATCTGGAGCGGAATGATGTTTGCGCTGCTAGCATTCTTATCTATGATTATAAAAATAAAATTGTTCAATTCAAATGCAGCGGAAGCCAACGTGCGTTAAAATATGGAGAGACATTAGAAGAGTACTCTACATTATGACCATAAAATAATACATGGGGTGATGTTGATTGCATTTCGTATGGACTTCGATCTTAATGACATTCGTAATCGTTAGCGGGATCTTGGCGTTGCTCATCTGGGGAGTGATATCCTTATTCAAGCGTTTTCGCTAATCGCAATGAGGAGTAGACATCTCTATGTGTTGAACTTATATTATCCAATTGGGAGGAATAGATGAATATTCGAATGTACCACGATCTGGAGGCTCGATTGGAAGAAGAGATTTGGGAGCTTGGAGAGGATGCATCTCATACACTCCCATTAGATAGCAACTTGGCTGTGGAAAAAGCACAGAAGGCTTGGGATCTAATACCAGAGCCTAAGCACACATGGGGCATCACAGGTGTAACCTTGCATCAATACGTTCAAATTCTCAATTATAACGGGGATACTCAGCGCTCAGTAGAGCTTTTAAATGAGGAGATTTTAGATTTGGAAGGTGCAGGATACCGGATTATACATGCTGAACCTTATATTCAGATGGCGGAAACGCTTCTTCTTCAGAGCAAGCCTGTATTAGCTCATGAATATCTCCAGAAGGCATACTCGATTGGGAGTGCAAGAGCATTTCGGGACCAGCCCAAGCTTTATCTTGAAATGGCAAAAAGTAAAGCTCTGGATGAACAGGATATACTACTTCAATTTACGACGTTAGATGTGAATGCCAAATTTCTAAGCGATTTAAAGGATAATCAATAACCAATGTAATGACCTCATACAGTCTGAGATAAAATACTGATCTGGATACGACGGACAATGGGCTTCAATATTATTTATGGGGAGGACCAATGCATTGAAATTAAAAGAAGTGCTCTTAGGCACCCACAGTTACGAAGCGATAAAAGCTTTTTACGGCTCTCTCTTGGATTTGCAGGTTGTGGAGGAAAGCCCTTCGCGGTTGTCGTTTCAAGTAGGGGAATCGGTTCTTGCTTTTCAGGAATCCTCCCACATGAAAAATGAGTTTTATCATATTGCGGTTACCATTCCAACGAATAAATTTATAGAAGCCAAACAGTGGGCTATCAACCGAGGAATTTCGTTGATTTCAAGGAACCAAGAAGATGAGTTTTTTTTCGAAAACTGGAATGCAACCGCGTTTTACTTCTATGATCCGGATCAAAACCTCGTTGAATTCATTGCCCACCATACACTCGATAATGCAGTCGCTGAAGCTTTCGGATCTCACTCTATACTTCGTATAAGCGAGATTGGTCTTCCGGTCGATGATGTCCCAGAGAGTTCTAGAATAATTACCGAAACGTTCCAACTTAATTCATGGGGAGGGGCTGGACAGGAATTTGCACCGCTAGGGGATGTAGAAGGATCATTTATAGTCATAGACAAGCAACGGCTTTGGTTTCCTGATGATAGGCTTCCAGCCGTATTTAACACCAGTGTCTTGTTTGAAGCTCCATGCTCTGGCAGTCTTTCACTGCATAATGGTTTGTATGAATTGAGATCAACCTGAGTTAAGGCTTCATCTCATCGCCAGCACCCCCGGATTTCTGGAATAAAGCTTACAATAAGGGGGGAATCCGGGGTCCATAATACATATAGGAGAGAATATATGAAAATTAGACTACTTAATTCAAATGAAAAATATCCGATAGAGCTCTTGTTACTAGCTGATCCTTCGCACCAACTTGTTGAGGAATACTTAAAAAGAGGGCAGTGTTTTGTAGCAGAGATTGACCAACATATTGTTGGAGTCTATGTTCTTTTACCTACAAGACCTGAAACAGTTGAGTTAGTGAATATAGCAGTATCAGAAGATATGCATGGTAAAGGAATAGGCAGACAATTAGTAACACATGCAATTAAAACAGCCAAGACACAAGGTTATAAAAGGATGGAGATGGGCACAGGAAACTCTAGCATTGGGCAATTAGCTCTTTACCAAAAATGTGGGTTCAGAATTGTTGGTGTAGATCTAGATTTCTTTGTCAGACACAACTATCTAGAAGAAATTTATGAGAATGGCATACAGTGTAGAGATATGATTCGTATGTCTCAGGATTTATAGAGCTTGATTTCTTTGTACACTATCCGAAAAGGGATCTTAAGTAAGGTTCTGAAAGGTATATGATATAGTTCCAAAAGATGGTACAATGGATTGCGGAAAGGCTATACAATCATCGGATTGCAATAGTCCTTTTTTAATGAGTTGATATCCTACTAAGTTCCTGACAAGGGGTGGTTACTTTGTACAACACAACAACCACGATACTCACAGAGATAACAAAACATATGAAAGATAAAGATTTAATCCTTAGTGATCTTGCCAGAGAGGCAGAAATGAATCCGGGAACCATGAGCAGTATTATTAATGGGAACCGCACTCTTTCAGTGGATCAGCTAGACCGAATTACAAAAGCAATGGGGCATCCCGTTGGCTATTACTACGAACGGTATGTGTCTGAGTATCTAACAGAGGCTAATCCGAATTGGCGTCGAATGAGTCCTTTTATACATAATTGTGCGAAATTAAACAAACTGGACTGCATTCATGATGTGGTCAATCTATTGATGGATAAGTTGGGCTATTCAGAATCCTTATTTGAGCTTGCGGAAGAATTATTTCATGAAAAGATGTACCAAGCGGCAGCCATACTTTATGAAAATGTAGCTGTAAGTGAGAAAAAACAATACTCAGAACGCCTCGCTATGTGTCAGTACCGTTTGTTCCATACAAGGCAAGGAGATAATCAAGAGAAAAATTATGAAGCAGCCGTTCAATTTGAAATATATGTTGAGCGACTAGATGAGATAGATCAGTTAGAAGCGTTAAAAGATTTGGCGAATACATACCGTTCGTTACGTAAATGGGACAAAGTAGAACTGTTCGCTAAGACTTTGGGAGACAAAGCTAAAATTCAATACAAACTGGAACAACAGCGGCATCATGTGAAAAAAGAAAATTCAAAGAAACCAAGCTTTCCTTTGTTTGCTTATTGGGCATTCTCACATTTACTTCGTGCAGAAGTTTGTGAGGCCCATAAAGATTATGAGAAGGCACTTCAGCATACGTACAAATATGGTGACTTAAGTTGGGTGAAAGAAACTGATGAAACTACTTTGAAGTGGAAAAGGCAATATGAAGAGTGGGCTGTGGGGAATACCTATTTAAATAAGATTCTTGCTGGCGAAATTTGCGTTCTATCTGATTATGTAGTTTATATATCATCAAGAAAAGATGAGATTCTTCCTGCACTTGATATTATAGTAGATTCGGCTAATAGATACCATTTTGATGTGGATGTTATTTTAAAGCAATTCGAAGGAGAAATTTTATCTCTTCTGGAGCAACAAAAAATTGAGAGCTTTTATACTAAGCGTTTCATAACAGAACGTTTTATGCATTTTTCTAAGGAATTATCGATCTACTATTTGACCAAGAAAAGATATTCTGATGGCTTCAAATTTTTAATAAGTTGTTTGGAAAAATCTACATTAATCAATAATAAATCATATATAATTAAATGTATGAAGCTGTATGAGTCTTATCGAGAGTATGCATCATTTGATGTGAAGACAGCATACAGAAAATTGATTAATGAGGTGGATAAGGATGAAGCGTAAAATAATTTTAACCTTATTGGTAACAAGTTTTATGTTGTTGACATTAGTAAATCCTTCAGCAGGTTATCAGGATTCTGAACATAACTATCAACCTGCACAGCATGGCGAAATGTAATTATTTCTAATAGGAAAAAGATGCTTGGTATTTAAAGCAATTAAATGGTATATATCGTTAAAATTAATGGATAATGGAACAGGTTAGATGGAATGATCCGTCTAGCCTTTTTATTGCGTGTTTTGCGGTATATAAGCAATATGAGGAAATCTTCTTTTGAGAAATATATGTAAAAAGTGCAAAAATGTTATGTGTGCTGTTGTAAACAACTGAAGGGTATATGACTTTGTTCCAAAAGACAATGATGGGCTAAAGTAATTTTTACTAACTGTTTATCATTACATGGTTTAATTATGTATCATATGCCGAGTCCACGTTGAAAGGGTGGTTTATCTATGGAGATCATACCTACGATTAGAGCAGAAGTTCAAACCTATCTGATAAGAAAAAGCTTAACCATGACCGAGTTTGGTCACATTATTGATTTGAATGTAGGAACAGTTAGTGGCATTGTGACGGGCAACCGATCAATTTCAGTTCACCAGCTAGATCGCATCACTATGGGTATGAATTTGCCACCGGATTATTTTTATGAACGTTATATTGATGAATGTATTGAAGAAGAACCGCTCAACTGGCGAAGAATCAGCCCTTTTTTGTACCGATGCGTGGAGTTAGGACGACTTGATTGCTTGCGAAGAGTTGTAGGTATGTTGCTAGATAATCCTGTTTATCTTCCTTCACTTTTTGAAGTAGCCGAGGATTCTTTTAAAAAGGGTTATACTGAAGCAGCGGCGTTCCTTTATGAAAACGTGTCAGAAGGGGAAAAGTATCAGTATTCAGAACGATTAGCGGTTTGCCAGTATCGATTGTTTACGATTCGTATTGGAGACGATCAAGAGAAAAACTATGATGCAGCCATTCAATTTGAGCCTTACGTTGATCGGTTAGATGAGATAGATCAGTTAGAGGTGTTAAAAGACTTGGCGAATACATACCGTTCGTTACGAAAATGGGATAAAGTAGAACTATTCGCTAAAGCTCTGGAGATTAAAGCAGATATTCAATATAAGTTAGACCAAGCTCATGACGTAAAAAAAGAGAACTTGAAGAAACCTGTTTCTCCACCTTTTGCTTACTGGGCGTTTTCTCATCTGCTTCGTGCTGAAGTTTGTGAAGCACATAAAGATTATGAGAAAGCGCTTCAACATACGTACAAATATGCTGATTTAAGTTGGGTGAAGGAAACCGATGAAATCAGCTTGGAATGGAAAAAGCGGTATGAAGAGTGGTCTGAAGCCAACGCTTATGTAAATAAACTTCACGCTGGTGAAATTGGTGTTTTGGATGATTATGTAGCGTCCTTTTCTTCCAGGAGTGAAGAGATACTTCCTGGATTAGAAAATATAATTGAAGCTGCAAATCGATTTCGTTTAGATATTGATCATATTCTAAAGCAATTTGAAAAGGAAATCTTCACGTTGCTGGATAAGCCTGAGTGTATGGGGGTGTACAATCAACAATTTACTACAGAACGTGTTACTCATTTTTTAAGGGAATTGGCGATCTATCTTTTGCGTAAGGGGAGGTTTTCAGAAGGCTTCACATTTTTGTTTAGCTGTTTGGAAAAGTCTGCTGAAGCTAATAATAGAATACAAGCAGTCAGATGTATGAGGTTGTTTACACATTTTAAAGAACATGCATCTGCTCATACGAGGGCAGTCTATGGAGATCTGATTAAAGCGGTTAACGAAGAGGAAGAGTAAGCTGATTACAACTATTCTCAAAAAGGTTAGAGGGAAGGATCTGTCTAGCCTTTTTAATATATATAATATTTATAAGTGTATTGTTGAGCTAGAAAGGATTTATGGTAATCAAAATAGAAATAACCAGACGCTGATAGGGAGATAAATAACTTTAATCTCTTTGCCAGAACACAAGCTGATATCATTCAGGAACTTGGCATCACAAAATGCAGCTACATAATTACAAGAAACTCCTGGCACGGATTCCTGGGTTGCAGGGTATGGTTAGGTTAGTAAATTGAAAGCTAATAGTGCCAAGTTGATCGATGTATCTTATAACAAGGGAGCATGATACTTAAGACATAAAAATCTGTTTATTTCAGTTCAAATGTCACATGATTTAAAAGGAAATAACAGGATAGTAGTTGGATTTCCCTAAATCACCCCTTCTGATAACATTATTTCCATCAAAATTAAAGTGGGCGTGGTAGAATGGGGAGAATTTTAGTTCCACCTGACAAATTGATGGAAGTGGCTGATCAGTTCTTACACGGAAAGCATGAAATGGAACGTATGCTGAGTTTTTTGAGTGGACGAATTGATTTTGTCCAACAAGGCTGGTCTGGGGCTACCCAAGAGAGATTTTTTCAGGAATTTCAGGTTTCTCGACAATCCATGAGTGTGACGATTGAACGACTATCGACAGTAGCACAAGAACTTATTTTTATTTCAAAAAACTTTACAAAGGTGGACGGGGAAAAAGTTGTACTGGATGTGCCGTGGCTCGGAGCCCCTGTTAAGACGGCATCCACAGGTGAAGGTTGGTTACATAAAATCTTTGAACAGATTGGACAAGCTGAGATCACTAAGGCTGAGGCTCAAATGGAAGCTAGCAAACTTCAAGGAGAAATCCTTTGGGACACTGCACAGGGAGCAAAAAGTGCTATTCAGGGAAATTTAACCTTAGGGATGCTGCCTGATAAAGAACGGGATTATGATCATCCCATAGCAGCTAAAGTAGGAGAAATTCTCGGCAATGTAGCTACAACATTGCAGGGGGCTGGTGAGGTAGTAGTTGGATTGGGTGGAGAAGGATTATCAGTTGCTGTTTCATCTACAGGTGTAGGGAGTATAATCGGAGTACCTGGATTAATTGGATCGGCAGCTTTGGCGGCACATGGAGCTACAACTGCGGTTAAAAGTGCAAATGGAGTAGGAGAAAAAACAGCGGAACTATGGCAAATGGTAAAAGGGGAAGGTGCTCCTTCTTATGGGAAGAAATCGGTTCCATCAGGTCCTTACCGTGAAGTAGACGGTTACCCTGTAAAAGTAAAACATGGGGATCAGGAGAAGCATATTGTGGGGACACCCAACTACAAACAAGACTTAGCAAATGGTAAGAACAAGAGTATTCTCTATGGTGATAACAAAACCGCACAAGAATTACTTGATAGTTATTCTGGAGAAGGTGATATGTTTAAGGCCGGACGGGAAAGGATTGATTTCGGAAAACCTATTGGGAAATACTATAATAGAGATACTGGTATGTTCGAGGAAACCACAAAAGGAATTATTCATTACAGTAAAGATGGCGCACATATTGTACCAGCAGCGCCTTAAACCAAGGAGGAATATTATGGGATATGATTCTTTAATTAAAGCTATTATTTCAGTACCAAAAGAAGAATTAACTATTTATTGGGAAAGTGGATTAAAGATTATTGGTACTAGGGACACCATCTATGAAACAAACAATGGCTTAGATGAAGATGATAATGGGTTCATTGAATATGATGCTGCGGTTGTTGAAGTTAAAAAAATAGTATCTAAGCCGATTACCGATGAAGGAAGTATATATAATTGGTTACAAAAAGGAAAAAGCTCCTTTATTGAAATTTCTCTGCATGATGACCCCCCTAGCATGATCACATATTCTGACGGGTCTATTATTTGGAAAAATGAATAATTTAGATCATCCTCCTCAATTGAGTATTTTCCACTGAGTTGAGGATGATCTTTTCCTTTTAATTACTTTCATGATGTTTATAATTATAAGTTCCATCATCTACTCCTTTCCTGGGAGCTTGGTTATACTGAATAATTTTTTGTAACTAAGCATCTAGCAATAGGCGTTATTTATTCTCAATTTACTATAGTTATCCAAAAATAATTGGGAAATTGTCCCTATCTGTTGTATTATAAGGAAGTGTAAAAAGGGTTTCGAGTAGCTAAGGAGGAGCATTGTTGTCTACATTTGTGATAGTGTGTGTCATTGTTGTATTAATTGCTTTGGTATTGCTACGCCTATTTAAAGAGCCTAGAGTTCAAGAGCGATATAAAGTAACGCAGGATATTGATCCTTATAAAATTAGCATTAACGAAATAGATCGTATGGAGGATGGCAAGGACTTTGAAATGTATCTGTTCAGGTTGTTCCTGTGTTTAGGCTATGGTGATGCGTATAAAACACAAGACAGCGGAGATTTTGGAACAGATTTGGTATTTACGGATAGAGAAGGATACCGCAATGTCATTCAGGCTAAACGGTATGCAATAAGCAATCCTGTTGGTTTGAGCGCAGTTCAGGAAGTGTATAGTTCTATGCGATTTTATAGAGCTAAGAAATCTATTGTCATTACTTCAAGTAAATACACTCCTTCATGTGAAAAGTTGGCCAGTTTTAATGGAGTGAAACTGTTGGATCGCAACGATTTAATTAAAATGATTGAACTATTTCAAGCGCAGCAACATAGTAAGGTAAAAGATATAATTGAAGCGGAGCCTTATTTGAGTCTCGATTCATGGGACGATTATAGAAATAACGGTAAAGTGATTAAAAAGGATCGTAAGGCTGAAAAGCTTATCGCTTCAGAAAACTAGATACTGGAGACTCCAGTAGCAAAACGATGGTTTTCTGAAACAATATAATGTACTTAAAACTCTTATGAAGACAGAGAATTACGGGAGAACATATGATTATCAATACGAACATTGTGGCAACAGTTGCAAGTAACAACTTAAAAAAGCGTACAGGTTTTGTCAATAAAACGATGGAGAAGTTATCATCAGGACTACGTATTAATCGTGCGTCTGACGATGCGGCTGGTTTAGCAATATCAGAGAGCATGGAGCGCAGATTCGTGGATTACATCAATCTTCACGTAATGCTCAAGATGGTATTTCTCTCCTACAAACAGCAGATGGAGCCTTGGCAAGTGTTAATGATTCTTTGCATAGAATCAGGGAACTAATTATTCAGAAGGAAAATGGGACACTACAAAATAGTGATAAAGAGAATATTCTTAATGAGATGGTTGAATTGCTTGATCATATTGATGGTATAACTAGCAATACTGAGTTCAATGGAATTAATTTGTTTGATGGCTCGTTCTCTAGGAATGTTTACGCTGATGGTAATATTCCAATTACAATAAATAACATGGATTTCGGCTTTTATTTTAATAGAACGAGAAAAATATACACCTGAGAAATTACTAGGAGATGCAATCGTAGCTGCCTTTCATGCAGATGCTGGATTATATTTTGACAATGATAAAAAATATAAGAACGAACAGTTTTTTTCAACAACTCTAAATATATCTTATAACCCACTAGGTGCTGAAAACAACCAGCAGTTTATATTCTATATTGATGGAATTTATAATTACGAAATTAATTATGAGCATGATGAGGATATTAGTGGATTAGATTCAAGCTTGTCCTTGTATCAAGTAGGATGTATTGAAGATGTTTATGGTGTTGAAGAGCTGATTTTTCGATTTATATATGAATATCTCAAGCTAAATCCTACTGACTATTTTTGGATTCCTGATTACGATTGGGTCTACAGTCGGGAAGATATGCAGAAGTTCAGATCTCTGCCCTATGATCCAAACTGGTGCTATAAAAATCCTAAATCAATATAATTCACAACGATTAATGAATATCTATAAGCTTGCTCCTTTAATAATAAAATGGGAGCAAGCTTTTTTCATAATAATTTATCTGATAAAGAAGATAATTTGCATGCACCTAAGAATTAAGAGGCGGGTTTAACAGGAGAGTCTTCAATCAGGCTACTAACTTAGCGATATGGGTAAAGTATACGGAAGGTGCGTGAATGTTATGAAGTATGATACATTCTTAAAATTATGGGAAGAACAAAATAGTCTAATGAGACTATTGTTCTGTGAAAATAAAGTGTTAGACTGAAAAACAAAGCATTAGACCGTGAAAAATAAAGTTGTAGACTGGCAGCCGGCATTAGCCAACGGGCAGGATAACGCAACCATTAGATGGACTTATGGTTCTCATATGATACAATTTATCCCAGAAGTATCTTCGCGGGTTAATGAAAAGCAGCGGTGATGAACTAATAGGAGACCAACACAAAAAAGTGGTAGTTTTATGGATATGCAATAGTCTACTATAGGATCTTATTCCTCGGATCGTCTAACCGATTGTAACGGAGATTCATGAAGTGCCTGGAGAGATGGAAATAAAAGTGTTGCCTGACAATGGACATAGCGGGACTGGAAGAGCGGAAGTGAAGTGACAAAGCCCATAAGCGTAGGTCACAGCTCATAATACGAACGGAGAACTATTGCTTAACCAAGAAATTACTGGAAAGTGCGGAGGATAATTTGGATCGCAATTCGCTGGAATCGAGTGGAGATTCCCTTCGCAGACAACTGGTGGCACTACGCGCCGAATGGAACTTGGTACTAAAAGGAGGGGCAGGACACATGCAAGAAGAACAGGAAATATTCGCGGGCGACGGATATAACAGGTCGTACGCAATGGCTACGGGTATGCCGATTTTGAATCTTAGGGGTAGCATACCGCGTGAAAGTAACGGCCAACTACCGTTTCCGTGGGTGACAACGGGCATCAGGATTGATAAAGAACAGATGTTGGAAACCGTTATGAAGCAAAAGACACTCGAGTATTTGTTTAATATGCAATTCAGTAAGGAGGAAATGACCGACCGCAATTTGGTTGTAGGCTGTTATGAATACAGGAATCCGAATGACAAGGAACAAATAATGCTATATGCGCTGGTTTCGTTGAAGGAATTTCTCGCGAGATACGGCGATGAACGGGCATTGGAGATTCTGATGCGAGTTGGCTGCACATACGAGAAGATTATGGAGGAATGTGATGAAGCCATTAAAGAACACTTTGCAGTGTTGCGCCGGTCACTTCATTTAAAGAATTTGAGGGACAAATATGATGTCGTTTACGAGTGGAGTGAAGAGGAAGGGGTAAAGACGTACATAATCAGATACACCAAATCGAGTTATACGAAGATTAAAGCTAAATCAGTCGAAGAGTTGACCAAACTCTATGATGAGCAACGGAAGAAGGATGCAAAGAAGACGTTCGCGACTCTGGAACCGTTAGAAGCATTTATGCAAGCCTAAGAAAACCGCCCCCTTACGGGGCGGTTATTCAACATTTCATCGAACGAAGATTCGAGGAATATCCAGCGATAGAGTGGATTCTCGACAGTCGTATCGGAAAGTGCTGACCCGTACGCCAGATATGGTCGAATGGGGACTGATGGAAGACGTTGATCCAGTCGATTATTTCGGCAAAACCATAGAGGTAGAACGATTAGGCGATTGGAAGCCTAGCGATTCAGGGAGAATTTATCGCCTCGGTGTTTCTTACTGACGGCAAGCCGATCGGCAGCACCGAAACGGTTGTAGATATCAACGGGGATGGATGTTCTCGCTCCCCCGTGGCAAGCCGCTGCAGAGTATAAGTGACAAGTCCTTCGAGGCGTGGCAGCGCGACTGGCTGGATCGGTACGGCGGATGACAAGAACCTCATCTTGTATCAAATAAACTTTATCAAAACAGCCAGTCTTATCGCATGAAATAATTTTGCACCACTTGTTACGCTAACAGAGAACGTTAGTTCAATAAACCAGCGGCAGTCTAGGACTTTATTTTCAGATCCTTGACTGCGCTGGTTTTATATTTGGATCAGTCTAAAACTTATTATTCCAAGTCTGACGATTTAGCAATTCAGAATCAGCTTAGGATCAACAAACCCAATCTAAATCTTTATTTTCATCGGACAACTATTAGAGAGGAGGGATTTAAGAATCGGAAATTTTTTATCATGGATTTGATAAGAGGTATTTTCGGTTATTTTCATTGTGGGCTGGGACTTGCAAAAATATTGGAGGCTTATAACAGATACAGTCTAAGAGGTTTTTTAATTGGAGCTACATCTTTCCTTATCGGAGGTTTGGGGCTTTACTTCACAAGGCGCTATGAATCATCGGATAGGTTATTATAGATAGACAAACATTTTATTAAAGGAGTATACAATGTTAACACTAAAACAAGAAGAGAGCCTCAGTAAGTTTATGAGTAAGATTCTGAGACATACACCAGAACAGTTTGGTCTTGAGCTAGACCATGAGGGTTATTGTGACATTCAAGAACTGATTCAAGGAATAAGATCAGAGAATAGATGGTCTGATGTTAGCGAGTCGGATATCAAGCAAGTAGTAAGCCATTGTCCAAAACAAAGATATGAGATTGTTAATGGGTACATAAGAGCTAATTATGGGCACAGTGCAGGCAGATTGGATTATAAGGAAGCTATTCCACCAGCGATCCTCTATCACGGTACAAACACAAAGGTAATTCATAATATTTTCGCTGAAGGAATTAAGCCAATGGGCAGAAAGTATGTACATCTGTCGGAATCCCTTGAGTTTGCAATTTTAGCAGGCAAAAGACGTGGGGAACTAGTGATCCTCGAAGTAGACACTGAAGAGGCATTAGCCAATCAAGTAAAGTTTTATAAAGCCAATCATGGTGTGTGGCTTGCCGACCTTATCCCCCCACAGTACTTAAAGAAGTTTGAACAAAGCGTAAACCTAGAACATTAACGATTGATCAAGAGACTAGATGGAATGATTCGTCTAGTCTTTTTGATATAGCATGTTTTTCTATACATAAATAATCCTCCTAATATTTTGAATGTATCCACGGGTGTCCACACTTACCCGGAAATGCTGCATAAAATATCCCGGGTGAACTTAGAGGAGGTGCATGTAATAACTATGATACACATGGAACCCATACAAGTGGGTGAGCATACATTTATCGGAGTCGAAGTCAAACTGCCTAAAACAACGCTGCTGACTATCTCCAACTCCCGTGGTTACATCATGTGTGGTGCACTGGATGTTGGATTGCTCAATGAACGGCTGGCGGATCGGAAAATTCTTGCTGCACGTGCTGTAGGGGTAAAAACGCTGAAGGAATTATTGGAAGCGCCGTTGGATTCGGTGACGACAGAAGCCGAGCAGCTGGGGATTAAGCCGGGGATGCCAGGCTACGAAGCATTATTGAAACTGGTGTAATGAAGCCTATGTGCACATGTTGTATAAAAGTAGAAGAAACGAAAAAAACCGGACTTTTTGGCTCCGGTTTTTTTCTATGAAAAGTTTTATTCTATCGAGTAGAATTCTTTGAATTATATACGAACGGTATGATCTGCAAGAACAATTATTCGGCAAACAAAGCGGGGAGGTTGTCGCTAAAGGGTGCTTGGACAATCCCTTTTTCGGTAATGATGGCGGTAATGTACTCATGAGGTGTAACATCGAAAGCTGGATTGTAGACTTTGATGCCCTGCGGGGCGGTCCGTTTACCAAAGCTTTCGGTAACTTCCTCCGCTGAACGTTCCTCAATCGGAATATCTGCGCCTGTTGCGGTCTGCAAATCAATGGTAGATAGTGGTGAGGCGACATAAAAAGGAATGCCATGCGCCTTCGCTAGCACAGCTAGACTATAAGTGCCGATTTTGTTGGCCACATCTCCATTAGCAGCGACTCTATCTGTGCCGACAATAACGGCCTGTACCCATCCTTTGGACATCACCATGCCCGCCATACTGTCACAGAGCAGGGTGACATCAATGCCTGCCTGCTGAAGCTCGAAAGCGGTCAGGCGCGCACCCTGCAGCACGGGGCGGGTTTCGTCGGCAAATACTTTGAGGTGGATGCCGTTCTCCTGCGCGAGATACATCGGCGCGAGCGCTGTTCCGTATTTCGCTGTCGCCAATCCGCCTGCATTGCAGTGGGTGAGTACGCCCATCCCGTCCTCGAACAGAGGTAAAGCATGGATGCCGATCTGACGGCATACTTCTTCATCCTCTGCCTGAATGGCTATAGCTTCGCGCTCCAGCTCGGCATTCCAGTCTTCGATCTGGCCTCCGCTAGCATCAGCGATGAGTTCGCCGGCCCGCTTTTTCATGCGGTCCAAGGCCCAGAACAGGTTCACTGCCGTCGGGCGTGAAGTAGCCAAATGTCCGCACACGTCGTGTACATGCTGCAGCCACCCAGCATCGTCAGAGCCGTCGTAGGCGGTAGCTCCTAGCACAACGCCGTAGGCCGCAGCCATTCCGATGGCGGGCGCACCACGTACCTTCATGGCATGTATGCCATCCCAAACTTCATCGGCCGTGAATAAATCCAGCATGACAATCGTTTCGGGGAGCAGACGCTGATCCAGCATGGACAAATGGTTGCCTTTCCACACCAGCGAAGATAGAGCCTGCCTGGACACTGCAGCTTTCCCGGAGGTTACGGGCGCCGATTCTTTCTTTTCACTCATATTCATTAAGCTCCTTTAGTTTGGGCAGCTGTTGCTGTCCGAACAATGTCTCCCAGTTCCCGAATCGAATGAAGCTCGCGATTGCGAAGAACCAAGGATTTACCGATAGATAACGCCAGACGTTCCGCAGCTTCCTTGATAGCAGGATCGGCAATGGTGTCGATATCTGCTACATGCGACAGGCTGATGATACGGCGAATCACTTTGCACCCTGCAAAACCAATCGTATCTTGCAGTACTTTCTGGAGATACAAGTCCTGATATCCTGCTGTACGTGCCATATGATCGGTGACATGCTCGTCCCATAGTTTGCGGAACCTACGCTCAAACTGCTCCCATACCTGAATGGCGGTCTCCAGAACCCAATCACGTCTTTCATTTAATGCCTTCTCGCCAGAGGTCCATCCGGGTTGTGCTGCGTAGTTCAACAGCAGATTGGCGATCACCGCTCCGATATCAAAGCCCATGGGTCCGTAGTAGGCAAATTCAGGATCAATGACTTTAGTCGATTCGGTCGTTACAAAAATGCTACCAGTATGAAGATCACCGTGCAGAAGCGCTTCGGTTCGTGTCAAAAACTTTTCTCGCAGCAAAGCCACTTCCAGGTGAAGCATTTGATCTGTACGGAGTGCCTCTGCTTCATCTTCGATGTACGCACCATAGTTGTTATTATCTGAGAACCGATATGGTTCATCCAGAATCAGATCCTCAGTTATTTTGCAGAGATCCGGGTTAATAAAGCGTTTGACCAGGTCTTTTTTATCCTGCTGATTCATGCCCAAATCTGAGGTGAAGAAGAGCGTACGTGCCAGAAACTCCCCAATATGATTAGCGAAATATGGATATGTGTTTCCTTCTATTAGTCCCTTGCGCATGATGGTGTGTGAGCTAAGATCCTCCATCACAGTCAACGCAAGCTCAGCGTCATACGCCAGTACTGCAGGAACCAATTCGGGGCAAATGTGGTGTTCCTGCTGAAGTGCCTCGCGTTCAATACGGGCACGATCCAGTGAAAGCGGCCAGGATTCACCCACAATTTTTACATAGGGGAGTGCCTGCTTGGCAATGATACTCTTGTCAGATTCAGAATCCGTAATATGAAAAACCAGATTTAAGTTACCATCACCGATTTCCCGGCATTCCAGACGGGCTTCCTGACTAAAAAATCCGGGGATGTTCTTCACGAATTCGATTGCTTCTTCAGTCGTTAAAGGATGATATTGGGACAACGAAGTCACCTCCATAAATTGTGCGCATGTAAACAGTTTGAAAATATCACAATATTAAACCAAGTATTTTGATAGGATAGAGAAAGTATAACGAAAATCATTGAAGTTTTGTACACTTTTTTTATGAAGGATTAAAAGAGAGGAGGAGAACTCTTCTTTTTGTTTCGTATCTGTATTGAGAGGGTAAATATGAAGCAGACGTCCGGCAGGTGATATTAGGATGCCCGCTGGCGTCTTACCGTCAGTAATGACGGTGATGGATACGTAAACGTTCCTGAAAGTCAATTTGATGGAAAAGGAAGGGATTTATGATGGCTAAAACAACAAGTAACTCGAAAAATACGCAAACCAAATCGGTGGAGGAACTTTTAAACCGTCAAGTCGCTAACCTCAATGTGTTATATGTAAAAATTCATAACTATCACTGGTACGTGAAAGGCTCCAGTTTCTACACACTCCATGTTAAATTTGAAGAGTTATACAATGAAGTGACATTGAAAATGGATGAGATCGCCGAGCGCTTGCTCGCGTTGAAAGGTTCTCCTTCCGCAACGTTGAAGGAATACCTGGAGCTGTCGTCGATCCAGGAAGCAACCGGCAACGAAGATGCTCCCAAGATGGTACAAACCTTGATCGAGGATTTTGCAACGGTATGCGAGGAGTTTCAGGAAGGTATCGAACTGGCGGAAAGCAATTCCGACCAGCCAACTGCAGATTTGCTGATCGGTTATAAAGCGGATCTGGAAAAACATATGTGGATGCTTCGCTCTTATTTGGGCTAATTGGCAGAATTTCGATTCATCACTTATGCCTAGTTCGGTGAATTTAATTCCACTCCATAGTGATGGGGTTACGCTCTGAAATAAACCCTCTACATGTAAAACGCTACTGACATCATGCTGTCAGTAGCGTTTTTATGGCTGGAAAGAGATCATGCATCCCATGTTTTTTGTACAAATTTATAATTATATAAACATTCGCAGGATGTATTTTGCCATTTGTGTGCTTGGTAGGGTGAACATTTTATGAAGAAAGTTGGATAACGTGTGTCTGTTGGTTGCACCCTTCAAGATATTTATTATAAAATAACTTGAGAATCATTGAGAATCAGTTTAGAATGATTATAAATAAATTTTTAAATATTACTTGAAATCAGGGGGCTCCCCTGTTTAAATATACTTTCTGATTTCGACACCACACTACATTTTTTGGAGGGTATTGCGAATATGGCTACAAACTTTAAGATTGAAGGTCTCAAAGCGACCATTGAAGGCAAGGAAATTTTGAAAGGTATTAACCTCGAAATGAAGGGCGGAGAAATCCATGCCATCATGGGTCCTAACGGTACGGGTAAAAGTACACTCGCGTCTGCTTTGATGGGTCATCCTAAATATGAAGTCACAGATGGCAATGTAACTTTGGATGGAGAAGACGTGCTGGATATGGAAGTGGATGAGCGTGCACGTGCAGGATTGTTCTTGGCGATGCAGTACCCGAGTGAAATTGCAGGGGTAACGAACTCCGACTTTTTGCGTAGTGCAATCAACGCGCGCCGTGAAGAAGGACAAGAAATCTCCTTGATTAAGTTTATCCGTCAAATGGAAAGCAAAATGAAAGAGCTTGAAATGAACCCTGAGTTTGCTCACCGTTACCTGAACGAAGGCTTCTCTGGTGGTGAGAAAAAACGGAATGAAATTTTGCAAATGATGATGATTGATCCGAAAATTGTCATTCTTGATGAAATCGACTCCGGTTTGGATATCGATGCTTTGAGAATCGTGGCTAGCGGTGTTAACGCTATGCGTTCCGAAGAGCGTGGTTTCCTTATCATTACTCACTATCAACGTCTGTTAAACTACGTTAAACCAGATTATGTTCATGTGATGATGCAAGGACGTATCGTTAAATCCGGGGGTCCTGAGCTTGCTGAGCGTCTGGAAGCAGACGGTTACGACTGGATCAAGGAAGAACTGGGTATCGTTGATGAAACTGTAGGACAAGAGGCGTAAGCCGGAAGCGAGGAGGAAAACTAATGACTACACAAACAATCCTTCCGGTAGATTCCGAGCAACTGCGTGTTCTGTCCGAACGTAACGGCGAACCATCTTGGCTGGCCGAAGACAGACAAAAAGCACTTGAGCTTGCAGGCAAACTGGAGCTTCCGGTATTTGAAAAAACAAAAATCGAACGTTGGAAATTAAATGATTACGGTCAACATAAACAGAGCGAGGTCATTACATCGGTAGGGCAGGTTCCTGCAGCGATTGCTGATCTGGTCAAAGAGCAACAGGAGGGCGGTCTGATTATTCAGCGCAACTCCGGCGCGGTATATGTGAAGCTGAGCGAGGAATTGGCGGCGCAAGGCGTCATTTTCACGGATTTGCAAACAGCGGTTAAAGAGCATGCTGATTTGGTTAAAGCTCATCTGAACACAGTTATTAAGGCAGAAGAAAATTCATTATCTGCATTGCACGCGGCACTCTGGAACGGTGGAGTATTTGCTTATGTGCCTAAAAATATAGAACTGAACGTTCCGCTTCAAGCTGTATTCCTGACAGACGATGCGACTGCAACGTTTGCACCGCATGTGCTTCTTATTGTCGAAAGCCACAGTTCCGTGACGTACGTAGACAACTATGTATCTGCGGATTTGGCGGCACCTGTTCTTCATAACGGTGCGGTAGAAGTTGTTGCAAATGCAGGAGCTAAAGTACGTTATGCGACAGTCCATCAGTTTGGAGAGCAAGTAACGGATATTTCGATTCGTCGTGCCACGTTGGGAAATGACGCAGCTATCGAATGGATTGTGGGCGAAATGAACAACGGCAATACAGCAAGCAATACCATGTCCGTGCTTAAAGGCAATGGCTCCAATTCGGATGCCAAGATCATTGCTGTAGGTTCCGGCTCACAAAAGCTGAACTATACGACACAAGCACAGCATTTTGGCAAAAATTCCGCCAGTCAGATGATTACGCGCGCAGTGATGCGTGAAGAAGCGTCTTCCATCATTAACGGAATTACAAAAATTGAAAAAGGTGCTACCAAATCAGATGGTCAGCAAACAGAACGTGTTCTGATGCTCAGCCCGAAAGCGCGTGGTGACGCTAACCCAATCCTGCTGATTGATGAAGATGATGTAACAGCAGGTCACGCAGCATCGGTTGGTCAGGTTAACCGTGAACAAGTGTATTACTTGATGTCCCGAGGAATTAGCCGTGCAGAAGCTGAACGTCTGATTATTTATGGTTTCTTGGCACCTGTCGTATCTGAGATTCCGCTCGAAGGACTTCAACATCAGCTGCAAAGCCTTGTTGAAAGGAAGTTGGGCCAATGAATACTGCATTGATCCGTGAACAATTCCCGATTTTACATCAGGAGATTAACGGTCATCCGCTAGTTTATTTGGATAATGCGGCCACTTCGCAAAAACCGCTGGCGGTCATCGAGGCGATCAAGCACTACTACGAATATGATAATTCAAATGTTCACCGTGGTGTGCATACCTTGGGGAGCCGCGCGACGGATGCTTATGAAGGTGCGCGGGAGAAGGTAGCCCGCTTTCTGAATGCCAAGCGCAGTCAGGAAATTATTTTTACACGCGGAACAACAACGGCGCTGAATCTGGTGGCTTCTTCTTATGGTAGAGCTAACTGTAAGGAGGGTGATGAAATTGTCATCACACAAATGGAGCATCACAGTAATCTGATTCCGTGGCAACAGGTAGCCAAAGCCACAGGCGCAACTTTAAAATATATTCCACTTCAAGAGGATGGTAGCGTTGATCTTGCTGATGTGGAGAATACCATTACAGAAAACACGAAAATTGTAGCGATTGCGCATGTCTCCAATGTGCTTGGTGTTGTGAACCCTGTTAAAGAGATTGCAGCTATTGCGCATCGCAAAGGCGCAGTCATCGTTATAGACGGTGCACAAAGCACACCACATATGAGAGTAGACGTGCAAGACATCGATGCTGACTTTTATGCCTTTTCGGGTCACAAAATGTGTGCTCCTACTGGGATTGGGGCACTGTATGGCAAGAAGGCGCTACTGGAAAACATGGAGCCCATTGAGTTTGGCGGTGAAATGATCGACGATGTGGGATTATATGAATCCACATGGAAGGAACTTCCTTGGAAATTCGAAGGTGGAACCCCGATTATAGCTGGAGCTGTTGGTTTGGGAGCTGCTATTGATTTTCTGGAAAGCATCGGACTGGATGCTATTGCACAGCATGAGAGCCGTCTATCGAACTATGCACTCAAACGTCTCCGTGAAGTGGAGGGGTTGACGATTTACGGACCTGCTGAACGTCATGTCGGGCTCGTAACCTTTAACCTGGATGATGTGCATCCGCATGATGTAGCTACTGTACTGGATAGCAAAGGGGTAGCTATACGTGCGGGGCATCATTGCTGCCAGCCGTTAATGCGCTGGCTGAAAGCCAGTGCAACTGCACGTGCTAGCTTTTATCTCTATAACACGGAAGAAGAAGTCGACGCTCTGGTCAGCGCCTTAATCCAAACAAAGGAGTATTTTGGCGATGCAACTTGATGACTTGTACCGACGCGTGATTATGGATCATTATAAAAATCCGCGCAATCGCGGACGTTTTGAGGATGATGCCGTTACGGTGGATTTGAATAATCCTACGTGTGGTGACCGAATTTCCCTTCAACTCAAAACGAAAGACGGCGTGGTCGAAGATGCCCGTTTTACGGGTGAAGGCTGCTCAATTAGTATGTCCTCGGCTTCGATGATGACTGAAGCGGTCAAAGGAAAAACGATTGATCAGGCACTGGATATGGCGAGCCGCTTCTCTTCTTTAATGAAGGGAGAAGCCGTTGAATTCGATGATTATGAAGAATTGGAAGCTTTGTCAGGCGTGAATAAGTTCCCGGCCCGCATTAAATGTGCGACACTGGCTTGGAACGCACTGCGCAAAGGGATTGATGAAGATAAATAATTTAAATAGAACAGAGGAGGTTTGAGAAACATGGCCAAGAAAGCACCGGAAATGGAAGAGTATAAATATGGCTTTCGTGACGAGCACAAGTCCATTTTCCAAACAGGTAAGGGTCTCACTCCGGAAATTGTAAAGGAAATCTCCAAAATTAAGGATGAGCCAGAATGGATGCTGGAGTTCCGTCTGAAGGCACTGAAGCAGTTTGAAAAAATGCCAATGCCAAACTGGGGCGGAGATATGGGTGAACTGGATTTCAACGATATCCAGTACTATGTAAGACCTTCCGAGAAACAAGGGAAGACATGGGAAGAAGTTCCGACAGAAATTAAAGAAACCTTTGATAAACTGGGTATTCCTGAGGCGGAGCAGAAGTTTTTGGCTGGTGTATCCGCACAGTATGAATCCGAGGTTGTCTACCACAGTATGCAAAAGGAACTGGAAGATCAGGGCGTTATTTTCATGGATACCGATACGGCGTTGCGTGAGCATCCTGAGATTCTGAAAGAGTATTTTGCAACAGTTGTACCTCCTGCAGACAATAAGTTTGCAGCACTGAACAGTGCGGTATGGTCAGGCGGGAGCTTCATCTATGTACCAAAAGGTGTGAAATGTGAAGTTCCATTGCAGGCTTATTTCCGTATCAACTCGGAAAACATGGGTCAATTTGAGCGTACGCTCATTATTGCCGACGAAGACAGCTTTGTGCATTATGTAGAGGGCTGTACGGCTCCAATTTACAGCACGAACTCGCTGCATAGTGCCGTGGTCGAAATTATTTGTAAGAAGAATGCACGCGTTCGTTATACAACGATCCAGAACTGGGCACCAAACATCTATAACCTGGTAACCAAACGTGCGGTTGCAGAAGAAAATGCAACGATGGAATGGGTCGATGGTAACATCGGTTCCAAGTTGACGATGAAGTATCCAGCCGTTGTATTGAAAGGCCGTGGAGCGAAAGGGATGGTGTTGTCCATCGCTGTTGCAGGCAAAGGCCAGCATCAGGATGCAGGTGCGAAAATGATCCACTTGGCACCGGACACCACGTCCACAATTGTATCCAAGTCGATCAGTAAGCACGGCGGTAAAGTAACGTATCGCGGATTAGCTTCATTCGGTCGTCAGGCTCAAGGTGCAAAATCGAATATCAAGTGTGATACGTTGATTTTGGATAATCAATCAACTTCAGATACTATTCCTTATAATGAAATCATGAATGACGACATCACGCTTGAGCATGAAGCAACGGTTTCCAAGGTATCGGAAGATCAGCTGTTCTATCTGATGAGCCGTGGTTTGACTGAAGCAGAGGCAACACAAATGATCGTTATGGGCTTTATTGAGCCGTTCACAAAAGAACTGCCGATGGAATATGCGGTAGAAATGAACCGTTTGATCAAGTTCGAGATGGAAGGCAGTATTGGTTAAAACGCCGTAACCCTTGGTCAGACAAGGTTCTTGAGGTAATCTAAAGCTGTTAAATTGGAGTCATGCCGATTTTGTGCCGACTCGGATTTCCTGCTAGCATAGGAGACGAACTTTTTAAGTTCGTCTCCTTTTATTTTTTCTGTGATGCCTAAGCCCATAAGCCTTCTTTCTACTACATAAAAAAATTTATTCTTAAGACCGCAGATAGTTGCCTAGCACTTATGTATGTTTGCTTAATAGGATGTTGTGAGTGACATAAACATAAGGAGGCATACCAACAGATGCAGAAGAATAAAATTGGAGTGGAGAAGAGAACCCTCTCTTCTAAACAGACACAGAGGCATGTACATGAATTTGAAGGTAGTACCAAACTGGCTGAAGAAGGCGCAGACCGACATAACCACCGCTTTGCAGGTGTTACTGGGCAAGCAATTCGAGTTGGAAGAAGTCATGTCCATGAAATCGATCTTACAAAAACTGATTTCGTGAACCACTTTCATAATCTCAAAAAAATTAGAACAGGACCAGCTATTCCAGTCGGAAATGGAAAACACGTACATTTTGTTACGGGCCAAACTACATTAAATGATGGTCATGTACACCAGTTTAATTTTGCAACATTGATTCAGGCACCTCTTATTTAATGAACGGTGGTTTGACCGAAGCTGAGGTAACACAAATGTTTGTTATAGACATCTGCTCATACAGAATGAGAGCATCGACTTCGATTTTTCAGTGATGTGTAAATTACTCGAAATAAATCAAAAAGCTCTGCTAACCATAATTGGTCGGCAGGGCTTTTAGTCTTACATTAATTCTGTACTTCATGATTTATGACCGGCTATGATTTTATGCCTTATGATAAGCCGTTTTATTCGAATTTTAAGTATATATTTTTTGTTTCATTTTTATGGCAGTATCACCAATAAGCAATCTTTAATGTTGGGACAGCTCGTCTGCTACTTGTTTATTTATCAGAAGTTTTATGGTCTAAGTCATGATGTAATTCGGTTGCTGGTATTTTGGCACTATAGATTTGTCCTTTAGCAACAGGCTTAGAAATGTATACATAGCTCCCGCTTCCATCCGGCGCACTCCCTGTTGCCCATAAACCTTCACTAGATTCTTCGCCATCAGACAAATTCCAAAACTCATAAGCTTCAGGCTGAGACTCTTGCTCTGCTTCAGGAGGAAAAGAAGCTGGGACCACAACACCATTTTTTTCTTCTAATTCTTGGATTGCCGCCATCCATTGATACTGGTGATAGCGGTCACGTGCTAGCATTTTCCGTAGTGTAGCTCTGACGCTTTCATCTTGTGTCATATGATATAGCCTTGCTACCTGCAATCGACCCTGACTCTCTGCGTGCAAATTGGACCGCATATCCGCCAAAAGATTACCACTAGCTACAATGTAAGAGCCGTTCCATGGAACTCCATTTGAATTAGTAGGCAATCCGCCTAGACCGCTGACCAGCAAGTGCTGCGGGTTAATTCCCCCCATTATGGCAGCTGTGACAGGGTCTTTTGCAGCTTGTTCTTGATCTTCTGGTTTAGCCCCATCAAGTAGTTGACTAATTAAAGCACACAGCATCTCCACATGCCCTACTTCTTCAGTTCCGATATCCATTAGCATATCTTTATATTTTTCATCACCGCGACAGTTAAATCCTTGAAATAAATATTGCATCATCACGGTCATTTCTCCAAATTGTCCTCCCAAAACTTCTTGTACCTGCCGGGCAAAAAGAGGATCAGGACGCTCTACTTTCACTTCAAACTGCAACTCTTTTTGATGTCTAAACATATATACTCCTCCTATAGCTAAAGCAGCTTAGTGAATTCTAACTGTATTTAACCTCTTCAAGATGTAATAAAACGAGGAGCAGCATAACAACAATCTGATAGGGGTCTTTATATTTAACTTTCTGTTTGTTTGGTTTGTATAAAAATTATTTAAGAGGGAAGCCTATGTTTCACTTTAAAATAAAGAGTCTAAGGAGGGTATTTGAATTGTATTTTTATAAAGAAGATTTAATTAACTTAATAGTACCTGATAAGCCTGACCCTGCTGCTGCTAAAGTGATTCAAGAAGTATTAGGTGGTCGATTCGGAGAAATGCGTACTATGATGCAGTTTTTCTTTCAAAGCAATAATTTTCGTGGTAATGCTGTGCAGTATAGGGATTTGATACGAGGAGTTTTTCTAGAGGAGCTTAGTCATGTTGAACTGGTCCAACATACTATAAATCAGCTTCTTACTGGCTCAGGTGCAGACCAAGCCGGTGATGCGGGAATAGATCATGCACCTTTAGATGAGGCGATAAAACACGCAAATCCTCATCATTTTATTATGGGAGCTCAAAGTTCTTTACCTGTTGATGCAAGTGGAAATCCTTGGCTAGGTAGTTATGTTTATTCCCACGGCAACCTGATTAGTGATTTGCTTGATAATCTCGTACTCGAATCTACAGGGGTTCTGCAAAAATCCCGAATTTACGAAATGAGCTCGAACAAAACATTCCGGGAAACGTTGGCTTTTTTGATTGTGCGGGATAATGCTCATCAAAACGCATTTGCCAAAGCGTTAGAGACACTTGGAGTGGATTGGGGAAAATTGTTCCCGGTTCCAAACTACGATATTAACAAGTATCCAGAATGCCAGAAGTATGTTGAAATGGGCTTTCACAATGCGCAGTTTAATTTCCGATTGGATTCTACCCGTATTGGAGAAATATTCAATGGGCAAACTCCAAGCAGAAACGGTGGGGATTTGAGTGTAATGGATCCTCCAGAAGGTTTTCCTCTTCCGTATATGCCTGAATTGCCTAATGAACATAGCCCAGGTCTACATGACCTTAACACTTAGGATTAAACAAATAAATAAGGATAGTAACGTTAATATCCGTAACATAAAAAGAGGCTGTCCTTCGTAGAAGAACCTACGAATCAAGGACAGTCTCTTTTTATTCGCGTAGTCTGTGCTTCGGCAAAACATTTCGTTCCACCGAAGTAACGCCGGGAGGCAGTAGCGGATCAGGATTCCAAATAAATTTCATCAATGGATACATGGCGGTCCCTAGACAAATCTACATATTCATCATCGTTAATTCTTACTAAGGGTCTGAAGTAATCAGCAGGATTGTTCAGAATTATCGTTCCTGTCTGACCTGTAGTCAACAGAACCTGCTTATTAATGAAATTAGGAAGCATGTGTCTGATGAACACTTGGGTAGCTTCTGGGTTTAGATGTCCAAAACTCATGCTGTGCAGCTCGCGTAATACGGTGAGTAGCTCCTGCTTCGTCTGATACACACGATTGGAAATCATCGCGCTATATACGTCGGCAATAGCTGTTATGCTGGCAAAAGGATGAATTTCTTCCTTGAACAGACCATGAGGATATCCACTTCCATCTTCACGCTCATGATGCTGCAAGGCGACAATTGCAGAAATCTCATCGCTGGTTGAATTGCGAATAATATCATAGCCATATAGCGAATGCTTCTTCATTTCATGAAATTCTTCAGGTGTCAGTTTATCCGGTTTGTTCAAAATTTCATCGGGTATCATGGACTTGCCTATATCATGTAAATATCCAGCTTTACCAGCGGCATATGCTTCTTCTTCCGTATATCCAAGCCATGTGGCAATGTAATATGACAGTACGCCTACTTGGAGAGAATGATTATAGGTATAGTGATCTCCCCGTTCCATAATTAACAGCAGAGATACGACATCTTTTTGACGAGCCAGCTCTGAAACGAGAGGGCCGAACAGCTCATCAACTCGATATTCATCAAATTTGCCAGTTGAGGAAGCTTCGAGAAACATGCTTTCAAAGCCACTGATCGTCTGCTCCATGAGAGGAACGGCACGTTTGAGGGACTCGGGGGAAGCTGGAACATCGGGGGCAAAGTCAACCGGAATGCTCGCAGAACCGGCATCAATGTCGATATAATCGACACCGTGCATAATGAGCTTGGAAATATCGTCATGCTGTAGCTCGGTGCCCTGAACCATGACAGGTACACCGTGCCCATTGTATGTATCGGATTTGAGGCGATCTCCCGGCTTGGCATCGGTAACGTGTACTCTCATGCGCTAACCTCCTTATTGTCGTAAATTTGTCGAAAATACGAAACAAACTTAATATATCAAGAATTATATGGGATGACAACGACTAATTTACTATTATTCCAAGCTGTAAAATAGGTCCTAGGAACCCGATTCCTATCAGATACCTACAGTAGATAACGTCAATACTTTTCACTATGTTTATAATATGAGATTGCCCAGAGACTACAGCGAAGCTTAAGGACTATGTCCATCCATATGTACCATATTGTTAAATAACATGATATGCTTAAACATTAGAAGCTCCAAAGTCGATATATAAAATATAGAGGAGGGCGGTTATGGAGATGACGACTCGGCAAACGTTGACCATTTTGCATACCAATGATATCCATAGCCATTTTGGCAGTATGCCTTCGATAGCCGCGATGATTAATGAACGAAGAGCTGCATTAGGGGATGCGCTACTTGTGCTTGACATAGGAGACCACATGGACCGGATGGCCCCCGAAACGGAAGGAACGCTCGGTGGGGCAAATGTGGATGTGATTAATCTAACAGGATACGATGCAATTACGATCGGTAACAATGAGGGACTGACTTTTACCCCGGATATCATTGAACAGGCATATGCGGGGATTCATTGTCCGGTCGTATGCGGCAATATGACAGAGCGTGCCACGGGGATGAGCCCTTCGTGGATGAAGGAATCCCTTATCGTAGACAAAGCAGGAATCAAGGTCGGTTTACTCGGTGTGACGGCCCCTTTTGTAGAATTTTATCAATTGCTGGGCTGGGATGTGCTCAATCCGTTTGAGGTGCTGGGGAAGCAGATCGCGGCACTGAGAAAGCAGGTTGATGTTTTGGTCGTGCTGTCCCACCTGGGTCTACCTTCCGATAAAAAATTAGCGTCGCAGTTTCCTGAAATTGACGTTATCCTTGGGGGGCATACCCATCATGTGCTGGAGGAACCGCTTTGGATCGGAAAAACAGCTTTATGTGGGGCGGGTAAGTTCGGAACGCTGCTGGGTGAAGTGACGCTAAGTCGTAACAATAGCCTTGAACCGTTTCGGGTTACGTCAGGCGGCGTAATTCCTGTAGATCAGACACTACTTGACGAAAAAGTGGCATCGGCCATTGTGGTGCATCGCAGACAAGCAGATCGTGCCATGGAGAGCACGGTTGCGGTAACGGATCGGAAACTGGAGATTGCATATGATCAGGAATCCCCTTTCGGGAATATGCTGGCACAATCGGTGTCCCATTTTACAGGAACAGAAATTGCCCTCGTCAATGCGGGACAACTGCTCGGCCCATTACCTCAAGGGGATATTAGCAAAGGAATACTACATTCCTTATGTCCTTCGCCGATTAATGCCTGTGTTATGAAGTTGCGGGGAAGAGATATTCGGTTGGCGCTGGAGCAGTCCTTGCTGCCTGAATTTACAGACAAGCCCATGACGGGCTTTGGCTTCAGAGGTAAAGTGCTTGGCACGATGTGCGTGGAAGGCTTGGCCATTCAGTATGACCCTGGCCGTGCTCCTTATGAAAAAGTGACGGACATTCGTGTAGCGGGTCAACCTTTGGAAGAACATGAGGAATACACAGTGGGCACGTTGGATATGTTCACTTTCAAAGCAGGTTATGAGGTGCTTGCGAACGGAACAGATCTCCGATTTATGCTTCCAGAATTTTTACGGGATTTGATTGAAATGGAGTTGAAGCGTCCGGGCGCGATGGAAGAATGTTTTGCAGCTAGGTGGCTTCAGGTATCAAAACAATCGGGAGAGGATTAAGCTGCGACTGGTACCTGTTACATTATTGAGAGCCGGCATGAAGCTGGGCAAAAAAATATACAATGAAAATGGAATGGTGCTGCTCTCGGAAGGTGTTGAGCTTACTTCGCGATTGATTGAACGTCTAGGCCAAGTCGGTATTGGATATGTATACATTGAGGATGCTGTGACAGAAGATATCGTCATTCCTGAGATGATCCATGAACAGACAAGGGCCGCGGCGCTACAGGAAATCAAAAAGCAGTTTCAAGGGTTGTCATCCTACTCCGTAGATCATAAGCACAAATATTTTGGCAAGTCATTTTATAAGGTGATGGAATCCATTCTGGACGATATAGGAGGCCGTCAGGACGCCGTCATTATGTTGATGGATATCGGGGCCGCGGATCAGGATTTGTATCATCATTCTTTGAACGTATGTTTGTATTCACTAGTACTTGGAATATCCAATGGCTACGATAATAATCAGCTCATGGAGCTGGGGATAGGTTCACTACTACACGATATCGGTAAAATGAAAATTTCACCTCAAGTACTCTATAAGCCGGGTAAATTGACGGATGAGGAATATGAGCATATGAAAACACACACGGTGATCGGCTACAAGCTGCTCAAAGACGAACCTGGGATTCCCTTGTTGTCGGCTCACTGTGCATTACAGCATCATGAGCGTATCGACGGCAGCGGATACCCACACGGTTGGAAAAAGGACCAGATCCACGAATATGCGAAATGGATTGGTCTGGCAGACTCGTACGACGCAATGACAGCAAGTCGGATATACAAACAGGCTTTGTTGCCTTATGAAGCGATGGAAGTGCTGTACGCCGGGGCAGGAACGTTATATGAGCAGCGAATGCTGGAAGCCTTTCGTGACTGTGTAGCTATTTACCCCCTGGGACTCTCTGTGGTGCTCAACACGGGGGAAGAGGGGGTTGTGGTGCGTATACATCCCAAAATCCCGCAAAGACCCGTCATTCGCATTGTAAGGGACCAGGATGGGCAGGAAGTGAAGGCACCTTATGATGTGGATTTGTCCGTATCCCTCTCGGTTATGATTACAAACACATTGGGCGCTACTGCCGCCCCTTTCGGAGGAGTACACGTAGATTAGCAGATGATGTGGAAGAAAGCATGCAGACACTTTACACATCATGATATGATAATTATACGTCTTTTGAGGTTAATAACAGAAATAAGGTGAAAACATAATGACAGTTCTACAAAATAACACGTTACCCCAAATATCGCCAACCTATGATCCGTGGGACCCGATTGTCTCACTGCGTACACATGGTCGTCATTTGCTTACGAGTGTGGAAATGACCGTAACGCATCTATGTAATATGCGCTGTGAGCATTGCGCTGTTGGCGACATGCTGGTTATGAAGGAGGCCCCTTTCCTGCCGTTAGACCTAATGCTGAAGCGTCTGGATGAAGTCGAGCATCTGGAGACGATCAGTATTACAGGCGGGGAACCTGCTTTACTCGATAAAACAGTGGATGAAGTGATCGTTCCACTGCTGAAATATGCCAAAGAGCGCGGTATTCGCTCGCAAATCAACTCCAATCTGACGTTAGATATTCGCAGATATGAGAAGATGCTTCCTTATCTGGATGTGATGCATATTTCGTTTAACTATTTGAATGCGGACGATTTTTATGAAGTGGGTTTTGCGAATACCGGACGGCCGACTCCACGTGCGGGTGCTGTTCGCTTGTATGAAAAAATGCTGGAAAATGCCCGTAGATTGAGTGAAATGGGGATGTTCATTTCAGCTGAATCCATGATTAATTATCGGACACACACGAAGCTGGAGGGCATTCATCAGTTGATCAACGAAATAGGATGCCGACGGCATGAGGTTCATCCAATGTACGCGTCGAATTTTGCCTCTGCTTTGCCTGTGCTTTCACTCGACGACATGCGGAACTCTATCCATAAGTTGCTGGATGTACGTAATCAGGACATGTGGATGTTGTTTGGCACATTACCGTTCTTTGCTTGTTCGGATCGGGAAGAAGACCGCAAACTGCTTCGCCGCTTGCGTCAGGAACCGAATATTACGGTGCGTAATGATCCGGACGGAAGAAACCGCGTGAATGTGAATATGTTCACGGGTAGCGTGTATGTGACGGATTTTGCAGACATTCCGGCTTTCGGAAACATTCAGGAAGACAGTCTGGACGATATTTTTGGTGAATGGCTGAATGAGCATCCGTTGAATCAGACTGTGAACTGTCATTGTGATGCCGCTGCCTGTTGTGGACCGAACCTGCTCGTGGCGGATATGTATTACAAAGGAATAGACTTTAAATCAAGAAAAGCATTACAATTATAGAAATGGGGAGTTCGTATTGGATGGTCATACCGAGTTTCATTGGGGATTGCTAGCTGTGAATCTCCTCTTGGTACTGCTGCTTGTCTTTCTAAATGGTGTATTTGTGGCCGCAGAATTTTCGCTGGTCAAAATGCGCCAATCCCGATTGACGCAGCTCCAAAGCGAGGGTCATCGCCTGGCAGGCTATGCGCTAAAGGTGAACCAAAAGTTGGATGCTTATCTGTCCGCCACCCAATTAGGCATTACGCTGGCTTCATTGGGCTTGGGTTGGATTGGAGAACCAGCAATATCCGGCTACCTGATAGAGCCACTCATGCACAAACTCGGTGTAACTGACGGTACCCTGATCACAACGATATCCGTTGTCGTCGGATTTTGCGTAATTACCTTTTTGCATATTGTATTGGGGGAATTGGCCCCCAAGTCTTTAGCGATTCAGAAGACTGAAGGTGTGGCGTTGTTTTTATCGGCGCCTTTACTGCTTTTTTATAAGGTCTTTCTGCCTGTGATCTGGGTATTGAATGCTGCGGCAAACTTGCTGCTACGTGCATTCGGCATTCAGCCGGCGAGTGAAGCCGAAGCGGCTCATTCGGAGGAAGAGATTCGGATATTGATGAATCAGAGCGCCAAAAGCGGTGTGATTGATAAGGACGAAATTAAGCTGATGGATAATATTTTTGATTTTTCCGACTTGCTTGCCCGTGAAATCATGCTGCCGCGTACAGATATGGATTGTTTGTATACGAATTTGTCGTTTAAGGAAAATCTCAAGATTATCAGCGAGACCAAGCATTCCCGCTACCCGGTAGCGGTTGAGGATAAGGACCAGATTATCGGTTTTGTCCATATTACGGATCTTCTGCTAGCTGAGCAGGGAGAGCAACTGGATCTGGCTTCGGTGGTACGGCCTATTTTGAATGTGCCAGAGTCTATGGAAGTGAGTCACGTGCTACGCCTTATGCAGAAAAAACATTCCCAAATGACTCTCGTGGTGGATGAGTACGGCGGAACGGCCGGGTTGCTGACAGCGGAGGAAATTTTGGAGGAAATCGTCGGGGATCTCTATGATGAGTTTGAGGATGAACGCCCAAGCGTGGAAATCAAGGAGAACTTCATCTCTGTGGACGGTCGTATGCTCATTGAGGATGTCAATGATTTGACTGGAGTGAATATTGAAGACGACGAGGTGGATTCCATCGGGGGATGGCTGTTCAAGGAATTGGAAGGCATTCCGGTGAAAGGGAAGAAAATTGAGTTTTATAACCTTACCTTTGAGGTGGAGGAAGCAACAAGGCTTCGCATCATGAGAGTGAAGATTCACCGCAAGCCTGAGCCTGTGATTGAAGATGAGCTTTCTACCGATTGATTCCTGATCTACAGATATAGGTAAGGTAAGATCAGTTCAGGTATGTAAGTTATTATAGAGTGCTGAAGAAAGAGCTTTTAGATCCACGTACCGTGGTTTTAAAGGCTCTTTTTTGATTAGAAACAGTTCTATAGTTATTTTCTTTGAACAATTATTTTTATCTGTGATTTTTTGTTCGAGACTTGGGCGATGCGGCATATGTTGAATAGTAAAGCAGATGGATCAATCAAAGGAGGTCCCGGCCCGTGAAATTTCCACAGCAAGGTGAGTATGCCCCGTTTATCGGCCCGTTCGATCCGTGTCCGCCCGTCCTGTGCAAGACTTATGTGCTTCCACCAAACTTATTTGTACAATTTCAGCCCCCTGGTCTACCGCAATTCAGTCCAGATGAGGCGCTGACGAAGGGGACGCTATGGCCTCTACTTTACAGCCCTTATGAGCCTATGAGAAACCAGGGGGGAGGCGAATAGAATGGAGAATCCAAAACAAGGTCAGTCTCCAAACCCATTCCAACAGCAAATTCAGTATGAGGGTGGGTATCAACAGCCGAATCCGTATCAAAGCCCTTATTCAAATCCATATCCATATCAGAACCAGTATCAGGGCCAAGCTCAGGACTATAGTCAAGCCGGAAATCCGGCCCAAGACTGCACGCCCCAAACCAAGCCGGGCGATGCTCAGTTTTATGCGTTGCTGGAGAAGCTCCAAGCGGTGGATTTTGTGTTGGTGGAGCTGAATTTGTATCTCAATACACACCCAGATGATTTACAGGCTATCGAACAATTCAATAAGCTGACGCAAGAAAGAACGGCGATTGCTAACGAGTATCAGATGCTATATGGGCCTTTACAAAATTTTGGTCGTGCCTATTCCAAGTATCCTTGGGAGTGGAGTCAATCTCCTTGGCCGTGGCAGGTATAGGTAGGTACAACCTTTTATAAAGGAGGAACATGAATGTGGGTATATGAGAAGAAACTGCAATATCCCGTACGTGTCAGCAAATGTGATCCTCATATGGCCAAACTGCTAATGGAGCAGTATGGTGGAGCGGATGGCGAGCTGGCAGCGGCATTGCGCTATCTGAATCAGCGATATACGATTCCCGATAAGGTGATTGGTGTACTGAACGACATAGGCACGGAGGAATTTGCGCACCTCGAGATGATTGCGACTATGATTTATAAGCTGACCAAGGATGCGAGTGTGGAGCAAATGAAGGCGGCTGGGCTAGGGGAATATTACGCAGCGCATGATCATGCGCTATATTATCAAAACGCAGGCGGTGTTCCTTTTACGGCGGCCTATATCCAAGCCAAGGGCGATCCTATCGCTGATCTCTATGAAGATATTGCAGCAGAGGAAAAGGCGAGGGCTACATATCAGTGGCTGATTGATCTGACAGATGATGTGGATTTGCAGGATAGTCTGAAGTTTCTGCGTGAACGTGAAGTGATTCATTCGCTGCGTTTCCGTGAGTCAGTTGAAATTTTGAAGGGGGAAAGAGACCGGAAGAAAGTGTTCTGAGAAAATGATACACGAGGTCTCTTGGTGAGCTTAAGCTTGCAGGAGACTTTTTTTCTTTTGAAGTAATAACGACCTTCCCCGGCGCGTCTTTCTTATCTCTATTGCTTCAGTTGTGCGAAATACTTCTCGTTATATAGCACGCTTGGATGGGTAGGATGGTGCAACTGAGCTATGCGATGATGCGATTTTGCCTTTTCGATGTCACCGATTCGGTCGTAACACAGGCATAATTGCAAGTGTGGAAACCAGGTATAATACGACGAATTGGTTAAGGCCATCACATCTTGTGGAGGCTCTATCAGCGTCGCCTGGCGAAACCAGTAAATGGCTAGAGCGTACTGTTCGTCTTCAATCAACAAATTGCCAAAGACACAGCAGAACTGGGCGCGTGGTACATCAAGGTTAAGTGTGCGAAGCAGAGCCATGCGCTGTTCCTGTTTTTGACCCTGGTGAGCGTAGCAACCCGCTAGCTTAAAGCAAGCAGCAATCCGATCTTCAATCCATCCGAGATCTAGCCCCAGATAGTGTGTGTACTGCTGGATGGCTTCTAGTATTCGTCCATTATCATAAAGTTCATTAGCGAAGTAGTAGTGATCTCGCTCAGAAAATGCGGTGCCCTGCTCCCGATGCTTGAGATATATATGCAAATTACGATCAGTGTAAGCGCGTGTCTTTTTATGAGTCACCGCCATATTACTGTGAAAGGTACTGCCTGTCACATTCAGAAATTCGTGAACAAATCCGATCCATCTGTAATTACGGTCTCGGCGTACAATCCGGTTTCTTTTAAGCTTATGCAGTGGCTGCCCCTGTTCATCTACAGATAGCACATAATCCATCGTAATGCTGTCATACGAGACGGTGGCTTGTTTTTTCCAGTTGAGAAATGCCAGTCGGTCTTGCTCTTCTAGGATGTCGTCGGCATCCAACCAAAATTGATATTCCTGTGTTGCTTGATCAAACGCATAATTGCGGGCTGCGGAAAAATCATCACACCATTCAAAAGGGTATATGCGGGCGTTGAACGATGCAGCTACCTCTTGGGTACTGTCGGTAGAGCCAGTATCAACGATAATGATTTCATCTACCAGGTCATGGACTGATTTCAGACAGGTATGAAGTGCTTCTTCTTCATTTTTGACAATCATACATAAGCTGACAGTTACCATGCTCTTTGTCCCTCCCAAAAAACTTAATATAATCTCCATTTTATGTAGGATAGCTTGCTCATTATGTAGTAATTCCGATGGATCGTTTAGAGGATGTGTGATGATCATAAATTCATCCTTGCTCTAATAAATTAGAAAATCAAAGCCTGATACGAAGGGGAGGAGATTATGCGGAATTCGAATTATCAAGTGCGACCGGGAAATAAATTTGATGGCTAAATGTAGTTGGAAAATGGGTAGAAAACCGAAAAAGAGTAGTTGTCTAGATGGTAAAATTGTATTTTTGTATTGATGTCGTTTTCATTGATATTTCCAGGTGTAAGTCCATTCATACCACGCTCACTCCCATATCGCTTGGTCGCAATTATGGTATGCCTTAGGACATGGAGGGGGAACGGTTATGAGGCTTCTACCTGATGGAGGCGTTGAATCATGCGTATACTAATCGGTAGCCCGGTGCACCAGAAGCCGGAGATATTGTCTTTATTTCTTCAAGCTTTGGAGCGACTGGAGGCACCTGACGTGCTGCCCGATTATTTATTTGTCGATGATAATGACAATCCCACTTCAAGCCAATGGCTTGCTGATTTTTCCAATCGGCTGCCGGGCAGGGTTTTGCCCTTGTTGACAGGCTCACAGCAAGTGGAGAACCGAAGTGATGAGCACACTCATTATTGGCCGCCTGCCCTCGTCTGGAAAGTGGCTGGCTTTAAAAATCGTCTTATTGATTATGCACTTCAGCATAATTATGACGCGCTGTTTTTGGTCGATTCAGACCTGATTCTCCATTCCCGTACCTTATGTAAGCTGGTAGAAGCGGAGAAGGATATTGTATCTGAGATTTTCTGGACACGCTGGCAGCCGGAGGGGCCGCTATTGCCTCAGGTGTGGGTTAGTGATGAATATAATTTGTTCCATCGTGAAGAAGGCGAAGTGTTGTCGGCAGAGGAGCGAGCGCAACGCGAGTTGCATTTCATACACCAATTGCACGTTCCTGGTTTGTATGAGGTGGGTGGTTTAGGCGCTTGCACCCTGATCCGCAGACGTGCACTGGAAGCAGGGATTCACTTTGGTAAAATCAAAAACGTTTCCTATTGGGGAGAAGATCGACATTTCTGTATTCGGGCAGCTGCATTTGGATTTCCACTTTTTGTCGATACACACTATCCAGCGATGCATCTGTACCGGGAAGCGGACAGAATGAAGGCGGAGCAGCTACTATTCACCCTAAAGTATTTTACAACGAGCGCTGTTCATAAAGACCATTCAGAACATTTAGCATATCTGGATCATTCCGATACTTCTACTAACTCTCCTGACTTCAATCGTTCTGCATCAGCAAGTCCCTCTAATTTCCCTGAACCTCCTGTTATACCGTATCATCTCCGTGAGTCAGCTGTCTTTGCCAAGTACAATGCAGATTCTTTTGCTGCACCACAAACGTTCTCTGGTCCACGACAAAGTGAACTTCATACGCCGCCTGTCTCCAAACCCAAATTGACGCTGACTATGACGGTATACAATGAGGCAGATCGCAAGCTCATTGACGTGCTGAGGAGTCATCGGGAATATATTGATGAAGCGGTCATTATTGATGATGGCAGTCAGGATGATAGCGGAGAGTTGTGCCGGGAGATCCTGAAGGGAATCCCATTGCGTTTAATACGCAATGAAACAGCTTCTTTTACCAATGAAGTGGAGCTGCGTAAGCAGCAGTGGAGAGAGACGTTGGCTTCTTTACCGGAATGGATATTAAACATGGATGCTGACGAAATGTTCGAACCCGGTTTTGCTCAAGGGGTACATTCGTTGTTAGCGGGAACGAAAGCGGATACGATTTGTTTCAGGTTGTTTGATATGTGGACTTCCACGCATTACCGCGATGATGATTATTGGCAGGCTCATCAGTATTACCGTCCTTTTTTAATTCGATATAAGGAAGGGTTCTCTTATAAATGGAAGGAGCAGTCCCTACACTGTGGGAGATTTCCCGAAAATGTGCTTGACCTTCCCAGTGAAATCAGCAACTACCGCATCCAGCATTGGGGATGGTGTACACCTGCTATTCGCATGGCCAAATTTCAGCGGTACCAGTTGCTTGATCCAAGTGCTCGTTATGGCTGGAAAGAGCAATATGAATCTATTTTGGACCCGAACCCCCGACTTACGCTCTGGGTAGATCAGGACAACATAAATGCAGAAAAAGAAACTGCACCAGAATATGAAGCTGCCCACCAGGTAAACGACATGGATGTTGCCGAGATTTCGAGTGTTCAGGTTATGAATAATTCCGATCTACAAATAAAAAGTGAAACAAAAGACGTACTTTATGGTAAAGGCAAGGAGAAAGGAGCGGAGCATGGTATGAAATGCAAACTGTGTGGCTCATCTGACACGGCAGTATTTCATAGCTATGAACGCTTTACCTTGATGGGATGCGGTTCCTGTGGATTGGTTTTTCGTAATGATGTGGATCATATACAGCCAGAGGATATGATTGCAAAAATTTATAATGCCGAATGGGTTGCTATGCGGGATAGTGCAGCAGCTTCAACTTATGGAGATCATGCCCTTTTTGGACTCATGCTACTGGATATGTTCAGTTCCGGTAAAGGAAAATTGCTTGAGATTGGATCAGGTACCGGAGAATTTATCCATGCTGCCCTTCAAGCCGGCTGGGATGCAGTGGGCATTGAACCTTCCATAGACTCGCGTGCTTACGCCAAACACAAATATGACGTGGATTTATTGCCGGGTTACTGGAACGGTGAAACCGAAGAAGATACTGAAACCGATGAAGCATGTGATATACAGGAATTGAATGAAGCACAAGAAATACAAGAAGCAGAAGAAGATACTGAATTACCACTGGATCATAAATACGAGGCCGTAGCATGCTGGCATGTGCTGGAGCATATTGCGGACCCTGTTGCATTTTTGACAGATTTACGCGAACAGCTTCAACCTGACGGGACGTTATATATTACAGTGCCCAACAAAAACTCGTTCACCAATGAGGCTTATGGCGTTTATTCACCTTTATTTACGGAGGAAGATCATTTATATCATTATTCTGAGCATACGCTGGCGCTCTTACTGGAAAAGTCTGGGTTGCGCTCGGTGGCTATGTTCACCCGCCAGCTTCCCTCTGGTTTGGATGCCTTGCTGCAAGCCCATCCTTTGTACGGTGATCTTGCCTTTACGGAGCAAATGGGATTGCTGGCTAAACTTCAAGGCGAGAAACGGGGTCATGAACTGTGCTGTGTCGCAAGAGTAATTTAATCATGCCCAAAAGGAGGCAGCATCCATGAACATGTCCGACCCGTATCTGTCTCGCTTTTTTGTATATTCTGATCCCAACTCCTCCAGCATAATTTACAGACTCCCCCAAAGCTGGTGGAGTCGCCCCTATGAGTATGAGTGGTGTCTCCAATTTATGTCCGGTCAAGATACAGTGCTAGACGCAGCATGTGGAATCCCACATCCATTCAAATTTGAATTGGCCCGCCGTTGCGCTCAGGTCTATGCCTGCGATCTGGATATACGGATCGTTTCCGTGGATGCCATCTTGGCCGAGGTGCGACGGGATATCGGAGAGGAGGCTGCCGAGCGCATTCAGGAGATTTTACCAGTTCGTCTCCACTCCGCACATGCCAATCTGACGGCTCTGCCCTATGAGGATGCCAGTTTTGACAAAATTGTATGTATTTCGGTGCTGGAGCATTTAACACCTGACGAATCTTTGGCAGCCTTACGTGAATTTCACCGGACCTTACGGGATGACGGAATGCTTTTGCTGACGTTCGATTACCCTACAGTGGACCTATCAGCGATGGAGCAATGGATAGAGCAGGCGGGATTTTCGTATTGGAATGGTGTGGATTTCAAGCTACCACAGGGTGCTTTACACACGGATATGTGGGGCGGTTTGCATTGTTTCAGGACTGTTTTAAAAAAATATAAGAGTTAGCGGTATGCGCAATGAGGTTTACACGGACCTCTCTTATTGCTTATCATGAGAGGGGTTAGAGTTGTAAACCTACATAGGAAAGGAATGACTGATAACTACATGAACAATGCACCTGTGTTGAAGAAACCTGAGGCTATGGTATTTGATATGGACGGTACACTTTTTCAGACGGAGACGCTATTGCTTCCTGCGTACCACAAGCTGTTTGATACGCTGCGCGCCGAAGGGCTTTATGAAGGAGAGACTCCTCCCGAGGAGCTTATTTTGAATAGTTTGGGTATGCTGCTGGATGAAATCTGGAGAAGAGTGATGCCGGAAGCCAGCGAAGCGGCCCACAGAAGAGCGGACGAGCTGCTGCTTCAGCTGGAACTGGAGGGATTGAAGAACGGAAGTCATGCCCTGTATCCACATGTAAAAGAAACACTCCAGGCCCTTCATGAGCAAGGTGTCCGATTGTTCGTAGCCAGTAACGGGCTGGAGGATTATGTAAAGGGGATCGCTGCTGCGTACGAAATGGTTCCCATTTTTGAAGGACTGTACAGCGCTGGGGAGTACAGCACGCTTTCCAAAGTGAATTTGCTGGAAATTCTGTTGAGCAAGCACGATATTTCAAATGTATGGATGGTAGGAGATCGTTCCTCAGATGTGGAAGCAGGCAAAAAGAACGGACAGACGGTGATCGGTTGTGCTTATGCGGGATTTGGTGTGAACGATGAGTTGAAGGGATCCGATGCGATTATTACAGACTTTACGCAACTGCTTACACTTTATAAAAACGCCGAGTAACTGTGAAACACAGGTAATTGGTTATAAATAGGCTCGACGCACCATATAATTAAAACATGCTGGTACTGTCGGGCAGACGAAAAAAGAAAGGAAGGCAGCCACTTTACGCGGAGCCTTCCTTTGTCTTATTCTCTGTCTTATTTTCTGCTTTATCTTCTGTTTTATCTTCTGCTTTGTGGTCCGTCTGAGGCTTTGGATTAATCTGAGTGTGGTAGACCCACAGGGCGTATTCCATGGGCTTGGCGATGGAACGGCGATAGGTATCTTTTTCTCCAATACGTGAAAATACCTCGCGGGCTGGTTTCGGGTTGACTTCCAGCACGTATATATGACCGTCCTTATTAATTGCCAAATCGAGCGCAAGCTCGCACAATGCCCCGTAGCTTTCTTCCAGATACGCAGCGATGTCCAGTCCGAGTTTTTCCCCTTGCTTGATGATTTTCTCTCTATGGCCCTCATCACGAATCCATTGCGTCAGCAATTGGTTCATCGGTACCGCCTTGCCTCCACCATGCAGGTTGGAAGTGACACTCCGATGTGCCCCGATTCGCCCGGCGCATCCGGTTAGCTCCCATACTCCTTGGCTATTTTTCTGTACCAGCATACGGTAATCATGGACCCTGCCATTCGGCAACTGCACAGGAATGCCTTCCTGAACAATGTAGTTATCCATGTTCCAACTGCTCAGACGCGGCTCCAGACGGTCTAGACGTACCCGCTGCTGGGGAATAATATGGCGTTTGCGATTGCGGCCTTCAATCAGATACAGGCCCCCTTGCTTGTTAACAGGTTCAATACGTAAAATGCCGCGTCCTCCCGTACCGTTAATCGGCTTGAGGTACACTAGTGAATTCTGTTTGAGCATCCGTTTTACACTATGAAATCCATTGAACAGCTCTGTTGCAGGCAAATGGGGGCGAAAGGCAGACCTTCTCGCAAGCTGCTGATGAATGACCCACTTGTTACTCAGCGGTCGGTTTAAATATACAAGGTCTGTGTATTGCAATCGGAACTGCTTCAACTGACGATATCGCTCACTGCGCTGTACCCGGCAACGGTCGAAAATCATATCTGGAAACTCTCGCCATTTTCGGGTCCATTTTCCGCTGTGTGGATCATAGATTTGGGCAAGGAGCAGCCTGCGATCCTTATGGACATCCGCAGGAGTGAATACATACATATCCAGCCCCAGCCTTTTCCCTTCTGCAATCATGCGCTCATATATGTCGCGTTCCTCCAATTGCTTCTTGTTGTTCAAATACAAGGTCATGATGCCTAGGACAGGTTTTGGCACAGCATTCCACCTTCCTCTGCCGTCTGCTTATCTTGGGATAACTCTCCGTGAAATATCAGCGTGGGTTTCCCAGTCGGTCCAGTCGTCATTTCATGCGCAACCAGTCCAGCGCGGAAACAGGTTTTGAGACTGGCCATATTGTCGGCGGCTACGCTGCACGTCAGACGGCGCAGCTGTTTGAGCTGGGCGGACAGCAGTCTAGCGCCCAGTCTGCGGCCCCGGTAAAGCGGACGAACAATTACGATGCAAGCATCCTTCCCGTAATTCAGAGCGAGGGAAAATCCCGCAATCCGCAGCCCCTTCTCCGTGCGCACATATGCGCACAGGAGGGAGGAACCAGGGGTGTTCAATTGCTCCGGCGTCAAAACAGCCAACTGCCGCAGAGCATTACGAGTAATGCGCATGCCCCCTGAGCTGCGGGCCAGAAACAGTAACTGTCGTCGTCTCAGCAGCCAGCTCCGGGCAGGCAAATGTTGAACATCGCTAATTTGCGGCATGATTCCACTTCCTTGATCATGATTTCATTCGTCCGGCCAAAAAGGAGCTGTACTGGAATATGCGTCTAAGCGACTTTTGGCGGATTTCCGGCTCGTCAAATTTCATCGGTTTGGCATTGGCCTCAAAAAACCAGAGGGTTCCGAGCGTATCCACGCCCAAATCCATGGACATTTCGCCATGAGAAAGACCGGATGCGCGTTCAATTTGTCGTGCAATCTGTATGGCCGTACTTTTAACTTTGTTCAGTAGATCCGTGCTGTCCTCAGGCCCAAACAGTGAGGACAGTAGCTTGAACGGGTCTTCTACACTCCCGCCACGCGGGACATGTGTGGTAATGCTCCCTTTACCCGCCAGTCTGGCACCGACCCCGGTTATACTCCAGGAGCCACGGATATTTTTTTGTACCAGGATACGCAGGTCGAAGGGTTTTTTCTGATAGGTTGCCAGATCGATACCCTGTTGAATGATATAAGGCGAGTTGCCCGCTTCCCGGCGGATACGTCCCCACAGCCGGGATAGCGATACAGATCTGTAGGTTACACTTTTTTTGTCATGCTGAATGGTCAGTCTGTAAGCCATTAGATGTTCCGGGCGGAATTTAAGAATCATAATCCCTTTTCCGGCCTTACCGTTTTCCGGCTTGAGATACAGGTATGGATACGCAGACAGCATTTTTCCTAAGGAAGACAGGTTGCTTAACCGTTTGGTTGCCGGAACAAGCTGACGAGTGGTTTCCGAGGTACGCAACCACTTGAACAGTTCCCATTTGTTAAAAAAGCCTGGATTGTACAGTTCAATGCCTGAAGCATGTGAAATTTCATCCAACTTTGTGCGCACAGAGGTTTTAAGTTCATAATTACGGTTAGGGATGCGATTATAAATGACCTGTGGAGGTGGAAAATTCTGTTCCTCCCACGTCTGTAAGCTCTTGTTGAAGACATAGCCCTTAACCGTCTCATCTGCCAGTTTCAGGTCCCTGACGGTAACAATGTACACTTGGTATCCCATCCGTGTTCCCGTTTCAAGAATATCCCTGAAATTGCGCTGATTACCCTTGAAAAATTGCCCTTCGTCGTGCACAGTCAATACAGCAACGACTGGCTTATGCTCCGCCCGGGTATTCATAGTTCCTCTTTTCTGCGGAATTTACTGAGGTAAAGACAGTGGTCCAAAATATGCTCCACGGATGCTTTACCCTCCGCACGCAACGATGGATGCTGAAAAATGGATCGGCCTGGCTTGGAGTTGGCTTCAAACATCCATACCTTTTCATCCTGATCAATACCCAGATCAAAGCCGATTTCACCCAGTAGATGCTGGTGGTGGTGTTCAATGGCTTCAGCGAGCGTAACTGCTACGTTCTTGGCACGTTGAAGCACTTCACCCGCCCGGTCTCCGAATACCCGGTTCAACGCCTGTTCAGGTGTCATAAGGGAGCCGCCATTTTTGATATGGGTCGTGACACTGCCACGTCCGGCTTTTTTGGCTCCAATGCCGACGACGACCCATTGATTATTTCCATTTTTATGCATGTGAAAGCGGAAATCAATCGGGCAATTGTCAATCTCAATCAGCTGGATACCCTGTTGAATGACATACCCCTTTAACATCTGTCCCTGATTGGAGTGAAGCATCCTGAGCATGGAGTTAAAAGAGGTGAATTTTAGCAATACATTGCTATTTTTCTTGCGGTACCTCACAAAATAGCCTTGCTTGGGAACATGGGACAGACGGTAGATTCCTTTACCGAGGCTGCCTCCACTTGGCTTGTAATAAGCAAATTGATGTCGCTCCAACATACCTCGGATACGTTCAGAGCTGGGATTCATATATGATTCAGGGACATAGCGGTTAACATCTGGATTATTTTCCAGCAGATTATAGATATCGGACTTATTGAAAAAGCTCCAGTTAAAGAAGGGAATTCGTTTGCGGGAAAAGCGTTCGCGTAGTTGATTGATCGCCGGGGAAAAATCAGAGCGTCGGCTCGGCAAACGGTTATAGATCACGTCCGGCAAAGGTACAAGTTTACGTGTGAATTCTCCGTTGGATGACAGAAAATAGCCGTTAATCGTATCATTTTGCCAGTTGATATCCCGAGGGGTGAAGGCAAAAATATAAGATTTTTTACTGCCTTCCTTCAGCAGTTGCTTAATAAAGCCTGTGCGTGATCCGAAAGGGCGAGTGGTGGAGCTGGTACCGTCAGACAGCACGCCAATCAACGGCCCTAGCTGTATATCCCCATCCAGATTTCGTAAATAGATGGACCCGCTTTTGGGAACACGGATTGCATTACGTAAGCCGGAGGTCAAGTATAGATGGCGTCCCGCCTTCTGAATTGGTTTTACTGTAGCGGGAATCTGATCCTTACCGAGCCGCAGACGAACGGACTTGGCTCCGGATAATTTAAGGCTTTTCAACAAGGCAGTGGATATATACGCCACCTTGTCGGGCTGCTGTGAGAAATGCACATTGCAATGCGTTAAACTCATCTGTTTATCCTCCTATACCGTATGTTCAAGGGAGGCGCCCGCGCCCTTTGGCCCTGTCGCTTTGGAATGGGTCATTAAATATCGAGCATATTCGAGCGGGCGGTTGACCGACTGGAAAGCGCACTCTGACTGACGGGTCTGAAAAAAGGAGGCCCGACCAGGTCGGGAATTAACCTCCAATAGCCAGATGTGCCCGCTCCGGTCAATACCGTAATCAATTCCCAACTCGCCAAGGCGGCCATAACGTTCCTCCAGCGCCCTGGTAATGGTCGAGGACAGCGCCATCATCTGTCCGATGATGAGACGCGTGGTGTCCGCGCCAAATTGTTCACGTAGATAAGGCTCAGCCGGATGGGCTTCGCCCCCACCGTGAAGATTAGAAGTCAGAGTTCCTTGTCTGCCTTCTCTTACGGCAAAGCCCGTCAGGCGCCAATAGCCGTTGCCATCCTTTTGCATGAGTGCGCGAACATCAAAGGGATGATTGTCTTGGCTTGTTAATTTCAAATAAGGCTGCACGATATAAGCGCGTTTGTGTGCAATTCCGTGGATCCATGACAATCCTGCATCCAGTTCGGGAAACAAACGCCGGAACGGGCGGTTACGGGAGTCTCTACCCTGTACAAGTAGTCCCTGGCCTCCTTCTGCCAGCCGGAGATACAGTGTGCTCTTGCCATGTGTTCCGGCCTGTGGCTTCATAAACAGCTCCGAATGGCGTCGTAGCCATTCCACAAGCTGGGCCGTGTCCCGGTAAGGCGCCGTAGGCGGCACAAAGGGACGCACTTTATCTACCGCATGCAAAGCGCGATACACCTGCCATTTGCCAGGTAAGTTACGCGACCAGTAGATGAGCTTGCGCGATTTTTGCTCCGCCATATCTCCCAGTGTGCGCCTGGCATTCTGGCTCTCGTGGGCATGGAGACAGCGGTTATACACAATGTCCGGCAACGGAAAACGGCCGGATGTCCATACTCCGTTACGATAAACATAACCTTGAATGGAGTGATCTTCAGGTGAAACTCCTTCGGCGGTAAACGCCATTACGCTAAGACCAGAGCGCCTGCCCAACAGACTTAGCCTGCGGCAAAAATCGGCTTCGGTAATAGGGGGAGTGGCGGCCTGATTCCGGCTAACAAGCACGCCCAGCGTGCCTGGCACAACAAGAGACACCGACAACAGCTCCTTTGGCAGCCAGACTCTGGAAGAGATGAATTCATTTGAAGCCGGCTGAATAACAGCAATATTCAATCATTTTTTTAACGGACGGGCGAGTTTTCTGATCATTTAACGGTGTGTTGTCATTCTTCGATGGCTTCGAATTGACCTCCAGCAACCAGATACGCCCCGTGCTGTCTATTGCCAGATCAATACCAAATTCCGCGAAATGGGCGGGAATTGCTTTTTCTACTCCGCTTGCGATATCCAGTGCTGCTGTTTTGAGAGAGGTATGCCCATTCGATTTGACGGTTGCGGGCAGCGTGGTTTTGGCAAGTGCTTCCTTGACTGTACTCAGCGTGCCTCCTCTTGCCAGATTGGACACAAAGTGGCTGCCTCCGGCGATCCGGGCGACAATGGATGTTACGGTCCAGGTTCCGGACGAATTTTTCTGCACAAGCGCACGAAAGTCGACCGGACGCTTACCGTGATCAATCAAGGTAAGTCCCTGTTGGAGTTGAAAGCGTGTTGTTTTCATTTTTCCCGCTAAGCTTTTGTACAGCTTATCTACGTTGGCATACGTTTGCTTGCGGGGTGTGCCCGCTGTTGTGGATAGCACCGAAAAGGTGCCATCGGTTTGCTTGTTAATGCGCATTATGCCTTTACCCAGGCTTCCGCGCACTGGCTTGAGAAAAACAGCGGGATACTGGTTGCACATTTTTTTGAAAACAGCAAAGGTTTGCAGCAAGTGGGACTCGGGTAAATACTTGCGCAGGGAAGAATTAGATTTAAGCGCATCAAACACTTCATTCTTATCCAGAAACTTTTCATTAAAAATGGCCGTGCCGTACTGCGATTTTACTTCTTTCATGAAATGCTGTACGCTAGTTCTGTTCTCGAGTTTACGGGAGGTAAGCCGGTTATTGACGACATCACCGGCGGGCATGACCGTCTTTTTCCAGCCTCCGTCATACACCCATCCCTGAACTCGCCCGGGCTGACTTCCGATATGCTCCGGGGTGAAAAAATACACATATGCTCCTTGTCTGCGGCATTCCCCGACTAGTTCACGGCAGAACAGGGTGATCGACCCGAAAGGCTTGTCGGGCTGTTCGGGATAGTCCCGACTGACCAGCACGCTAATAAGTGGGCCCACTCGAAGTGTCCGGCGACCTCGGCTGTAGGTTACTCGCAGATCACAATTGGCATGAAGCCCCATTTTTCGGGCTAGCACGCTTCCCACACGTAGGCCGCTGTAGCGGGGCACCGATATGACGGTAACCTCTTGGCGGAACGAACCGAAGGCGAGCTGAACGGGGTGGCCAGCGGATATTTTCCATTTGCGAAGCAGGGACTCGCCGACCATGAGTACGTCATCCTGCAAGATGCCCGATCCGATGATTTGAATCGTTGTTTTTTTGATGGACATCGTGGATCTCCTTCCGGGCAGCAACTTGATGTCTTGAAAGTAACGGGAAACGTGAATGGGCTGTAATAGCACTGATTCATCATATGAGGACATATATCCCTTGGTGATTGACGGACAATGTGAAATGTTGACACTAAACTTGTATTGGAGGAATAAACAATCATGAACATCTATGACAAAGCCCATGATTTAGCGAAAGCATTGAAGGAAAGCAAAGAGGTAGAGGAAATTACGTCAGCCATGAAGCTGATCGAAACCGATCCAGAAGCCAAGAAAATGCTCGACGATTTCCGTGAACGCCAAATGGAAGTACAGCAACGGATGATGAGCGGCGATATGCCAGCACAGGAAGAGATGGAAAAGATGGAGAAGCTGTTTGAGGTACTTAGCTTGAATCTCAACATTCGTCGCCTGTTCGACGCTGAACGTCGCCTGAGCGTGATTATTGAGGACGTTAACAAAATTATTGCAGACAGTCTTCAAGATTTGTACGGTTCATCTCTGTAAGTTTGTCTCATATTCCTTCCTGTCCTCTCATAGACTAGATACATAGAGTCACAGGGAGAGGAAGGGATACGATTGGGTTCATTTAAGAAATGGAAACACGGTTTGTACACACTGATTGCCCTAGCTATGGTCTTGGTCGCGTTACCACGCATCTCGCTTGCAGGCGGGTTGAATTGGGTCAACGGCTTTGGGATGGTATGGGTACTTTTTGCACTGCTAGTCATCGGAGCGAACATGCATTTTTTGCTGGGTGTGGACGAGGAAAAGCGTAAAACGTTGGAGCGTGTGCGGCGGGCCAAAATGCAGCAGTGGCAGATGAAGTGGGATAAAAAAGCTGACAAAGGTAGCATGCAGTGAGTTTTTTTCAGCTTGTTCTGGGCTTGTCTCCCAGCTTACAAATCAATCATAGTAAGAAGCGGTCCTTGTAAAAGAGGGGATCGCTTTTTTGCTATTTCCGAAGCAGAGAACTCAAAATGAACAAAGGTCTAAAATAAAGGGATTTTGTGCTATAATAGATACAGAATGATACAGATTGAACGTTGGGGGTGTAACAGAGTTGGACGGGCTAGATGAAACAGTTACGAAGCATGAGCAGCTATTGCGACATATCGAGCAGTTGAAAATAGGCTCCAAAATTTCTGTGCGCAGGTTGGCTAAAGAAATGAGCGTCAGCGAAGGAACGGCCTATCGGGCCGTGAAGGAAGCCGAGAACCTGGGAATCGTCATTACCAAGGAACGGATCGGAACTGTACGAGTGGAGAAGCGCCCGCGCGGCTTGTCCGAGCAGCTGACCTTTGCAGATGTCGTGAATATTGTAGAGGGACATGTGCTGGGCGGAAGTGAGGGGCTGGAGAAGCCCTTGCACAAGTATGTGATCGGAGCGATGCGCGAGGAAGCTATGGCCCGTTATATTGACGCAGGCAGTTTGCTGATCGTAGGTAACCGTGAGGATGCGCATTCACTTGCATTGGAGCAGGGGGCAGGTGTGCTGATTACAGGGGGCTTCGGTACGAGCCGAGAGGTTAAGCAGCTCGCAGACAAGATCAGTCTGCCGATTATTTCCTCACGCCATGATACTTTTACAGTGGCATCTATGATTAATAGAGCCATATTTGACCGCTTGATCAAAAAGAAAATTATGCTGATTGAAGACATTACAGCAGGCAAACCGAAAACGTTGACCTTGAAAATCAACAGCACGCTTACCGAGTTTGAAGAACTTTCGGTGACGACCGGACATCATCATTTTGCAATAGTGGATGAATGGAATCGTTTAATTGGTATCGTCAGCCGCAAAGATGTGGAGGGGCTTCAACCTGAGCATACGATGGATAAATGTCTGATCCGCAATCCGATAACGGTCACCTACCAGACCTCGCTGGCCTCAGCCGCGCAGATGATGGCGTGGGAAGGTGTGGATTACTTGCCGGTCGTGGACCGCAACCGCAAGCTGCTCGGGTCCGTTACACGGCGTGAGGTGCTGGAGGCGCTGCGTAACGCCCAAAAGCAGCCACAACTTGGCGAGACATTCGACCAGTTGATATGGAACGGGTTTGCTGAAGAGCGTAATGAGGATGGATCGTTATTTTTTCGCGGTTTTATCATTCCGCAAATGGCAACTAATTTAGGTACGATCTCGGAAGGCGTACTGGTCAACGTGATGACACAGGCGGGCTACCGGGCAGCTAGAGACATGACTGGCAAGGATTACGTGCTGGACAATTTGACGACTTATTTTATTAGACCCGTACAGATAGAGGATGCTGTCGTTCTTCGTCCGTTGCTGCTCGAGATGAGTCGCCGCACCTGCAAGCTAGAAATTGCAATTTCACGGGAAAATCATTTGGTATGCAAAGCAGTGATGACGCTTCAATCCATTGAACATGGTTAGTCTACCCATGGATTGGAGCAAGGTGTAAAGTCGAATAGATCGACTTAGTGGCTTTCAGGCAATCTTTCTTTTGCTTCCAGCCAAATTTGCAGCACACCTTCCATTACAAGCATCGTTTTGACCTGGATCGTATACTCCTTGTCACGAACGGTGTATTTTTTTTGGTGCAGCAACATACGTACCAGCTTGCTGTCAGAGTCAATCTCAAACATATCTCTGCCACGCAGCACCTCCAGATCACGACTGACACGGCGAAGAAGTTCCTTCAGGTTGATAGAATCAATTTTTTCGGCTGAAGCTTCCTCCGCGATCAGCTTAATTTCTTTAACAACAGTTTGGCGCTTGCTGTATTTGCGCAATGTTTTGTTGTCCTCCTCGGCTTGCTGGAGCTGGAATTGAAGATCCTGGTTGTTCGTCCACAGCTGATTGAAGCTGGCATGCCAGATGGCGTTGTAGATCATTCCTCCCGTAATCATACCGAGTACAAAGACGGAGGATAATTGCATAAAAGGGCGCAGGCGCTCAAAGGGGGGGACTCTCATAGTCGTTTCACCTCACGGCCGTCCGTTGCCGCATACCCACTTGACCAGCTCTGCACCCATATGAGCGCCTAAAAAGGCGAAAATCAAATACAATATCTGCTTAATGGCAGGTGACAAATTACCATCCAACATATTGCTTTCAATGACCCGGATCGGGTCCATCGTCCCCCCCACAGCGGCGGCAAGCGCCCATATTTTAATTCTTCCGGCAACCTCCAGCATCGTCTGGGTAGGCGGCTGAAGCGATACCACAGCTCCCATTCCGCCGAGCATGGCTCCCCCGAGCACGATGCCGAAGGCTATGAAGAAGTCGAGAATCGCTTTGGATATAAAAGTGCTCATGCTCTTTTCCTCCTTAGGTATACGAATCAGGACCGCGCTTGTCCGCCGTGGTCTGTACTTTTATTCTATGGGCGCTACTAACGCGGATATGATAAAATAGTTTGAAGAAAATCAAGCGGTGAAAGGAAGAGAAGCGCATGAGTTCATTTGTGCATTTGCATGTTCATAGCGAGTACAGCCTGCTGGACGGCGCGGCTCGTACCGCGGAGTTGGTCAAACAGGCATCAGCTTATGGAATGAAGGCGCTGGCCCTTACAGATCACGGGGTCATGTACGGTGCCATTCCTTTTTATAGAGCGTGTGTAGAGAACGGCATTAAGCCGATTATTGGGTGTGAGGCCTATATGACGGCAGGATCGCGCAAGGAGCGTGGCAGCCGGAAGGATCAGCCCATATATCATTTAATTTTGCTCGCCAAAAATAAAACAGGCTATCAAAATCTGATGAAGTTGTGCTCCATCGGCCATTTGGAGGGCTTTCATTACAAGCCGCGCATCGACATGGAGGCTTTGGCTGCCCATCATGAAGGCATCATATGCCTGAGCGCTTGTTTGGGCGGTGAAGTGCCGCAGCATTTACTGCATGGTCGGGAAGCCGAAGCACGACGAGCAGCGGAGCGATATCGTAACATTTTTGGCGATGATTTTTATCTGGAACTTCAGGATCATGGTCTTTCGGAGCAAAAACGCGTAAATCCTCTCTTGATCGCACTGGCGAAGGAACTGAATATTCCACTGGTGGCGACGAATGACGTGCATTACTTGACTGAGCCGGATGCGGACGTGCAGGACGTTCTAATCTGTATCGGGACAGGGAAGACAGTTGACGATGAGGAGCGCTTGCGTATACCAACACGTCAGTTGTATCTGAAAAGTCAGGAGGATATGGCTCGTTTATTTCCGCATGTAGCAGAAGCCATCGCCAACACGGTGCGTATTGCTGAAAAATGCGAACTGGAGTTGGAATTCGGTCAATCCATTTTGCCTGAATATCGCCCGCTACCGGAAGGAATGACCTCTTCGCCCTATTTACGCAATCTGTGCGTGCAAGGGCTGGAGCGTCGCTATGGAAGCGATCCCGGATGGGAGCAACCGGAGGAACGGGAAAGGCTGAATCAACGGCTAAACTATGAGTTAAATACCATTGACAGTATGGGTTTCAGCGATTATTTCCTGATTGTATGGGATTTTATTGCCTTTGCACATAAGCATAAGATTGCAACGGGACCGGGGCGGGGTTCCTCAGCAGGCAGTTTGGTTGCCTATGTGCTTAACATCACGAATGTCGATCCGATGAAATACAACCTGCTCTTTGAACGGTTTCTGAATCCCGAACGAATTAGTATGCCGGATATAGATATTGATTTTAGTGATGAGCGGCGTGACGAGGTTATTGACTATGTAGTACAGAAGTATGGAAATGAGCATGTAGCGCAAATTATTACCTTTGGAACGCTGGCGGCAAGAGCCGCTGTCCGTGACGTCGGCCGTGTATTGAACGTGCCGTATGGCGAGGTGGACAAGGCAGCAAAGCTGATTCCGGCGCAGCTAGGTATTAATATCCGTCATGCGCTGGAAATTACCCCGGAGCTGAAAACGCTATATGAAACGAAGCCCAAGACACGTGAACTGCTGGATATGGCGATCAAGGTTGAAGGAATGCCTCGTCATGCTTCGACACATGCAGCAGGTGTTGTCATTTCGCGGACTCCATTGACCGATGCGGTTCCGCTTCAGGAGGGGAGCGAAGGGGTACCTTTGACGCAGTACTCGATGGAAAATCTAGAGCGCATTGGTTTGCTTAAAATGGATTTCCTTGGGCTGCGTACGCTCTCCATTATTGAACGGTGCATACACTGGATTGCGGAAGAGCATGGAGAAACGCCTGATTTTAGCCGTGTTCCCGATAATGATCCGCATACCTATGACTTGCTGGGCAAAGGAGATACAGGAGGCGTATTCCAACTGGAGTCGGCTGGTGTACGCCGGGTACTCAAGGACTTGAAGCCGAGTGTATTTGAGGATATCATTTCTGTTCTGGCTTTGTATCGTCCTGGCCCGATGGGCTTTATTCCTAACTTTATACAGGCCAAGCATGGTCAGATTGAGATTTCTTATCCGCATCCTGACCTGGAACCGATCTTAAAGGATACGTACGGTATTATTGTGTATCAGGAGCAAATCATGCAGATTGCTTCGCGCATGGCGGGCTTTTCCCTGGGAGAAGCCGATCTGTTACGCCGGGCTGTGTCCAAGAAAAAGCGCGAAGTGCTGGATCTGGAGCGCGGGCATTTTGTCGAAGGCAGTATCAAGCAGGGATACACGGAGGAGGAGGCCGGAAGGGTTTACGATATGATTGTCCGTTTTGCTGACTACGGCTTCCCGCGTGCCCATGCAGCTGCTTATGGTGTGCTAGCATTTCAGACGGCTTATCTAAAGGCCCATTATCCGGTACAATTTATGGCTTCAATGCTGACAGCTGTGATGGGAAGTCATCGGAAAGTGGCTGAATATGTCGTCGAATGCCGTCGTATGGATATCGCAGTATTGCCGCCTGATGTGAATGAGAGCGGGGTGTTGTTTACTCCGTTACAGCAGGGAGGCATCCGCTTCGGTCTGGCTGCGATTAAAAATGTCGGCACACAGGCGATGGAGAGCATTCTCGCTGTTCGCAAGGAACGGCCTTTCGACAGCCTGCTCGATTTTTGTCGACGTGTCGATTTGCGGGTATGTAATAAGAGAGTGATTGAATCGCTTATTCAGGCAGGAGCCTTTGATTCATTGACGGGTCATCGGGCACAGTTGCTTGCCATGCTGGATGAAACGGTGGATGCAGCTGTCAAGTGGCGCAAGGAACGGGATGACTTGCAAATTGATATGTTTGGTTTTGTGGAAATGCCCAATTGGGATATCGAATATCCCAATGTACCCAAATTTAGTGCCAGCCAGCAGTTAGAGCTGGAACGCGAACTGCTGGGACTGTATTTATCCGGGCACCCGTTAGATGATTTTGAGTCGCTGTTGGAAAGCAGCGAGGCGGATCGTCTGATGGAGCTGGGCGATGTCCCAGATGAAACGGTTGTTGTGACCGCAGGCATGGTAGTGTCACTCAAAACGATCACGACCAAGCAGGGTAAGGCCATGGCCTTCATAGAGCTGGAGGACCAGATTGAGCGCTGTGAGGTTGTGCTGTTTCCTGAGGTATGGAAGCGAAGCCAGCAGTGGATTGAAAAGGGAGCTTTGCTTACGCTTCGAGCCAAGATGCAGCAGCAGGACGAGCACTTCAAGCTCCTTGCGGATGAGGCCGCCCCGCTGGCGGAAGACTCGCTGGCACGGCTCCTCCAGCGCCGACGTGCCAGTACGCGCTCGTCCGCCGCAGCCGGAGCCTCCGTACCAGCTGCTGGTTCTGCTGCTGGCGGCCCGGGCGGGAGCGCGTCGCGTGTGTCGTCCCCGCCTTCGGCAGCCACTGCATCTGCTTCGCCTCAACCGAAGGCGGCCCGTCCTGTGACGGCGGCTTCACCGCGCGGAGCCGAAGCGGCTCGCGGTGAGCAGGTGCCAGTCCCGCGCAGCGCGGAGCCGACCACTCGTCAGCGGGTGTTTGTCAAAATCACCCGCCAGGCCGAGAAGGACGCCAGCTTGCTGGTCAGTCTCAAGGCGCTGCTACAGGAGCATCCCGGTGCTATGCCTACCGTACTTTTTTATGAGAGTAACCAGCGTCTGCTGGCGTTAAGCGATGCTTACAGCATTAAGCCCTCTCCACAGCTGTTTGATCAAATGGAGTCGATGTTGGGTGAAGGCACGGTGAAAGTCAAATGATAGGCACACAGTAACCCGCCCTTATTGTAACGGTTTAATGAACATTTTCCTTCCCTCCCGCATACACTTGGAAAACTGGCGGAACAGGGGTTCAACACGTACCCTGCACCATAGGGTCCCGCACGGTGAAAGAATAGAACTGCACGGTGAAAGCGGGAGGGAAATTATGTCCTATGAATATGCAGAAACTTTGTTAAATCGCAGAGGCATTCGTATCGAGTCCATTGCGGACATTGTTTTTCAGCTTCAGCTAAAATATTATCCTCATTTGACGATGGAAGAATGTATAGACAGTGTCAAAGCGGTTTTGCAAAAGCGCGAGGTTCAATATACGTTGCTCACAGGCATTGCGCTCGATGAATTGGCTGAAAAAAAACTTCTCCCCCAGCCGCTGCAAGCCATTATGGAGGCAGACGAACCGCTGTACGGAGTGGACGAGACACTAGCTCTTGGAATTACGAGTGTGTACGGCATGATCGGCTTAACCAGTTTTGGTTATCTGGATAAGGAAAAGACGGGGGTTATCGAACAGCTGAACCAAAAAGGCAGTGGTATTCATGTGTTTTTAGACGATCTTGTCGCTGGATTGGCTGCCGCTGCTTCTTCCCGCATTGCACATCGGAGTCTCCATGCCAAGCATTATCCTGCATCATTGGACGCTTAATTGACCTGTGTAAACAGAGTTGATGATTTTCTAGGCCCTCCGACGGAACTTGAATGATCAGGAGGGCTTTTGTTGCGGGAAAAAAGTAAGGTATGTTATCATGAGTCTATTATATGGGCTCAAAACTTGAGGCTTAGGGGGTAGAAACAAGGCATGTGGACGGTGATTTATATTGCACCGACGGCCAGACTGGCTGACATGATTAAGCTCAAACTGTCTGAAGAAGGTTTTATGGTGCAGGCCCGGGCCATCAGCGCATCCAAGCAACAGTTTGAGATACTTGTGCCTTCGGGTGAAGTCGAAGAAATTCAGGAAGTGCTTAATTCGATTTTGCGCCCTTGAGTCCGGAACGGCGGAAGTGATACAGCAGCATGAGTGGAACAAAGGATGCACGATCGGCGGTAATGTTTTAGGAACAGGCGTTGACGTGTGTATGAACATAATGCTTAGAGGTGCCGCATAGACGGTAGAGGACCTTGTATCGGTTACGGCTGACAAATAAACGGCTGGAGAGGTGTAGTTGTGTTTAAAGATTTATTCCAAAAGAAGCGTAAATACGCGACCATCCCTTCGGAACGGGCGCTGAGCGGCGATCAAGCGGACATGCCGGATCGTCCCAAACGGGAAATTCCCGAAGGTCTTATGACCAAATGTGGCAAGTGCGGAAGTATTCAATACAGCAAAGAACTAGAGAAAAATTTGAAAGTGTGTCCGGTGTGCGGATACCATATGCGTTTGAATGCAATGGATCGCATTCGCATGGTGCTCGACGAAGACACGTTTACGGAATATGATGCCGATATGATTTCGGTTGACCCGCTGGACTTTCCGGGATATGCGAGCAAGCTGGAGCAACAGACCCTGAAATCTGGCTTGCGAGAGGCTGTCGTTACGGGCGACGGCCTTATTTATGGACATCCTGTTGTCGTTGCTGTGATGAGCTTTGATTTTTTTACCGGCAGTATGGGTTCGGTCGTAGGAGAGAAAATTACCCGCGCCATTGAGCAAGCAATAGACAAGCGTCTGCCGCTAATTATTTTCTCAACTTCCGGCGGGGCACGTATGCAGGAAAGTATTTTAAGCTTGATGCAGATGGCAAAAACAAGTGCTGCTCTTGCTCGTCTGGATGAGCAGGGCTTGCTCTATATTTCTGTTATCACCGACCCGACTACAGGTGGAGTATCCGCCAGCTTTGCTACGCTTGGAGATATTAATATCGCGGAGCCAGGAGCTGTATTCGGCTTTGCAGGGCGTATTGTAATTGAACAGACAATCAGACAGAAGTTGCCGGATGATTTTCAAACATCCGAATTTAATTTGCAGCATGGACAATTGGATATGGTTGTACACCGCAAGGAACTGCGTGATACCCTCGGGCAACTGCTTGATCTGCACAGTGTGAAAGGGGTGGAATAGATGGCTGGTGAATTGCCTTATGAAAAGCCCCTGGTCGAGATGCGACAGAAGATCGAAGAACTCAAGCAATTCGGGCAGGATAAGCAAATTGATTTTACAGATGAAATCAACCGTCTCGAGGAGCGTTATCTCGAGATGGAAGAAGAAATATATTCGAACATTACAGCACCACAAAAAATGCATTTGGCCCGTCATCATCAAAGACCAACGTCTCTTGATTTGATAGAGCAGGTGTTTACGGATTTTATTGAATTACACGGCGACCGCTTGTTTGGAGATGATTTGGCGGTTGTAGGCGGGATTGCCAAGCTGAATGGTATTCCGGTGACCGTCATTGGCCAGCAGCGTGGTAAGGATACGAAAGATAACATTGCACGTTTTTTTGGCAGTGCTCATCCGGAAGGATTCCGTAAAGGCTTGCGTCTGATGCAGCAGGCTGAGAAATTTAAACGTCCTATTATTACATTCATTGATACGAAGGGCGCTTATCCGGGTAATACAGCAGAGGAGAGAGGTCAATCGGAAGCGATTGCCCGCAACTTGCGGGAGATGGCAAAGCTTTCGGTGCCTGTTATTTGTGTGGTCATCGGCGAGGGTGGAAGCGGCGGTGCGCTTGCGTTTGCAGTCGGTAACCGTGTGCTGATGCTGGAACATGCCATTTATTCGGCCATTTCTCCAAACGGTGCAGCCTCGATTCTATGGAAAGATGCTTCCAAGGCCGATCAGGCAGCTGAAGCCATGAAGATTACGGCTAATGACCTCCTGCGCATGGAAATTATCGAGGATATTGTGCCGGAGCCGAAAGGGGGCGCGCATCGTAACTATGAAGTGACCGCTGCCGCAATCAAGGAGCTATTGGAACGTCATTTGGCGGAACTTACCAATATGAGCTGCGATGAATTGAGGGAAGATCGGTATCAGAAATTCCGCAAAATAGGTCAATACACCTTCTTGAAATCTTCGGAAACTGAACCTATGTTGTAATACGCTGTAAACGGGTAACAATAAATATGACGAACTTCCTATACAAATAGGAAAAAGTATAGTAGATTTAATTGTTGGAAAAAGATATAAAGAGTAGCACCTTTGAAAACGGAGGAAAAACCCAAATGCGCAAAACTAAGATTGTATGTACCATCGGTCCTTCCAGTGAGTCATTGGAAAATGTGAAGAAACTGATTTTGGCTGGTATGAACGTAGCCCGCCTGAATTTCTCTCACGGTGATTTCGAGGAGCATGGCAACCGGATTAAAAACATCCGTCAAGCTTGTAAGGAGCTTAACAAAAACGTTGCTATTTTGCTCGATACGAAGGGGCCGGAAATCCGGACAGGAAAGCTCGAAGTTGAACCTATTGAGCTTGTTCAGGACGAGTTCATTACGCTGACAACGGAAGAAATTCTCGGTACGCAAGATCGTATTTCCATTACGTACAAGGATCTTCCCTCGGACGTGGAGCCCGGCTCCACCATTCTGATCGACGATGGTCTGATCGGACTCACCGTTATTGAAGTATCAGGCACTGAAATCAAATGCCGCATTGTCAATGGCGGAACGATCAAAAGCAAGAAGGGCGTTAACGTTCCAGGCGTTGCAATTTCTTTGCCTGGTATTACGGAGAAAGATGCTAATGATATCATTTTCGGTATTGAGCAGGACATTGATTTCATCGCAGCTTCTTTTGTTCGTAAAGCAAGTGATGTACTGGAAATTCGTGAATTGCTGGCGAAACACAACGCAAGTCATATTCAAATCATTTCCAAAATCGAAAATCAGCAAGGTGTGGACAACCTGGACGAAATTTTGGAAGCTTCGGATGGCCTGATGGTTGCTCGTGGTGACCTTGGTGTGGAAATTCCTGCTGAAGAAGTGCCTCTGGCGCAAAAATTGATGATTAACAAATGTAATGTAGCTGGCAAGCCTGTTATTACGGCAACACAAATGCTGGATTCCATGCAACGTAACCCGCGTCCGACTCGTGCGGAAGCAAGTGACGTGGCGAATGCTATTTTTGACGGAACAGACGCAATTATGCTGTCCGGCGAAACAGCTGCGGGTAAATATCCAGTAGAATCCGTATTGACGATGTCACGTATTGCAGAAAAAGCTGAGTCCTCTCTGAACTACCGTGATTTGTTCAAAAAACAAAGAACGGCTCAAGAAATTAGTATCACAGAAGCAATCAGCCAATCCGTTTCTATTTCTGCACTTGACCTGCATGCTAAAGCGATTCTGACGTCCACACAAAGCGGAACAACGGCGCGTATGATTTCTAAATACCGTCCAGAAGCTCCGATTATTGCTGTGACAACACAGGAAAGAACAGTTCGCCGTTTGGCTCTGATCTGGGGCGTACATGCAGTACAAGGCAGACCAATCGTTGACACAACAGACAGTCTGTTTGACAACGCGCTGGAAGGTGGTCGCAAATCTGGCCTCGTTAAAGAGGGCGATTTGGTTGTGATTACTGCGGGCGTACCTCTTGGTGATTCCGGTTCTACGAACCTGATCAAAATTAGCTGCGTTCCAGCACAAGCATAATTAAAGCCTCCGTGAAATAATACCGAGGCTGTATGTATCGTTACAACAAAAAGAGCATTCAAGTCAATAAGACTTGGATGCTCTTTTTTTATGTTCTCTAGCTTTTTATTTCTAGTCCTTCTTGTCGTATGAAATCAAGGAATGCCTGTTGCATCAAGTTCATATGTGTATCTTGTTGATACACGATGTTGATTTGATAATGGCTCCTTTTGTTATCAGCCTCGGGATAAGGAAGCCATTCCACCGAGGGAACAGCATTTTCATGATTATCGACTCCGCTTGCAGGAAAGAAGGCAAGCACTCCTCCGCCGCTTACGATTTGCTTTACCGCTTCCCAAGAGTTGATTTCCAGATGGGGCTTAACTAACGAGGAATACAGATCTACAACGGATGAACCGCTATATTTTACCCATGTGTGCTTGTCCAGCATATCGGTTCCATCGAACTCCTCTAATTTGACTTCAGGTGCACGTGCAGATGCAGAACGGATAACTCCTACTTGATCTGAAGCCACAGGCTCTGCCACCGTATACTCTGTAAGAAGATCTCTATCGTCGAGAAAAGCAAAATCAATGTCTCCCTGTTTCAGTAGCTGCTTAATGGCATCCGGGGATTGGATTTCCAACTGAATACGACAATCTGGATACCGCTCAGCAAACTTAGCCATCAAAGTGGGGAGGAGATACGTACCTGATATCGACTCAGCACCCAGATGTAATTGACCCTGTGACTCTTCTGTCAGTTCATCTACAGCTTGTCTAGCTTCTTGCTCCAGAGAGATGATCTGCTTTGCGTAAGGTAATAATTTTTTTCCAGCTTCCGTTAGCATAATCCTGCCTTGTTGAAGAGAGAATAGGGAAACACCCATTTCCTTTTCCAAGCTTTTCATATGAAAGCTGACGGTAGGTTGTTTGACTTGCAAAGCTTCGGCCACATCCGTCGCCTTATGAAATTTGTCGATCAGCATCAAGATACGTAATTTTAGAATATTCATGGAATCCACAGTTCTCCTTATATGTCATTCATATGTGAATTTCAAACTATAGATTAATTATATACCGAAAAATAATTTATCTATCAATATTTTATATTTGTTTTACAAAACCACGTCGTTCGTCTAACATTCCAGGCCTACAATGTAAAAGTGTTGATGGTCATAAATAAAAAACCGTCACTTAACTAAGGGGAGGACAATAAAAAATGTTGAAAAAATGGCCGTTCATTCTGATGACTCTCACCATGGTATTTGCACTTGCAGCTTGCGGATCAGGTAACAATGCTGCACCACAAGGAGAAGCTGCTACAGGAACAGACAATAAAGCAGCTGCTGAACTGACAGGAAACATTCTGGCTGTTGGCTCCACTGCACTTCAACCATTGGTAGAGCAAGCGGGACAAAAATTTATGGCTGTCGATAAATATAAAGGCATTGCAGTTCAAGTACAGGGCGGCGGTAGCGGTACTGGCTTGACTCAGGTTTCCGGCGGACAAGCGGACATCGGTAACTCCGACGTGTTTGCAAAAGAAAAACTGGAGAGCGGCGCAGATGAGCTGGTCGATCACCAAGTAGCTGTTGTAGCCATGTCAGCGGTAGCGAATCCTAAAGTAGGCGTTACAGACCTGAAAAAAGATCAATTGGTACAAATCTTTACAGGTAAAATCACGAACTGGAAAGAAGTTGGCGGTGCAGATCAAAAAATCGTTATCGTAAACCGTCCAAGCAGCTCCGGTACTCGGGCAACATTTGAAAAATACGCATTGGGACAAAAAACGGAAGATCTGCCGGGCTCCATTCAAGAAGATTCCTCCGGTACTGTGAAAAAGCTGATTGCTGAAACACCGGGTGCGATTGGTTATCTGGCTCTGTCCTATATCGACAACACAGTAACTACTTTGAAATACGATGGCGTTGAAGCTAACGTTGAAAATGTAGAACAAGGTAAATATCCAGTATGGGCTTACGAGCATATGTACACTAAAGGTGAGCCGAAAGAGCATGTGAAAGCATTCCTGGACTACATTCTGTCAGATGAAATCCAAAAAACGGATGTTGTAGACTTGGGATACATTCCAGTGGCAGGTATGCAAGTGAAACGTGATGCTGACGGTAATATCACGAAATAAGGAGAGTCACACCTCCTGTTCGATGAACGCAGCTAACGCGAGTATATTCACGAAGAAGAGGCGGACTAGCGTCCGGCCTCTATTCTTCGGTTAAAGGAGTTACAGTATGGAACCAATTGAAGGGAAGGCATACATGGAACAGAATAAACGATCCCGAGTTATGAAAGAAAGACATTACTGGGAAGAATGGACCGGCCGCATATATACGTCGGTTTGTGTCGTTTTTTTAGTTGCAGTCATTGTCTCCATCGTATATTTTGTTGCCTCCAAAGGTGTAGCTACATTTGCGGTGAATGGAGTCAGTCTGCGAGAGTTTTTCTTTGGAACCAAATGGAGCCCAGATGGCGAACCTAAGTCCTTCGGCGCGCTTCCATTTATTACGGGTTCTTTTGCAGTAACCATACTGGCGGCTTTAATTGCCAGTCCGCTCAGCTTATGTGCGGCTTTATTTATGACGGAAATCGTGCCGAAATCGGGAAAACGTATCCTTCAACCCGCGATTGAATTATTATCCGGTATTCCGTCTGTTGTATATGGCTTTGTCGGCTTGACCGTAATCGTCCCGCTGTTACGGAACGTGTTTGGAGGACAAGGCATAGGCATTCTGGCAGGCTGCCTAGTGTTGTCAGTCATGATTTTGCCGACGATTACGAGTATTATGGCGGATGCGTTGTCTTCCTTACCTGGGGGGCTGCGTGAATCCTCCTATGCTTTGGGTGCTACCCGTTGGCAGACGATTGCCCGTGTTATTATTCCGACGCTGTTGCCTGCTCTTTTAACAGGAATTATTCTCGGTATGGCTCGTGCCTTCGGAGAAGCGTTGGCTGTACAGATGGTAATCGGGAATGCTCCGCACATACCGCATTCCTTGCTGGAATCCGCTTCGACCTTGACCAGCGTCATTACACTAAGCATGGGCAATACAGCGATGGGCTCCGTTCATAACAATGCTCTCTGGAGCATGGCGCTTGTTCTTCTGCTCATGACATTCATTTTCGTGCTGCTGGTGAGGCTGCTTGAAAGGAGAAACCGGGTTTGATGAAAGCTAAAACGACCGACAAGATCGCTACATTTGTAATCTGTTTCTTCGCCTTGTTCATTGTTGCACTTTTGGTGGGATTACTGGGCTTCATTTTGGCCCGCGGAGTCAGTCATATTTCTTTTGACTTTTTAACCAGTGCTCCCCAAACATTACGTGCAGGTGGTGGCATTGGTCCACAACTATTTAATTCCGTATTTTTGTTAATCTTAACTTTGATTATCACCATTCCGATTGGCTGGGGCGCAGGTATTTACATGGCGCAATATGCAAAGCCGGGGAAAATTACGGACTTTATACGACTTGTCGTCGAAGTATTGTCCTCGTTCCCGTCTATCGTCATCGGATTGTTTGGACTATTACTTATCGTAAATACGTTTGATTTTGGCTTTTCCCTTTTGTCAGGAGCCTTGGCTTTGGCCGTATTCAACCTGCCGCTGATGGTTCGCACAACGGAGCAGGCTTTCCGAGCTGTGCCGAAGGAGCAAAAGGAAGCCGGACTTGCACTCGGATTGTCCAAGTGGAAAATCATCACCTCCATTTTGTTACCAGCTGCGCTGCCAAGCTTGATTACGGGTACGATATTGGCTGCAGGCCGTATTTTCGGGGAAGCCGCCGCATTGCTGTTTACAGCAGGGATGAGTACGCCGCCGCTTGATTTTACCGATTGGAATCCATTGCATGCCAGATCGCCTATTAACCCGATGCGACCTGCTGAAACATTGGCTGTTCATATTTGGAAGGTCAATAGTGAAGGTATTGCTCCTGACTCCAAAGATATTGCAGCAGGCGCTTCCGCAGTATTGGTACTGCTCGTACTTGTCTTCAACCTGAGTGCAAGATGGTTCGGAAGAGTCGTCTATCGCCGCCTGACAGCAGCCAAACGAATGGATTAGAAAGGGGATGGAGAACAATGGAACAAGTTATTACGCGAACAGCAAGACCAGCAACATCTGTGCAATCTACGCGCTCGGAACAACTTGTGGGGCAACCTCCACACCCGTTTAGTACCGAGGATCTAAGTATTTATTACGGAAGCTTTGAGGCTGTGAAAAAAGTGAATTTGGCCTTTCCCGAGCAGACAGTGACTGCCCTGATCGGGCCTTCCGGCTGTGGTAAATCAACCTTTTTGCGCTCCCTTAATCGGATGAATGATGAGATTGCGTCTTCCTCTACAACGGGGCACATCTGGATGGATGGACAGGATTTGACGGCACCAGAAACGGACGTGATCAAGCTGCGTCAGCAAATTGGCATGGTGTGGCAACGTCCCAACCCTTTTTACAAATCCATTTACAATAATATCGCCTTCGGTCCCAAATACCGTGGGGTGCGCAAAAAGAAGCAGCTTGATGAAATCGTCGAAAGTAGCCTGCGTAAAGCAGCGTTATGGGATGAGGTTAAGGACCGCCTTCACGATTCCGCTCTGGCGCTGTCTGGCGGGCAACAGCAGCGGCTCTGCATTGCACGTGCACTATCCGTTCAACCGAAAATACTGTTGCTTGACGAGCCAGCCTCCGCGCTAGATCCTGTGTCTACAGGCAAGGTGGAAGAGCTTATTACCGAATTGAAAAAAGAACTGCGCATCGTTATTGTGACGCACAACATGCAGCAGGCTGCACGGATTTCCGATTATACTGCTTATTTTTATATCGGAAGTCTGATTGAACATGGGAAAACGAACGATATTTTCACGAATCCTGAAAATGAGCTGACTCAGGAGTACATCATGGGTCGATTTGGTTAAGCGATGTTGCTCATCGACCTACTATATATTAGCTGCACGTAAAATCCTCTTACTAATCCAGCATTAGTAAGAGGATTTTTATTGTTTTCAACGTTTTGTAACTTTTTTAATCTATTAGTAAATTAAAATATATTGATCAATTGGGTATATTTTCATATAATACAACTAACTATTTATCATGTATAAATAGTGGATCAGTTCCCCTCGCTATCAAATAGAATCTTCAGCAAGAACATATAGGGTTCAACTGAACGCAATGACCCAACTCAAAATAAGGGAGAGGTTCAAATGAAGAAGAAGATGTGTCCAACTGCAAAAGTGATAGCGCTTTCAGGTTTGGCGATTACAGTAACGTCAGGACTCCTAAGTCCCTCATGGGCTGCGGCACAGGAGATGGTGCCGGCTACATACGATTCGGGACGTGAATCGGCGACTGCTTCTTATGAGCTTACCACAGATTCAGCTGTGGGACGGGACGTTTATGGTGACGATGTAAATTCAGGTGTTATGGATCGTGAACAATTATTTGGGCTGTCGGCTGTGGCGAAGCCAGCCGCTGTTGTCAATATAGACAGCCTCTTAAACAAGATGCGCGACTTTAGCAAGTTTTCTACGGGGAATACATCCAAGGATACTACGCTTGCCTTAAATATTGTATCCTGGCAATTACCACATGGCGGATTCTTCAAAGCTATGGAAAAGAATTATAAATCCAAATGGGATGGCAAAGCTGCTCGCTCCACATGGAAGAGCAAGGATGGTGTTGAGCTCGGAACGTTCGATAATGAGGCCACGACAACCGAGATTCGCTTTTTAGCGGATGTATACAAAAAAACCAAAAATAAAGACATTAAGAACAGTGTACAAAAAGCAATTGATTTCGTACTCACCTCTCAATATTCCTCGGGTGGCTGGCCTCAGGTATACCCTAAACGTGGTAATTATTCCGATGCTGTAACTTATAATGATGATGCGATGGTCAGAGTTATGGTTTTGGCTGACGATATTGTGAACAAGAAACAGCCGTTTGATAGCGACATTCTGGATAACACTTATCGCTCCAGACTTCAGCAAGCGCTAAACAAAGGTATCCAGTACACAGTCAAGTCTCAAATTGTAAATAATGGTACACCGACAATCTGGGGTGCACAGCACGATCCCGCTACTTATGCATCGGTTGAGGCTCGGGCATTTGAGCTACCTTCCAAAACAACTACGGAATCAGTAGGCATTACTGCTTTTCTCATGTCCCAGCCGCAAACCGCTGAAGTGAAAAAAGCAGCTCAAAGTGCTTTGAAATGGTTTGACGCGAACCGAAACGACGGAATCAAATACAATCGTCAAGGTCCGGAGTTTTTCCAAAAGGACCCATCGAGCGTAATGTGGTATCGGTTCTATAATGTGGAAGACAACAAGTATTTCTTTTCAGATCGGGATGGCAAAAAGTATACCGACATCATGAAAATTAGTGAGGAAAGACGACTTGGTTACGCTTGGGCGGGAAGCCAGGCTAAGAGCTTGCTGAAACTGGCTTCGGATAGCGGATATTATAAATTGTCCAAGCCGCTGCCACAATAATAAAGGCATCATTATTATATATGATTTGCGAGGGCGGACCGGTCGGTCTGCCCTCTTTTTGTTCCCGGGCTGTAAATATGGTTTAATGGAGAGAGGGCAAAATAGAGATAAAGATGCACAAAGATAGGAGAGCTTGTATGACTCAAGAGGAGAAGCAAACGGAATTACGCTGGTATGGCGCAACGCTACGTGTCCGTTATCAGGAAAGCGACCAGATGGGGGTCGTATATCATGCAAATTATTTGAACTGGTTTGAGATCGGGCGTACCGAAATGATCCGACAGGCGGGCTTTAACTATCGGAGTATGGAGGAACGAGGAGTCTTACTGCCAGTTATTGAAATCAATGCGAAATATGCGAGTCCTGCTCGATATGATGATTTAATTACCATTTATACCGCAATTACGGACTTCTCCAGACTACGTCTAAACTATATCTATGAGGTTCGACGGGTAACGGAAGATGAGCATCAAAGGTATCTGGAAAAGGTATGGACCCAGGCAGACACGCTGCCGGGAGAGCTGCTTGTCACAGGGATGACACGGCACGTATGGTTGAACACCGAATGGAAGCCTGTTCGACTGGATCAGGCGCTACCTGAGCTGTACACTGCATTAAGGTTTGCTTTCACAGGCGGGGAGGGACAGAATTCATGATGATGCGTAAACGTCTGTGGCTGTTGCTGCTGCTCATTCCTTTGGCGGAGCTGTACGGGTTTATATGGGTAAGTCACTGGATTGGAGCGGGCAAAACGATTTTACTCATCATTCTGACGACCCTAATCGGGGCTGCCATGATGCAATTTGAAGGTCGTAAGGTGATTGCCGATGCGAAAAATGAAATGAACCGGGGGCAAATGCCCGGCCGCAAAATGCTGGATGGATTATGTGTCTTTTTCGGTGGGAGCTTGCTGCTTATCCCCGGATTTTTAACAGATATTATTGGTTTTACGTTGGTGTTTCCTTTAACACGAGCGTTGTACCGACGCTTTTTACTGAAGTGGCTGGAGAAAAAAATGAAAAACGGCAGTATTACGTTTCGGCGGTTTTGACGTGAGCTGCCGTTTTTCCTATCCATGATCTAGCGGACTCTTCCAGCGAGAATATAGTTGCGCAAGTCCTGAATGACATTCGCGCGATTCAGTGCATCAACGACAATCAGTGATACAGGTCCGATAATTAGTCCTAAAACGCCAAACAGCTTGAGCCCGATGAACATACCGATGAGGGTGGGAAGCGGGTTCAAGCCCACGCTGCTGGCCAGCACCTTAGGCTCCACGATCTGTCGTCCAATCAACAGGATGATATAAAGGATTGACAATCCTACCCCTAGTGCCAAATTACCAGACATATACGCATACAGTATCCACGGAATCATCACAATGCCAACTCCCAAATAAGGTAGCAAGTCCACCAGCCCAATCATCAAACCGATGGTAAAGGCGGATTCCACACGCAATATGAACAGCCCAACAATGACTGTTAATGCCGTAATGGAGATGATAATAAACTGTGCGCGCAAATAGCCGTACAGTGCTTTACGCAGATCGTGCCATATATCCGACAATGGTTTGCGAATCGTATCAGGAACCGTATTTGAGAGCATCCGACTATGTCGGTCCCAGTCCTTACTAATAAAAAAGGCTGCTAATACAATAACCATTAGAACTGCTCCCATATTAGGCAGAGAGGTCAGCAAGTTCAAAACTCCATTAAAAAATTGAGCGACTAGCGTAGTGACAGCCGAACTGACGGTTTGAGTTGTTTTATCAATATTACTGTTAATGGTATGTTGGTAATCCGGATTATCCCGAATAAAATGGTTAATTTCAATAATTACATTTTGAATCAAATCGCTTTGTGTCCAATCGATAAACAGACTTTTAAAACGCTCAATATGCCCGTCAAAAGTCATGGCCAGCTTTATAACTTCTCGGACCATGCGGGTGATTGCCGCAGATAGGATAATTGCAATTCCACCTAAATATACAAATAATGAGACCGTGACAGCCGTCCAACGTGGCATACGGGCTTTATTACGCAGAAAACCAACCAGTGGATTCATGGCATAAGCCACAAGCCAGGCGAATAGGAAAGGATAGATGAGAGGGAAAAGCGCATATATGCCCAGTAACAGAGCTACAATCACAATTGCCACCCATAGAGCACGAAATATGCGATTCAGGATTAATCGGCTCAAGCTCTCACGGCTCCTTTCTTTTGCGATAGTTTTTCATAAAATAAATGCTCTACTATACATATGCGGGAAAGGGGGGAGACAAGACCTGTGTAAAAAAGTGCAAATGAATCAATAATTTTTGTAAGGGGTTTCAAAAATTTCTTTATGGAAGCGATAAAACATTTGAATGTGTTGGAATAGCCCTCAATGTTCACATAAACGACAAAATCCAGTATAGTGAAAGAAGGTTTAAATATTGACATATGGCGTTAACATTACTCAGCTATTTAAAAGGCATATCTTACTTTTGAAAATGTTTACATTGCAAGTCCGTTCACAATGTTTTTACAAAGGAGAGATGTAACGATGACAGCGACTAAAGGTCTGGAAGGGATCGTAGCGACCACTTCCTCCATAAGCTCTATCGTAGATGGCGTTCTCACGTACCGGGGTTATAACATTGATGATTTGGCTGTTAACGCCGATTTTGAAGAGGTAGCTTATTTGTTGTGGTTTGGGAAATTACCTGATAAAGAGCAATTGCAGGAGCTTCGCAACCAGTTAAGCGAATACGCTGCTATTCCGGATGAAATTGTTACTCAATTAAAGTTATATCCGAAAGATTTGAGCACGATGGCTGCCTTGAGATCAGCCGTATCGTCTCTCGCTTTGTATGACCCAGAGGCGGATGATATGTCGAGAGAGTCTAATGTGACCAAAACCGTCAAGCTTCAGGCGCAATTGCCTACCATTGTGGCAGCTATAGCACGTATACGCGAGGGCTTGGAGCCGATTGCGCCTAAAAAAGGTATTTCCATCGCTGAAAACTTTTTGTATCAGCTGACTGGCAAGGATCCCGAGGAGACGGCTATTAAAGCGTTCAATCAGGCTCTCGTGCTGCACGCCGATCATGAATTAAATGCTTCTACCTTTGCTGCGCGTGTAACGGTAGCCACATTGTCGGATATTTATTCTGGAATCACGTCTGCTATTGGAGCTTTAAAAGGACCACTGCATGGTGGGGCTAATGAGGCTGTGGCTAAAACGCTGGAGGAGATTGGTGGTTTGGATCAGGTGGACTCCTATATTCAGGCGAAACTGGATAACCGCGAAAAAATTATGGGCTTTGGACACCGAGTCTATAAAAACGGTGATCCGCGTGCCAAGCACTTGCACAAAATGTCCCGCGAGCTGGGGGAAATGAACGGCGACACAACGTTGTTTGATATGTCAGTTCGCATTGAGGGAATTGTAACTGGGCAAAAAGGCTTGAAACCCAATGTGGATTTTTATTCTGCCTCTGTGTATACCCAGTTGGGTATCAAGAGAGACCTTTTTACACCTATTTTTGCTGTGAGTCGTGTATCTGGGTGGACCGCACATATTTTAGAGCAATATGAAAATAACCGCCTGATTCGTCCTCGCGCCGAATATACAGGGCCAATGGATCAAAAATATGTATCACCAGAGTTGCGCTAACCCCTTGTCGAAGGAAGATTGAGGTTGTATACCCTGAATTTAAAAAATAAGGTACAATAGAGGGGACGACGAGAGATGTACGTTTTTGTCAGTGATAAAGATCATGTCTTTCGTCCTGTACCCATTCATATCTGAGGAGGAAAAGGAACTTATGGCGAAATTTGAAAAGTTTGAGCTCCCAACTGAAGGCGAAAAAATTACGATTGATAACGGTCAACTACAGGTCCCGAACCATCCGGTAATTCCGTTTATCGAAGGTGACGGCACGGGTCGCGATATCTGGAAAGCTTCCAAGCGCGTACTGGACGCAGCTGTAGAAAAAGCATATAACGGCAGCAAAAAGATTGCCTGGTATGAAGTATTCGCTGGTGAGAAAGCTTTCAATACATACGGCGAATGGCTCCCTAACGATACTTTGGAAGCCATCCGTGAGTATATTGTAGCCATCAAAGGTCCACTTACGACACCTATTGGCGGTGGTATCCGTTCGTTGAATGTGGCACTGCGTCAGGAACTGGATTTATACGTATGCCTTCGTCCTGTTCGTTATTTTAACGGTGTTCCTTCTCCAGTGAAACGTCCTGAATTGGTAGACATGGTTATTTTCCGTGAGAACACAGAAGATATTTACGCGGGGATCGAGTATGCTGAAGGGTCCGAAGACGTGAAAAAGGTTATTCAGTTCCTCCAGCAAGAGCTGGGTGTGAACAAAATCCGTTTCCCTGAAACCTCTGGTATTGGTATTAAGCCAGTTTCTTCCGAGGGTTCAAAGCGTCTGGTGCGGGCTGCCATTCAGTATGCTGTTGACCACGGACGCAAGAGTGTAACGCTCGTACACAAAGGTAACATTATGAAATTTACCGAGGGTGCCTTCAAAAACTGGGGTTATGAAGTGGCTGAGGAAGAATTTGCAGATAAAGTATTTACTTGGGCCCAATATGATGTAATTAAGGAAAAAGACGGTGAGGATGCGGCGAATGCAGCTCAAAAAGCAGCTGAAGATGCAGGCAAAATCATTATCAAGGATGCGATTGCTGATATTGCACTTCAGCAAGTACTGACTCGTCCTTCTGAATTTGATGTGATTGCTACGCTCAACCTGAACGGGGACTATCTGTCCGATGCTCTTGCTGCCCAAGTTGGTGGAATTGGTATTGCGCCAGGTGCGAACATTAACTATGTAACAGGGCATGCTATCTTTGAAGCTACACATGGTACAGCTCCAAAATACGCCGACAAAGACGTAGTGAACCCTGGTTCCGTAATTCTGTCGGGCGTAATGTTGCTTGAACACTTGGGTTGGCAAGAAGCGGCTGACCTGATTTACAAAGGGCTGGAGACGTCCATTAATAAGAAGATTGTAACTTATGACTTTGCTCGTCTGATGGATGGTGCTACACAAGTGAAATGCTCCGAGTTCGCAGATACCATTATTAGTAACCTGTAAGGAAGGGGAATACCACTTGTCCATTCAACGTAAAAAAATATCCATTGTTGGCGCCGGTTTTACCGGTGCCACTACCGCATTGCTGCTGGCTCAAAAGGAGCTAGGTGATATCGTACTCATCGATATTCCGCAACTAGAGAATCCGACCAAAGGCAAGGCGCTTGATATTTTGGAGGCCGGTCCGGTACAGGGATTTGACAGCCAGATCACGGGCACTTCCAATTACGAGGATGCAGCAAACTCGGATATCGTCATTATTACAGCCGGGATTGCACGCAAGCCGGGTATGAGCCGTGATGATTTGGTAAATACGAACGCAGGAATTGTAAAATCCGTTTGTGAGAACGTGAAGAAGTATGCGCCGGATTCTATCGTCATTATTCTAAGTAATCCGGTAGATGCTATGACCTATACTGCCTATCAAACGCTTGGGTTCCCGAAAAATCGGGTTATTGGCCAATCAGGTGTGCTGGATACAGCGCGATATTGTACCTTTATTGCACAAGAACTGAACGTTTCTGTCGAAGACGTGCGCGGCTTTGTTATGGGTGGTCACGGTGATGATATGGTGCCCCTGGTACGCTATTCCAGCGTTGGAGGTATACCTATCGAAACCCTGATTTCACAGGAACGTATCGAAGCGATTGTACAACGTACACGTAGCGGTGGCGGAGAGATCGTCAACCTGCTGGGTAATGGTAGCGCATATTATGCACCGGCAGCTTCGCTTGCACAGATGACAGAAGCGATTGTAAAAGATAAAAAACGGATTATCCCGGTCATTGCCTATCTGGAGGGAGAGTACGGCTATCAGGATTTATTCCTTGGCGTACCAACACTTCTTGGCGGCAATGGCATCGAAAAAGTGTTCGAGTTAGAATTGACAGCCGAAGAAAAAGCAGCGCTCGATCAATCCGCCGAATCGGTCCGCAGTGTGATTAAAATAGTTACCGTATAGATTCAATTTTCTACTAAAACGGTGTACTTTTACTTGAAGAGGTGTCCCCAGGTCATAGTCATGGCCGACGGACATCTCTTTTAAATATAAGGAATCTATTCGTTTTCTTCCTTTAATGTTGAAAATTTCAGTTTGGATTTGCTGGCACCAGCGGAGCGAACGGAACGATTGCGGACAAGCGTAAGCGCTCGCCTTTGTCTCCGGATTTATACCCTATAAAATATATTCATATAAATCCGGAGACAGCAGCGATGGTAGCAACGTTTTGTTCGCGGAGCCTCTCCCAAGCACCACCCAAGCTGAAATTTTCCCCGTCATATTCCTTTGCTTTGACCCACTTCCCCGGTATAATAGAGTTCATATGCATTGATAGTTACATAGAAAAGCATGTCCCAAAACATTGCAAAAATGCTAGTCATTCGTTGGAATATGATCGTTCTATGGAAAAAAAAGTTTGTAAGAAAACAAAGAAATGGAGGTTGTAAAGAATGTTTTTTATTCACATTATTGGATCACTGGCGATGGGTTTTTATTTATTGCTCCCCTTCGTTGTGGGCAAAATTGACAAATTGGCTCCTAGCGTGCAGGAGGGAACGATATCGGCTGTTCAGCTATTGAACCGTTTGGCTCAATTTGCGTTGATCCTAGTGCTTGTTAGCGGTATCTATATGATTTTTGCCTGGGATTCTTATTCGGTAGCATGGATCGTTGTTGTTTTGCTGTTGTTTCTCGCTATTTCTGGTATCGCGGGAGCCATGGGTAAGCCGTTACGGCTGTCGCTGGAAGCGATTCGTAGCCAACAGCCTATTACGCAATACGCTGGCAAAATGCGAATGTTCAGTACGCTGCTTGCCGTCTTCCTGATTTTAATTACGTTTTTAATGGTATACAGCCATATTATTTAATTATGCATTTGGTGAGAGCCTATAATCGAATGATGACAAATGCTAAATTGAAAAAACGGTCTGTGCTGAATAAGCATAGGCCGTTTTTTTTGTGCGCTCAAATCACTGCATTTTTCTTTTTTCGTTTAACGGATAACTTTGTGTGGTAAATCAGGAGTAGAGTGGATGCAAATGTTGCATCCTAAAAAATATCTGATTTTGAAGGGAGAATGTATAATGACTAAAAGTAACCAACCTCAGCAAACCTTGCCCCCACAGCATCAGGACCAGCAACCGGGGATTGAGTCCAAAATGTCGCCTGCACCCCAGTTTGAAAAACCAACTTACAAAGCCGCTGGCAAGCTAACAGGTAAAGTTGCACTTATTACTGGTGGAGACAGTGGAATTGGACGGGCTGTAGCTGTCACGTATGCTAAAGAAGGTGCGGACGTAGCTATCATCTACTTGAATGAGCATAAGGATGCGGAAGAAACAAAACGTCAGGTGGAACAGGAGGGACGCAAATGCGTGTTGATTCCTGGCGATATCGGAGATGATCAATTTGCCAAAAAAGCGGTTCAACAGACAGTTAACGAACTGGGCAAGCTCGACATCGTCGTGAACAATGCAGCAGAGCAGCATCCACAACAAAAGCTGGAGGATATCACCAAGGAACAGCTGGAGCGCACTTTCCGTACGAATATTTTTGGTATGTTCTTCCTGACACAAGCAGCATTGCCGCACTTGAAGAAAGGAAGCACAATCGTCAACACAACATCGATTACCGCGTACGCTGGGAACAAGACACTCATTGATTATTCATCGACCAAAGGGGCAATCACATCCTTTACTCGTTCCCTTTCACTCAATTTGGCAGATCAAGGCATTCGGGTGAACGCTGTAGCACCGGGGCCGATCTGGACACCGTTAATTCCGTCTACATTTGATGCCAAGACGGTCAGCGAGTTTGGAGGAGCACAGCCAATGAAGCGCCCAGGTCAGCCGGAAGAATTGGCGCCGGCCTATGTGTACCTTGCTTCAGACGATTCTTCATATGTAAGCGGACAGGTTATTCATATCAACGGCGGTGAAGTTATAAACGGATAAGAGGACAAGGGAGAGGCTGGGGCCGTGTTATGCCCTGGCCTTTTTTATTTTCACAGTGGAACATAATGAAGGTAGCCTGTAGAATGAGACTTAACTTACATAAAGGATGGGCATATTTTATGAAATCGTTTCGTTTCAGGCTTACCCTGATCATGCTGATTTTGATTGGCGTATCTGTCCTTGCTGCTGGAATCACGATGGGACAAATTTTTAAAAATTCGAATATGAAGGTGCTAGAGGAGAACATGGGACGGGAGATCGACCTGCTTCGCGCTACATTCCCTTTTGTTAATGCAGATGCCCTGTCCAGCACGGATTATGTCTCCTATTATTCTCAAAAGGCGAAGGAAATTGCTCGTCTGACGGACTCGCGGGTGACCTTCATTCGCAAGGACGGGACGGTGGTTGGTGATTCGTTAAGTGATCCGCGTAAGATGGAAAACCACGCATCTCGTGAAGAAATTCAGCAAGCCTCAACAGAGGGAATCGGACGCACGATTCGTTACAGCGAAACCTTGCAGCGGAACATGCTATACGTTGCAGAGCCTGTTGTATCGAACAAGGGCTTTGACGGATATATCCGTTTGTCCATGAGTCTGAAAGCGGTGGAGGAGGGGGTGCGGCGCGGCTGGACGGCCATCGGGATTGGACTCGTGTTGCTGTTCCTTGCTGCTGGATTGGTGAGCTATCGTATTGCTCGCAGTTTGACCTCGCCTATTGAACATATTACAGGGGTAGCCAACCGCATTTCAGGACTGGATTATGACGCAAGGGTTGGTGTGCAGCGCCGGGACGAGGTAGGGCAACTGGGTGATGCCATTAATCGTATGGCTGACAGTCTCCAAAACCAAATGAAAACGATACGTGACAATGAGGATCTACTCCAGAGCGTCATGAGTAATATGACAGGCGGGATTCTAATGATTGATGCAAGTGAGTGTATTGCGCTTGTAAACCGTGAGTCTGAGCGAATGCTCGGTGTCGTGGGTAAACGGGTGACGGACAAGCCGTATCATGAGCTGAAGAAGCACTATGAGCTCACAAAGCTAATTGAGGGCAGCATACAAAGCCGAGAAAGGCTGCATGGTGAGGTTCATTTGTACAATCCCGAGGAGAGACTCGTGTTGCTGGACGGTGTTCCGATGTATGAGGATGAAGGCGGATATCGGGGGATGCTGTTCCTTTTACAGGATATTACAGCTATTCGACGGTTGGAAAATATGCGGAGCGAATTTGTGGCTAACGTTTCTCATGAGCTAAAAACACCGATTGCCGCGGTCAAGGGTTTTGCCGAGACGTTACTTGGTGGCGGGGTTAAAGATGAAGAGACGGCCCGTTCATTTTTGCAAATTATATATGATGAAAGTGAACGGCTAAATCGGCTGATTGGTGACATTCTGGAGCTATCCAAAATTGAATCCAAGCGTTCTCCGCTGGATTGCTCGCCGGTGCATGTTTCGTCGTTTATGGAATCATTGCTGGAAAAACTGAACAATGTAGCTGCCAAAAAAAGAATTACGCTACACATGGATATCCCGGATGAGCTGTTTATGGAGGCAGATGAAGATAAGCTTCAGCAGATTTTCCTGAATCTTTTGTCTAATGGCATCAACTATACACTTGATGGTGGCAAGGTAAAGATTAAGGTTCTAACGATACAGCGGGAGAATGACACGGAAAAAGTCGTATTTACAGTCAGTGATACAGGTATTGGAATTCCGAAGAAGGACCTGCCACGTATCTTTGAGCGTTTTTACCGGGTGGACAAAGGTCGCTCGCGCAACTCTGGCGGAACGGGGCTGGGATTGTCGATCGTCAAACACTTGGTTGATTTGCATCATGGCACACTTTCGGTAGAAAGTGAGCTTGGAATAGGTACGACATTTACCGTTGAATTACCGCTATTGCAACAGGAAGAATGAACTAGAATATTTTTTACATTCTGTTAACAATGCCGTGATAAAATAAACGGGTGTCGCATGAGTATGGAAAAGGTTTCAGGATTTTGACCAATGCGCCTTTAACAGGTAAACAGGAGATGAAGTTATTTATGGGACAACGCTTGCTGGTTATTGAGGATGAACCAACGCTTGCCAGATTGCTATCCTACAATTTGATACAAGAAGGCTTCGAAGTGGACACGGAGGATCATGGCAGTGCCGGGTTTGAGAAAGCCTCCAGAGAGTCCTACGATTTGATCCTGCTGGATTTAATGCTGCCGGGAATGAACGGACTGGACATTCTGAGCAGACTTCGCCATCAGGGGCTGACGACGCCTATCATTATCTTAACGGCCAAAAACGGTGAAGCCGAGGTTGTCCAAGGGCTGAAGTCGGGTGCGGATGATTACATCACGAAGCCTTTTGGCGTTTCTGAGCTGTTGGCCCGCGTGACGGCTGTGCTGCGAAGAACTTCCGGCGGGGATGAAGGAGTGTTGTCTGATCAGAAAGATAGCTCCAAAATTCAATTGGGCGAGCTGGAGATTTACCCTGAAAAATATGAAGTCATTCTTGGAGGTCAGTCCATCAGCCTCAGACCAAAGGAATTTGAGGTACTTCTTTATTTGTCCCGTAAGCCAGGTGTGGTATTGACCCGAGATGATCTAATGAATGCTGTTTGGGGTTTTGACTACATTGGCGGGCAACGGACCGTAGATGTGCACGTCAGTTCCTTACGCAAAAAGCTGGAGCTGGATCCCGACTCGGTTCATATTGATTCGATCCGTGGAGTGGGATACAAGCTGGTTGTAAATAAAAAAAGAAGCGCTTCTCATTTATTATAAATGAGGAGCGTTTTTCTTTATTCAGGGCAGTGTCCGGGGACCTTTGTGTCCATTTTGTGATTTTACATTTCATTAACAAAACCAGTCGCTAGAATCAACAAATGACCGATATGATGTTTCCGTCACTCCAAGTTAGTTAAAAAAAGGGGACTTCAGAACGATGATAACGGAACCAAAGACCCAGCCGAGTTCCACTGCCGTGATTGAACGTGAAGCATACAAGCCGATTACTACCTATGTGCCATGCCGGGAGGTTCCGATCATTGGTACGGATATGACTTGTAAAGAACTGTTAGGACTTATGAAAACACAGGAAGATATCCCTTGTGTCATTGTTGTGGATAAAAATGATCTTCCATTGGGCATTATTATGAGAGATGCGTATAATCGCCATTTTACGGGCAGATTTGCTGCGGCGTTGTTCTATGACAAGCCTGCGGCCATATTTGCCGATCCCGATACATTAATTGTGGATTTGAAAAGCCGGGCATCGGACATTGTGGAACTGGCGATGTTGCGCGAAGATCAGCGTTTTTATGATTGTGTGTTGGTTAAAGAAGGAACAAGGTTACTCGGCGTACTCACGATTCGTGATATCCTGTCCGTCGTGCAGCGAATGCAAAGAGAAGCAGGCGAAGAGCGGGGCGATGTGATTCGACATAGCTATGACGGAGTCCAGCGTATTCAGCTGACTGTGCTGGATGCAGCTAAAGAGGCCGATGACAGTGTGCGGCTAACCCGCTCAATGAGTGAATTATCCCGCCGTGGCAAAGTAGAACTGGAGGATGTTTTGCTCTCCTATCGTGCAGTCACGGAGCAAATGAAACGCCAGCATGAGCAGATGACGGCGTTGACCCAATCGCTGAATGACATTGCGGGCATGGCCTCATCCATTCGTGCACTGGCAGATCACAGCGGACTGCTGGCGATCAATGCGTCCATTGAAGCGGCACATGCTGGCGAACACGGACGAGGCTTCCAGATTGTGTCTCAGGAGGTGCGGAATATGTCACTCCAGACGAAAGCTTTTTCCACGCAGATTACAGGTTTACTCACCCATATCGAGCAAATGCTGCGTGACACCGCTGAGCTGACGGATACAAGTATGCAGCAGATTCATACAGGCTCTCAATATATATCTGCTGGAACACAAACTTTTGCCAAACTACTGCAGGCTGTCAATGAAATTGAAGCCAAAAACAGCGAGATGTCCCGTTCCGCAGAGGAAGCGGCTCTGAATGCAGCCGAAATTGCGCAGGAGCTTGAGCTCATGCTAAGTTCTTAATCATTTTACATACCGTTAACAAATCCACCACACTAAATTTACACACAGCTTATATAATCTTCATATTGTGCAAATCAGGTGCAATGCTTGAGGATCATAACTGCAACACGAAGGAGATCATAAATCCATGAATGATTCCGTAATTCGGATTGATAAGCTGAATTTGTATTATGAGAAATTTCACGCGCTGAAACATATAAACCTCGATATTCCTGAAAAAACGGTAACAGCCTTTATCGGCCCGTCCGGCTGCGGCAAATCAACCCTGCTCCGTACGCTGAACCGGATGAATGACATGATACCGGGAACACGTATTGAAGGCACCGTGAGCATCGCAGGTCAGGATATATACGGCGACACTATGGAAGTAGAAACCCTGCGCAAGCAGGTGGGAATGGTTTTTCAACAACCTAACCCATTTCCCAAATCGATTTATGATAACGTGGCCTACGGCCCGCGTCTGCATGGAATTCGGCAAAAGGACAAGTTGGACGAATTGGTCGAGCAAAGCCTGCGGCAGGCGGCACTCTGGGAAGAGGTCAAGGACTTTCTGAAGCGTTCTGCTCTGAGCTTGTCCGGTGGACAACAGCAGCGGTTGTGCATTGCCCGGGCGCTTGCTGTACAGCCAGATATTTTGCTTATGGATGAGGCGACATCTGCGCTAGATCCGATCTCCACGATGAAAATTGAAGAACTGGTTCAGGAATTGCGAGACACGTATACCATTGTCATGGTGACGCATAACATGCATCAGGCAGCGCGTGTGTCCGGTCGAACTGCGTTCTTTTTGAATGGTGTTGTGGTGGAAGCGGCAGATACAGAGACGATGTTTTCCACGCCGCAAGATTCACGTACGGAAGATTATATTTCAGGGCGATTTGGCTAAAGCCTACCAGAGATTATGCCAGAAGGGGTGACTTCGAAATGATACGTAGAAAAGGTTTTGATGAAGGATTAGAAGAACTGAGAGCCGTATTGCGCGAAATGGGTGCACACGTTTCGAAGGCGCTCGATCAGGCCATTGAATGTTTACAAACCAAAAACACAGAATTGGCTCAGCAGGTGGTCAAAAATGATGCATCCCTTAATACGCTGGAAGAGAATATTCTCGATATGGGTTCCAAGCTCATTATTACCCAGCAGCCGGTAGCGAAGGATTTGCGCCGGATCATTGTTGCATTTAAAATTTCCAGTGATCTGGAACGGATGGGCGATTTGGCACTTGATATTGCCAAGGTGACACTTCGTTTGGAAGGGCAGCAGATCATTAAGCCGCTGGTGGATATTCCGCACATGGCTTCCATTGTTAAAGAAATGATAGACGATGCGATCAAATCCTATTTGGATGAAAATACAGATCTGGCCTATAAAATGGCCAAAGAGGATGATCGTGTGGATTCCATGTATAGCCACATGATCAGCGATCTGTACGCCTTTATGGTAGAAAAGCCGGCAGAGGCTTCACAAGCCATGCTGCAACTGCTTGTAGGACGATACATTGAACGAATTGGTGACCATGCTACGAATATCGGTGAGAGCACTGTATATCTCGTGACAGGGGAGAGACCAGATTTGAACCAGTAGAGCTTTCAGGTATATAGCGGTTGTTTCTGACCCAGACTTGTCTTTGAGCAAAAGGCAAATTTGGTTAGGAAGCAGCCGTTTTTTTCTGAAAAAGGAGTCTTGTATGTTAAGATAGGAAGAGGAATGCGTAAAACGTAAGAATGTTACGAATGCATTGATGAACTTGCGAGGTGCTAAATGGATAAACTCATGCTTATAGATGGTAACAGTATCATTTACCGGGCGTTTTTTGCTATGCCACCATTAACGAATTCGAGCGGGCAGCAGACGAACGCGGTGTACGGATTTACGACGATGTTATTGCGGCTCTTAGAGGAGCACAAACCAACGCATATTCTGGTTGCTTTTGATGCTGGTAAAATAACGTTTCGCCATAAAGGATACGAGGATTACAAAGGTGGACGGGAGAAAACACCGCCAGAGCTGTCCCAGCAATTTCCGTTGCTGAAAGAGCTATTGACCGCTTTCGGCATTGCTCAGTTTGAACTAGATGGATATGAGGCGGACGATATTATAGGCACCCTCTCCAAGACAGCGGACGAAGCGGGTTTCAATGTGCTAGTCGTGACCGGGGACAAGGATATGCTTCAATTGGCTTCAGACCATGTCACAGTCGGCTTGACTCGCAAAGGGGTTACGGAGGTGGAGACGTATGGACCTGAGCAAATTCAGGAACGATATGGCCTGAAGCCGCTGCAAATTATTGACCTTAAGGGTCTGATGGGCGATACGTCGGACAATATTCCTGGTATTCCTGGCGTAGGTGAAAAAACAGCGCTCAAGCTGTTGCATCAATACGGTTCAGTCGAAGAAGTGCTGGCGCACACGAATGAGCTGAAGGGCAAAATGAAAGAACGCGTAGAGACACATGCTGACGATGCGCGAATGAGCAAAGATTTGGCGACCATTTACCGGGATGTAACGTTGGACAAGCAGCTGGAAGATGTGGTCTTCGGCGGGCTGCAAGCAGAAACGGCCGGGCCAGCTTTGGCGAAGCTGGAGTTCAAGTCCTTGCTGGAGCGTTTATCTTTTTCAGGTGAGGTTGGCAGTACTAGGGTAGACGTAGAGGAAGCCGCGGCTGACGTAACAGTGCTGGATGAGCAGCGGATTAGCGAATTGGTAGAAGTGTTGGATCATGTGGATGTGCTGCATGTTGAAACGCATGGTGATAATCCGCATCATGCTGACATCGTAGGTCTGATATTTGCCGCAACGGGACAGCAGTTTTTTATGACACTGGATGTACTGCAAAGCGATGCAGCTACACCAATTCGCGATTGGCTTGCTGACCCTGAATGCAAAAAACGCGGTCATGATCTGCATCGTACGGATTTGGCTTTACACTGGCATGGAATTGAGTTTGCAGGTGCCGAGTTTGATGTGCAATTGGCAGGGTACTTGCTGGACCCAACCGATGCAAACCAGACATTGAGCGGATTAGCAGCCAAATATGGCTTGTCTTCGATTCGTCCAGACGAGGAAGTGTTCGGCAAAGGAGCTAAATATAAAGTTCCTGACGTGGATGTACTGTCCGATCATGTGGCGCGTAAGGCAGCGGTGATTGAAGCTTTGGTGCCTGTGCAGCAGGCTGAGCTCGAGAAAACGGAAATGCACAAGCTGTTTCATGAGCTGGAGATGCCGTTGTCCCGCATTTTGGCGGATATGGAGAAGCAGGGCATTTTAGTGAACGTAGAAGAACTGCGCGCTTTGGGAAAAGAATTTGAAGCCCAGATTGCAACGTTGGTGGGTGAAATCTACAGCATTGCCGGAGTAGAGTTCAATCTGAATTCGCCCAAGCAGTTGGGTGAGATTTTGTTTGATAAACTGGGTTTGCCTGTCATTAAAAAGACGAAAACGGGGTACTCGACCGATGCGGAGGTACTGGAAAAGCTGGCCCCCTATCATGATATTGTACAAAACATTTTGCAGTACCGTACCATTGCCAAACTCCAATCGACGTATGTCGAAGGATTGCTGAAAGAAATTTCGAAGAAAACGGGTAAGGTGCATACGTATTTCCGGCAGACGGTTGCAGCAACTGGACGCTTGAGCAGTCAATTTCCGAATTTGCAAAACATTCCGATTCGTCTTGAGGAAGGTCGCAAAATCCGCAAAGTATTTGTTCCGTCCGAACCGGGCTGGTCTATTTTGGCGGCAGACTACTCACAGATCGAGCTGCGGGTGCTGGCTGATATTTCGGATGATGAGCGTTTGAAAGAGGCTTTTGTCCACGATATGGACATCCATACCAAGACCGCATCAGATGTGTTCGGTGTAGCAGCGGAAGATGTGGACTCCAATATGCGGCGTTCTGCGAAGGCAGTCAACTTTGGGATTGTCTACGGGATCAGTGATTATGGTTTGTCACAAAATTTGAATATTACGCGGAAGGAAGCGGCTCGCTTTATCGACCAGTATTTTGATGTGTTCCAAGGTGTCCGCCGTTACATGGATGATATTGTGAAGGATGCGAAGCGGGACGGCTACGTAAAAACGCTGTTGGAACGCAGACGCTATTTGCCAGAAATTAACGCCAGCAATTTCAACCTGCGTTCATTCGCTGAGCGTACAGCGATGAATACGCCGATTCAAGGTACTGCAGCTGATATTATCAAATTGGCGATGGTACAGATGGATAAGGCGCTACGTGAACGTAATCTTCGCAGCAGAATGCTGCTCCAAGTACATGATGAGCTTGTGTTCGAGGTTCCGCCTGAGGAAATGGAAACGATGAAAAAGCTTGTCCCGGCTACCATGGAAGCCGCATTGAAGCTGGCGGTGCCGCTCAAAGCTGAAGTAAGCTATGGCAGCAATTGGTATGAGGCCAAGTAAGATATTTCAATGAGTAGATAGTCCCAATTTGACGCTGCTTCCGTTATAATATAGGGTGAGGTGAAGACATCATGCCGGAATTACCGGAAGTAGAAACGATTAAACGAACGCTAAACGAGCTTATCGTTGATAAACATATAGATCATGTGACCGTGAATTTGCCGCGTATCATTCAACGGCCCGATGATATCCACGCTTTTGCGATGGAGTTGGCCGATCACCGAATTATAGGGGTGGAGAGACGCGGAAAGTTTCTGCGGATTTTGCTGGACGGGCTGGTGCTGGTCTCCCATCTTCGAATGGAAGGGCGATATGGATTGTATTCACATGAAGATCCTGTGGAAAAGCATACCCATGTCATCTTTCATTTTAAAGATGGTACGGAGCTGCGTTATCAGGATGTGCGCCAGTTTGGCACGATGCACTTATTTCCGGCAGGACAGGATTTGCTGGAAAAGCCGCTGAACAAGCTTGGTTTGGAGCCAATGGACGAGGCCTTTACACCGGAAATGTTGCGTGCCGCTGTTGGAACTCGTTCGACTTCGATCAAGGCAGCGCTGTTAAACCAGTCATATGTGGTGGGCATCGGGAATATTTATGTAGATGAATCGTTGTTTAAGGCGGGTATTCATCCAGCACAGCCAGCCAAAAGCCTAACGGATAGCCAATTTCATGTCTTGCATGAGGCGATTGTCTCCACGCTGGGTGCGTCCATTCAGGTTGGAGGCTCGTCCATTAAATCGTTTGTTAATGGACAGGGCAAAACGGGTGACTTCCAGCATCAATTGCAAATCTATGGACGTAACGCGAAGCCTTGTATTAACTGTGGTACATTGATCGAAAAATCTGTCGTAGCTGGACGTGGCACACATCATTGTCCGGTCTGTCAGCCTCTGCGCTAAGAAGGCACAGTCACCCCAAGCCCATCCCTCTCATATATTGTTCCAAGTACCAATACTGCGGAGGGTTTCGGTTGTTATAAGGCCCTGCCTTCGCAATGGGAGGGAATTGGAGTGGCTAATCATTGGGGAGCCCTGCTGTTACTGGCATTTGCGCTAAGTTTGGACAGTTTCGGAGTCGGTGTTACATATGGTCTGCGCAAAATGAAAATTCCACTGTTGTCGATTGCTATCATCTCCATATGTTCAGGTTTGGTGATCGGCATATCCATGCAATTGGGCGCATTACTATCTCGTGTTCTGTCTCCTGTATATACGACCGTTTTCGGCGCTGTCATCCTGATCTGTATCGGCTGTTACTCTTTGTTTCAAGCTCTGCACCGCAAAGAGGATTTGCCGGAGGATTCAGCGGAGGTCCCTCGGGGCCTGCTTCTTAAAGAACAGACTGATCCAGTGAGCAGATCTGTTCTTGGGGTGAAGAGGAGTGCAGAGAATGCTGATACAGAGTCTTTCCTTAGCTCAAGAAAAGATCTGTCGACAGAAGCTTCGGTGGAGCAGCAGGAGGAGCGAACGTTATTTTCTCTGGAGTTCCGCAAATGGGGGCTTGTTATTCGGATTCTTCGAAGCCCGTCTGCTGCGGATATGGACCGCTCTGGCAGTATATCTGCTACCGAAGCGGTTTGGCTAGGTATTGCATTATCGGTCGATGCGTTCGGAGCGGGATTAGGGGCAGCTATGCTTGGTTTTCAACCACTGTCTACTGCGCTGGCTATTACGTTATTCAGTGGAACATTTTTGATTGCAGGGATGAAGGCAGGTTTCTTTCTATCAGCATTTCGATTTATGAAGGCGTTGGGTGTATTGCCGGCATTATTACTGATTATGATGGGCATATTGAAGCTGTTATGAGGTGAAAGAGCATGAATATCGGATTAACCGGAGGTATTGCTACCGGAAAAAGCACCGTGTCGGCTCTTTTGGTCGCCAAAGGTGCGCTGCTGATCGACGCAGATGCCATTGCCCGGGAAGTGATGCTTCCGGGGCATCCGGTGCTGGCGGCGGTCATACAGCATTTTGGACAAGCAATAGTGAACAGTGACGGAACCCTGCACCGCAAAAAACTGGGTGAGATTGTATTCGGAGACCCTGCCCAGCGGCAGGCACTTAACGATATTACACATCCTGCTATTCGTGAGGAAATGCGTATGCGCATGGAAGCATATGAACGTGAACAGCCGGACAAGCTTGTTTTGGCAGATATCCCGTTACTGTACGAGTCCGGGCTGGAGAGCTTGTACGAGGAAATTATGGTTGTGTACGTACCACGTGATATTCAGCTCCAGCGTCTGATGCACAGAGACGGTCTGACGGAGGAGCAAGCCGGACTTCGGCTGTCCGCACAAATGGATATTGAACAAAAGAAAAGCTTGGCCGATATCGTTATCGATAATAGCGGAACACAGACTGAGACGAAACGACAAATTGATCAATTTTGGCAGCGGAAGGGACTTGCATGAATATTTTGCGAAAGAAAAGAGTCCTGCTCACTTTGTTTGTCGGGTTTGTCCTGATTCTGTTCCTTAATTCAAATTGGATGTCCTGGTTCTATCCGATTCAATATAAGGATGAGATTCGGCAGTATTCACAGACGTATGAAGTGGACCCATTTTTGGTGGCGTCTATTATCCGCGTAGAAACCAATTTTAAAACCAGCAAGCAGTCGCATAAGGGGGCGCTAGGGCTGATGCAGATTATGCCGAATACGGCAAATTGGATTATGGACAGCGCCCAGATTCAAAAGGTTCCGCTGGACAGTGTCAAGCACGAGCCTGGCACCAATATTGAGCTGGGAACCTGGTATTTGCATAACCTATCCATAAAGTTTCAGGATAATCCTGTAGCAATCGTAGCTGCTTACAATGCAGGGCCGGGTAAAGTTCAGGAGTGGCTGGATAAGGGGGTGTGGGATGGAAAAGAAGAGTCCATTAAGCAAATCCCTTTTGGTGAGACACGACATTATGTACAGCGGGTCATTTATTACTATAGGCAGTACACGAAAATTTATAATGATTTTTAAATGACAAGTTAATAACATGATGAGCCTTTTCGCTTTAAAATGAAAAAAGCGCAGGACAGGCTGTTTTTAGCAGCCCATCCATACACTTTATCTGTTATTTCTGCATTATTACCGCGATTATTGGTATTGACCTGCCAATTGTTGTTCGGCGATCGTTACGAGGCGTTTTGTGATGTAGCCCCCGATCGAACCGTTCTCATAGGAAGTCATGTTACCTTGGTATCCATCTTGAGGAATGCTGATACCCAGCTCTTGAGCGATTTCATATTTCATTTGCTCCAGAGCGCCGGAGGATCTGCTGACTACCAGATTGTTGGAGTTGCCATTGTTTCCTTGTGCCATTGTTGTTCACCTCCTCGCGATGTGGTAAACATATTATGATCCGTTTTGACAAAATTATTACTAAAAATCTTCGGGAATTTATTGGAAAAAGAAAGTGGTGAGATTATGAAATGTCCGTATTGTGCCTACAATGGCACGAAAGTGTTGGATTCGCGACCTGCGAATGATAACAAGTCCATTCGTCGCCGTCGTGAATGTGAGCAGTGTGCCAGGCGTTTTACCACCTTTGAAATGGTGGAGGAAACCCCACTCATGGTCATCAAAAAAGACGGTAGCCGTGAAGAGTTTAGTCGTGATAAAATGCTGCGCGGTCTCATTCGGGCCTGCGAGAAGCGCCCAGTATCCGTCGAGCAACTGGATATGATCGTATCCCAGGTGGAGAACGCTATCCGCAACACAGCAGCCACAGAAGTGGATAGCCAGCAGATTGGTGAGCTGGTCATGGAACAGCTCTACCCAGTGGATGAAGTCGCCTACGTACGTTTTGCGTCCGTCTATCGTCAGTTTAAAGACATCAATATGTTTATGAAGGAACTGAAAACTCTGTTATCTAAAGATACAGCCAGCGACTGATCGCTGACTGTATCTTTCTTGAGTCAAGATGGGAAGATGATTATATTTTTTTTATAAAAGTATTGACACAGGAATAAAAATTTTATATGATATAGAAGTCGCTTGAAACGTTGATTAACTTGCTTATGATGGGGCCTTAGCTCAGCTGGGAGAGCGCATCGCTGGCAGCGATGAGGTCAGGGGTTCGATCCCCCTAGGCTCCACCAAACTTTTATTATGGACTCTTAGCTCAGTTGGTAGAGCAGTTGACTCTTAATCAATTGGTCCAGGGTTCGAGTCCCTGAGAGTCCATCCTTTTAGAAAAACGGCAGAGATGCCGTTTTTTTGTTGTTTATAGATCTATTCCCAATCTACCCGAGAACAGTTATGGGTTGAATGAGCGCGTAACTGACTGCACAGAAAACAAATCCTACAGGAAATAGACTCGATTTTGAATAGCAACCCATTGTTTACGAGTGTAACTTTGATCGTTGTTTCATCGCAGCTCGTATTTTACAATAACATGAGTTGAGTTCCTAATCATGGAACTGGGCTAAGTGAAAACCAATGTGATGTCAAAAAGGAGGGGGAACGATGTATCGTATCATTGATTTCGTACTCAATCTGCTCCATGCAAAGCCTGCGGAATAAACAAGGCGAAGCTTGGTATGGAGCGAAAATATTTCGCCTGTAAGGATTAGTTATTGGCAGACGCAGGCTTTGCCCTTAAAATGTAAAATTTATTTTAAGGAGCGAGCCCTACATGAATTATTTGAAGGCAACTGATCTGCTTCCTGATGATTTGCTTAAGGAAGTTCAGCGGTATATACAAGGAGAACTTATTTATATCCCAAGTCGTCCAAGTGGGCGTAGGAGATGGGGAGAAAGCTCAGGTGCGGCCCTTTATTATCTCATTCGAAATGAAGAGATACGTGCAAGATTCAGCGAGAGGGTGCCCATTGAAGAACTCTCAGAACAATACGGATTGTCTGTAGACCGCATTAAGAAAATCGTATACTCCAAAAAATAAAAAATGTGCCCGCAGAGATGATCTGTGGGTTTTTTGTTGTCCGCATATATAAGCAGAACGTTACAAACACTTGATAAAAGAACTTGGCATATATCTGAAGTTCCAGAATCTTTACAATAAGGTTATTACAGAAGAGCAGGAGGCAAATAATGAAGTATACTCAGAAAAAATTTGAAACGCATGACTTTTTAAGGATTAGAGATTTTTTGAAACACTCCCTGAAAAGTAATCCTGACCTTAAAAATTGGTTCATAGATCGCTGGAATTTCTGTAGATATTGGGGACAAATCATGCACAATACATTTGAAACGTGGCCTGAAACTGTTGGGATTTGGGAGGATGAACATCAAGAAATAGTTGCTGTTGTTCACCCTGAAGGAGAAGATAACATAGGTGAAGCTTATTTCCAGCTTGCAGATCGTGATTTTTCAAATGAATTTCTAAATGAATTAATAGATTATGCTGAATTGAAAATAGCTTTACATGGTGAGAATGTAGCTACTTTAGATATAATCGTAAACGAGGATGGAGAGCAACTGAAAGAGCTTTTGAAAAAAAGAGGGTACATCTTGCAAGATGGGAAAGAAACGACATCCTGTATGAATGTACCGCATGATGTTAAGCTGGAATTACCAAACGGGTTTAGAATTTCGGATGCGAATGAAGTGGGGGATTTTGAAAAAGGGTTTGCTCATGGAAGAGCATTTGGGTATTACAAGGGTGATTATCCAGATCATAATGTCGCTGAGCGATGTTATATATCATTGAGAAATGCTCCTGATTATATACCGGAATTCGATGTAGTCATCCTAGATCATAATAATGAAGTGGCTTCTTTCACTACAATCTGGTACGACGAGCTGAATAAAATAGGAATACTGGAGCCTGTAGGTACGATACCAAAGTATAGAAAAATGGGGCTTGGAAAAGCCGTTATTTATGAAGCCATAAAAAGAGTCAAGGACAAAGGTGCAGAAAGAATCTTTGTGGGTTCTGATCAGCCCTTTTATTTTTCGATGGGGTTTTCATTAGCATATTCAAAAGAAGTATGGAAAAAAAACAACCTTGTTTAACGCTGACTGACATAATCGGCAAGGATTTTGAGATACTCGTCATTCACCAATTTTCTTGGGGCGAATACGGCTGTTAAAAAAGTTAGAGATTTTGAACGCGCGATTTTTTCATCCATCATGGAGTGGTCGGCTTCAGGTAAACGAATCACGGACAGCAGCTCTGCGGGGATTTTCTGGCGATAGACTCGCTCGGTATCCTTTATATCAACATTAATATCTTTACCAGCCAGAACCAAGAGTACAGAAGAATGAAAGTGACTTAATTCTTTGGTGGAATCAGACAGAAAATTTTTGCCTATAAAGCTCCATCTTTCTTTGGAAATTATATCGTCAGGATCGGCTATGCTTAGGTACTCTTCATAGGAAGCATGATCTTTCAGTAATTGTAGAACCTTTTGGTCGTAGTCCAGTCTCTTTTTAATTTGCTGCGGGCTAGCTCCTTCTTGTTCCAACTCTTTCCTGGTATTAAATTGTCCTTGGGAAATCCAGTTCACGGCAGGCGATACAAGGATGCTGAATGCAATATCATGCTCCTCTTTAACGATCTTTGGAATGACCCAGCCTGCTTGACTGGCTCCCCATAGGCCGATTTTTTGCTTATCGATCATAGGTAAACTTCTTGCCCAGTCTATTGCATATCGGATCTCCTGTGCGCGGTCCTCCATGCTTTGGTCCAGCCAATTGCCAGGAGCGCTGTTAATACCGGGCTTATTCAGTGACAGAGAGGCATAACCCTTGGAAGCGAACTTTTCCCACAGTGGTTTGTATCCATCATCATATGTGTCATTAATAGGACCATCCCCATGGACAAAAACAACCAATCCAACCTTTCCCGAGTAGTTCTTAGGCAAAGCTAATGTACCTGTTAACAGCCCTTTAGGTGTCGTTATTTGTATTTTTTCTTCTGTCATCTTGTAGGAATTCTGATATAGAACAATTAGTATCAAGGCAACAGCTAGAGCTGCCACAATAGCAAAAGTAAGCTTGAATGTTTTTTTCAACGATGTTCTCTCCTCGAATGCAGGTCCTCTTTCCAACTCATCAGATGCCATACAGGCTCCTTGAACCAAAAATGTCGTAACCCATTATATTTGGATTGTTCTACTTCAAACGCCAGTTTGTGATACAAACGGATAGCCCCTTGGTTCTTATGCGCTACATGAAGCGTCAATGCATGAAAACCTGATTCAACCGTAAAATGCTGTGCGAAAGCTAGAAGATGGCGTCCTATCCCCTGATTACGATGACTTGAACGAATCGCCAAATGATCAATGTAACACTCATCTATGGCAGGCTTATATTCCAGTGCATGCATGCCTCTCAAAAATTTAAATACATTAAAGCAACCAAACTGTTTTAGGAGCGGAGTCCAAGAAATGGGGTTTGTTTCAGGAAGTGAAGAGTAGGAGGGTTTCCATTTAAGGGAAAGAACACCGATAACTTCTTCGTTTTCTTTGGCTACAAATTGTTTCATAGATGTAGAATAAGGATTTTGAACCCAAACCTGCATTAACAACTGCTGTATAGCTTGATCCTCCAGTGTAACAAGAGATTGGAATTTTGCTTTAAACGATTCGACTAAAAGACTGCAAACAGCTTCATGGTCTTGTTTCTGGTAAGCAACAATGTCAAAGGATTTTACACTCATTTAGCACCCTCCAAGATTTTCTACTTTAACTTGAATTTCGTATTGCAGCTTGTTGTTGTCGAACATCGAAAGATAAGATTTTTCTACTAGAACAATCTTGCTTTGGCAGTTATATTGGTGAAGAGCTACATATCGTTCCATTTGCTTGATTTCATAATCAATCTCAGCTTCTTCAATGACGGAAAGATGCTTATAAAGATAGTTGCCTTCTTCCAGAATATAGTCAGCCACATCCGCCGTTTCATAACACAGCTTCAACTGTCCAGCATCAGACAAGTAATGCAGGTTATTTTCAAATAATCGAGGTGGGGCAGGGTGGTGTCCAAATAGGTTTCCAGCAGTGAGCTCCTGACCATTCTCCAATGCAAACCATAGCTTTAAATGACGGGGACCTAATCGTTTGACTTGATACTCATCGCCCTGCTGGGTCCGATTATTATGTTCTTTTAACACTTTGTGAATAAACTGTTCATGCATCTTTAAGTTAGCTATTTCAGCTTGTACCTTTTGCAACGAATGCTCTAAAAGCTGGTTATAATCATCGGCAGTATAGGAAGTCATACATTCTTGAATCTGACCGACAGGGACATTTAATTTACGTAGTAATAAAATATGCGAAAGCTGATAAATCTCATGAAGCCCGTACATCCGATATTGATTTTCTTCAGTATGTGATGGATAGAGGATTCCCTTTTCTTCAAAATATCGCAGTTGATGTACAGATACATTCATAAGCTGAGCAAGCTGGCTGATCGTAATGTGTTCTTTCAATGACAGGACTCCTTACTGATAGTTGAATAACTCCACTATAAACCTTAGGTCAGACCTAGGGTCAATAGAAAATATCAAATCAAATCCTGGATAGGCGTATGTGTCGAGCATTTGATGCCCATACCAGGGGGAGACTGGAGAGTTTACCTGTCGGTGATAACCCGTTATAATCATAAGATTAGTGAGCATATACAAAGATACTCAGGATGAAGGTTAGAATGGGGAAATTATGTTGAAAACTTTTAAAAAGGTATACATTGAGATAACGAGCATTTGCAATCTCGCATGCAGCTTTTGTCCTCAAACACAGCGTGTCAAAAAATTTATTGATCCGGAAGTCTTTCGAAATGTGCTTGATCAGGTCAAACCACATACAGATTATATCTATTTGCATGTAAAAGGAGAGCCGTTGCTCCATCCGAAAATTGATCTTTTGCTGGAAAGTGCTCATGAGAAAGGCTTGAAGGTCAATATTACTACCAATGGTACCTTGCTGCCGAAGACTGGACATAAGCTGCTTGGGCAACCAGCGCTGCGTCAGATGAACTTCTCTCTCCACAGTTTTGACGGGCATGAAGGCTCCGTGGATCGAGAAGGATATCTGGGTAATATTTTCACGTTTGTAAGAGAAGCGGTGAAACATAATGTCATTGTTTCGTTCCGTCTCTGGAACTTGACTGAAGATAATTTGACTAATGTGCAGCGTCAGCGAAACCGGGAAACACTTGAACGACTGGAGCAAGAATTTGGACTGGACTATCGGATTGAGGAAAAGGTGATACCGGGCAGTGGGGTCAAAATCGCACCAAACGTTTACTTGAATCAGGACCATGAGTTTGAATGGCCGAGCCTCAGTGCCCCGGAAGATGACGGAAAAGGCTTTTGCCATGCACTCCGTAGCCAGGCGGCGGTATTGGTGGATGGAACGGTGGTTCCTTGCTGTCTTGATGGAGAAGGTGTCATTAATTTAGGTAACGTGCATGAGCAATCTTTTTCCGACATTGTGGAAGGGGAGCGTGCAAATCGTCTGTACTTCGGGTTTTCCAAGAGAGAAGCGGTAGAAGAGTTATGCCGAAAATGCGGGTACCGCAAACGATTTGGAACATAGTCATACATGTAGGCTTTAAGCGACAGTAGAATGAATCGCAAGAAAGATAGCCCTTTTCCAGGGCTTTTTTACTTATATTTTTATATATACATACATAATTAATGGTTTTAAACTGTTCAGAGGAAGTTGGATACAATCGATTGCTTGTGAGAATGAAGATGCTAAAGCTACCACCTACCAAGAAGGCATTGAATATGAAAGAAGGATTTGAAAATATCTCACTTGAGGTTTTACCCGAGTATATGGGAGATCACATCTTTGTATACGGCTCAGAAGATGAGGGGGCTAATCAGATTCTGCATAGTGAGCTATGGAAAGGCCTTCCGGTTGTGAAAAAAGGACAGGTTTATATGTACGGTTCATTCAGCAATAAAGAGGATGAGTTTGTGATGGAAGATCCTTATTCATTGGAGCTTCAGCTGGATACCATAGTTAATCTCTTATTAGCCCACAAAAAATAAAGCTGAATACAGCTATAAAAATCGAAAATAGGTTACCGATGAAACACATGATTCATAGAAAACAAACCAAACTGCTAAAAACGAGGATAAACCTCTGTGTTTAGCAGTTTTTTTGTCGTAATTCAACAGAGGCACTCACCTCAGTTGCTTATGGTAGTCGTCACCACGCCATTAATGACTGCCGTTCGCTGCAACGTCCCCGTTTACAAAAAACAGTGACTATTCTCACAAAAAACGACATATTCCGACACTGGAATGCCATATTATAGGAAGTGTTGATAGGCTATAATCGTAGCAATGAAAACGGATTGTCACAAAAATTTATTAGAGTCAGGATTGGTGGTTCAAATAATGAAGCTAGCAACAAAATTAACCTGGATGATGCTCATCATACTGCTTCTGGTAGGCTCCTCCATTGGATACTTCGGATATCGTACTGCATATCATCAAGTGGATGAAGCTGCTGGGATCGAGCTGGTGGGTTGCGCCAATATTACGACCGGCCTTATAGATCCTGCGGATATATCGGCTCTGGTCAGTGGAGATAACAGCAAACTTGCTGCCATTGAAGACCGAATCGGTTGGATTGTAGCACATAAGCCTATTTTTAAAGAGGCTTTCATTATCTCTTTGGATGGAAAAATCCTGGCTGCCGATGCCAACTTCAAGCAAAGAGGCTATCAAGCTGGCGATTCCTTCTACTTCACGGACGAAGACAAAGAAATGATAACTACTATGAAGCATTCAGCATATTCCAAGGTTTATACATATGAAGGAACTTTGCTCAAAACTGGATACGGTCCCATTTATCAGGACCATGATCCCACTAAGCCCATTGTTGCACTGATGGCCATCAATTTTGACGGCTCGTTAATTCAGGAACGGACGTTGGATATTATTGTTCAGCCCTTTATTATTGGCGGCTCCATTTTCATCGTGGCTATCCTTGTTGTTTACCTGCTGATTCGCCATATGGTAAGTCCGCTTACCAAGCTGTCAGCCTCTGTGAATACCATTACCAAGGGCGACCTTACTCATAAACCGCTTCTTTTCAAAAGCAAGGATGAAATCGGGACGCTGGCCCGCGACTTCAACGATATGACAATGAACCTGCGCAACCTGATTACTCAGGTCAATGACACCTCTATGCTGGTCGCTTCTTCCTCTCAAGAGCTGTCTGCCAGCGCACAGGCAACGAACCGTGCTGGAGAGCATAGCGTGAATGTTACAATTGAGCTGGCTGATGGGGCGCATACCCAACTGGAGAATCTGGAAGGAAGCTATAAAGCTGTTCAGAATATGTCACGCTTCATCAGCGATATTGCAGGCAATGCGGACATAGCAATGAACAAGGCCGCAGATAATGTCCAGAAAGCACGCCTTGGCCGGGAATCGATGGATTCCACCACCTCCCAAATGGGAGTTGTCAGTGAAAGCATCAGCGATCTCTCAAGCATTATTCATACGCTTGGCAGCCATTCCAAGGAGATTGAGAACATTGTCGGCACCATTGCCAGCATCGCCGAGGAGACCAACTTGCTGTCCTTGAATGCAGCGATAGAAGCTGCACACGCCGGAGAAGAAGGCCAAGGCTTTGCCGTTGTCGCTGGCTCTGTCCGCAAGCTGGCCGAGCGTTCTGCCAAATCTGCCACACAAATCAGCGAGTTGATCAGTCTAATTATCGCCCAAATGGACAAGGCGGGAGAAACTATGAAGCGTTCCACGGATGAAATGATGCAGGGCAAGGAGTTGATCATATCGGCCGGGCGCTCCTTTTCCGAGATCGAAGTCTCCATCTCAGATATGTCTTCCCAAAGCGAGCAAATATCAGCCACAGTTCGGAATCTGGCGCTGATCTCTGAAGGGCTTGTTGAAGCCATTCAGAATACCGTAATAGTCTCTAACCATACGGCTAAAGGGGCGGAGTCCCTGTCCGTCTCATCGGAGCAACAGCTTGCTGCCATGCAAGAAGTGGAATCCTCCGCAGCGCTTCTCTCATCACTTGCTGAGAAGCTTCAGGTGCTTGTGGAGAACTTCAAGATTTAAATATTTAGTTTTAGCTATGTAACAGAAGAATTGTCTGTATCCATCAAGGAAAAGTGCGTATAAATTACATTATCGATGAATTACGAGGTTCAAAGAGAAAAAAACCGCTAAAGACGAGGGTAAACCCTGTGTTTGGCGGTTTTTTATAGTGATTTAACGATGGCTTTCTCTCAGTCGCTTATGGTAGTCGTCACTGTGACATTGTTGACAGAGGTTGAGGAAGCACTAGAGTTGAAATTAACAACCTCAACGACTACTGTTGCACCAACAATCAGGCCTGTATTTATAATTAGATTTGTAGCAGAAAGCGTTGTTAAGCCGCCTCGCTGCAACGTCCCATTTACAAATACATTGTAGTATCCGCTACTAGTCGGAACAACAAGACTGTTTGCCGCGACTGAAGTACCACTATCATTTGTAAAACTTTGTGCTGGGATGGTGGTCACTCCTCCTAATATATCACCCAGCACGACAATAGCTGTGTAACGATTAACCGCTGGAGTGACATTGATGCTTGTTGTGATAGCAATGTTTCCAGATACGATACTGTCTGCTTCCAGATAGATTCGAATAATAGACATAGGAATTCCTCCATTCCTAATATTCCAGATAAATATTATAGTTTATGTGAATATTCTAGATATGGATTGGATGGGATGGAGCCCGGGAGCCCCTTTTCGTTGCACAGGGTATACGGAATCATAATACAATGATAGCTTCTCTAAGGTATTTTGGCCGCTATTACTCACTTGTTTGCGCTAGAGTGAATAATGAATTTTTGGGGAATCTGTTGGATTTATATAAAGGAGAGGTTGGTATAAAATAGATATACATGATTGATAGCAGATACATAAAGAGTGAGGGAATAACGATGATCAAATTAAAAGATATAGGCAATTTCGAGGTTCTTCCTGAGGTAGCGATGCATATCGTTCAAGGCAATATATCCGCTTTACGCCAAGCGCTGACCGAAGGCTGGGATATAGAGCAAGGAATCGTACTCAGCAAATATACGACATTAAGTCCATTGGATATTACACTCATCACTGAGCAAATGGAAGTCTTGAAGCTACTGGTCGATGAGAGGGTTCAACTTAATGTGAAGGATAATCCCGCATTCCTGACGGCTGTTCGCTATGGTACCGAAGAGATTGTCCGTTATGTGGTTGCCCATGGCGCCAAGCTGGACGGGAAAAATCATGTCAAATCCGGTGCCTATGAGCAAGCCTACTACGGTAACAAAAATAATATCCTGCTTATCCATGAGCTTGGCCTCGATATGAAGCAGCATGCTGGAGCAACACTCCGCAACGCAGTTAGTAAGCATGACCTAAAAACAGTAGCATTACTACTGGAACATGGCGTAGATATTAATTTCAATGCCCCTAATATGGTATATCCTTATAAAGCCACGCCTTTGACAGTGGCGGCACGCAACAACGATTTTGCAATGGTGAAGTATTTGGTTCAGCAAGGCGCAGATGTGGCGCTGGCAGAAAAAGATGGAGAAAGGGCATATACGATTGCACTAAGTAATAAAAACGTGAAAATGGCTGAGTATTTAAAGTCCGTTGAGCCTCCGGCATTTCACAATCTGGAAAATAAACGACATGCTTTAAAAAGCTACAAGCTTCCAAAGGATCTTACAGCCTTTCTGATGGGGGATCAGCTCCGTGTGGATCTGCCAGAAAATGATCTTGATATTCAATTTGTTGATTTCTTCTCATTCATAGATACGGTTGAGATGAAGGTAGGTCGGCAAAAGCTGCTGCGTCTGTCTCTAAAAGTAGATAATTACTCGGATATTATATTGGTGTGGAATCCGAAGCAGAAGTGCCTGGGTTATTATGACGAGGAGCATCAGGAATATGCGGATGTGTGCAGCTTTGCCGAGTTTCTTGCACAGCCGGAAGATTATCTGGAGAAGATTATTGAGGGTGAATATTTATCATAGCGAGGTGAGCCATGAATGCGGTATGCACGCGGTCATGGCTCTTGTTATTTTAAAATACAGCGCTAGTGTACACAGATGCATAATGCTCATCAGGAATGGTTACGAATGAGCTGAATGAGATTTAGAGTAGCGGTAGATAGGGGTTCGTTTTTGCGGGTACAGATGGCGATTGAATTGAGAAGCTGGATGTCTTCTACGTATACCCGGCACAGCTCGCCGCGTTCTACATATTCACGCACGACCAGTGAAGACACAAAGTTGGCGCCATATCCGGCAATAACTGCAGTAATCGCCTCATGCAGCCCTGTGAAGTTTAGGGTGACTTGGGGGGCGGGGGCATTGTAGGTTCGACATAAGGAAAATAATCTCTCCCGTGTCGAGCTCCCCTTTTCACGCATAACAAAGGGTTCATGCATCATTTCCAGTAAAGAAACCTGCTGATTTGCATACCGATGATCTGGAGCTACCACGAACCACAGCTCATCACGAAATAGTTCTTCGGTCTGAATCGTATCGGGATATTGCTCCGGTAGCCCCCCATAGATGGCTAAATCCACTTCTATATTCAATAGTTGCTGCAAAGCATCATTGGAATTCGTGGTGTTAATCGTCATTTCAACATGTTCATATTGTTGTTTGAATTTTGCAATCCAGGCCGGAATGAGAAAATGAGCCGGTAAATAAGTAGCCGCTAGCCGGATATGACCATGGGCTCCATCACGATAATCTTGTGAAAATTGTTCAATCTGCTGTTCGATGGCAAAGAGCCGTTTGGCGAGTACAGCAAGCTTTTCACCAGCATCCGTTAAGGTAATCCCTCTTCCTAGCGGCATGAGCAGTGTGAGAGATATTTCTTTTTCAAATTTTTTAATTTGGGCGGTAATCGCAGGTTGGCTAATATTTAAAAGTTCAGAGGCACGTGTCACACTCCCTGTAGAGGCGACCACGTGAAATAAGCGTAATGCATGCAGGTTCAAGACCACACTCCCTTTCCAGCAGATTCATACATGCAGATTATGAATAGAGCAAAAACATATATTATTTTTATAATAATAATTCATTTACAATCCAATTGTAAGTTAATCCAAAGGAGAGTGGAGCGAATGAATCAAACGAACACGTGGGATCAAGTAGACCAGTATATCTCGGAGTGTCTCATTCCGCATGATGCTGTCTTGGAACAAGTGTTGGCTGCTAACCAAAAGGCGGGACTACCTCCGCATGATGTCTCCCCCAATCAGGGAAAGCTATTAAATATCCTTGCTCAAATGCAGGGAGCGCGACGTGTGCTGGAGATTGGTACTTTGGGAGGCTACAGTACAATCTGGTTGGGAAGGGCGTTGCCGAAGGATGGAGAAATATTAACACTGGAAGCCAATCCGATCCATGCTAAAATTGCCCGGTCGAATATATCGTTGGCTCAGTTGGATGAAATGGTGGAACTTCGGGAGGGAGACGCTTTAGAGCAGTTAGTACAGATGAAAGAGGAGGGCGTTGGCCCCTTTGATCTTATTTTTATCGATGCGGATAAACCCAATAATCCATTTTATCTGGAATGGGCACTTCGCTTCTCGCATCCTGGCACCGTTATTATCGGTGATAATGTTATCCGTGAAGGAGAAGTGGTTCGAGCTTATAGCACAGACCCTCGTGTGCAGGGAGTAAGAAAGTTTTATGATATGCTGGCTGAGGAATCAAGAATTACAGCTACAGCTATCCAAACCGTGGGGAGCAAGGGGTATGACGGTTTCGTCATTGGAATCGTTAAGGGCTGAACGCTAAGCGTCTCGATTGGCTAAACACAGAGGGGAGAGTTCCCGGTGTTTAGCTTTTTTCTGAGTAGAGAAGGTTGGGACGATTTGTGCGCTTAATGGTAAAATGGGTGCTGATGGAAGCATCAGAACGTTTTTGAACGTTTATTGCTGAATTCCTATGTAAGAAGAATGAATTTACATAAAAGTAGATGAATTTTCTTTAAAATGTAAACGCAATCATGTAGATTGGAGCGGGAATTCACCATTTTGTAAAAAAATGAAGCGGGTATGAATTTTTTTGAATTTTTTTGGAGAAAAATGATTGTTTTTTATCAAGTTTGTGGTACGATATGAACAGTTGGGGGAATGAAGATGCTGACGGAAGAAAGATACAAGTTAATAATACAGCGCTTACAAGAATGTGGTGTTGTAAAGTTGCAGGAATTGGCTGATCTGTTGGGAGCTTCTGAGTCAACGATTCGGCGTGATTTGATAGATCTTGAAGGCCGTCAGTTGCTAAAGCGGATTCATGGTGGGGCAACCTTGCTGAATCAGAAAAGTCAGGAACCTGGCATAGAAGAAAAAACATTCAAAAACGTTCAACAAAAAAGCGTAGTCGCCCGTATGGCAGCCAAAGAAATTTTGGATGGCGAATGTATTTATCTGGATGCGGGAACAACAACGATGGCGATGATTCCTTACATTGAAGCTAAAGACGTGACGGTCGTGACGAATGGTCTGTCCCACGTAGAAGCACTGGTAAGCAAACGAATCAGAAGCTATCTACTGGGAGGGATGATGAAAATTCATACCAAAGCCGTAATCGGGAGTATTGCCCTACAAAATTTGGACAATTTTCGATTCGACAAGTGCTTTCTGGGAACGAACGGGGTGGATGTGGAAATGGGGTATACGACTCCTGATCCTGAAGAAGCGCTGATAAAGCGGCGTGCCCACCAGCTGTCCGGCAAAACGTATGTGTTGGCCGATTCCAGCAAAATTGGAGAAGTAACCTTCGCCAAACTGTTTGAGCTCAAGGAAGCTATCCTGATTACCGAATCGGTGCCTGAACGCTCACGCCGATCCATCGCTCAGAAAACTAAGATAATCGAGGGATAACAATGATATATACAGTAACGCTGAACCCTTCCATTGATTATATCGTGGAAGTTGACGATTTGAAGCTTGGTGACTTAAACCGGATGAAACGTGATTTGAAACTGCCAGGTGGCAAGGGGATTAATGTATCACGTGTACTGAACCAATTGGGAGCAGACAGCACGGCGATCGGTTTTCTCGGAGGATTCACAGGCAGGTTTATCGACGATACATTGCGGGAAGAATCCATTAAAACTGATTTTGTAATGATCGAAGATGATACACGGATCAACATTAAGCTCAAGCATGGCGATGAAACGGAAATTAACGGTTTGGGACCTGCGATTCGTGAGCAAGAGGCCGATGCGTTGGTACAAAAGCTGGCGGGTCTCCAGAAAAATGACATAGTCGTCTTGTCAGGAAGTATACCGCCGTCACTTGGAGGAGACTTCTATGATCGGTTGATTCGCGTATGCCAGCAAACCGGGGCTGAATTCGTCATCGACACCACAGGTGAGGCACTGATGAAGGCACTGGTTCATAAACCGCTGCTCATCAAGCCGAATCATCATGAGCTGGCTGAGTTGTTTGATGTAACGATTCATTCAAAGGAGGAGATCGTCACTTACGGTCGTAAACTGCTGGAAGCAGGTGCAAAAAATGTACTGATTTCCATGGCAGGAGAAGGGGCTTTGTTCATTACGGGAGATGAAGTGTATCACGCAAATGTACCAGCAGGAACGGTGAAAAATTCTGTAGGCGCAGGTGATTCAATGATTGCTGGATTCGTGGGTACGCTGGCTCTTCATGGCGATCCGATCGAAGCATTCCGTGCAGGAGTGGCATCCGGAAGCGCGACTGCGTTCTCCGATGATCTGGCTACTAGAGAGAAAATTGAACAATTACGGCCGCAAGTCACGATTTCAAAACGGTAATCCATCTGCATCATGAGCTTATTATGCGTGTGTCAACACGCTGATCGAACTTAGGAGAGTGTGAAAAATGAGAATAACAGACCTGATGATTAAAGAAACGATGATCATGGACCTGCAGGCGACGACAAAAGACGGGGCGATTGAGGAACTCATCGCCAGTCTCGAAGCAAGTGGACGTATTAATGACCCGGCGTTGTTTAAAGAAATGATTTACAAACGCGAAGCAGAATCCAGCACTGGAATTGGCGGCGGCATTGCGATGCCGCATGCCAAGACCAAAGCCGTGAATGAAGCGACCGTCGTTTTCGCCAAAAGCAGTAAAGGCGTAGAATTCGAATCGTTGGACGGTGAGCCGGCGAAAGTATTCTTCATGATTGCGGCTCCAGAGGGAGCAGCAAATACGCATCTTCGCACACTAGCGGCTCTTTCCCGGCTTCTAATTGATACCGATTTCATCAACAAGCTGATGAATACGCAAACACCGGATGAAGTATCTGTGCTGTTTGATACCAAGCAGGCGGAAGAAGAAGCTGCCAAGAAAGCAAAAGAGGCTAAGAAAGAGGCTGCCAAAGCGCAGCAAACGCCAGACGTTATCGTTGGCAATCCGAATTCTGACGAGTTTGTGGTTGCAGTGACCGCTTGCCCTACAGGTATTGCACATACGTTTATGGCTGAAGACGCTCTCATTAAGAAAGCGACAGAAATGGGTGTTAACATCCGGGTAGAAACGAATGGCTCGGAAGGTGCGCAAAACGTACTGACAGCGGATGAAATTCGCCGTGCCAAAGGTGTAATCGTTGCTGCTGACAAAAAGGTTGAAATGGCCAGATTTGATGGTAAACCTGTATTGCAAAGACCGGTAAGCGACGGTATCCGTAAATCTGAGGAACTAATCCGCAAAGCGCTCAACGGCGATGCCCCAATTTATCGTAGTGAAGGTAATGGCAGCGCTGATGAGTCGAAAGCGGAGAAGAGCAGCGTGGGCAGCAAAATCTACAAGGATTTAATGAACGGTATTTCTCATATGCTGCCATTCGTTGTAGGCGGGGGGATTTTGTTAGCCATTTCCTTCTTGATTGAACAGGTAGCGGGAGAAGATAATGTATTCTTCCAACTGTTACAAACAATTGGCGGCGGAACCGGTGCGTTCCACTTCCTGATTCCGATACTGGCCGGATTTATCGCGATGAGCATTGGAGACCGCCCGGCACTGATGCCAGGTATGGTTGGTGGTCTGATGGCTGTAAACTCTAATGCAGGCTTCCTTGGCGGTCTGGCAGCTGGTTTCATGGCTGGTTATGTGGTGATCTTCCTGCGTAAAGCTTTTGCAGGTCTGCCAAAAGCGCTGGATGGTTTAAAACCAATCTTGTTATACCCTGTATTTGGACTCCTAATTTCAGGCGCGATTATGTTCTACCTGTTCGATCCGATTTTCGGTGGTATTAATACGTGGCTTGTCAATGTTCTGAACAATTTGGGAACAGGTAATGCGGTTATTTTGGGTCTGATTCTAGGCGGAATGATGTCGATCGACATGGGTGGACCTTTTAACAAAGCTGCTTATGCATTTTCGATCGGTGTCTTTACTTCCAGTGGTAACACGAACGGAGCTATGATGGCGGCTGTTATGGCGGGCGGCATGGTACCTCCGCTGGCAATCGCATTAGCTTCGACGTTCTTCAAAAATAAGTTTACTGAGCAAGAGCGCAAGTCTGGCTTGACGAACTATGTACTTGGATTGTCCTTCATTACGGAAGGAGCCATTCCATTCGCAGCTGCTGATCCTCTGCGTGTCCTGACCTCTTGTATTGTAGGTTCAGCGATTGCTGGTGGTCTGACGCAGTTCTGGCAAATCAATCTTCCAGCTCCACATGGCGGAATTTTTGTAGCAGCTCTTGCCAATCATGCTTTGCTGTTCTTGCTTGCAGTCGCGATTGGCTCCGTGATTTCCGCGCTCATTCTGGGACTGTGGAAAAAACCGCTCGAAGCGAAATAACGGGTATCACCAGAGTATAAAAATAAAAGGGACAGATTTCCTTTGGCCTTTAAAATAGTAAAGCCGCTAAACACCAGGTTTCTGAGTGTTTGGCGGCTTTTTCTTTATGTAAAGGTGTCGGCTTTGCCAATATAGGCTTATTATTAGTTATTGCATTGGAGCTATATCCTACAAAGCTCCTTAACCAACTGCATAAACAGCCTTCGGGCCGAAGACATATACTGCTGGTGATGGTTGTTTTGTAGGAGTCCAATAGGAATATTCGGGTCTGATAACTGGAGGGGGACGGGGACCAGTTCCTCCTGCATAGGCATTGACGATAGAACCACTCCAACTGAAGGAATCGTTTTTACGAATGTGGGGATCGATGAGATTTGACTGACAGTATAAAAAAACGGCATCGACTGAAAGCGTGAAAGCTCTTTCTCCAGTCGTATATGGTACAAGCAGTTCTTACCTCCGACGATAAGCGGATACTCGTACAGATCTTCGAGATGAAGCTCATTTTTAGCCGCGAAGGGATGATTACGGGATACAATAAAGGCGATGTGTTCATTATACAAGGGTTCAAAGTGTAAGGAAGGAATCGAGTGAGGTTCCCCAGAGATTGCAAAATCCAGTGTACCGTCCATCAAAGCATGTGCGAGAGTATCCGTGTTTCCAACTGTAAAATGGCATGTAATATTTGGTTTATGCTCTCGAAACTGACGTAGAACTAAGGGCAGTACGGTAGCCGCCACCGTTTCAATCACACCGATATGGAGCGTGCCAATTTCCTCCTTTTTCAGCGACTTCGCCTGGTCCATTACAAATTTCCAATGCTGAATAAGCCCGTCTACCTCCTCGGCATATAGTTTGCCTGGGGACGTTAACTCCGCATCCCAGCCCCTTTTAAAAAGCTGAAATCCCAGCTCTTTCTCTAGCCTCTGTATTTGGCTCGTGACTGTAGACTGAGCGTAGTTTAATTTGGCAGCAGCTTTTGAAAACGTTCCTTCTTCAATTATGGTACGAAATGTAGTTAATTCTTTCAGATCCACGCACGCTCATCTCCATCGGTAAAAATGAATATATTTATAATTATTTTCAATTATACAGATGAAAATAAGAGGAGTACAATCATTTTATCCCAACGGATAGGAGAGATGAACATGCCATTTGTAAGAGTTGGCTATATGGAACAACAATACACAGAGCAAGAGTTACCTTGGATTAGCCGCTGTATCATGAACGCTTTGATCGAACATTTTCAGGTTCCGGAAAAAGATTACTTTCAGGTTTTTCATGCTCATAAGCAAAGCGAGTTTTATTATAGTCCCGATTATTTGAATGTATCCAGAACAGACAAGCTGCTGTACATCCAAATTACAATGGGATCGGGTAGAACTACGGAACAAAAAAAGAGTTTCTACCAAAAGTTAGCGGAACTCTTATCCATTGAATGTAAGGTTAGACCGGAGGATGTATTTGTGACACTGGTAGAGACTGAATTAGAGGATTGGTCCTTTGGCAACGGACTTGCCCAGATGATTGTATGAAGCATAAATTGATCAGATCGAGTGTTCGGGAAACGATCGGTAATTTTGCACCTGCTTTTGTAAGCTATACGGAAGATGTCCTTTTTGGCGATGTATGGAGAAGAAGTGAGCTATCTCTCAGAGAACGGAGTCTCATTACCGTCTCCGCATTGGTAGCGGGTGAGCATGTAAATCAACTTCCTTATCATCTGAAACTGGCCAAGGAGAACGGGATTTCGGAGGAAGAACTGGTTGAGGTCATTACACAGCTTGCTTTTTATGTAGGATGGCCCAGGGCAGCCTCAGCTATTCAGGTTGCCAAAGACGTATTCTGCAAATAAAAAGAGAGTTAAGCATGAGCCTAAAAAACCGCTAAGCACAAGGGATTCCGAGTGTTTGGCGGTTTTTTGGCATGGCATAGAAATGGAGAAGCGAAGGACTATCTGATCAGATGCAGGCAAAAGTCCAGATCAGCCTGGAGATGCTCCTTCATCAGTCGTTCTGCTGTATCGCCGTCATGTGCCCGGATAGCCTCACAAATATGCTGGTGCTCATCAATCAGAAAGGGACGATGATAGTAGACGACCGTATGACGGAATAAATAAATAACGGATTGCATCCGATCAAATAAATCAATCATCATCGAATTATTGCTGGCCTTCATAATGATCTCATGAAACTCTTTGTTCGCTTGCATTACCTCATCCAGCGAGCCGGAACGCCCGATGCTCACACATTGCTCCAAAGCCAGCAGCTCTGTCTCGGACAAGTAGGCAGCCGCGCTGCGCGCCGCATGTCCTTCAAGCAGCATCCGTAGCTCAAAGGTGTTACGCAGATCGGTTTCAGATAGCTTGACTACACGTTTATTGACGATAAGCCCTTCCTGCTCCAATTTGCGGATGGATTCACGGATAGGCGTGCGGCTTACACCGAGCTGCGTGGCAAGCTTTTCCTCGACCAACTTGGTTCCTTGAGGGATGGTTCCGTTCAGGATCATATCACGCAGTGTTTCATAAGATTGCTGGTGTGCCGTTCGAGAGTTATTGCTGCTGTACTGCATGTCATTCACCTCTACGTCTACTTTAGCGAAAAGATGGAGGTTAAACAATGTCTATCCTATATATTCAATAAAAAATTGATACAAAATTTAAATTTTTGTATACAAAAATGAATTTATTGTGTACAATCGCAAATGTAAATACAAATTAATAGCGCTTACATGTGATAAAAAGCGTTTACAAATGGGTTTTTCTAAAAAACATGAATAGGAAATCGAATTTGAAAAGCTATGGAGGGACTTTAACATGACAAAGAAAATTGGATTTATTGGATTAGGTATTATGGGTCGTCCGATGTCGTTAAATCTTTTGAAAGCGAATTATGAGCTGACCGTATTTGATATTAATCAGGAGGCCGTCACAGCTTTGGTTGCATCAGGCGCACATGCAGCGTCATCCCCGAAGGAGGTTGCAGAGCGCAGTGAAATCATCTTTACGATGCTGCCGAATTCCAATCATGTGAAAGAAGTCATTTTGGGTGAGAACGGGATTTTAAAAGGGGCTAGTATTGGAAGCGCTATCGTAGATATGAGCTCGATATCTCCAGTCGTCTCCAAAGAGCTGTCGGTGAAAGCCGCTGAGGCTGGTCTGCACATGCTGGATGCTCCTGTCAGTGGTGGCGAACCGAAAGCAATTGATGGGACATTGGCAATCATGGTTGGTGGTAAAGAGTCAGTGTTTGAGCATGTCTTGGATGTTCTGCATGTGCTGGGTCAGGATGTCACCTTGGTTGGTGATAACGGTTGCGGTGCAACGGCAAAGCTGGCTAATCAGATCATGGTGAACCTGAATATCGCGGCCATGTCCGAAGCGCTTGTGTTTGCAGCCAAGGCAGGCATTAATATTGAGAAAATGGTGCAGGCGATTCGTGGTGGATTGGCAGGCAGTGCGGTACTGGATGCTAAAGTTCCTCTGATCTTGCAACGGAATTTTGTAGCTGGGGGTCGGATTGATATTAACCTCAAGGACATCACGAACGTTATGGAAACCGCGCATGACATCGGTGTACCGTTGCCGCTTAGTAGCCAACTGCTGGAAATATTCCACGCACTCAAAGTGGATGGTAAAGCGGCGGATGATCACGGCGGAATCGTCCAGTATTTTGAAAAACTCGCAGGCGTACAGGTAAAGCAGAGTAGGAAGAGCATGCTAACCCAGAATACGAATAAGGTGGAGATCACATGAATGTAAACACAGGATATACCTCATTGTCAGCCCTCCAAGCAGAATTGCCTCCTGAATGGGACAGCAAAGGATTGCGTCAGGAAATTCGCCGGATTAATGACGCCAGAGGGCGGAAAATTATCGTATTGGACGATGATCCGACCGGGGTACAAACCGTTCACGATATCGACGTTTTGACGCAGTGGGATGAAGCATTGCTTCGTGAAGCATTCGATTCACCGAAAACGCTTTTTTATATCCTGACCAATACACGCGGACTTGATGCGCAGACCGCAGAACAGATTAACCGCGAAATTGCCCGCAACGTACAGGCTGTTGCCACCGAAAAGGGCAAATCATTTACCTTTGTCAGCCGCAGTGATTCCATGCTGCGAGGGTATTATCCTCTGGAAACGGACGTACTGGCAGAAGAAGGATCGCGTCAAAGTGGACGGAGCTACCACGGACATTTGATCATTCCAGCCTTTTTCGAAGCTGGGCGAGTAACTGGAGGCAACACCCACTATATGGTGGAGGACGATACGCTAATTCCCGTACATGAGTCGGAGTTTGCCAAGGATAAGGTATTTGGCTATGAAAACGGTGATTTGGCGGCATGGGTGGAAGAAAAGACAGAAGGCCGTATTCATGCCTCGGAATGTCTTGTTATTTCACTGGAACAGATTCGCAAGGGACCAGACGCTGTGCAAGAAGTATTGCTACAAGCGAAGGATAACGTACCAATCATCGTCAACGTGCTTTCGTATGCGGATATGGATGTAGTATCACTGGGGCTGCTGAAAGCAGAAGAGCAAGGGAAAACGTTTATTTTCCGCACAGCTGCTTCTTTTGTGAAATCGTATGCCGGGATATCTGACCAGGAATATTTGCCAAAGGAACGACTGATTGCAAGTGGTCAGGAAGGTCACGGCGGTATTGTGGTCGTCGGTTCCTATGTTCAAAAAACAACAAAACAGCTGGAGCAGTTACTTACGTACCCGGAAATTGTGGGTCTTGAAATTGATGTGGAACGGGTGTTGGATTCTGAGGGCTACACACAGGAATTAAGCCGTGTTATCGCAGAAGCCAATACACAACTGGCTGCGGGCAACAATGTGGTGGTATACAGTAGCCGCAAACTCATTGCGGTAGATAATATATCTGTTAATTTCAAAATTAGTCAAACGGTATCCGGTGCACTGGTCGAAATCGTACAGTCGCTTGAGACGGTGCCCAAGTTTATCATCGCCAAGGGTGGCATTACTTCCAGTGATGTGGCTACCAAAGGGCTTGCGATCCGCAAAGCACGTGTACTCGGCCAGGTTGCGGCAGGCATCCCTGTGTGGCTGACCGGAGAAGAAGCCAAATTCAGTGGCATTCCGTATATCGTGTTCCCTGGTAATGTGGGCGGAGAACGAACATTGCTGGAAACTGTAGAGAAAATCGAAAACGTACAGGGTTAACCCCTGTTTTCAACAAACTTAGAGAGCGCTTACTTAAATGAGGGGGTTATAACATGTATTCCGTATTCGGACTCAGTCATGATGCAAGTTTGTTATTGTATGCACTTATTTCTATTATTGGACTGATTCTGCTGATCGCTAAGGTCAAAATGAACCCGTTTGTCGCGCTCATCGTCGGTGCCGTGTTCATGGGTCTTATTGCAGGTATGCCGCTGAAAAGTATCGTGACAGCTTATCAGGAAGGTGTAGCCAGTGTGCTAGGCTTTATAGCTATTGTGCTTGGTCTAGGTACGATGTTGGGTAAGCTGATGGCTGAGTCTGGTGGTGCGGAGCAGGTTGCCAAGACCATGGTGCGGGTGTTCGGTGAGAAAAATGTCCATTGGGCCATGATGGTGGTCGCTGTCATTTGTGGTATCCCAGTATTCATTCAGGTAGGTATCGTACTGTTGTTCCCGCTCGTATTCGTTATTGCCAAGCACACCGGGACTTCGCTCATTAAAATCGGGATTTCTCTTGTAGCTGGCTTGGCGGTTGTGCATAGTCTTATCCCTCCGCATCCGGCAGCGATGCTGGCCGTAGGTATTTTTAACGCGAATATTGGTAAAACGATCTTCCTTGCGCTTATCGTAGCATTGCCGGCCGCAACGATTGCGGGTCCGATCTACGGAAGCTGGATTTCCAAGCGTATCAAGGTGGAGACTTCGAGTGAATTGATGGAGCAATTTACGGAAACGAAAGAAAGAGAATTGCCAGGCTTTGGCATTACACTCTTCACCATTATGTTGCCCGTTATTTTGATGCTGCTGGCGACGATAGTAGATCTGATTTTGCCAGAAGCCAACGGCTTCAGACAGGTCGTTGATTTCATCGGCAGTCCGATCATTGCTTTGCTGATTGCTTTATTGTTCTCGCTTTACTCTTTTGGTTATGCACGCAACTTCGATAGCAAGCAGCTATTGAAATTTACGAATGATTGCCTGGGTCCGGTTGCTTCTATCATCCTGCTGATCGGTGCAGGCGGTGGTTTCAACAAGATTTTGACTGCCAGCGGTGTGGGTGATGCGATTGCAGGTTTTGCCCAGCATGCACATTTGTCGCCGCTTGTATTGGCCTTTGTGATTGCAGGTCTTATCCGGGCCGCCGTTGGTTCCGCCACGGTAGCCATGACGACGGCGGCAGGTATTGTCGCTCCGATTGCAGTCACGATGCCGGGGGTGAGCCCGGAGCTACTGGTGTTGGCTACCGGAGCAGGCTCGATCATTTTGTCCCACGTGAATGACTCCGGCTTCTGGATTGTTAAAGAATACATGAACCTGTCCGTACCTCAAACCCTGAAAACGTGGACAGTCATGGAAACCATTCTCGGGTTCAGTGCTTTTGGTATCGTGATGATACTCAGTATTTTTATCTGATTTGTTCATAAACGATCTTCCCGGAAGACTTTTCAGCATGATTGTATTGTTATTCTGCTTTGAAAGCGGTATAGTAAGAGTAATTGAATGAGGGGTGAAGTGCCTCTCGGGATTGTTACTGGTAAGCAGGCGATACCCAAATAATGACTAATTGATTTAGTCGTTATTTGGTTTTTTTTGTTATTACTAACTTTGTCATTACATCAATGAGGTGAGCAGATAAATGATCATCCGGCAAATTTTTAACAACAATGTCATCCGAGTCGAAAATCAGGTGGGTCATGAATTTGTTGTCATAGGGAATGGTCTAGGCTTTAAAAAGAAAAATGGCCAGCGGGTCGATGAGGACAAAATAGAAAAAACCTTTGTATTAAAGTCCGATAAAATTCCACAAAAATTAATAGATCTTATTGGGGAAACATCTGTAGAGTATTTAAAGGTGGCGGATGAAATTGTAGGCAGCGCAAAAAAGGAAATGGGAGATATTTTTAGTGACAATATCTATATTTCTCTGATTGACCATATCCAATTTGCCATCTCTCGATACAGAAAATCTGTGGGGCTTAAAAATTCACTGTTATGGCAGATCAAAAAATTTTACAAAAAAGAATTTATGATCGGTATGAATGCGTTGGACATCATCCATGCTCAATTTGGCATCCAAATGGATGAGCATGAAGCAAGCTTTATTGCTATGCATTTTGTAAACGCAAGACAAGATGGTCAGGGAATGAAACAAACGGTTGAGATTACCGAGGTCATTGATGACATTTTCAACATTGTAACCGATTACTATCAGATTACACTGGATGAAACTTCGTTCAATTATTCTCGGTTTATTACTCATTTGCAGTACTTTGCCCAACGATTGCTGAGCAATGAACAAGAACAACTAGCTTCAGGGGATAATTTCTTGTATGACCAAGTCAAAGATAAATACGAGAGGGCTTTTCAATGCACCCAATTAATCAATCAATATTTGGAGTTAAAGCATGAAAGTGCTATGTCGATTGACGAAAAAGTGTATTTGACGATTCATATACAGCGTGTAACCTCCAGAAATGATATAGCTAGTTCTTAGAAAAAAAGCTTGCAAACGATTTCTAAGTGATTTATAGTAGGCTCACAACTTAAATATAAGGATTGTTACTGGTTAAGCAGGCGATACCTAAATGAATGGCAGTGATCATTTTCTTTGATCATACAGGCCTTTCGTTTAGGTATTTTTTTGTTTTCAGGCAATCTGCCCAAGAGGAGAATGAACATGGACCATAAGAAAATGGGCGAAGACATCGTACGTCTCGTTGGAGGAGAAGAAAATATCAATGGGCTTGTCCATTGTGCTACACGACTCCGATTTGACCTGAAGGATTCACGAAAAGCCGAAAGAGAAGCGCTTGAGAAGCATGAGGGAATCATTACAGTTGTTGAAAGCGGAGGACAATTTCAAGTTGTTATTGGCAGCCATGTTGCCTATGTATATGCGGAAATCATGAAAAACAGGGATTTTGGATCGAATTCCCCTGCAGCCAGTGAATCCAGTGGTAAAAAAACATCGGTCATATCCACAATCTTTGAAGTCATTTCCGGTAGTTTCTCCCCATTGATTCCAGCGATGGCGGGCTCAGGAATGATAAAAGCACTCCTAACGGTTTTGACCTTGCTAGGTTGGATGTCTGCAACAAGTGATACCTATCTGATCCTGTCTGCTGCTGGGAATGCTGTATTTTACTTCTTGCCGATTTTACTAGGGATTACGCTCGGTATAAAGCTGAAGGCGAATCCTTATGTAGCTGGTGTGATCGGTGCGGCTCTCATGGAACCTAACTTTACAGGACTGATGGACAAGGGCTCTGATGTATCGTTTTTAGGAATACCGGTGGTCATGATGAACTACTCAGCCAGTGTTTTCCCGATATTCATATCGATTAGCATATACGCGTTGGTGGATAAGTTTTTGAAGAAGATCATTCTTAAGGATTTACAGCTTTTTTTAGTTCCGATGCTGGCTTTAATGATTATGGTTCCGCTATCTGCGATGGCATTTGGGCCGTTCGGTACAACGGTAGGAGATTGGATTTCTTCGGGTGTGACATGGTTAATTGGTGTAAGCGGCATTTTGTCAGGGATTGTTCTTGGCGGTTTTATGACCTTTATGGTCGTCTTCGGACTTCACTGGGGTTTTACACCCATCACGATTCAAAATATCAGTGTTGGCGGGGATCCGATTGAGGCGATGGCTGCAGCAGCTGTATTTGCTCAAATTGGGGTAGCATTTGGTATCTTCCTGAAGGCGAGAAAAGATAAAACACTTAGAACTCTTGCCGGTTCCACGAGTATTACAGGATTGCTGGCGGGTGTGACAGAGCCGATTGTGTATGGTCTGGTGCTTCGCTATAAACGTGTCATTCCGATTGTCATTATCGCAGGAGCTATAGGCGGTGCCATCAATGGACATTTTGGGGTAAAAATGACGGCTTATGTTTTTCACAACATTTTTGCGATTCCAGTGTATACGCCAACCTTGGTTTACGTGATTGCCATTGCCTGCTCATTCGCGGCAGCAACCGTACTAACCCTTATTTTTGGGTATGAAAGCAAGGTGAAGGAGGAGACCCCAGAAACAGTTGAATCCGTGAAAACAGCAGAACCAGAGCCTGTTGTTACAGCAACCAAGGCCGTTGATATCAAGAAAGAAACGATATACAGCCCGATCACAGGCACGACCAGACCATTGAGTCAAGTGAATGATTCTGCATTTTCTACAGGGGCCATGGGAAAAGGATTAGCCATTGAACCGTCTGTCGGTGAGGTTGTAGCGCCAATAGATGGAGTCGTAACCTCGCTGTTTCCCACAGGACATGCCATAGGATTGACTTCCAATGCGGGTACAGAGATATTAATTCATATCGGAATTAATACCGTTGCGCTGAAAGGGAAGCATTTTAATCCAGTGGTTAAAGAAGGCGACAGCGTGAAACGGGGCGATTTGCTAATCCAGTTTGACAGGGAGCAAATTATTGAAGCAGGATACGAAATCGTAACGCCTGTCATCGTCACACTCACGAAAAATAAAGTGGACGTATTTGAGACAAATCAGGAGCAGATTCAAAAAAATGAAGTATTGTTAACGTTGGTTGTGTGATACTGGCAAGCATCATTACCACATACATGAATGGCGAACATCAGAAGGATATAACGATAACTGGAGGGACTATATCATGAAACATAATCAATTGAAGGCATTTCCTGAAAACTTTTTCTGGGGAGGTTCCACTTCCGCTTATCAAGTAGAGGGTGCATGGGACGAAGATGGAAAAGGGCCTTCTGTCATTGACATGGCTAATCACGTCGAAGGGGTCACTGATTTTAAGGTAACCAGTGATCATTACCATATGTTCACAGAAGACGTAGCCCTGATGGCTGAAATGGGCTTTAAAGCATATCGTTTCTCGATTGCATGGACACGTATTTATCCCATGGGTGCAGGTGAAGTGAATCAGAAGGGAATCGCGTTTTACAGCTCATTAATTGACGAACTAATTAAATACGGGATTGAACCGATTGTTACTATGTATCATTTTGATCTGCCTTATGCTCTTGAACAACAAGGCGGTTGGTCGAAGAGGGAGACAATTGATGCCTTCGAACAGTATGCCAAAACACTGTTTGAGAATTTTGGAGACAGGGTGAAATATTGGTTAACCATTAATGAGCAGAACATGCTGATTCTCCATCCCGGTTCTATTGGCACATTGGATACAAGCCTGGAAAATCCGCAAAAGGTACTGTACCAACAAAATCATCATATGTTAGTCGCGCAGGCGAAAGCGATGGTATTGTGCCATGAAATGCTACCTGACGCGAAAATTGGACCAGCGCCGAATATCGGGGTGATCTATCCAGCCAGTTCCAAGCCGGAAGATACACTGGCGGCTGATAACTATGCAGCCATTCGCAACTGGCTCTATCTGGATATGGCTGTATTTGGCCGTTACAATCACATTGCCTGGAGCTATTTGGTCGAGAAAGGCTATGAGCCTGTCATTGAAGAAGGGGATATGGACATTTTAGCGAAGGGGAACCCGGACTTTATCGCATTTAACTATTATACCTCTCAAACCGTAGGAGAAAGTTTAGATGACGGAAATGATTTTTCACATACAGGAGATCAGCATGAAATTGTGGGTGAACCCGGAGCATATCGAGGTTCCGTCAACCCCAACCTGCAAACGACGGAGTTTGGTTGGGAGATTGATCCGGTCGGTTTTAGAACCACATTACGCCAAATTTATTCTCGCTACCACTTGCCTTTAATCGTGACAGAGAACGGCTTGGGTGCTTTCGACAAGCTTGAAGAAGGGGATGTAGTGAATGATCCTTACCGCATTGACTTTTTCAAGAAACATATCGAGCAGATTCAACTGGCTATTACAGACGGTGTAGAAGTATTCGGCTTCTGTCCGTGGTCTGCGATTGATCTTGTCAGTACTCATCAGGGCTCCAGCAAGCGTTATGGGTTTATCTATGTGGATCGTGAGGAGTTTGATCTAAAAGATCTGCGTCGTATTCGTAAACAAAGCTTCTATTGGTATCAAAAGCTGATCTCCACAAACGGTGAAATTCGTTAATTAAAGCAGCCGTGAAAAAGCACCTCCTTGAAATGGATGTTACCATTTTGAGGGGGTGCTTGTATTTGTAGCCTTGGGGGAGAGTCTGATTTCATTCAAGCATCCATTACTCCTTTCCCAGAAGTGTGATCGTATATTATATAATAGAAGAAACACAAACGGAAAGGACATCATGCATTGACCTTACAACAATTAAAATATGTCATTGAGGTTGCCAATCGTGGCTCCATGAATGAGGCGGCGAAGCGGTTGTTCATTTCCCAGCCCAGTCTGTCGAACGCGATTCGTGATCTGGAGGAAGAAATTCATATCACCATTTTTGAGCGTACCAATAAGGGGATTTCTTTGTCCAAGGAAGGCGTGGAATTTCTCGGTTATGCACGTCAGGTCGTTGAGCAGGCGGAGCTACTGGAAAGTCGCTATCTGGATGCCAAGCCTTCACCTCAGCATTTTGCTGTGTCCACGCAGCATTACGCTTTTGCTGTAAATGCATTCGTAAATCTGGTGAATCAATATGGTCAAGAGGAGTATGAATTGGCTCTGCGAGAGACCAAAACCCATGAAATCATACAGGATGTCAAAAGCTTGCGTAGTGAGATCGGAATTCTGTATCTGAACGAATTTAACGCCAAGGTCATTAACAAGCTGCTAAAAGATGCAAATCTGCAATTCAACAGCCTGTTTACGGCCAAGCCGCACATTTTTATCAGTGCCAATAATCCGCTATCCCGACAGTCCATCGTGACCATTGACCAGCTTCATCCGTATCCGTATTTGTCCTTTGAACAAGGGGAGTACAATTCCTTTCACTTTTCCGAGGAGATTCTCAGTACGTTATCGCATCCCAAAAGCATTCGCGTCCATGACCGAGCAACCCTTTTTAATCTGCTCATTGGTTTGAACGGCTATACCATTTCTACCGGAGTGATCAGTGCGGATCTGAACGGTAACGACATTATTTCCGTCCCTCTGGAATGTGATGAGTCTATTAATGTGGGATGGATTTGCCATAAAAACGCTGCGCTCTCCAAGCTTGCCACCGTCTACGTTGAAGCGCTGCATGAGGCGATAGGGGAATAAAAGATTGGGTATAGCCTTAGGCTATAACTAGCTATAGTTTATTGGAGTTACCTTATAACTGAAAATGTATGTTATCTTTCTTACAAGAACTTCACTATAGAAGCGAAAAAGGAGATAACCCTAATGAGCAGCATCCTTGATAATGCATCCCAACGTAAAGTGACCCCTTTTAGACACGATATGGTCGGCAGCTTTTTGCGCCCGCAAGCGATTAAAGACGCCAGAATTCAATTTCAAAACAATGAAATCTCTGCGGATGAGCTGAGAAAGATTGAAGATAACGAAATTATCAAGCTAGTGGAAAAGCAAAAATCCGTAGGACTTCAAGCCGTGACAGACGGTGAATTCAGACGATCCTGGTGGCATCTTGATTTTATGTGGGGTCTGGATGGCGTGGAAAAGGTACAGCTTTCGAACGGCTACCAATTCCAAGGTGTGGAAACAAGAGCGGAAACCGCACGTTTGTCCGGTAAAATCGGACATTCTCGTCATCCTTTCATTGAAGATTTCAAATTCCTGAAGCAAGCAGCAGGTGAGGATGCCATCGCGCGCCAAACAATCCCGGCACCTGCACAGTTCCTGGCCGAGCTGTTGCGCGGAGAAAATAAAGAAACAACCGATACGTATTACAGCAATCTGGATGAACTGGTGACGGATATCGCCAAAGCCTACAAATCCGTGATCCAAGCGTTGTACAATGAGGGCTGCCGCAGCTTGCAATTGGATGATTGCACATGGGGGATGCTCTGTGATAAAAACTATTGGGAAGCTAGACAGCATGCGGGTGAGAATGTGGAAGATACCAAAAAGCTGTTTGCCCGTGTGAATCAGGAAACGGTGAAGGATCTTCCAGCCGATTTGGTCGTTACAACCCATGTGTGCCGTGGTAACTACCATTCCACCTGGGCATCTTCTGGCGGCTATGAGCCTGTAGCCGAAACTCTGTTCGGCATCGACAACATCGACGGCTACTACCTCGAATTCGATACCGACCGTGCAGGTGATTTCACACCGCTTAAGCATCTGAAAGATCAAAAGCAGGTCGTACTGGGCCTCGTTTCCTCCAAAACAGGTGAACTGGAAGACAAGCAGACGGTCATTAACCGTATTAAGGAAGCGACTCAATTCGTCGACATCAACCACATCTGCCTCAGCCCACAATGCGGCTTTGCTTCGACAGAAGAGGGCAATATTCTGACAGAAGAACAGCAGTGGAAAAAGCTTGCTTTCATTAAAGAGATTGCGGATGAGATTTGGAAGTAAGGGTTATAGGTTCTCAAACAAAAAACACGCCACTTGTGGGCGTGTTTTTTGTTATAAAACCTAACAACAACACCTTTAGCTTTAACTTCAATAATCTTTACCTCTGTCACTACGTTTAAGTCACCAGCAGCTTTACCATTATCTTTTAAAACTTTTTCCTCAGTTGCTTTACCAACGTTAGGAGCTTTTAGCGTACCTCCAGGAGGTTACTCGAATTTGTTGATTAGGCGTCGTCTAGATCTATCTGAATTTGCCCTAATTATCAATCGGTCTGTTTCACCTGGACAACTTTTGGGTTGGGTTTTACAGGTGGCTTCTCTGAATAGCTGGTTGGCTAGGTCTAGCAGAAGGCTTTCCGATGACTCCATACCGATACGAGCTCCTACCACTCCATAGGTCGCCTCGATTAAATCACTTAGATATGTCTCTCCAAGTAGTCTCCTGATTTATTCCCGATGAACCTGATTGTTTCGAGTAATAAGAGTGTATCCATTTTCTCTTTCCAACTCAATAGCATTTGTTGAGATTATTCTCATAGCTACTAATCTATTTACTATGGCATTGAGAGTTCCTCGGACCACCAATTGAATATAAAATTCTAATAAAGTCGTGATTACTAATTTTTATTTCTCTCCATAATGCAAGTTTTGAATTCTCATGTTTCTTTGACTCGCTTATGCTCAAACTCACTAATCAACCCTTGCATGGCTAACCAGCCAAGTGTTTGAGCGGATGTAATCCTAATTTCTTATGGCTTCACGGTAGATGTACCTTTACTTCGAATGGGATCGATGCGGTGGTTTCGTAAAACAGTTGCTGCTACTTTACATGCGGAGCCACCAGCCGTATGCAACGTCACACCAGCCGCTTTTCTTATCACCAGAATGGTGCTAATAGCTGGGACACCATAGTCATAAATGCATGCGCCTGTTGAAGAATTGATTTTTACTGTAGGAGTGCAGCTAGATGATGTCTTGACTAATAATGAAGTTTGGGCAGCTTCATATGCCTTTATGCCCATGAGTGGTAAGCCCAGCAGAGGAGGGAGGTCTGATACGAAAACAGGCGTCTTCACTGTATTTTCCTAATAAGTCAATGGACTTTTTTATTCATCTCACCATGCAGCATCATGCTGCCGCCCCCTCTTATAAGTATATTGCGGTTCCAGTACCTTAGTGACAGTTCCCGCCCGGCATTAAGCTTCACGTGACCCTGAATCTGCACATTTCTCGGACTGTTGATGGTAACGCTGTTACCTTCATGCATTGTAATAGAGAATTGCCCTGAGGTGGACAGTAGAAAGGGTAAAACAGCACCCTCTGCAAATTATTGAACATCTATGTTAGACTTAAATCTGGTTTTAAGTTTGTTATATAGAAAGGAATGAAAATATATTGATTAATATAAATCATATGGTGGCTTCTAATGAGAGTCGTGCACTAGTATATGATAGCAAACAAAATCAAGGATTTAAATTTGGAGTAATTGGTAGACACAGTTATATAAATGATATGACTATTTTTATGGTGCCAGGGATTGAGTATGCTAATTTGCAAGTAGGTAATTTTTGCTCTATTGGTTATCATGTAACAGCAATACTTAATTTGTTACATGATTATAAGTCTGTATCGACATCAACCTCATCTATCTTTAAAGTTGATTTTAATAATATGAAGATTAATGGGAAGTTTGAAATTATCATTGGAAATGATGTATGGATCGGTAATGGAGTTACTTTACTGTCAGGTATTAAAATAGGGGATGGAGCAGTAATTGGTGCTGGGTCTGTTGTAACAAAAGATGTCCCCAGTTATGCAATTGTGGGAGGAAACCCAGCTAAGGTTATTAAATTTAGGTTTGAAGAAGATCAAATTCATAAATTATTGGAAATAGGCTGGTGGAACTGGACAAATAGTGTTATACAAGAGAACAGTAATTTTTTTTCTTTGGAAATTAAAAGATTTATAGATAGGTTTTATTTTGAACCACTATTACCATCAAAAATAGAGATGAATAAGAAAAAATATTCTGTTATATTCTTTCCTGATTTTCACGATCCTTATCCATTATGGAAAAAAGTTATAAATGAATTTATTAGCTCTTTTTCCTCAGAAGATGAAATTTCATTAGTGTTACGTATAGATAACGATTTGAATTTCCACAAAAATGTAAATCGCATTGAAAATCTACTCGATGATCATGAGAATCTGCCAGATATTTTAGTATTAAATGATAATGTTGAAGATGAGCGAAGTTTGTTCTTGGATATGGATTGTTATATAACGACTAGAAGTGAGAAAACAGTCTTCTATTTGGGAATCGCTAGAAGTCTTGGTTTGAATGTTCTTTCTGGAGTGAACATTCCAGTATTCAATTTAATAAGCTGAAATTAAAAAAAGGAAATAAAAAAATGTGAAAAAATGCAGTGCTGGACTGATGATGTTTTATTATATCCATTTTTAGGAGTAAATCATTTCGTTTTCTTGGAGACCTCAGAGACCATAAAAAATCGTAGACTTTCATATCCGATTGCTTCTGACAATACGCTCAAGTGGATTCATCTCTCCTTTTCAAATGTGATTGCTGTCTTCTTGATTAATTCTATTATCTTAAATCATTTCTGAATCATAGAAGCTGCACATGAATGCAACTTTGGCCTAAGTTAAAAGTTTACAGAATGACCCATTAATTAGGGGGGGACAATGTATGTTTTTGGAGGGAGAGAGGGTCTTTCTGAAACTAAGGTTGTTGAGAGGAGGAACATTTTTTGATTTAATTTATCTAAAAATTCAATAAAAGGAATTGTGTTTCTTCCTATCATCTCGACACACGTGAAAGTGCTTGTGGGCAATATACGAGAGATATACTAAGAAGGGTTTACTTAATATGCAAAATATTTGTCTCTCATCATATTGGAGTGTGGAGACAATTATAGTCGAAGAACCCATCTGTATTTAAGAAACAGGTGGGCTTATTTTGTTTTCATAATTTTGAGAACAGAAAAATCCTTTTAATTTGTAATCTCCCTTATCACATTCCTCGCCAAGCGTACTTTTTCTGGACTCGACTTTTTGAGCATTGTAATAATTTCTATAATATCTTCATCAGACTCCACAATTTTGGGGTCTTCGCTTACATATGAAAATAACTGATTTAAATTTACGTCTAGAGCTTTTGCGATCTTAGCTACATTTATCAAAGAAACATTCTTTTCTCCACGTTCGATCTGTCCAATGTATGTAAAATGAAATCCACCTTTTTCCCCAAGAGCTTCTTGTGAGAGGCCTTTTTCTTTGCGTAACACTCTTATTCTAGCACCAACTAGTTTTAATACTTCTTTGTCCTGCATTTATCTACACCCCTTCATACTAAAAAGTGTAGACAAGATTTTCTTGGGTAAACATGAGATTAAGAATCGTATATTTAGCATAAATTATATCTATAAGTATTATTTTGGAGTATAATAAGACTATTCTTAAAATTCTCTGGAGGAATAGATATGAAAGAAGCTCCTTCTAGCTTTATTCTAAGTCCTACTCAACCGTCCAGACCCTCACAACACCTACATAAATCAATAACCGATTTCCACACTCTATCCCAATACCACATGAAACTAGCTCAAATTCTGCATAAGCACAATCAAGTCCAATGCTGCATTATCCTATGTGACTGGGCTTTGACCTCCATGTTAAAAGCACTATATATGAAAGAAAACAACAGCCTTTTCCCTCCCGGATTCCTGTCTATGACTGATCTACTGCACTTATTACATACCGAAACCAACCCCGGATTGGATGTTGTCGTATTTATAGGCACCACTCAATTTCTTTCATCCCAGCTAGAAACCTCTCTCCTTCAAAAGATGAAGCACAAGGATGTGAGCAGGCTACTGCGAAGAACGGACGACATTCTCAGCCAGTTGTCATCCCGAGTGATTAGCGATCCATCCGAGACGTATCAGTCCATTTTCTAAGAAGCCCCTCTATGGCAAATAAACTTGCCAATCCGCCCTGTCGTTATCCGCTTTTCTTCATACGATAAGAGTATGCTTTAACGCAAGGAGGGATTCAGACATGGGTGAAGTAGGTTACGGTGGAGCATGGACATCCACAGGAGCGATTTTGGTATTGTTCATTTTGCTGGTAATTATTACTAAGTCTTTTCTGATCTAACAGCAGATTAGTATTGCTTAAATCCACAAAGCTGCCTTCTTTCACGACATCGTGAGGGAAGGCTTTTTATGCAGAAAGGGTGTTAGCCCAACATGTTGTCTGGTCCTGCAAGCATTGCTATACTTTACATACAGGGAGATTTTCCCTCATGTATATTTCAATACGGATAGCGTAAGACGTGGAAAAACAGAAATTAGCTGACCAAAATCAGGAGGATCGCATGATGCATACGGCAAGCAGTCCATTTCAATTTACAACAGACACGGCGACTCTTTGCTTATTTGATACGCAAGCACTTAAGCATCGTTTGGACGATGATCCAGATTGGTGGTCCATCGAAGAGGACGAGCTGGGCGAGTTGAACAAAGGAAATGTAGCTTTCTTGAATCTGGGAGCCGACGGGACCTATGAGGTTTTGATGACAGATCATATCGACAAGCCTACTGTGCGGCTGTTTTTGAAGGTTCCCTCAGGCAACCTATTTATTGGAGCAGGAGAGGAAGCCACAAGTGGCGGTCTGGAGCCTGAATGTGTATGGGGAGGGACGTTCCTGTCTGTGCAACCCGGACTTTATGAATGCTCGGCGAGCAGAGAAGACAACCGTATTTACCTTTCTTTAAAAAAAGGAAGCGAAGGCAGTAATAGCTTTACAGGTCTGATTCGATTGTAGGTTGCAGGCAACCCGAACGCCCCATACAAGCTGCCTCAACAGGTGAAAGCAGGAACAACCGAAGCTAGAGAAAATGAAAAAAAGGCTATCCCCACGGCTCATAGGTCCGTGAAGACAGCCCTTTATCCGTCTATTGATACTTTACAATAATGGCATTGCTGATTTGGCGGCCGGGTGTGGTGAGGTAGGCGCCGTTGTAATACAGCCCGCTGGAAGCACCGCCGTCCAGATTCATGGCCTGATAAGCGCCGGCCTGCTTCATCATTTGGGCGAGCTGCGGTATAGTCGCTCCGCTTGTGGTCAGGAGGATCAGCTTATGATCCCGACTCATTCCGAGTGCGCTGCGGGCGCCGCCGCCTGTTAATATTTTAGGGTCCTTGAAGCCTTCGGCTTTGACATTTAGGGAAACCTGTCCATTTGTGACCAGACGAGGCCCAGCTTGCAGGGCACCTTCGACGTTACCTTGGCTTAATCTTTGTTCAAAGGCAGAACCTGACACCAGCTCGGCTAAATGGTTAGCATCGTAGGTGAAGACCGTCCGTTGGTCGCCGGAGCTTTTTTTCAACATCTTTCCGTGACTGACTAGGTAGCCGTAAGGCGTTTTGTAGGAGCTTTTGGTATAGGCGTCAAAGAATGTACCATTGATGGCTACAACCGCTTGATTACGTTTGGCGAGACTACTTAAGTCTTCCACTTTGCCGATTGTATTGCCTGCCAGAGCCACATCCAGGCTTACCTTGGGATGGAGCATAGAGATAGTGACCACCTTAGCGGAAAAGGTACGAGATCCGACCTTAAAGCTTTTATGAGCCGTCGTAATGGGTGTAGTATTTCCGGGTAGCTTACCGGTAAGTACCGGAAGCGTGACGGACGTTGTACCCTGCTTAATGCGTACAGCTGAGGTTTCCTTTTGCCATGAGACTTGCAGATTTAGATATTGGCTGATGAACTGCAAGGGTACATAGGTCGAACCATTATCGGTAAAAGGAGCATTTTGCAAACGGATCGTCTGATCATTCACTTTGGCAGTGGATTTTCCGGTAAATAGGGTGATCCGGGTATTGCCTTGCGCAATTTCTATTTTTTTGTCCGCTGCCGTTATGTTAAATGTGATCCCTTCATAGCTGTTCAGGAGACGAAGCGGGATGAAGGAGTGGTTACTCTGGTCCACATAGACCAGCATAGGTGCTGGGGCAGCAGCGTAGATCGGGGATACAAGTAATAGCAAGGACAGGATAACAAGTGCGGTGATTCTTTTCATGAATAGATCAATCTCCTTATGTAGTCTTGACACTTTACGAGGTGCTTGTAATTATATCGGGTTTTATAGGTTGTAAATGTATGTTATGCGAATTTTGAGTGTTTAGCTGATATAGGAAGCGGGAGGTTGGAGATGAGCAGGTATGAGACAAGACTTGAGGATTACCGTCGCAGAGAGCGCCCGTCTTATCGTGAATTTGAAGGATTGCAGGAATTGGTGCGTAGCGTGGGGCAACTGCATAATAACTGGTTATATGTGAATGTGGATCAATGGGATCAGGACCCGGTTCACACACCGATTTATTATTGGGATGAGCATTGGCTAGAGGAATGTGCAGAGGAGGGTACAGCCGTAACCAACGAACAGGACGAGTCTATTCCCAAGTGGGTGCCGGATCGTCAGGTTCAGACCTGGTTTGAGTTGGCGACCTTCGAAAGTATTGTGGAAGTCCTTAAGGCTGCCGGACAGCCAGTGACGCTTCAGAAGGTGATTGTAGCAGTAAAATATTATGCCAAGCGCGATGCCTATCTGGACTATGAGGAAGTAAAGGCAGTGATAGACCTGTGGTCTGTGCTGACAAAGGTGAGAAACCACCTAACAGAATGAACAAATCCTGTAGAACAAACGGGGCATACATACACTGGATGGGGGAAGCAAATGAGTTGGTTGAATCATGAAATGGCAGCAAAGTGGCGACAGGAAGGAAAAAGGTATGCTGCAGATGTGAATGAATTTGTCAGAGTCGGCATGGAAAGTGAATGGCAGCAGGAGCAATCAGAGCCAAAGCAGGACGAACGCCCCAAGATGGCCAAAGATATTTTTCGTATGATTCAGGAGGCGAATCAGGCGGGTGAAATAGAGCAGTTACGTCGAGAGATTCCGGCGGCGTCTTGGCCGCTTACACCAGCGTTCGAGGAATCTTTGCAGGCCGTTAGGCCGATAGCTTTTATAAATGGAGGCAATGAAGTCATTCTACATGCGGGCAATCCTCGGGAACGTGGGACGATCTATGTGGCGGGAAAAGATAGAATCTTGCAAATCCCCGGACTGCATCGAGTAGGTTGTTCGCCGGACGGGACTTATTTTGCGTTAGTGGATGGACAGGGGATTCGTATTGTTCGTCAACCGGACCGAAATCTGCAAGGAGAAGAGACCGCACATTTTCAGTGGAAGGATATACAAGGACACTTAAAAGCATCCATTCCTGATTTGGAGTGCTTGGGAGATGAGGAGCATCCTGAAGATATATTAGATGAAGTAATTCCGTTGGGTGATGGACAGCGACTTCTGCTGGTATGCGGTTACGGCGTTTATTTGCTGGCTGGTGATCAGGTGGATTTGGTCCATCCCAAGGCGTCTGAACGAAGAGAACTAGGGCTGGAAGATACGATTGTGGATATGGCCCATGGAGCTGTGTCGAGGGATGGACGCTGGATCGCTTACGGCAGCCAGATGAGTGAGCATATGCTTATGGATCTGTCCGATAAGACGGTGCATACATTGGAGCCAAATTCTAGTTATCCGCATTATGCTCTATTTTCCAAAGATGATTTGGATGTCTGGTACAATGCCTGTCATTTCTACAACGGCGCCACCATTCAAGTGTCGATTGCTGAGGTGGAGCAGGGTCTTGCTCAGAATAAGGAAGAATGGCCGATGATGAATGAAGAAATGCGAGTATACGCTGCAACAGCGCTGACACAAGGATCTATTTTGGGTGATGCCTACGGTTATCTCCGTCTGATTGACAGGAAGGGTTCCGAACTTTGGCGCTATTTTGTCGGCAGTACGATATCAGGGCTGACAGTTACACCCGATGAAGGCATGTTGGCGGTTGGAACGTATGGCGGTATGCTACATTTGATTGATTTGCAGAGCGGCACGAAGGACGAATATAGCATTGGCACCGCACCAATTCACGAGACAGCGCGTTGGGTGATCTGGCGGAACTATGAGCCATTGCGCTGGTAATACTAATATTCCGCAAATGGTGATAAAAGCAAGTTCTGATAAGCTGAACTTAAAAAGTGTAGTAACACATGATTACAATGCTATTTTCAGATAGAGGGCATTTGGCATTAACCCATGATGCAAAATGTGAATAGAGAGGAAAGAGGTGTGAGGACATGGACAAGAAAGCGGATATTCGTACATCCATGAAGGAACTATTTGCTCAGATGGATGAAGCCTTTTTTATGGATGTGGAAGAAAATGTACCGATTGAAATGCGTGATGGGAATGTCGACGAGGAGGGATGGATCAAGTGGAAGCCTCTCCCTTCACAGATTACTGAACAGGAAGTTCGGGAGATGGAGGAAAAATACCATTTTGAGCTGCCGCCCCTGCTAAGGAGTTTTATCATGTCCTACCATTATGTATCTTTACAATTCGATAATGAATCCATTCCGGGAGTATACTGGAGCGATTGTACGTTTGTTGAGTTTCCACGTCTGCCTGTAGGTCGGGGCTTAAAGGCATTTTATGATTTGCTCGATCAGTGGTCACCTCTGCTGTCAGCAGGCTACATTCCTTTTGCAATAGCAGAGGACGATCAGGGTCCCGTTTGTTTAAATGCAGGCAGCAGACATAAGGACGGCGATTATCCTATTGTTTGGTTCTTTCATGAGGATCTACAGCATTTGGATGAGGATGAGCTACGGATTAGAAGTAATCTGCTTCCCCATGTACAGGGGCTGTTTCCCTCTTCTATCGAAATGTTTAACGTGATGTTTAAGCACATTAGACACTAGCGATTTCCTAAAATGTAATTTTACTGCTCAGCCAACCGAGATATTGACATAAAAAATGAGGAATGTTATAAAAAAGGTAGGCTAGCACTCGAAAGATGGGAGTGCTAACAAAGTAGAATCGTTTGCATAGCTCATATCTGCTGGCCTTACATAGGTTCATATCTGAAAGGAGATATCCGAATGGAGAAAAAACAGTTTCAGGCTGAGTCCAAGCGTCTGCTCGAAATGATGATTAACTCGATTTACACGCAAAAGGAAATTTTCCTAAGAGAGCTGATCTCCAATGCAAGTGATGCGATTGACAAAATTTATTACAAAGCATTGACGGATGATCAACTGGTCTTTGACAAAGAAAATTATTATATCAAAGTCACTGCCGATAAGGATAACAGAACGCTAACCCTGCGTGATACCGGGATTGGTATGACCAAGGAAGAACTAGAAAATAACCTGGGTGTTATTGCTAAAAGCGGCTCGCTGGCATTCAAAAATGAAAATGAATCCAAGGATGGTCATGACATCATCGGTCAATTCGGTGTCGGTTTCTACTCAGCTTTCATGGTAGCAGATGTGGTTACAGTGACTACCAAGGCTTTGGGAAGCGATACTGCATATAAATGGGAATCCACAGGTGCAGACGGGTATACCATTGAGGAAGCTGAAAAGGACGAGGTCGGAACCGAGATAGTTCTGAAAATCAAGGCAAACACCGAAGATGAGTCCTACGACGAATATTTGGACGAGTATCGTTTAAAAGCACTGATTAAAAAATACTCCGACTTTATCCGCTATCCGATTAAAATGGATATTACAGGCAAGCGCCTGAAAGAGGGAAGCGACAACGAGTTCGAGGATTACGAAGAAGAGCAGCGTATCAACAGCATGGTTCCTATCTGGAGAAAAAACAAAAGCGAGCTGACCGACGAGGATTATCAAAATTTCTATGCGGAAAAACGCTATGGCTACGACAAGCCGCTCCAGCATATCCACGTCAGTGCAGACGGTGCGGTAGTGTACCAAGCTATTTTGTTTATTCCTGAGAATATCCCGTTTGATTTCTATTCCAAGGAATATGAAAAAGGGCTGGAGTTGTATGCCAACGGTGTGCTGATTATGGAAAAATCTCCTGACCTGCTGCCGGATTATTTTAGCTTTGTCAAAGGTATGGTTGACTCCGAAAGCCTGTCACTCAACATTTCCAGAGAAATGCTGCAGCATGACCGTCAGCTGAAGCTGATTGCCAAAAATATCGAAAGCAAAATCAAAGGCCAATTACTGACCTTGCTCAAAAATGACCGGGAGAAATATGATCAATTCTACAAATCATTTGGCAGACAATTGAAATTTGGTGTCTACAACGATTACGGCAGACATAAAGAAACTCTGCAGGATCTGCTCATGTTCTACTCTTCTACAGAGAAAAAGCAGGTTACTTTGGACGAATACGTATCGCGTATGCCAGAGGATCAGAAGTATATCTATTATGCTTCCGGCGAGTCCAACGAGCGTATTGAAAAACTGCCGCAAACCGAAATGGTGGCCGATAAAGGATACGAAATTCTGTACTTCACCGATGATATTGATGAGTTCGCTATTAAAATGCTCTTAAGCTACAAAGAGAAAGAATTCAAATCTGTATCGAGCGGCGATCTGGGCATTGAGCCTGACGAGAACGAGAAAGAAACAGAAGCAGAACAAAACGACAACAAAGAGCTGTTCGAGTACATGAAGGGCTTGCTGGAAGGCAAGGTATCTAGTGTTAAAGCCTCTAAGCGCTTGAAGACACATCCAGTATGTCTATCCGCAGACGGCGAAGTGACGATTGAGATGGAGAAAATCTTGAACGCTATGCCTAATAACGCCGATGTTAAAGCGAATAAAGTGCTGGAAATCAACGTAAATCATGCGGTGTTCAACTCTTTGAAAGAAGCTTTTGCCGAGAATAAGGAGAAAGTAAACCTCTATACGGCATTACTGTATAATCAGGCTTTGTTGATCGAAGGCTTGCCGCTGCAAGATCCGGTTGAATTCACGAACGATATTTGCAAAATCATGGTTTAACAAGCATTATTAATGTATAGAGCCGTTCCCGTCCTGGGGGCGGCTTTATTTATCATAAACGCTTCTTAAAGCTTCATAATAGATCATATAGCGCTTACAGAAGAAGGGATGGGCCCACACATTGCCGATCATACTCAATTAAAGGAGGGCAAATATATGAGCTTGGATCAAGCCAACCAGGAACTCCAAAATTTAGACCGTTTAGAACGAAGTGAGCTTATACAGTTGGTGGAAAAAATCATCAGAGGTGAGGGAACAGAAGAGGAAATCGACAGTATGCTGACCATAGTGATGCAAAATACGCCCCATCCGGGGATCAGTGATATGATCTACTGGGATGACCGTGACTTGAGTGCGGCAGAGATCGTAGATGAGGCATTACGTTATCAGCCCATTATTTTACCACCCCATGAATCTTCTTCATAGGATGCGGAGGGGTGGTCTTTTGTTTAGAAATAAGATAATATTAATTCTTTAGGGCTATGAGCATTATATACAAAAAAACTTCCGGTAAGGGTGTGCTGACTTCCCTGGAGTGTTGGGGTAATGTTTGTTTTCTGCTCACTTTACGGAGTTTTTATGCCTAATTTTGGGTTTTGTAAAGTTTTTGTGACATATTCCTGTGAATTTTGATACAGCAAATTGTCGTTTTTCTTGATTATTTGGTGGGATGTCTTTATAATCATTTTGTTTGCAAGAATGATTAGCGATTAGCGTATGGAATAAGGAGGTTATTTATTTTGGGAAAAGCATTGATTATTGGCGCCGGTGGCGTGGCCAGCGTTGTGGTGCATAAATGTTGCCAAAACCCAGATGTATTTGAAGAAATTTGTATCGCGAGCAGAACTGTTGAGAAATGCGATGCGCTTAAAGAGAAGCTGGGTGGAGGTCGTACGAAGATACAAACGGCTCAGCTTGATGCTGACAACACCGACATGGTCATTGACTTGATTCGAAGCTTTCAACCGGATGTAGTTATCAATGTGGCTCTCCCTTATCAGGATTTGACGATAATGGATGCTTGCCTTGAGACAGGTGTTCATTACGTTGATACGGCGAACTATGAACCGCCGGATACGCCGAAGTTTGAATACAGCTGGCAATGGGCCTACAAAGAAAGATTCGAAAAAGCAGGAATTACAGCTCTGCTGGGCAGTGGTTTTGATCCAGGCGTGACTGGAGTATTTACAGCTTATGCTCAAAAGCACTACTTTGATGAAATTCATACGATTGATATTGTGGATGCGAATGCAGGGGACCACGGATATCCTTTTGCAACTAATTTTAATCCGGAAATCAATATTCGTGAAATTACGGCGAAGGGTCGTTACTTTGAAAACGGAGAATGGATTGAAACTGAGCCACTTTCTGAGAAAAAGGTATACGATCTTCCTGAAATTGGACCGAAAAATATATATCTTTTGTACCATGAAGAACTGGAATCTCTTGCAGTGAATATTAAAGGAGTGAAAAAAATCCGCTTCTGGATGACCTTCTCGGACAATTATCTGAATCATTTGAATGTACTTCAAAACGTAGGCATGACTTCGATCGAGCCTATTGATTACGAAGGACAACAAATCATTCCACTGCAATTCCTGAAAGCTATTTTGCCAGACCCGGCTTCTTTGGGACCAAGAACAAAAGGCAAAACGAACATTGGTTGCATCATCCAAGGAGTGAAAGATGGAAAACCAAAAACGTATTATGTTTACAATGTTTGTGATCATGAGGAATGTTATGCAGAGGTTGGCTCCCAAGCCATTTCTTACACAACTGGTGTTCCTGCCATGATCGGCGCAATGCTTATCATCAAAGGTATCTGGAAAAAACCAGGGGTTTACAACGTTGAGGAATTTGATCCAGATCCATTTATGGAAGCACTAAATAAACACGGATTGCCATGGCAAGAGAACTTTACGCCAACGTTGCTTGATTGAGGTCTGCGATGAATATTGATATTACAGGACTTCCATCACCTTGTTATCTTGTTGACGAAAGACTTCTTGTCAAAAACCTTGAGGTTTTAAATTCTGTTCAAGAGCGGACAGGCTGCAGTATTTTGCTCGCTCTTAAGGGATTTTCGATGTTCTCGACCTTTCCTCTGGTTGGCAAATACCTAAAAGGCGTAACCTCCAGTTCCTTGTTCGAGGCAAGACTTGGTCGCGAAAAAATGGACAAAGAGGTTCACGTATACGCACCTGCTTATGTTGACAGTGAATTTGATGAGCTATTGGAGTATGTTGACCATATTGTTTTCAACTCTTTTGATCAATTGAAACGCTACAAAAGCAGAGTGCAAGGCGTAACTTCCAAAAAAATCGACATCGGCATTCGGGTGAATCCGGAATATTCGGAAATCGAAACGCCGTTGTATGATCCTTGCTACAACAACTCCAGAATGGGTGTGACTCTGGCTAACTTTAGACCTGAGGATCTGGATGGAGTGGACGGTATTCATTTTCATACGATGTGTGAACAGAATTCAGATACGCTGGAGCGTACCATTAAAGTCGTGGATGAGAAATTCGGGCCATACATTAAGAACATGAAATGGCTCAATTTCGGCGGCGGTCACCATATTACCAGAGAAGACTATGATCTGGACACGCTGGTACGCTGTATTCAATATTTCCAGGATAAATATGGTGTGCAGGTTTATTTGGAGCCGGGCGAAGCTATTGCTTTGAATACTGGATATCTGGTTGCTACTGTATTGGATACGATGAAAAACGGAATGGATATTGCCATTCTGGATACTTCGGCTGAATGTCATATGCCTGACGTGCTGGCTATGCCATATCGCCCGAATATCATTGATGCAGGCAAGCCTGGTGAGTATGCACATACTTACAGACTTGGTGGACTTACGTGCTTGGCTGGAGATGTGATTGGAGACTATTCCTTTAAAGAGCCATTGAAGCCGGGAGACAAGCTTGTATTCTGCGACATGGCCCATTACACGATGGTCAAAAACCACATGTTCAACGGAGTCAACCTGCCAGCGATCGCCAGCTACAACGATGAAGAAGGCATTAAGGTAATTCGTCAGTTCTCCTACGAGGACTTTAGCTCACGTTTGTCATAAGACAAGGGTAATGTGAAATAACAGAGTGTACCAATTGCATGATCTTAAAAAAGAGCCTAGCTCCTTAAAAAAGGGGTTAGGCTCTTGGTGTAGTTAGAGTTTTTTGATTTTTGTACGCGCCTTTTGTATGTATCCAACACAACAGCAGGCAGTAAATAATAATTTAACTATTTGGAAAGTTACATAAATTTATTTAGGCTACCTTATAACTTCAGTAGAGATTTTATAGTAAAATACGTTTCCTCCATATTGAAGTCCTGGTACATCGACAGCTAGGTAGTATTCCTTACCTTTTTCAAGATTAGCATTTAAAGAATATTGGGCGTTTTTTGAACGTTTAATTCGTGTACCATTACTATCGTAAAGAGTTAGTTCCATCCAAGAATCAGGGTATTTGTTGCCTTCAATTATAAACTGAACTTCGTTCGATCTAAAAGCCTTAATTTTAAATACATCGTAGGCTTCCCAGCCTCCTTGAACCTCTTTACCAAGGGTTCCGATGACAGCATCACCTATAAAAAAATAGTTAGCTTGTTCAAAACTATCATTTGGCTCCTGTTCATTATATTCAAGTACAGAGGTTAGAGTTGATTCCTTTGCTACTGGTACAGGATTTGCTTCTTCGGCTAAAGCGACACTGGCAGTAGTACTCAGCATAAGTGTAAGACCTAATGAAGCTATCAATGTTTTTTTCATGAATAAACAACCTCTCTTCTTTGGGCTTATATTCATTTACATTAGTATTTATATATTATTCACTAGCTATACGATACACAACAAAAGAAATAGTTATATTGATTAAATATAATAAAATTGTTTCAAGGTGAAGATTTTTCTAAGGTGAAAAAGTATAAACGAACCACAAGCACGAAGGAGGTATGAACGTAAACCATCCGTTCTTCTACGAGGATATAGCTGCATTTGTCGTAAGATAATAGGTGTTCAAAGATGTAAAAACGTGGCCCTTATAAAAAGGATCACGTTTTTGTTCTCCTGTCAATTGGCTGTTTGATCTATTTGATCGTGGAAGTAACTCTGTAGTCGAACAATTGACCAATCTCAGCATTGGTTGCTTCTACTAACAAGTAGTAAGTTTCTCCAGCTTTAAGATTTAAACCTAAACTGTATTGACGATCTTCTGCACTTCTTTTGATGCTTCCTTTGTTATCAGCCACACTAAGCATCATCCATGCTTTGGGATATATTTCTCCTTGAATGTTAAATTCATAAAATCCAGACCGAGGAGCTGTAAACTTATAATAATCGCCAAAGTCATAATAGCCTGCATATCCTCCAGGAATTTTTCTTCCTAAGCTCCCATAGATATCGATTCCATCCCCTACTGTTATTTCGCTGGTAACTTCATCAAACCAGTTATTAGGCTCTACGTCGGGGTACCATGAAGATGAAGAAATCTGGATAGGTTCCTTTTGTAGTGTGGGTGTTGCTTCTTGAGCAGATGCAACGGCGGTGGATGTGCTTAATAGAAGTGCAAGACCTAGTGTAGAAAAGACTGCCTTTTTCATTTAATAATCTCTTCCCTTCTTTTATTTTGGGATTTATATGAATATGTATAACCAATCCCATCCAGTATTATATAGTATATTCCAATATATTGGAATATAAAAAGGATAATAATCAAAAAAATATATTTTTTTGTTACAATTATGTGTTTTTACAAATATATTCACTAAACTTCGACATAGGAATCGACCAACTTACTGTATACTATAAAATCCCATCTTAATATGCTTTAGTGAAAAGGGGTATCTTATTTTGGAAGTAACAGGTGTTATGTTATACTCCATAATTGGAGGTGAAAAATACATGTTCGACCCGACCGTTTTTGATAATTTAAAAGTGGCTATGGAAAATACAGTTTACGATCTGGATAATTTGGATTCACGTATTGACATTACACAGCGGATCGACAGATTGGAAATGTCTGTGATGTCACGTGAATTTGCTGTCCAATTCAGACTGAGAGAACACCCGAGTGTGACAGCAGAGATTCAACTAAAGGCAGATTTAAACAACTTGGCTGCGGAAATTTTGGAAATCAAAGATCAAATTCCGGGATGTGTCTTGTTGCTGAGTTTTTACATGGAAATTCGTGATATTGAGTCACAATGCAGCCGGATTGAAAATATACTGACCGAAATTTGGAAGCCCGATCTTCGGCCTTTACAAACGCTTAGTCAGATTTACGGAGAGAAGACATCTACATATCAAAACAGGATTGAACTCCGATTTTCCAGACAAATTAACGAAGATCAGATGGAAGACATTCCAGAGCTGTTGGAACACATATTGCTGACGCTTATGGAATTAAACAAGGTCTAAAGGGTTAGGACCCTAATGTAAATGACATTAGTAGACCATCAAGTTAACGTTAGAGGAGTTGAAAGTATAAATGAATGAACTTGAATTCTCTCAAGTATATGCGATTATGGAGGCTTCTTTTCCTGAAACGGAATGCAGGACATTCGAGTCCCAGAGGGCTCTTCTTCATCATCCGTGTTATCGTTTACTTACCAAAAAAGACGAACAAGGGCAAACAATTGTTTTTTTGGCGGGCTGGGAGTTTACAGATTTTCGGTTTGTAGAGCATATTGCCGTAGATTCGGCTATACGGGGTGGCGGGTTAGGTAAAGAGCTTATGAGCAAGTTTATTTCACAGTCCGGTAAACCGGTAGTACTGGAGGTTGAGCCACCAGGGGACGAATGGACACGGAGAAGGATTGGTTTTTACGAACGTTTGGGATTTCATCTGAACCATTTTGACTATGTACAGCCCCCTTTAAGAGAAGGACAGGCTGATCTGCGGCTTCAAATTATGAGCTATCCAAGTACGCTGGCTGAACAGGATTTTGCTCCGTTTAAAGAGATTTTATATACCGAGGTCTATGGGTTAAATAAGAAGACTGTATAGCTAAAGGTCTTCATTATCGTTCATGTTTTGTCCATATCATCACAAATTCCTTCTCGTCAGTTTCAGCATCCACTGATTCTGCCTGAATGGTAAAACCATTTTTAGTATAAAAGTTAAATGCTTTCGTGTTCGACCGGTATACCTTTAATTGAATTTCATTATGTTGCTTCTTGATCCAATCTAGTAGCAACTTGCCATAGCCTTTCCTTTGAGAATCAACACGTATAAACAGAGCCGCCAGGTATCCATCCAACATGGAAACGAAGCCGCCAATGCTATGATCATCTTGTATGATAACGTAGTTTTGAGCGAGAGGAAGGTACCTGTTTTCCATCTCGGTAACTTGTGATGCCCAATACTGCGGAGCAATAGAATGATGGGCTTCCATGGAAGCATCTAGCCAGATGGCTGCCAACTCGTTGAGCTCTTCCACATTTGCGGGTCTAATCGACATCGTGTCTCCTCTTTCACAGTGCAGTATGTAATCTTATAAATGATGTTGAAATAAAAAAGACCGTCCGAGGACGGTCTTTTTACCCGTGGCGCTTAATTAAAGCTTTGATCCGTATCCCGCGCCTCCGTCAACTCTGTAAATTAGAGAATAACGGACCGGGTAAGGGATACGCTCAACATGTGATTATTGATGTTGACGCACCTCCTTTCCTGATGAACCCATTTTACCATATCTGGTTTGTGATATCCAGTGATTTTCTTATATTTACGGGAATGATTCATAGAAAATATAATATAAAAATAGCTTGATTTTATGTTCTATGGAAGATATAATCTAAATTACCGTGATTGAAAATATCGGTGTGAGTACATAATATGCGGTCGTGGCGGAATTGGCAGACGCGCACGGTTCAGGTCCGTGTGGGCTAACCCCCCGTGGAGGTTCGAGTCCTCTCGACCGCATCATTGCCTAACATTTACAGGTTCTTGGATTGGCTGGATGCCACCAAGAGCCTGTTTTTATATGGTAAAGATGCGTGTACTATTATAACTATTTTATTTATACTGAAATATATATTTAATATAGTCCTTTGCACTCTGATTAATGTCTTCGTCGCTTGCTTGAAACGAGGCTCCAAAGACAGCGAAAAAGGGTAATGTTATGGCGCCAACATGGACTGCGCTTGCTTTAAAAGGTGCTATAACTTCATCTGCAGTAAAAGAAACGGAACCAGTAGGTAAGTAATTTTCTTTTTTATCGCCAATAGACATGGCTATCCCTAGCTTCTTTCCTTTTAACTTATAACCTTGTGAACCATAAGCCCATCCGTGAGTAAAAACATCATCAAACCACTTTTTTAATAAAGGTGGGTAACTATACCAATATAAAGGGAATTGGAATATGATATTACTATGTGTTTCAAGTAACTTTTGTTCTTTCAAAACATCAATGCTCCAGTTTGGATACTCTTTATAGATCTCATGAATTGTAATTTCATTGGTATATTGAAGTAATTCTCGTTTCCATCTGTTATTTACTCTAGAATCTTCAATATTGGGATGAGCTAAAATCACAAGAGTTTTCATCATAAATCACCTTTCTTACGTAACATATTTGCCTTTGTAGATGCTCTATTATTATTCTGTATGCTTCAAAAAAAGTAAATACACACAATAAAGTAAGATAGTTACTTGAAAGTGTGCATTGGACTTAGAGTGAAGATATGCAATTATAGATTTAATTAGATAACCTTTGTTATTTTTAGCGTTGAAGAGGTGACACTATGAAACAATATAATTTAGGCATAGAAGCAACACTTGAGATCATCGGAGGTAAATGGAAATCATTAATCATATGTTTATTAATGTCTGGTAGAAAAAGGACAAGTGAATTACAGCGTAGTATTCCGGGCATTTCTCAAAAGGTTCTTATACAGCAACTTCGCGAACTTGAAAAGGATGGTATCATAGGTAGACATGTGTATAATCAAATGCCTCCAAAAGTGGAGTATTATATAACGGAATATGGAATTACAGCAAATGAAATTATTGACTTAATGTGTTCTTGGGGAAGAGTTAATATCAAAATAAGACAACAGCAAGGAGAAGATGTGATGTTGTTAGAAAATGATTCAAAATGAATAGTGTTTACGGCGGTTTCCTTTGACCGCCTTCAAGTGCTATGTTATGTGTTGAGCCGCAAGCTGATTTGCTATATAGTTATGACTGGACAACCATTCCATCCATATTAAATGAATGCCAAAGTAGGGGGACCCTTGCAATGATTATTAAACCGAAAATTCGTGGTTTCATATGTACGACTGCACATCCTGCAGGATGCGCAGCTCATGTTAACCGTCAGATCAACTACATTAAAGACAGCACATCAATACAAGGAGCTAAAAAGGTACTTGTGATCGGAGCATCTACTGGATATGGACTGGCTTCTCGTATTGCTGCGAGTTTCGGTCTAGGAGCTGATACCATAGGGGTATCCTATGAACGTCCCGCATCAGAGGGGCGCACGGCTTCAGCAGGCTGGTATAATACAGTAGCCTTTGAAAGAGCGGCCAGAGCAGCTGGCTACATAGCAGAAAGCATTAATGGAGATGCTTTTTCTCATGAAATTAAGCAGGAGACATTGAAGCTGGTAAAGGAAAAGCTGGGCAAGGTAGACCTGATTGTGTATAGTGTCGCTTCACCGCGACGGACACATCCCGATACGGGTGAAACCTTTAATTCCGTTCTCAAGCCTATCGGACAGTCTTTTTCTAATAAAACAGTGAATACGAATACAGGTGTCGTATCAGAAATTACGCTGGAACCGGCTACGCAGGAGGAAATTGAGAACACCATCACGGTAATGGGTGGCGAAGATTGGTCCTTGTGGTTAAAAGCGTTGGAAGAAGCCGATCTGCTGGCTGAAGGGGTAACCACACTGGCTTACTCGTATATTGGTCCCGAAATTACGGAGGCTATCTATCGTAAAGGAACCATTGGCCAAGCTAAAAATGATTTGGAAGCTACAGCACATACTCTAACAAAGCAACTGGAACGTTATCATGGGAAAGCCTACGTTTCTGTGAATAAAGCTTTGGTTACACAATCCAGTTCGGCTATTCCAGTCGTACCATTGTATATTTCTTTGCTGTTTAAGGTCATGAAAGAAAAGGGACTGCACGAGGGTTGTATTGAGCAGGCACAACGTCTGTTTGAGACGCTATACAGTGGGTCCACTGTGGAAACGGATGAAGAAGGACGCATTCGTCTGGATAACTGGGAAATGAGAGACGATGTACAGCAGGCTGTCAAAGCAGCTTGGTCCGAAATCACTACAGAAAATGTATCTGAATTGGGCGATCTCGAACAATACCGTCTGGATTTCCTCCAATTATTTGGATTCGGGTTTGATGAAATTGATTATGAATTAGACGTTAATCCAGAGGTAGACACGACTTCATAAGTAAATATGTGTAAAATAGAAACGGGTACTCTCAAGCGATGCAATTGGCTTAAGAGACCCGTTTTTTTATGTATTCTAGCAAAATACAAGTTGCACTCGTTTCACTAACAGCATTTATCGAGAATTAGACGTGGAAAGCGACTTACGATGCAGCAAGCGAAAAACGGCAATGGTAATGATAATCCCCGCAATGCCAAAGACTGCAACAGAAGTCAGGGCCCGATAAGCTTGCCAGCCGAACAAAAAAGCAATACCACTGCCAAATGTTGTACCTGCCAGTAACCCAAGTGCACAGGCAATATCTGTTCCAAATTTCATAAACATGTTCCTTTCGAATGTATAAATTAAAAAGCAACTTGTACTTTTTCTCTGGACTTGGACACACACTTGTGCGTACAATTAAATAGTAATCGTTTTCAAACGAAATCTATTAATTATTATGGAGCATTCTTGTGCAAATTATTCCTTTTTCAGGAGGCTGATGAAATGAATATGAATGAACAGATCAAGCTGTGGAACGAAGAGGCGCAGGCTAGTAACGCTGATCATCCTCACCGAAAGGTTGAATTGTTTATTGAGGTACGGGATGGAGCACTAGACTCTGTTGCTCCTTATCTGAATCAAAAGGATTATCGTCATGTAACCCTGGTAGAAGATGAGCATACTTCGGTGGCGGCAGGAACAAAAGTGGCTGAGCTGATCCGTGAAGCAGGTTTGACAGTTGATGTAGTCCGCTTACCTCCGAATGCTGTAGGGGATGTGATTGCTGATGAAACCTACATTATGAAGGTGCTGCTGGGTGTGGCGGATAAGAGTCAGGCTGTACTTGCTGTAGGCTCCGGCACGATTCATGATCTGGTTCGCTTCGTATGTTATAAAATGAATCGTCCGTTCTTGTCAGTACCGACGGCTGCTTCGGTGGATGGTTTTACCTCCGCAGGCGCACCACTGATTGTGGACGGCAGCAAGCAGACGTTCCAAGCAGTTCCGCCAGAGGCGATCTTTGCTGATTTGTCCGTGCTGGAAAATGCGCCACAGACGATGACTGCCGCAGGTTTTGGCGATATGCTCGGTAAGTTCACCTCACTAGCGGACTGGCATGTATCCAGAGATTTGGGAAACGAGCCATATTCACCTGTGGCTAATCGCATTACTGAGGAGGCTCTGCGTGCCTGTGTAGAGCATGTCGATGAGATTGCGGCAGGCAGCAAGGCTGGTGTGGAGGTATTGATGAATGCGCTGATTGCATCCGGTATTTCGATGCTGATGATAGATCACTCTCGTCCAGCGTCAGGGGGAGAGCACCATATTTCCCACCGAATTGAAATGGATTTTATTGCAGAGGGACGCAAGCAAGTTTTGCATGGTGCCAAAGTAGGCGTAGCATCCGCATTGCTGTCTGACCTGTACAGGGATTTAGCAGCCAGCCAGGATGTAGAGGCTTTTAAGGTGTATCGGGCTTTGCCTACGTCGGAGCAGATGCGTGCATGGCTGGCTCAGGTCGGAGGCCCATCTACCATTGCCGAGCTGGGAGTTACGGAGGAACAGCTCGCTCGTGCATTGCGCACCGCTCATACCTTGCGTGATCGCTATACAGGACTTAAGTATATGAATGAACATCAATTACTTCGTTCGTAATGTGCAACATCTACGCAAATTGTCCTTAGATATTCAGCCAATCTTGTGTGGCAAGGAAGGGATAAGCGAATGGGTTTACACCTCCGGCAGCAATACGAGGATATCCTGCTCCTGCAACATTTGTATGTACAAATGAACGGTATGCTATAATCGTGGAATATGAACAGGTACACGATATTTCGAGTACGGAGGAAATTATGGCGCCCAAATATATACAAGTTAAACAGGAAATTTTGTCCTGGATTCATTCGTCCAAACTGGAACCACAAAGCCAGCTTCCATCTGAGCATGAAATGTCTGAACAATTTGCCGTTAGTCGGCAAACGGTGCGTCAGGCGCTGGGTGAGCTGGTGCAGGAAGGATGGCTATTTCGAATGCAGGGCAAGGGAACCTTTGTCGCGACACGTGACAGTAAACAGCCCGAAGATCCAAAGATTATTGGAGTCATTACAACCTATATTTCGGATTATATTTTCCCATCCATTGTACAGGGAATTGAATCCAAATTGAGTCGCCAGGGATACAAGATGCTGCTGTCAAGCACAGGTAATGACCCTGAGCAAGAAAGTCAGTGCTTGGAAATGCTGTTGAGTCAACCGCTGAGCGGAATTATTATTGAACCGACGAAAAGTGGAGAGCGTAACCCCAATCTGAGCTATTATTTAACCGTGGAAAATCGCCTAATCCCTTATTTGATGATCAATGCGCGTTATGAGGAAATGGATGCGCCCTGTCTGCGAGTAGATGATGAGAAGGGTGGTTTTTTGGCGGCAGAGCATCTGATTAAGCTGGGGCACCGACGCTTGGCCGGATTTTTCAAAACCGATGATATGCAGGGGATTCTTCGTATGAAGGGATTTGTAGCCGCTCACCGTAAATATGGAGTGACATTACATCCGAATGCAGTAACGACTTACCGGACTGAAGAAAAAAATGAGATTCCGCTACAACGTGCGTCGGAGCTATTGGCGATAGAGACGGGAGAGCGTCCTACTGGATGGGTGACCTACAATGATGAGTTGGCTGTTCGACTTCTGGATATAGTACGTTCGGCGGGTCTGAATATTCCCCATGATCTATCGCTGGTTGGGTTTGATGATTCATTTTTGGCGACAGCAACAGAAATCAAGCTAACGACAATTCGGCATCCAAAGGAAGAATTGGGGTTACGTGCTGCCGATACCATGCTGTCGATGATTGAAGAGAAGGGGTACCATGAAGAAGATCGTCAGTTAATTCTATCGCCTGAGCTCATCGTTCGTGAATCTACGGGGCCTGTCCAGGCAATGCCTGGAGAACACTAGGCTGGGAGATCAGTCGTTTTTATTACTTAACATGTAGGGACAAGTTAGTAAGTATACAGCTTTAACGCTTCATATTTGATGGGCATATCTCTCGCCATACCGAACAGTCTGTTTTCTGGATTGCAGAAATAGGCTGTTTTTACTACGTTTTTTCTGAGAATGAGTACATAAATCTATCGAAAAATACATAAAAAAGGACTGGCTAAGTTGTACGTACAATCTTATAATAAAAGCGGAACCAAGGATAAAGGGTCGTTACGACCCGCCTGTAATTTTTCATTTGAGGCTGGTTTCAGTCACCTCCTCCATTGCAGATATAAGCCGGGGGAAACCGGGTTGCTGGCGCTGGATTGGTGGAACGGTAACCGTTCTCTATTGGTTGACACCAACTTGACGGGACTGATTGTCGGATATACGTTGCTGACAAAGCCAGAGGAAGTGTACTGTACATTGCTGGAAGCAACTGCGTTCGGAACACGTAAAATTATCGATGCATTCCATCATAACGGCGTGCCAGTAGGCGTATTGTATCGTGAAGTTGATTGCCGCAGAAAAATCAACTGCTGCTGCAAATTTATGCCGACGTAACCGGACGGGAAATTAAGGTTGCAGCTCCACCCAAACTCCTGCGCTGGGTGCGGCCATGTTTGCAGCAGTGGCTACGGGAGCTGAAGATAGAGGGTACGACGATATCGTCAAAGCAGCGCGTCATATGGCACGTGTACGGGACGGGAGCTTCAAGCCGATCCCTGAGAACGCGGCCGTGTATGATAAGCTGTACGAGGAATACAGCCGTCTTCACGACTACTTGGGACGTGGAGGCAACCCGGTGATGAAAAAGCTGAAGTCCATCAAGGAAGAAGCCGGACGTTCAACTGAAACGGCAAGCATCCATTCTTAAGAAGCTGACAAAATATAAGCAAGAAGTATTTAAAGCTCTGTTATCTAAAAAGCACAGTACGCCGAGGAATCGGCAGACTGTGCTTTTTGCATTTTATATTCTGTGAAATTACATGATGTGAAAGTCTCAGCGAATGAAAGATGGTAATGCGTTCCTTTCAAAGACTTTCATGAAAATTACAATCATTTCTCTTTTACGGACATTTTTACTTTTTCAGCATGGCATCAGCAAACAAAATGGATTTTGGAATACGGAAAAACTGTTCCGCCTGATCCTGGAAGGTTTGCGAAGGAACGGTACCCTGATGCAACCATTTCCGAAATGTACCGGGGTGAACGCCAATCCAATGACTCACATCGGTCACCGAAATATCATGTACCATGCATAGACCCGCCAAAATCCGATTTTTAACCGGAGAACGAGTCACAGTCCGTTTCATAAAACGGGACGGCGCTGGTTGACAGATGAGTGGTGAACGCCGGACAACCTCTTCATTAAATAGAATATGGTGCGGATAACCAAGTGTATTACACGTCTTTTCCAGATTAGTGTTGCCGGGAATACGACCTTCATATACCCACGCACTGACACTACGGGAGGAAATGGAAAGCTCCTCGGCAAGTTGGGACAGTTTAATGTCATTAGCCATCAAAACGGCAAGCAAAACGCGATTGCGCACTTGACAGCGTGTTGGTTTACGAAAACGTTTGACACGCACGCCTTTTCCCAAATATTTGCGATTGATCAGAGACCACGCCTGAATGGAATGTTTATCTTGTTGTTTAGGCATATACCCTCCGATTTTTTTAAACACATACTACTATACCCGAAGGGGGGTTTGCAAGTGACTCCTCTCCTGATTTTCTTTTAATCCCATGGGCTTAACCGGTTTATGGAAAATAAGGTCCATTTGGCCTATAAAAATGGAAGTTTAAGGTGTCGATATATTAAAATGTGACATTATTAATGGAAATGGAGGTAATATGTTCTTCTCTTACGATTCTAAGGATTACAGAGAGAAATATATAGTTTTAATTCGGCCCTCCTCGCTATTCCGCATGGGTAAAATAGACTGCAATTTTATATGGAGGGGCGGATATAATAAGCTGGTTAGCATCGCGAAGTCCCTATGCTTCGCGGCTTCTGCGAGTAGTCATGTCCGCAGAGGCTTCATGTCAAATCGCTCTACCAACCTATCAAACGTGTCATTAACCACCAAGTATAGCGAAGAGCCTTAATTCGCTCTTTGGGAGATATTTGATATACTATATATGTAAAATGATGTTGAAATCTATACATTACTGTGGAAGAACCACGAAATGGAGAGACAGGACACATGGCCTATATGGTACCGGAGTATATACCGAAGAAGGCGACAGCAGGAGAACGACTTCTGTTTGAAACCTTAAAGAGGTATTTACCTAGTGATTACATTATTTATTATGAACCGGAAATTCGGGGAAGACGACCTGATTTTGTTATTATCGGTCCGGATATTGGACTCATTGTTCTTGAAGTAAAAGATTATACAAAAAGCACGTTGCATCAAATTAATCAGGACGAATGGATGCTGCATACCTCAGCCGGTGAGACACGAACGGTGAAAAGTCCTCTCAAACAGGCACGGGACAATGCCCGACTTATTTCGGACCAATTGAAAAAAGATAAAGACTTACTTCAAGGTCTATCTGGTTATCTAAAGTTTTCCTATGGATACGGTACGGTATTTACACGTTTGAAGCAAGAGGATTTCATTAAATTAGGACTATACAATGTCATAGATCCTTCTTTTGTGTTGTGTAGAGATGAGATTGATACAGATGATGATGGATTTTCAAATGAAACATTAATGGAAAAGCTGTTTGGTATGTTCACGATTCAAAGCAAACGTCGTTATACGCTTACAGATGAGGATATTCAGGCTATCCGATTTCATTTATTTCCTGAAGTACGGATTAGCGCAGAGTTCAAAGAACCTGTACCTTATCAGGATCAGTTGCTACTATCTCTTCATAACATCAAAACCATGGATCTCCACCAAGAGAATATGGCTAAGCAATTGGGAGACAGACATCGTCTTATTCGTGGCGTAGCAGGTAGTGGAAAAACGTTGGTTCTTGTCAGTCGAGCTAAAATGCTGGCTCAAGCGCATCCTGATTGGAAAATTCTTGTTCTTTGCTATGGTATTCCCCTATCTCGCACTCTTAAACAGTGGATCTACCAAAAAATGATGGAGTCAGAAGATTTATTTAATTTTGATAATACAGAATGTGAATGGGCGCCTTCAAATGTTGAAGTATATAACTTTCATGAATGGCTTGGTAGTCATATGCGGATCAAGGACAATGGGATACCTGAGTTATTAGAGAAATTGAACAAATTTGAAGCTATTGTTCCCATCTACGATGCCATACTCATTGATGAAGGACAGGACTTTGAACCAGAATGGTTGCGTTTAGTCAGTCATTGTCTCAATCCTGATACGGAGTCCCTACTGTTAGTAGAGGATCGGGCACAATCTATCTTTAAAAGGAAGAATAGCCTTGCACAAGAAACGGGTTTGGATTTTCGAGGGAGATCGAAAATCCTTTCTATTAACTATCGAAATACCGCCCAAATTGTACGGTTTGCTTGGGACTTTTATCGCAGCCATTCACAACTACAAAACAAGGTTCAAAGCGGGTCACTCGAAGGAGTAGAAATTATTCCCCCACAGTCAACAAAGCGCAAGGGACCTGAACCTATCTTCCGCAGATGCCGAAATATTTGTGATGAGATGGATTTTATTATTGAAACTATTACATTTCTTCGTCAAGAAAAGGCTATTCCGCTTAATGATATAGCTATCTTATATAGGGTGCAGAACAATTATAAACTTTCTTATATTAATGAGATCAGAAGCAGCTTAGAGAAGCATCAGGTACCTTATACTTGGATGACTGAAAGCCGTGAATCCAAACGTAATTTTATAAGAGAAGAAGAGACAGTAAAAATATCTACTCTCGACAGTGCTAAAGGTCTGGATTTTCGTGCTGTCTTTATTGTGGCGATTGAGAACATGCCATTTAAGAGAGAAGAGATTGAAGAAAGAGAGGTCTCTCTCCTATATATTGGCATGACCCGTGCGCTTGAGTGGTTGTTTCTTACATATAGCGGAGATTCCAAATATACCTTGTATCTGGATGAGATGCATAAGAGGAAAACTAAGAATATCGCACCCGAGCAATTAGGGTAAGGAGTCTCCAATTTATTCACAACTTTGTAACCTTCTCTGGCAGGGGGATTGCGAGATTGTTTTTAAATTGTTTTACTATATTTACCTACTATAGTCTGGTAATCTAGTAATATATATAGGGGGAACGAAAAGACGTCAGGTTCAGTCGGTTCATATGCGTTTATGTTCTATATGTTGAGTGAATGTCTATATTGCCATGTCTATATCGTCATGTCTGTATAACTTCATAGACAAGCTAGAGATAGCTCCCGCACATTATAAAATACAGCACAGGATGGTGTAATGAATGAAGCTTTTAAATGCAAAGTGGATGGCTGTATGTTTGATGGCAATCTGTTGTTTGGGTTTGCTAGGTATACATACGAATACGGCGAGTGCACAAGCGAAGGCTCCTTTATTAGGGGTCAATGATGTGTTACTAGATTCGAATACAATTCAGCCCGTAATGAAAAATGATAAGTTGTATGTTCCTATCGTTACATTAGGGCAAAAGATGGGGATTTCTACTTCGGCCAACGGAAATACATTGGTACTGACTGGACATAATCGCAGCTTTATGCTGGATTTAAACAAGGGGGATGTGTTCGAGCATGAAGGACGTACAATGGTGCCAATTCGCACTTTGACCGATGCGTTTGGCTTCACTATTACGCTTCCAACAAGTAATCTGTATCGAATTCAGAACGCAAATGCTAGTTTGTCTGATGCTCAGTTCTTGAATACATTCGAGGCAGAAATTAAACAGTATGCAGCTGTCAAACCGGGCAAAGCCGGCAATACAGGCAACAAGGGAACTGCCTCATCATCCAGCCGTACAATTTATTTGAGCTTCGATGATGGCCCAACGGCGCATACGTCGCAGCTGCTGGATATTTTAGATAAATATAATGCGAAGGCTACTTTCTTCATGCTGGGACCTGAGATTCGTCAACATAGCGCAGTGATGAAGAGAATGGTAGACGCAGGGCATGGTTTGGGCCTCCATGGGATGACGCATCAGGTGAAGAAAATCTATGCATCCCCGGCAGCAGCATTAGCAGAAATGAATCAGGATAACGAAATTTTATTTAAGGCTACAGGGAAACGCACTTCTTTGATTCGTACACCTTATGGCAGCAAACCCTATTTGAAGAAAGCGTACCGTGATCAACTGACGGGTGCAGGCTATCATATTTGGGACTGGAATATCGATTCCAATGATTGGCGTTATACTAAAAATCCACAGCATTTTGTACAGACTGTCCTAAGTGATATAAAGAGATTGAAAAAGCAAGGCAGAACACCAGTTGTTCTTATGCATGATAAGCCATCTACGATCAAGGTGCTTCCACAAATCATGGCTGCTTTGCAGAAAGAAGGCTATTCGTTCGAGCCGTTGAATGATAACATGACTCCGCTTAATTTTTGGAATGATCATCGTTAATTGAATAGCATGAAAGAAAAAAAGACACCTTTTCAACCATTTATATAGTGGCTTGGAAGGTGTCTTTTTGTTGTATTTGCTCGAAAATGTGAAGTTTGCAGCATGCTTTATATGAATCTATGAATTCATGTCTATGCACAGGTCATATGACTTTACGGGTTTCCACGTCGCTGCATATATTACAGTAACCGCCCCGAGAGGAGGAGAGGTATGAATATTAATCCGAGTATGTTTAGTATGATTTGTGCTACCGCAGGAGCCCTTATTACGTTTGCCTTTGGCGGCTGGAATCAGCTAATGGTGCTATTCACGGTTGCAATGGCTGTTGATTATGTGACTGGAGTCGCCGCAGCAATTAAGACTGGGCAAGGTTTAAGCAGTAAAGCCGGCTTTTGGGGGCTGGCGAGAAAGGCTTTAATGCTAATGGTGATTTCTTTGGCGCATCATGTGGACCTCCTGATGGGTACCGAAATCATGAAAGGGGCGGCGACGTATTTTTATTTATCCAATGAATTAATCTCTATTACGGAAAACTGTTCACGAATGGGTCTGCCGCTCCCACCGAAGCTCAAGAATTTTTTTGCCCTATTAAAGGACAAGGAGTCTGATGGTAAAAATGGTGGAAAAGATCGCTAGAATTACAAAGTTTCTTTCCGTATGTGGGGCGTTATGATAAAATTTTCAAGAGAACATTTTAAGATAAGGAGCCTATACGCATGATTAAACATATTGTTTTGTTCAAATTGAAAGACCGCTCCCCCGAAAGCATTGAGCACACAGCATCCATTTTGCGCAGCATGAACGGCAAAATCAAAGAGCTGCTGTCACTCGAAGTAGGTACGGATGTGATTCGTTCGGAACGTTCTTATGATATTTCCCTTACCGCTGTTGTCGAAACACTGGAGGATTTGCAAACGTATCAGGTACACCCTGTGCACCAGGAAATTATTGTACACATGAATGAAGTGAAGGATGTATCTATCGCAGTTGATTATGAAATCTAAAGCGGTACTGGAGGTGAAGGACCTTGTATTATGTCAACCGGGAACAAATTGAGCTTCGATTAGGGGCTGTTCCTGACATTGTCGCCGGACTTCGGCAGACATCTGCTGCCTGGAACGGTGATCTGTTGCAGGGGCTAGTGCAGGAGCGCTGCCTTCATCTGGCAATTGAGACGGTAACGGACGTAGGAAGCTATATCATCGACGGATTTATTATGCGTGACGCCAGTAGCTATGAGGATATTATCGGTATCATTCATGAGGAAGGTGTACTGGATGATACCGTATTTCATTCGCTAGTAGAGCTGGTAGGCTTACGTAAACCCTTAGTACAGGAGTATTTCCATTGGGACCGGACAAGCCTTCACCCGCTTACAACTAAGCTGCCTGGTTTGCTGGAGCTTTTTGCATCTAATGTACATGATTATTTAAATAAGGAATTGGGTCCCCAGCCCGAGGGAGTGTAAAGGCAAAAGTGACGGATAAGTATATCGTACCCGAAATGCCCACTAGGCGCATGATCATGACATTATTAAAAACCCAGGGACCTGTGGGCGTCGGAAGCTTGGCAGCTCAATTGGGCATTACCGAAATGGGAGTGCGCAGGCATCTCAAATTGATGGAGCAGGATGGTCTGATCGTGGCTACGATCGTGAGACAGGCGATGGGACGCCCGACGTTTTTATACAGTCTGAGCGAGCAGGGAAGCGAGCAGTTTCCTCGTAATTATGATCATCTGTTACTGGAACTGTTAGAGGAACTGGATGAAGAGCAGGGAATGGAAGCTGTTTACTCGCTGTTTGATGGTAGAAAACGTAAAATGATGAAGCGCTACGCCCCTCATATAGAGGGGGAGACTACACTGGCTTCACGTGTGGAAAAGCTTTCGGGCATCCAGAATGCTTCCGGATATATGGCAGAATGGCGCGAGGAAGAGGATGGTAGCTACTCTATTGTGGAATACAATTGTCCTATCTCTCAAATTGCAGGCCGTTACCGCAAGGCTTGTGAATGCGAGCAGCAAATGTTTGAGGAGCTGCTTGATGCCGAGGTTGTTCGTGAGGATTGTTTGGCGGATGGGGGTCGTTGTTGCCTGTATCGTATCCGCTCTAAAAAAAAGTAAAACTTTTCAGGCTTGTTTTCTGTATCATGACAAGCTCTCCATGCTTATAATGCACTAACAGATGGGCATTCGCCCGGGCATAAGGGAGAGATGATGATGAAGGAGAACTGCAAAAGTTTTATCCGAGGCGCGTTGGCAGGCAGCATTGTTGGTTCGGTTGCTGCTTTATTATTTGCCCCTAAGTCAGGTCGTGAGCTGCGTCAGAATATTACAGATCAGGCGCGCAACGTAAGTGATAAGGGACAGGAGCTAGCGGTGAAAATTTCAGACACCTCAATTGAGTATACTGACAAAATTAAGGAGACAGCCTCAGCCGTCATTCATGAAATCGGGCAATGGCGTAAAAAAGGTGAAATTATTCCTGAGGTTAGTATTTCATCAGCGACTGTTCAAGAAGATACGGAAAAAGATGCTCTGTAACGGTTTGTAAAACGTAGGTGAAACACTGAATACAGTTTGAATTCGTGGCTTCTCCCGTTGGGATGGAGCCTTTTTATTGATCACTTCCTCGTTTTAGGGTAATCTTTTGGGGTACCTTTTACACGAATACGACATAAGTATGTAGCAACGGATAGCTTTCCGAGATGAAACAACTCATATTTGAACAAAAAAGGAAGCGGTGTGTACGTGCAGCAAGCGATTGCAATATTGGATTCCGGTGTAGGAGGTTTGACGGTTGTAAAAGAAGTTATGCGTCAGCTTCCGCGGGAAAAAATCATTTATTTTGGAGACACTGCGCGCACTCCGTATGGCCCCCGACCATCGGAAGAGGTTAAAAAATTTACAGAGCAAATGGTTGATTTTCTGATTCAATTTGATCCGAAAGTCATTATTATTGCTTGTAACACGGCTACTGCCGCGGCATTGGACTATATAAGCCAAAAGGTATCCATTCCGGTGATCGGAGTCATCCATCCCGGGGCTCGTGCTGCAATCAGCGCAACTGCTACCGGGCATGTCGGGGTGATTGGGACTGTCGGTACGATTCGAAGCGGAGCGTATACAGCTGCGCTCAAGCAATTGTCTCCTTATGTAGACGTGGTGAGCCATGCTTGTCCTGCGCTTGTTCCATTGGTGGAACAAGGGTTGTTCCGCTCGAAGACGACATCGCAGGTTGTGGAGGAGACATTGAGACCTATTCAAACGTATCCGATTGATTGTCTGATTCTTGGTTGTACGCATTATCCTTTTTTGAAGGAAACGATTCAAGAAGTCATGGGGCCTGCAGTAAAGCTCATTAGCTCGGCAGATGAAACGGCGCGTGAGACGAGTACCATTTTGTATAATAAAGGCAAGTTGGAAGCTGGGGATGAAACGCCGGTACATCAGCTTTTTTGTTCCGGCGATCCTGAATTGTTCCAGCGTATTGCCGCACAGTGGCTCGGGGAGCAAATTCGCCAAACGCCTGTCGTCTGGCAAGTCACCAATTTGGATTAACGAGACAGCCGACTTTTTTTGTCATGGGACAAAAGAAGTCGGCTGTTTTGCTTTTCGCTACATCAAGACACGCCGCGTCTGCATAACATGCAGTAAGGCAGATGGAAGGGGCGTAGTAAGATGAGGGAATATATCGTTCAAAAAGGAGATACATTGTACCGGGTCGCCTCGGCTTTTAAACTATCGGCGGATACTTTGATCGTAGATAATCCGTGGGCCGCCACGCAACCCTATCTGATTAGTGGTCAAGTGTTATATATTCGTCCGTCTACGGATCGTAAATACGTTATTCAGCCTGGTGAGTATGCAAGACAGATTGCCAAGCAGTTTGGTGTGGAGCTTGATGAGTTACGGCTAGCCAATCCAGGACTTGCGGAGCATGATTTTACGGAAGGAAAAACAATTGTTATTCCTGAAGACCATCAGGATCAGATTGTACGATTACGTGGAGAGTATGGATATGAAGATTTAAAGGAAGACCTAGTGGCCTTGGCCCACAGATATCCGTTTATTGAAGTTGGCAGCATTGGCACCAGTGTCATGGGGAAGGATATTCCTTATGTACGTATTGGGCAGGGAACGCGTAAAATTCATGCCAATGCTTCTGTTCATGCTAATGAATGGCTGACGACGCCTTGTTTGCTGCGTTTTATAGAGCAATATGCACAAGGGATCGATGAGACTGAAGAACATGTAGGGGCCACTCAATGGGTGTATGGAGGTTCTCCGCGGGATTTGCTGGAGCATACATCCCTATGGGTGGTTCCGATGGTCAACCCAGATGGGGTAGAGCTGGTGCAACAAGGTATACTCCCAACTCATCCGTTGTATCATGACCTCAAAAAGTGGAATGAAGGACGTGCTGATTATCGCGGTTGGAAGGCCAATATTCGTGGTGTCGACCTCAACGATCAATTTCCGGCATATTGGGAAGAAGAGGTGCGCAGACGCGGTAAAACAGGTCCGTCTCGACGAGACTATCCAGGGCCTGCACCTTTGTCTGAACCGGAGTCTAAGGCGCTTGCCGATCTGACGGAGCGCGAACAGTTCGACATGGTGTTATCCATACACAGTCAGGGACAGGAGATCTATTGGAATTATCGGGATCTAGAGCCTAAGGAGAGCCGAGATTGGGCTTTACGGCTAGCTGCCGCAACAGGGTACCGGGCAGTAAAGTTGGGTGGTAGCGATGCAGGGTACAAGGATTGGTTTATACAGCGGTTTGGTAAACCAGGGTTTACCGTTGAAGTCGGTCTAGGTGTAAATCCGCTGCCCATGCGTGATTACGATGATATTGCAGCAGAAGTGGGCATGTTAATGGCAACAGTGCTGTCATGGTAAAAAATTCGGCCTACTGAAACGTATCGAATCATTTGCGCGTATTAGGAGGAACACGTTTTTTATAAGTGTTCCTCTTTACATGTCCCTTCAATGGGGTATATATACTTAGGAGCATTGGAAATGGAGTGAACAACCTATGAAGTGGAAAAGACTACTATCTCTCCGTCAATGGTCACATGTATTTCGTCGTATGCCCCGATTTATTACTTCATCAAGGATTCCGCTGGGAGAAAAATTACTCTTTGCGGTGCCTGTGTTGCTCTATTGGGTATTACCTGATGTCATGCCGTTTATGCCCATCGACGATATTGGTGTGACGCTATTGCTTATGAATTGGTTTGTCACCCGTGCCGAACGAAAATATCCAGATGTGCTTGAAAAACAGCATGTACGTGTTCGGTAGATAAGCTTATGAATTTCGTGATTGCGATTTTTCACGATTTTCTTTACAATAGGAATATTGCCTTTTGCTATGCTGAACATAATTGTGATCTATCGGCTCATGATGATGTTTCAGACGCAGCTGTGCTGCCGTAGTACCTCTTTCCCTCTGGGATAGAGGCTAATTATTTGAGTTGTTGATTTTACCCGCTAGGTTGTGTGGTGTGGATATGTATCCAATGAACCACATTTCATTTAATGAATATGAAGGAGATGAAGTTTGATGAACTGCAAAATTACTCGTAACGCAGCTAAAGTATTGAAGCTTGAACTGGATAAGGAAGAGAACCAAGGGAAGAGTCTACGCGTTGTTATTACTCATGCTCATGGAGATCATGCTCATTACGGGCTGGATTTGGACACGCCTAAAGAAACAGATACTGTCGTATCTACAGATAAAGGCATTGACGTCATTTTGGAAAACGGCCAGCCGCTGCTGGATGGTGTAAAAATTGATTACTTGTACTTCCCCGAAGAAGGATTTGTCATTACTAACCCTTCCCAAGGTAATCACGGCGACCACTAAGCCGGAGCTCGGAGGGATGACAGATGGCGAATGATATTCGCGTATGTGATGAATGCAATCATATCCGCTTGAAAACGATCTTGCCCAAGTTGCAAAAGATGGCACCCGATGCCGAGATCAAAATCGGCTGCAAATCGTATTGCGGTCCTTGTGGAAAACGGGCGTTTGTGTATGTGAACGGACGTTATGTGAGTGCGGCCACAGAGGATGAAGTATTGGAGAAGGCTGCGCGCTTTATCAAATAGTTCCAGTACGCAGCATTTGCAATTTTTGAATAGTTCCCCTTCTTCTGATCCATGCTAATGGATGTAGAACACTGCCCAGAAGGAGGAGTGACTCATGGCCCAATATGATTCCAATCTCGACAATCACAGTGTTGAGGCTCAAACACAAAACTCGGTGGACAGGCTCCACAATGCCGTCTCTCAGGCATTGTCACATCCGGCTGAGCACCTGATTGAACAGGCGGAGCAATCTCGCACTCATGCTGAACATGCCATACAGCAGGCGAAGGATAGCCTTGGTGACGACTCAGTAGAAGTTGCGGAGGACATGCTTGGTGAAGAGGTACAACGGCTTGAACAGGCTAAAAAAACGTTGCGTTCCTAAGCAGTTGTGAATGGTAACGAGCGCAGTCGACTAACAATCCATATAAAAAAGCACGATCCTCAGCACCTACAAGCTGATGGATCGTGCTTTTTTGTTATATACAAGGCAGTTATGCGATCGACATCCTTAAGGGAGTCCGGGGAGAATGCTATGTCAGCAACCTCCCACAGAAAGTCTATTAGATACAGATACAGAAGGAGTTACTTCTTTGTTTGTGGTTCCCATTCGCGAATAAGATCGTATGTGATAACCTGATCGGATATGTTCAACCGATTGAGAGCTTCGGTATATCCCGGTCCGCAGGCGTTTACGTCTGTAGGCTGGCCTGTACTCAGGTTGTAGCAGGTCCCTTTGGAGAATGTACCGTCCTCAGATGGAATGTAGTACACTCGTCCATCCGTGAAAGCACCAGTACGTAGCACAACCATACGAGGCTTTCCACTAAACAGGTCGTTCCCCATAAAATGATATGGTTTTGTAGAAATCCCAAGCAGGTGCATTACGGAAGGTGTCAAGTCCAATTGACCTGCTGGTTCTGTATACGTACCCGCCTGACTTCCATCAGGAAGATGCACAAGTAATGGCACCTGATTCATGATTTTCTGCATGTCCAGATCCGTAAGTGGCTTGCCTAAGAATTTCTCATACAGTGCTTTGTCTTTAATAGAATTGTCATGATCTCCATAAAACATCAGGATCGTATCATCCCACAGTCCGTCTTTCTTCATCTGATCTACCAATTCGCCCAGTGCTTCGTCTACATAATGGACAGATTTTAGATAGTCTCCGAACATGGTACCTTCAAACTCGCCAACGTCTAAATCTACCGCGTCAGGTGACAGATTGTACGGATGATGGCTCGAGATACCGACCATATAAGCGTAGAATGGCTGCTTAACTTCGGTAGTGAGATCATTGAGCGTTTGACGGAAAAAGGATTTGTCTCCCAGGGACCAGCCCAATGGCTCATCAATTTTAAAATCTTTTTTACTGTAGAACTTGTCATAGTTCATTGCCTTATACATAGTGTAGCGGTTCCAGAAGCTGCTGTCATACACGTGAAACGCATTGGGACTATATCCAGTATCCTTCAAAATGGAAGGTAACGTATCGAATTTATGGTCCGCATAACGGATAAACACGGAGCCTGTAGGGAGCGGATGCAGCGAAGCATGTGTAGAGAAGTCCGCGTCCGAAGTACGGCCCTGCGCAGTCTGGTGAAAATAGTTGTTGAAATACATGCTTTCCTTCGTCAGTTTGTCAAAGTTAGGTGTAATCGCTTGACCGTTGATCTGTTTGCCGATAAAAAAGTTCATGAACGCTTCGGCTTGAATGACCATCACGTTTTTGCCCTTATACTTGCCAGATAGATCATTTTTTACCTGAAGCAACTTTTGGTGCTGATTAAACCATTCCTTATCCTTATCGGATTCCGCTTGAGCCAATGTAGGCTGGGGACCAAGGTGATCCTGACCATAGCGGTAGATGTCATAACCATGAAATCCGATCAATCCGGTTACGTTGTACAAGGCCATCGACCACCAGTTGCCGACAAATATGCCAGTTGCCCACGTGGAGGTATAATATTTGATCGGCCCAAATGTTAGTACATAGCCAATCAGGAAGGCCAATGCTCCTTTGGAGAAGCGAAGCAGGAACCTCTTTGTGAAGGAGCTTCGGGATGCTTCTAAATAAGTATCATTCGTTGTAAGTCGACGTCGTAAGGAAGCCACAAATATGACATACGGAATGAATAGAATCCAGTCTGCAAAAAAGAGAATGTCCCACCAGTACATAAGGGATGCGATACTTCCGCCCAGAGAATCAACTTGTCCGGCTTGAAGTAAGACGGGAATCGTAATGAAATCCTGGAAATACCGATAATAAACCATGTCGGAATAAATGAGCGCGGTGAGCAAAATATCGAGCACCACAAGAGCAATCAAACGTCCGCGACGTGGCAGCCATAAGGTCCAGAAGCTCACAAGTAAAAGCGAACCAATAGCGATGACATAATCCAGCGGATTCATATCAATATTTTGGGCATGCAAGTTATAGTGAATCAGTACGAGCTTGCCGATCATAAGCACAAAAAACAGACCTAGTCCAAAATATCGAGACAGCAGCATTCTGCTGAACGTGTTACCAGTGCGACTTGCACTGGACGTGCGAATAAACAACACTTTACCCCCTCCGGCAGAAATGTTCGGCTAGTATAAACTACATATTAACGTAATGTTAAAACCGAAATGCCTTTAATTATTATAGCGCTCATCTCGCGCATTTCAATGATTAAGTAAAGAAAACACAGCACAAATCAGGCCAGAAGAACGAACAGAGGGTTCGTTTCCTGGCCTAAGCTTCATCATATTTAAGGCTGCAACGGCGAAGTGTCTTTGCGGCGCGGAGGCAGAGGGCCTAAGTACTGATAGTATTGGCATTCGATCCGGCCGTTAAACAACTTCCGGCGCTTGTCTGCTTTACGGCCCCAATAATGCTCAAATTGCTTGGTGGAGCTGATGGCAAAGAAGGACCAAGTCTTCATCTCGGCTGCCGTGCGTGCGAGTGAACGGATCAGCTTTTCCACCTCGGATTGCTCGCTCAGTCTCTCGCCATAAGGTGGGTTTGTAATCATCACACCATATTGTCCTTCGAGTCTGACTTTAGTTACAGGCATCACCTTAAGAGGGATGTCTTTAGCAAAGCCTGCTGCTTTTACAGCTGCCTCAGCAACTTGTATGGCATTTGGATCGATATCGCTACCTGCAATTTCAAAAGGAATGTCATCGCGGGTCAAATCCATCGCTTCGTCGCGAGCCTGATCCCATAATTCTCTACCAATGACAGGCCAGTCTTCCGAGTTAAAGGTACGTCTCAGGCCTGGCGCAATGTTCCAGGCTTGCATGGCAGCTTCGACTAATAAAGTACCGGAACCGCAGCATGGGTCATAGAAGGGCCGGTCAGGGCTCCAGCGACTAAGCTGAATAAGAGCAGAAGCCATCGTTTCTTTGAGAGGCGCCTCTGTAACGAGCTTACGGTAGCCGCGTTTGTGCAGTCCTGGACCGGTCGTATCAAGTGTCAGCAACGCACGATCATTTAATAGAATGACCTCAATGACGTAACGAGGGCCATCTTCAGCAAACCAATCTGTGTGGTAGGTTTCCTTGAGCTTCTCTACAATCGCCTTCTTGACGATTCCCTGACTGGCTGGTACGCTACTAAGCTGTGATTTGTGCGAACGTCCCTCTACGGGAAATTCACCATCTACAGGAATCCAATCCTGCCAAGGCAATGCTTTGGTACCCTCGAACAGCTCATCGAAGGTAGTTGCAGCAAATTCACCCATTTTTATAAGCACGCGGTCTGATGTGCGAAGCCACAGGTTACACCGGCAGATATCTATATAATCTCCGGTAAAAACGACGCGGCCATTTTCAACGGTCAGATCCTCGTACCCGAGTTCTCTGAGTTCCCGGGCCACAACGGCTTCAAGTCCCATTGGCGCAGTTGCAATTAGTTGCAGTTGAGTCATTAAACGTATTCACTCCGTCTCCATATTCATGTAAGCTTGGTTCAATCCCTATAGTATAGGTCATTGTACTCGAAGAGACAAATCATTAAGGTAAAAAGTTTACGAAGGACACCACGTCCAACCTGCGTTATGATTAAGCAAGAAGGAGAGATGAACCGTGGAAATTACACCCAATATGACGCCTGAACAATATGTAGACCAGCTGGTACAAGAGGATGAAGCACTGCGCAGTATCAGGGAGGCTATCGTTAAAGAAGGTATGCCGGAAGTATCCGTTGCTCATCCTTACGGAAAACTATTGACCTTTCTAATTGAAGTGTCTGGCGCACAGCATGTACTGGAAATTGGCGCATTAGGCGGCTACAGCGGATTATGTCTGGCCCGTGGGCTGGGAGAAAAGGGTCGCATTGTGTCACTGGAGCTGAAAGAGGCGTACGCAGCGCTGGCACAACGACATATGGAAAACAACGGCTACGGTGACCGTGTCGAATATCGTATCGGACCCGCAGCGGACAGCTTGAAGGAACTTCAGGAAGAGGGAAGAACTTTCGATTTTTTCTTCATAGATGCAGATAAGGAAAATTACCCGGTGTATCTGGAATATGCGATTGCTCTGGCGAATCCGGGTGCCATTATTGCGGGAGACAACTGTTTCCTTCGTGGACGGACGCTGAATACGGATAAGAACGGCCCTGCCGTCCAGGCCGTGAGACGGTTTAACGAAACGATAGCAACAGATCCGCGGCTGGTCAGCACGCTATTGCCAGCTTACGATGGATTGGCGCTAGCTAGAGTTAAATAGCGTTCATTCCCCATGTATAGCCACATATAAAGAAAGAACCTCCTTGTCCACGGTAGCGTGGACAAGGAGGTTCTTGTCTTTAAGGCAGGCTTGTCTTACCCGAAGGTTATCTTACCTGAAATCAGGCGTAGCCTTACGATCAAAGAGCTTCATGCGTACCCAGAATATGTTGACGATTAACAGGACACCTGACATGATAAACAGTCCCTCGATGCCGATAAACCCGGATAGCACCCCGCCAATGACAGCACCCAGCATATTCCCGAGCGCCAGCGAACTGGTATTGAAGCCGAAAGAACGGCTTTCCATTCCTTCCGGTGTATACGTGCGAATCAGCGCATTTACGCTTGGCAGCAGACCGCCCATAAATACACCCATGAAAAAACGGATAATGACAAGTTGCCATACTTCATTGACAAAAGCCTGCGGAATGAGCATAACCGCCGTTCCGAGCAGTGCAATGGTCAAGATCTTGTGCGCTCCTATCTTGTCACTCAATCTTCCAAGGAGCGGTGCAGCAACCATATTGGATACACCTGTAATAGCCGTAACGAACCCGGCAATCAGCGCAATTCCTTCTGCCGATCCATACAGCTTTTGCACATACAACGGCAGCAGAGATACCGTACTAATCATGGCAAACTGGAGCAGAAACGTTACAGTGAACAAAGCCGGAAGCTGGGGCGTATGGCTTAGCTCCTTTAATCCGGCAAGAACTGAAATTTGCGGTATGCGTGCAGCTTCCGTTTTGCTGAAATTTTCTTTAACCAGAAACATTGCGATAAGCGATGCTATAAAAATTAGAGCTCCTGTAATATAAAAGATCGGTCTGAATCCGACCCAGTCAGCCAAAAATCCGCCTAGCAGAGGCCCGAGAATCGTGCCAGCCATCTGACCGGATTGCATAATCCCCATAGCGAATCCGGTTCGCTCTTTGGGAGTGGTACCCGACACTAGGGAAATCGATGCCGGATTGAAACCCGAAATCGTACCGTTCAGCAGGCGAAGTGCCAGCAGTTGCCACGGGTGGGTAACCAAACCCATACATCCGATGACCAAAGCCATACCAAAGCCTGAACGAAGCAGCATGACTTTACGTCCATATCGGTCAGCCAGCTTACCCCACAAAGGCTGGAACATAAATGAGGTCAAAAAGTTAGCGGCAAAAATAACTCCGGCCCATAGACCAATATCGTGCTCGCCCTTCACATGAAGGTCCTGAGCCAGATACAGGGCGAGGAACGGAGTAATCATCGTAATACCCGCATTGACCAGAAACTGACCGAACCAAAGCACAATGAGATTGATTTTCCATGTCTCCCACGTTTTCAATGTGCTTTCACTTCCTTTCTGCCCATTCTCATCCTGTTATAAATCCTACTTATCAAGCATAACTTCTCCCGAGCTTTAAAAAAGCCATTTCTCTAGTATAGCACACTTCATTGAAACTTTATCCAAATGTCATGGGTTTGTCATGGTTTGTTCGAGAGCTGCGGTTGTTACGACTCTTGAAAAAGGGCATAATAAAATATAGTATTTATGATTCGAACTGGAGGCTGAAGTCATGACCTACAATGATACTTTTATCCGCGCTTGCCGCAAGCAAGCTGTGGATCATATTCCCGTATGGTACATGCGGCAGGCCGGAAGGTATGACCCTGAGTATCGCAAAATTAAAGAAAAATACACGTTGCTTGAAATATGCCGCCAGCCCGAGCTGGCCGCAGAAGTGACTTTGATGCCCGTGCGCAAGCTTGGGGTAGACGCTGCAATTTTATATTCTGATATTATGAATCCGGTAGCCTCGCTAGGGGTTGATTTTGATATTGTCAAAAATATTGGTCCGGTTATTGATAATCCGATCCGGTCAGCTGCAGACGTAGACAAGTTGCGTCCGATTGATGTGGAACGCGATTTGGGTCATATTTTGGAAACGATCCGTATTTTAGACCGTGAACTGAACGTGCCATTGATTACGTTCGCTGGAGCGCCTTTTACCATTGCAAGTTATTTAATAGAAGGAAGACCCTCCAAAGGATATATTCGCACCAAAGCGATGATGTATGGAGAGCCTGAGTTGTGGCATCGCCTGATGGATAAGCTAGGGGACATGGTTATTACATACGTGCGAGCTCATATCGCTAATGGCGGTAAGGCTTTTCAATTGTTTGATAGCTGGGTAGGTGCGCTCTCGCCTTATGATTTTCAAACTTTTGTGCTGCCTACTATCACGCGTATTTTCCATGAATTATCTGATCTGGATGTACCTAAAATTTATTTCCCGGGCGTAAGCTCTGGTGAATTGCTCCCATACTTGAATGGGTTAAAAGCCGATGTGATTGGGCTGGACTGGCGGGTCAGTATACCTGAAGGACGTCGTCGCTTGGGCAACGGTTTTGGAGTACAGGGGAATCTGGATCCTTATGTGCTTACTGCGCCGATTGATGTTATCAAACAGTATGCAAAAACCATTGTAGATGAAGGCGTCTTGGAGCCGGGTTACATTTTCAATCTCGGTCACGGTTTATTTCCTGAAGCCTCGCTAGATAAGCTAAGAGAGCTTACTAATTATGTACATGAGTATTCCAGCTCGGTTTTGTCAAAGAATTAAATCATTAGAAATGTTAAGAGGTGATCTGCTAATGAAAACCAAAGTGGGTGTACTGGTCATGTCCTACGGGACGCCAGAGAGTCTGGATCAGGTGGAAGCCTATTATACACATATCCGTCGCGGTAATGCTCCCTCGCCGGAGCAATTAAAGGAATTAAAGGATCGTTATGAAGCTATTGTGGGCGGTGTGTTTCCGTTGCGGCAGAATACGGATCGGCAGGTTCAAAACCTGCAGGAAACCTTAAATCGGGAAAATCGCAACCCTGACATTGAATTTGTCTGTTATCAGGGACTCAAACATGCAAAACCGTTTATTGAGGACGGTGTGGAAGCCATGGTGCAAGATGGCATTCGTGCAGCGGTGGGTGTCGTGCTGGCTCCGCATTATTCCGTTATGAGTGTAGGCACTTATATTAAGCGTGCACAGGCTAAGGCACAGGAACTGGATCTGGCCATATCATTTGTGGAGAGCTATTATCTTCATCCAAAGCTGATTAAGACGCTAACTGAGCGTGTGAACGCCAAGCTGGCGCTTTTTGAAGAAGCTGGAGCCAAGCGGGATGAGGTTCGTGTTCTATTTAGTGCGCACAGCTTGCCTGAGCGGATTTTGGCTATGGGTGATCCTTATGTAGAGCAATTAATGGCTACTTCGCAGGCTGTTGCGGACAAGGCGGGGATTACCAACTGGCAGTTTACGTGGCAAAGTGCGGGTCGTACAGCAGAACCATGGCTGGGACCTGACATTTTGGATACCATGCACAGTCTTAAAGAGGAGCAAGTGGAGTATGTGCTGGCTGCGCCAGTTGGCTTTGTTTCTGATCACTTAGAGGTGTTATACGATCTGGATATTGAAGCACAGGCGTTGGCGAAGGAATTGGATATGCGTTTTCAGCGTATTGATTCACTCAACAGTGATCCACTGTATATGGAGACGCTTAGTGATGTCATCATAGACCAATGGAAAAAGGGATGAGGACATAATGGAGCAAAGGTTACGTAATATTGTGATTGTAGGCGGAGGCTTGACCGGGCTTAGCACTGCTTTTTATACACGAAAAATGTACAAAGAAGCTGGCTACACACCTCGAATTACGCTGGTGGAGAAAGCTTCCGTGCTGGGCGGAAAAATTGAAACACTGCATAAAGATGGTTTTGTAATTGAAAAGGGGCCAGATTCCTTTCTGGCCCGTAAAACGGCCATGATAGACCTGGCAAAAGAGCTGGAGCTGGATCATGAACTGGTGAGCACGAATCCTGAGGCTAAAAAGACATACATTTTGCATGAAGGACAGCTTCATCCGATGCCCCCTGGACTGGTGCTGGGGATTCCAACGGAGCTGAAACCCTTTTTGCGCAGCGGCTTGATCTCTTTAGGCGGGAAAATGCGGGCTATGATGGATTTTGTCATTCCTCCTCGCCGTGTACCGGGAGATGAGGCGTTGGGTGATTTTATTGAACGCCGACTGGGCAAAGAAGTGCTAGAAAATGTAACCGAGCCACTGCTGGCAGGGATTTATGCTGCGAACATGAAGACGCTAAGTTTGCAAGCGACCTTCCCACAATTTGCTGAGGTAGAGCAGCAATACGGGAGCCTCATTCACGGAATGATGACAGGTCGAAAACCAGCTGAAACACATACGGGTACGAAAAAAAGCGCCTTTTTGACCTTCCGTCAAGGCTTGCAAAGTTTGGTGCATGCGTTACTGAATGATTTGTATGACTGTGATTTACGCACCGGAATTGCTGTTACAGAATTCACAAAGACACCGGAAAAGGAAGGCAGCCCATATCGCGTTATGCTGGACAATGGAGAGATGCTGGAGGCGGATGATATTTTTGTAACGACTCCCAACTTTGCTGCTGCGCCGCTATTGCGAGATCATGTCAATGTGGCTGCACTGGAAGCTGTTAATTACGTCTCCGTAGCAAACGTGGTCTTAGCCTTCGATAAAACAGATATTGAGAACGTCTTTGACGGTTCTGGTTTTCTGGTTCCTCGTAAAGAAGGGCGCAGCGTGACCGCTTGTACATGGACGTCTGCCAAGTGGCTTCATACCAGCCCGGACGATAAGGTGCTGTTGCGCTGTTATGTAGGGCGAGCAGGAGCTGAAGACACGGTAGAGTTGCCGAATGATGAGTTGATTGCACTGGTACGTAAGGATTTGAAAGAGATGATGGGAGTTACAGCGACTCCGTTGTTCACGGAAATTACACGTCTTCGCAATTCCATGCCACAATATCCAGTAGGGCACCCGCAGGCTATAGCTGATCTGCGAGAAGAGTTACGCACTGCCATGCCGGGAGTGTATGTTTTGGGCGCTGGTTATGATGCAATTGGCTTACCGGATTGCATCCGTCAGGCTAAGGAATGGGCCTCCAATGCCGTCCAAACAACACAGCAGGAAGTGGTCAAGGTACAGGTATAAATGTTCGACGATGAACCCTTCGCAATCCAGACGAGGGGTTCTATTTATATTGAAATTTGATATATAATGGAGAAGGTGTAAAATTCGCAGTAATAGAGAAGTTATGCAAATGCAATAGCATAGAAGGAGTGAAGAATGTACCCTCCCAGATCACAGCGTAATGAAGGTCGCAAAAAAGCAAGAAAACCAAAAATAGGCAAGACTTGGATCATTACAAATCTGGTCCTACTGCTTATGATTGTGGGTCTTTTCGGTTATTATTACATATTTGAACACGACAACAGTGGCTCTCTTGCGGAAAATGCCGTGTATTCGCAAACGGAGAAGAAAATCCAAACAGGATCTGCTAGTGAAGATCGGTCTACTCCCTCGGTCAGTGAAAATGTTACAGCCTTGTCAAATAAACAGCTGGACGAAGGCTCCAATGCAGAAAAGCAATTTGCTGACGATGAAACAAAGCAATTTGCTGCTTCAGACACAAGCAATCGTCCCGCGACAACGTCTGACACAAATGCTCCCAAAGGCAGTTCCTCAGAAGCAAAATTGTCCTCGGGGAAAGACGGGCAAGCACAGAACGATACGTCCAATAAGGATGTATACGACGGTACTCTATCCGCCGATAAGGAAGGAACGGAGGATGTGAGAAAATCAAAAACAGACGGTGCAGATTCTCCGACAGTCACGCTTCACTTTGTAGGGGATGTGCAATTTTCCGGTAAAGTTGAGCAGCGATTGGAGCAGAATGGGTTTGATTTTCCGTATCAATATCTCGGAAACTTGTTTCATAAAGACGATCTGACGATGGCCAATCTGGAAACGCCCGTGACAACGAATGGTGTGGGTGCGTTAAATAAAACGTATGTGTATAAATCTTCGCCCAAGGCGTTAACTGCGTTGGCTGCGGCAGGGATAGACGCTGTCAATTTGGCCAACAATCACATTTTGGATCAGGGCACAGGCGGATTACTGGATACACTTAAATATCTGGATGAAAAAGGTATTGCCCATGCTGGAGCTGGACGTAATGCAAAAGAAGCGTATGCGTCGCATTATTTTGAACGTAAAGGGATTAAAATTGCGTTGTTGGGGACTACACGTGTCATGCCTGAAGCCAACTGGAATGCGGGCGCCAAACTGCCCGGTGTAGCAGGAGCCTATGATTCGACCGCTATCGTAAAGTCCATCCGTGAGGCACGAATGCAGGCCGATCTGGTGATTGTCATTGCCCATTGGGGGAAGGAGCGTGCTACTGCACTTGAACCCCATCAAACCGAGTTATCGCACGCTTTTATTGATGCTGGAGCTGATCTTGTCATTGGCGGTCATCCACATGTGCTTCAAGGGATGGAGCAATATAAAGGTAAATGGATTGCATACAGCACAGGCAATTTTATTTTTTCTAAATCAACGGTGCCAGCCACTTGGGATACAGCGATATTTCAGGCAACCTGTACCCGAAAAGGGGCTTGCGAAATGAAGCTGACCCCTTACCGAGCGGAGCTAGGTCAACCGATCCCATTGAAGGATACGGAGGCCAGTAAAATTTTGCAGAGAGTGGCGGCACTGTCACCGGGAAATGTCTCGATCGGGACGGATGGTACAGTAAGCGCTCAATAGAAGTTCGAAAAGAAATTGTTTATATGGGAATTGACGGAACGATCGTATGAGGGACTCCTTTGTGGATGGAGGTCATAACAAGATGAATCATTTGTGCGTGGCTCACCGCGGTTTTTCGGGGATTGCTCCCGAGAATACGATGGCAGCCTTTAAGCTTGCGTTGGAGCAGCCGTTTGTACACTGGGTTGAGCTGGATGTACAGCTGTCAAAGGACGGTGTTCCGGTGATAATTCATGATTTTACACTGGAGCGAACGACGAATGGTACAGGACGAGTAAAGGATTCGGACTGGAAAGCATTGCAACAACTTGATGCTGGTAGCTGGAAAAGTGCAGAATACCGTGGAGAAGTGATCCCTTCCCTCGCACAAGTACTAGATTTATGTCGTGGCCGCGTATCGCTCAATATTGAGCTTAAAACAGCGGGAGATATGTATCCGGGACTGGAGAAAGCCGTGCTCCGTGAAATTGTGATGAGAGGGATGGAGGGAGAGGTGGTATTAACCTCTTTTGAACGTGCTGCATTACGCCGGGCTAAGGAGCTGTCTCCTGAGATCCGTACCGGATTGATTATTGATGCGCGTCCAGATGACTTGGCAAAGCAATTGGAACAGCTACAATGCACTTTTTTATCTATGGGCTATCCGCGTTTGGATCGAAACTTGATGAAAGATCTCACTGGACGCGGTATTACTGTCATGGCGTGGACGGTGGATGACCGCCGTATCATGCGGAGATTGTCCTCATTGCATCCTGAATTGATGATTTGCACCAATTGGCCGGATCGCTGGGAACAGGTTTTTTTGCTTTCCAAGCACCGGATGTGGCACTATATACGTAAACTTATTCGTTAATAATCGGACTACATACGCGGGAAGGGTGAAGGGTCGTAATGAACGTGGATATTCGTAATGTTTACTGTGTTGGGCGCAATTATAAACTGCATGCGGAGGAGCTGGGTAATGAGGTTCCCGTAGAACCGATGATTTTTTTGAAGCCGTCTCATGCGGTTGTGCCGCTGGATGGCGCCACGCTGGAGCTTCCGCAGGGGCAGGGTGATATTCATTTTGAGACTGAGCTGGTTGTAGCTGTAGGACGTAAATACGAACCAGGCATGTCCGCAGATACGTGTCTGAACGCATTTGCATTCGGCATCGATTTTACCCTGCGTGATGTACAAAGTGTTCTCAAGAAAAAAGGCCATCCATGGACCGCCGCCAAAGGCTTTAAATCGTCTGCTCCCGTGACACCATTCCTGCCTTTAGAAAAATTGGACATGCTGGAGCAGCAGGATTTTTCCTTGCTCAAAAATGGACAGGAAGTGCAGCGTGGACATGTCAAGGATATGATTTTTTCTATTCAGCACATCGTTGAATATATAGCGACTCATTATGGGTTGGGTGAAGGAGATATTATTTTTACAGGTACTCCAGCAGGAGTAGGGCCTACAGCAAGCGGGGATCGCTTTGAGCTTTTCTGGGGGAGTGATCGTCAGGGAAGCTTCACCATCGCATAAATTTGTGAACGGCACCTATGAAGAGGAGTAAAAAAGGGAAGTTCTTGGTGGTTGGGAAGTAAAGAGCGATTCCCGTAGATAAGCATTGTGAAGGCCGTGTCCTGTGCCAAAGCATGGGACACGGCTTTTATATAAGCGTAGAGCGTTGTACAATAATATACAGAACGAAACATGAAAACGGAGATTCATTTCAAAAGCGGAGGTATATCATGGACTGGATCATCGGATTGCTTTGTGCTGCTGTGGTGGCCGGAGCTGCATATTATAAAAAATCCTTAACCTTATCTGGCTTTGCCGCGGCTGTACTGATGGGAACTGTATATTATGGGGCGGGTAACCTGTTCTGGTTCGGCACATTGCTCTTGTTCTTTATCACGTCGACCCTCTTGTCGAGGTTCAAAAAGGAGCGCAAGGCTGAGCTGGAAAAATCGTATGCCAAAACCGGCAACCGGGATGCAGGCCAAGTATGGGCCAATGGGGGATTGGGTATGCTGTTATGCCTGGGTTATGCGATATGGCCCCATGTTACGTGGCAGCTGGCTTTTGTCGGTGTCATGGCTACGGTCACATCCGATACGTGGGCAACGGAATTTGGCAGCCTGAGTCGTAGACCACCCCGTTCGGTGCTTAACGGGAAGGTGCTGGCACCCGGAACCTCAGGAGGAGTATCTGTATTGGGAACGGCTGCGGCCTTGGCTGGGGGTGTACTGATCGGCATAGGTGCATGGGGCTTTGGACATGCCATAGGAACGCCGAGCTTGCCGTTTTGGCTGTGGGCACTGGTTGGAGGTATATCGGGTAGCGCCGGGGCCTTTGCTGATTCCTATCTTGGTGCTACGGTGCAAATGATGCGTTCCTGCACGGTTTGCGGACGGGAAGTAGAAGTAAACTCACATTGTGGACAAACGACGGTCTATGTGCGAGGCTGGCGTTGGATGAGTAATGATCGGGTGAATAGCATTAGTTCTATTTTCGGAGGATTGGTCGCTCTTGCAGGTGTTTTTTTAATACTCTGAACACGGGGCTGGAGAACGTTACAAGGAAATAAATGTTATAAGAATTGACCGTGTTTCAATCCTTGTATAAGGAGGTGCTGAGATGGGCGATATACACGGAGATAAACATGAAGCTATTTTGGACGCCGCATACACAGTCTTTGGCACCAAAGGCTTTTATGAAAGCAAAATTTCCGAGATTGCAGAACAAGCAGGAGTTGCCAAAGGCACAGTATACTTGTACTTTAAAAGCAAAGAACAGCTATTTACAGCAGTCACACGTAGAGATTGCGAGCAATACCTAGCCGAAATGAAAGGTGCATTAATCAATCGTACTTTGGGAGAGGGACTGCTACGGATGGCGAATTTGCATCTGCACTACTATTTCAAGCGCAAGCAGCATACTAAATTATTTTTTATGACCCCCAACAGTGACCCCGATCTAATGGAGTTTATGTGGGGATTTATTCAGGGCTATACTGATTTGGTCAAAAATAAACTGGCGTCAGAGGGTGTACAGCAGTCCGAGTTTCATGCGAAGGCATTCATTGGTATGTTGGAACGCCTAAAAATGGATATTTTATTGAATAAAGATTTCCGTGAATGTGACGTGGATCAGACGGCTGAACTAGCAGCGAACTTATTTATGCATGGCTGTAAAGCCGGAATACAAAAATCCTGACATCTTATTGCTAAGAAACCGTACTGAATTCGTTCAGGTAACGGTTTTTTTAATCATTGGCTGTGTCTGTGTTAAAATAAACAGGATGCATCACAAAATTGGGGAAGAGTAGGGAATCCGTATGAATATTATGACCGTTGAACATATAACGAAAAGCTATGGCGAGAAAATGTTGTTTGAGGATGCTTCCTTTGGTATGGATGAACGTGACAAAATAGGAGTCGTCGGTGTAAATGGCACCGGTAAATCAACGTTTTTACGGGTAATTTCCGGCTTAGAGCCGCCAGATGATGGCAACATTGCAGTGAACAACGATGTGCGAATTCAGTATCTAGCACAAAATCCAGAGTTTGATCCTGAAATGAAGGTACTCCAGCATATTTTTCATGGCAATCAGCCTGAGATGAAAGCGGTCCGGGAATATACAGAAACCATGGAGTTGTTGGATTTAAATCCCGGTAGCGAGGAACTTCAAAACCGTCTATTGCGAGCAAGTCAGCAAATGGATACGTTCCAGGCATGGCAGCTAGAGAGTGAGGCCAAAAATATACTTACCCGACTGGGGATCACCCAGTTTGAGTCTCGTATGGGCGTTCTATCTGGCGGGCAGCGTAAGCGGGTGGCCTTGGCGGCGGCTTTGATCCAACCCTGCGAATTGCTCATTCTGGACGAGCCTACAAACCATATTGATAACGAGTCCGTTGAATGGTTGGAGCAGTATTTGCAAAAAAGACGTGGTGCGTTGTTAATGATCACGCATGATCGCTATTTTCTGGATAGAGTTGCAAATGTCATGCTGGAGCTGGATCATGGCCGCCTTTTCCGTTATGAGGCTAACTATACCCGTTTTCTGGAGCTGAAGGCAGAACGTGAGGAGCGGGAAGCGTCTACGGAACAAAAAAGGAAGAACCTGCTGCGTAATGAACTGGCATGGATTCGCCGTGGAGCAAAGGCTCGTTCCACCAAGCAGAAAGCGCGTATTGACCGATATGAGCAGCTTAGGGATCAGCAACCGGAAGCTCGTTCTGGATCTGTAGATATGTCCGTCGCCTCCACACGTCTGGGTAAAAAGATCTTGGAGATCGAGCATTTGTCCAAATCGGCAGATTCCCGTAAGCTGATACAGGATTTGAGCTACATTGCGGTTCCTGGTGATCGTGTTGGTATCCTAGGTCCTAACGGTAGTGGGAAATCCACTCTGCTCCAAATGATTGCCCAGCATATAGAACCGGATTCCGGCAACGTTGTGCTGGGACCGACGGTGAAGCTTGGCTATTTTACTCAGGAACATCAGGAAATGAACGAATCATTACGTGTTATTGAATATATTAAGGAAGAAGCTGAAGTGATTCGTACAGCAGACGGTTCGACGATTACAGCTGCACAAATGCTGGAGCGATTCCTGTTCGCACCAAGCGCGCAATGGACGGTTATTTCCAGACTGTCCGGGGGTGAAAAACGGCGCTTGTATCTGCTTCGTGTTCTGATGTCGGCACCGAATGTGCTATTGCTGGATGAACCAACAAATGATCTGGATATTCAAACCCTTTCCGTTTTGGAAGACTATCTGGATGAATTCCCGGGCGTGGTATTTATTGTTTCTCATGATCGCTATTTCCTGGATCGAACAGTGGACAAAATACTGGCGTTTGAAGGGGATGGACAGGTACGTGTACATGTAGGCGATTATAGTGAGTATGCAGAATGGATCAGTAAAAATGCTCAATCTTCTGTGAATACGTCTGTCTCGACGAGTACGGCTTCCTCGAATCGCTCTTCCGCGCCTAAGTCTGCGGGTCCTTCCGATTCAGTCAAGGAGACAAGTAAAACCAAGCTTAAATTCACCTTTAAGGAACAGCGGGAATATGAGCAAATTGATGAGCTGATTGAACAAGCCGAACAGAAGTTGGCCGACATTCAGCGGCAGATGGAAGAGTCTTTCAGTGATTCAGCACGACTACAGGAGCTCATGGCTGAGCAAGCGAAGGCCGAACAGCATTTGGAGCACCAAATGGAACGCTGGACCTACCTGAATGAGCTAGCCGAGCAGATTGAACAAAGTAAATCTTAAAATACAAAAGCAAGTTACCATTCAGAGTGGGGCTTGCTTTTTTTATCGAAATATTAATGCGTTTTTCATATTAAGGGTATGTGAATTATATATTTCTAATATTAAATTACAGTGGGTATAATGGGTTGCATATGGAGGGGAGGAATTGAAAATGGAATAAGGCATTAACCATCAGACTGCCAGAGGCTGATCTACCTTTCACTAAGCCTTCACCGACCTATTCTCCAGTGGAACAGGTCGGTTTTTATCGTTCGAATTAAACTGTCACATAAGCTGCAAGCAGACGTGCAGTGTTCACCACGGCCTGTTTGTGCGTGCGCTCCATTGCATGGGAGGCGTGTACGCCAGGGCCGATCAACGCAGCACGGATGTTATTACCTGCTCTTAGTGCGGCCGAAGCGTCCGAACCGTAGTGCGGATAAATATCTACCGCATGCGGAATATTCAGCTCTTTGGCCAGCTCAATTAGACGAGTCGTCATAGTATAGTCGTAAGGCCCGGAGGAATCTTTAGCACAGATGGAAACATCCGTTTCCTTGCAGCTCAGATCTTCACCCATACAGCCCATATCGACAGCTATCATCTCACTGATTCCTTCAGGTATGTAAGCCGCTCCGTGCCCCACTTCCTCGTAGTTGGAAATGAGCAATTTTACGGTATGTCGAGGCTTCCAGTTTCCATGTACAGCAGATTCCAGTAAACCAAACAGCGCAGCTACACTAGCTTTATCATCCAGATGCCGTGACTTGATAAAACCACTCGGTGTTACGACTGGACGCGCATCGAACGAAATAAAATCGCCCACCGCAATACCGAGCTGAAGCACGTCTTCTTTTGACTCGACAAGCTCATCAATGCGAACCTCCATATGGCTCTCCTTGCGCTCAAAGCTCCGTGCATCATCATAGACGTGCACAGATGGATGGATGGACAGAATAGTGCCCGTATACGTTTGTCCGCTTCTGGTATGAATAAGGCAGTATTCGTTCTCAATACTGTTCATCATGAAGCCGCCGACGGATGTCAGACGTAGGGTGCCTTGTGCTGTAATTGAACGCACCATTGCGCCCAATGTATCCACATGTGCGCTCAGCGCCACCGTACGGTCCATTTCCTGACCTTCCAGAGTCAAGATGGCACCGCCTTTTGCATTCCATTCTATTTGTACTCCGAGGCTTTCCGCTTCTTTACGAATCAGCTCCATCACATGGTGTGTATACCCACTGGGACTGGGTGTGTTCAGTAGCTGATTTAAAAAGTTCATCATATAATTCTCATTTAATTGAATCGTCATTTGTTGCTCCTCCTCATTTGGACAACCGATCAGAGTTAGAGGACGGTTGCTCTATATCTTGGTCGGATGTAGACCCTGTGCTGGAAGAACCAGTCGTGTCATAGGTCACATCCGCGTTTGCTTCCGCCGTGGATGTGTGCTCTTCTTGTAGTGTATGAAGCTGAGTAGTCAGACGTTTAATCTCTCTCTGAAGCCTATATTGGCGGAAAATACCGAAAGAACCGACAATAAGTCCACCTAGAAGAGTGCAACCGAGAATAAGCAGAATCAAAGGAATGCTAACCATACTGAATAGAAGGTTCACTTGAACCGAATTCACATTAATAACAGCAAATACAGCCGTTAACAAAGCAATAACAAGAGCTGCGATCAAAGACCATTGTGTTTTCAAAATGCCACCTCCTCCCGTTACATTATAAAATCCCTTGCCCGCCATGGACAAGGGATTTATCCGTGCATCATTTCAATGCTGGATTTTAAGTGCGCACGGTTTTACTTTCCTTCAGTTAGCTTTTCCATTTCCGTAATGACTTCTTCGAATACGCTCATCGCTTCGCGAATCGGCTGCGGAGAGGACATGTCAACGCCAGCTTTTTTCAAAATATTGATTGAATAATCACTGCCCCCGCTCTTCAAGAAGCCCAAGTAACGGTCAACGGCTGGCTGGCCTTCTTCCAGAATCTGTTTCGAGAAACTGGTTGCTGCCGAGAAGCCAGTAGCATATTTGTAGACGTAAAAACTGTTATAAAAATGAGGGATTCGTGCCCATTCCATTTCAATGTCTTTATCTACCTTCATGCCAGGCCCATGGTATTTCACATTCAGATCATAGTAAATCTCTGATAAAAGCTGCGGTGTAAGGGATTCCCCCTGTTCAGCGCGTTCATGTACAATTTTCTCAAATTCCGCAAACATGGTTTGACGGAATACCGTTGTGCGGAATTGATCTGCATAGTAGGTGAGAAGGTACATTTTCTCTTTTGGATCGGTTGATTTGTTCAGTAGGTAGTCCATTAGCAACGCTTCATTGGTTGTGGATGCCACTTCAGCCAGGAAAATAGTGTACTGTGCATCTCTATATTTCAATGCGTTGTCTGAATAGTACGAATGCAACGCATGCCCCATTTCATGAGCAAGTGTGAACATGCTGTTCAGGTTATTTTTATGGTTCAGCAGCACATAGGGGTGGGTACCATAAGCTCCCCAACTGTATGCACCCGTACGTTTGTTTTCATTTTCGTATACATCAATCCAGCGCTCATCATAGCCTTTTTGCAACGAAGCCAGATAGTCTGCGCCCAGTGGCTTAAGGCCTTCCTTTGTTTGCTTTTTGGCGTCTTCATACGTAATGTCCATCTTGTATTCGTCCACAAGCGGAGCGAACAAATCATACATATGGAGTTCATCCACACCTAACAACTTTTTACGCAGCTTCATGTAACGATGGAGCAGGGGCAAGCTTTCATGAATGGTGTCAATGAGATTCGTATACACTTCCTTCGGAATATTGTCACCGTATAGTGACATTTCCAGTACAGAAGGGTATTTGCGAACACGTGAATAAAAAATATTTTTGTTTACATTGGCACTTAGCGTAGAAGCAATTGTATTTTTATTTTTGGCATACGTGTCATATACCGCTTTAAAAGCACGTTCGCGTACTTCGCGGTGCGGACTTTCGAGAAATTGAATGTAGCTGCCATGAGTCAGCTCAACCTCTTTGCCGTTCTCATCCTTAATTTTTGGAAACTTCAGATCAGCATTGTTGAGCATGCCGAAAATCGTTTGCGGGGCTTGAGCCAGATTGCCAACCTGAGCGAGCAGAGCTTCTTCTGTTTTGCCCAAAACATGTGCTTTTTCCCGCTTCATTTCTTGAAGGGTGAACCGATAATCTGCAAGCTTCGGATCTTCAATGAAGGCATCGAGCTGATGATCCGGCAGTGCCAAAATTTCAGGTGTCACAAAAGAAAGAGACTCGCTAACCTCAACGCCTAATTTTTTGGCTTTTTGCGAGAGACCCTGGTATGTAGGTTCAGCTGTATCCTCATCATGATGCAGATGTGCGTACACATATACACGCTCGGTTTTGAGCGACAATTCATCTTCCAATTTAAAGCAGTTGCCAATCGATTCTGCTGAATTGAGCTTGCCTTGGAATTGTTCAGCCTTTTTGGCTAGTTGTTTGACTTCTTCGTATTCTTGATCCCATGCTTTGCGGTTGGGAAACAAATCTTCCAGTTTCCATGTATTTTCCACTGGCGCATCAGCGCGTTTTACAATTTCACTCATGGAGAGCCTCCTCTGATCGAACGTAATGTGGGGTAGGGCTGCGGCAGTAAGGGACGGATGCCAAAACGAAGAAACCGCCACGCTTACCGTAAGCAGCAGGGCAAGAGGTTTTACAGGATGCATGTAACGGCAGATCCTCCTTATACCATGGCTTGTTATGCCATAGTATGACCTCTTACGCCCGAAAGTATAATTTTCCTTACTGTGGGTTGGAACCTATATTTAATAAGCTGTATACAATGAGATAAAAGGCAAGGCAAACCATGATTACAGCAGTGAGGGCCATCCACTTTTTGAGAGGAGTCGGTATCGTATCACGCTTCATGATCAGCACTCCGCCCAGCGTGAAGGCCAGAATAATGAAGATGAGATAGCTGTTGGACACCATGAATAGGCTAGACCTGTTTGAAAGCGTTCATGATCCGCTGCCACTCTTCCTCATTATCTTGAAAGGACTGCTTGGGAAACCTATTTTGAGCCCAATGCATCAGCGCCGGACGGCTTAAAAACGTGTGGGCTTCCTCGCCCCAATCATCGGATATTTCCCGTAGAACGATGTAACGGCCCTGCACCTCGACAGTCATCATGTTCCAATTGTCTTTTTTGTATATTTCGTGTTTTTTCATCATATGCATGTCTCCGATTTTATAGATGTTTTGGTTCATGATACCGCAGTTTCCGCCGCAAAAGCAAATCATTCCAGCCCAAAAAAACCGGAAAAACATCAATTGCATTGTGAAAAAGCATGAAGTATAATATGGATATTCGCCATAGATGGCGGTATTTTTAGGAGGTTGTTCACTTGAAAGGTACAGTTAAATGGTTTAACGCAGAAAAAGGTTATGGCTTCATTCAAATGGATGGTGGCGAGGACGTATTCGTACATTTCTCCGCAATCCAAGGCGACGGCTTTAAAACTTTGGAAGAAGGTCAAGCGGTTGAATTCGAAATTACTGAAGGTAACCGTGGACCCCAAGCAGCTAACGTAATCAAACTGTAAGTGTAACTGAATTGTAAGAATGGTTCCGTTTCTACGGATGTCTTATATATTACGGTTAAACTATGAATTGAGAGCGCAGTTCCTTAAATTTAAGGAACTGCGCTTTTTTGCGTAAATACGTTTATGATATGAGAAGATTGAGCAGGAATAGGGTGTTATACGTAATAAAACTAGGCATAAGACATTTTAAATTGAAGGAGTTGAGAAAATGAGTGCAGCAGATGCTAGTCGTAAGCCTTCCCTGATTGAAGGCCGGGGCATTGGAATTGGGAATGCGGATTAATATGATCACCTTGTGGTCTTTTGTTATATTCGGTGTTACCAATGTCATTACAGGTGTTGTTCGATCAACGGGTTCCGTAATGATACCGCTTTTAATTACCATTATTTCATTATGGGGCATTCGTATACCTTTGGCCTATGCATTTGTCGATAAGTATGGTCTAGATGCTATATGGTGGAGCTTTCCTGTTGGTTTTGCTATCTCTGCTGTAGCAGTCATTTTCTATTATGCTTTCGGGAAATGGAAGCAGGCAAGTATGGGAGAGGGACTCCAAGGCGTGAAGCCAGCAGAGGATAAGGGATAGGTAGGTCATTTATACTATTTGCGATTAAAGTCTTATAAGGATAGATTTTGTGTAACTCCTATTTTCGACTAATTAAACATTACATGTATAAAGTCTTTTTGTAAGAAAAGCTCATTTTTCTTGAATTTTAAAGAAAAAAGTGAGGTTGTTCATTTGTGCTAAAAGGACGATCATATTATAATGGATATGGTTTGGATAGGTATAATTACGTAGACAACAATGTGGAGGCACCGTCATTTGAGTTATGTTGAGCAAGGACGTTATCAAGTACCGAGAGGCCCCATAGGTCTAATGAGCCGAATGTACAAGCACATTCTCCCTGAAACGAAACAAGAATTGAGTAACTGGAAGAGCAAGGCCGAACAAATTCCGGACCCTGAGCTGCGAAGCCAGGCGCTTGCGAGCATAGCGGATAAGACGTTTCACTGCGTGGGTGGGGCGGTTTATGCCGCAGCCAATATGTCTGCCCGACAGACGCTAATTCCGCTGATCGTAGCGTATCAGACTATTAGTGATTATCTGGACAACCTGTGTGATCGCAGTACGTCCATGGACCCGGATGATTTCAGGCTGCTGCATCAGGCTATGCTGGATGCGGTTAATCCGACGGCTAGGCCAGTGAATTATTATGAGTTGCGTCGTGAGCAGGAGGATGGCGGTTATTTGACTGGGCTGGTGACAACCTGTCAGTCTTGTGTAAGCAGGCTTCCGGGCTATGAGGCGGCAATGCCTTACGTTCAGGATTTGGCGCGATTATACACGGATTTGCAAGTATACAAGCATATTAAACCCGAGCTGCGGGAACAAGCGCTTTTGGACTGGTGGTCGCTTCATAAAGACCGTACACCAGAGTTGCGTTGGAATGAGTTTGCAGCGGCTACCGGTTCAACTCTGGGGGTCTTTATGCTGTTTCTTGCTGCCAGCGACCAGCATCTGACAGATGCGGGGGCTGCCTCAATACATGCATCGTATTTTCCACATGTGTGCAGTCTTCATATTTTGCTGGATTATCTAATCGATCAAGACGAAGACCGGAAGGGCGGAGATCTTAACTTTTGCAATTATTATGAAGATACCGACATGATGCTAGACCGGATCGCCTACGTTGTGAATCGGGCGCGGGCTGATATTGCAGATGTCCCTGCCAGCTCCTTTCACCGGATGATTATCGAGGGATTGCTGGCTTTATATTTATCCGACCCTAAAGTTAGCGAGCAGCAAGACGTTCGCGCTGTTTCGAGACGTTTAATGAAAAATAGTCCGCTCATGCGTTTATTTTTCTTATTAAACAGTCGATGGATAAGAAGGCTTATATGATTATTTTGAGGAGGTCATAAACCATGACAGCAGTTAAGAAAATTGCAGTATTAACAAGTGGTGGAGATTCACAAGGGATGAACGCGGCAGTTCGCGCCGTCGTACGCAGCGGATTGTATTTTGGACTGGAAGTATTCGGGATTCAACGTGGTTATCAAGGCCTTTTGAACGACGATATTTTTCCAATGGATCTGAGAAGCGTCGGAGATATTATCCAACGTGGGGGTACTGTACTTCAATCTGCAAGATGCCTGGAATTTACGACTGAAGAAGGGCAGAAAAAAGGCGCGCAAATTTTGCGTGACCGTGGGATTGACGGCGTAGTCGTGATTGGTGGAGACGGTTCCTACCAAGGAGCTAACAAACTGACCAAGCAAGGCATTAAAACCATGTGTCTTCCGGGTACGATTGACAATGACATTTCCTTCACGGACTACACGATTGGTTTTGATACAGCGGTTAGTATCGTAGTGGACGCAATCAACAAGCTGCGTGATACAATGTCATCTCATGAACGTTCTTCCATTGTTGAAGTTATGGGACGTCATTGTGGTGATATTGCTCTGCATGCGGGTCTGGCTTCTGGCGCAGAAACAATTTTGGTGCCTGAGGTAGAATTTGACCTGAACGAAGTTTCCGATCGTATGAAACAAAATTTCAAGCATGGCAAGCGCCACAGTATTATTATCGTTGCGGAAGGCGTAGGCAAAGGCGAAAATGTAGCACAGGTAATCCAAGAAAACTGTCCGGATTATGAGCCTCGTGTTACAGTGCTTGGACACATCCAACGTGGCGGCACACCAACAGCGTTTGACCGCAACCTGGCGAGTCGTTTGGGTGACTTTGCTGTTCGCCAATTGATCGAGGGCATATCTGACAAGGCTTGCGGAACGATCGACGGTAAGTTGGTAGCTACAGATATTGATAAGGTTGTAAATACCAAAAAAGATTTCAATATGGAGCTTTATGAGCTGGCCTTGCGTTTGTCCCAATAATGAGAGCCTTTTACGTACAGTAGATCGGTTCTGATATTGGAAAAGATCAAAATTATGCGGATGACCCGAGTCATCCGCTATTTTTTAGCTTTGAGTCCTATCAGGAGGTAGTCATACATGTACCTATTCAAAATCGAAGTGGACAGTTCGGAAGGAGCGCTGACCGTCATTCTCGCTGCTGAAAATGAAGAACAGGCATTTGAGGAGATTGAACAACATGTGGAGAGACACTTTCTATATCCTCCCAAGCTGAACGAAGTGGCTATTGTGGAGAAAAAACGAATAACTTTAGGCGCAGCATATGTAATCGAGACACGCAAAGGCTAAATAGCCTCTGCGTGTTGTTTTTTTTCGGTGAAACGACGTTGTACTCTCACTAGGCGCCAGAGAAGTAAAATAGCGCCTACTGCCAACCCTGTAATCAAACCGATCCAGTAGCCGTAGGGCCCCAATGAAGTCCAGCGTGCCAGTATATATCCTACAGGAAGCCCAATGACCCAATAGGAGAGGAATGTGAGCAAAAAGGCTGGATTGACATCTTTATACCCGCGTAGCGCTCCTTGTGTGGGGGTAGCGACAGCATCGGATATCTGAAAGAAAATCGCATAGATTAGAAAATGTTGTGCCAATTGAATGACCTGCGGATCGGTGGAGTAAAGTCGAGCGACCTGTTCACCCCAGATAAGCAGTACAATAGCTGTAATCAGTGATAGTCCTACTGCGCTGCTGATACCCATTACACTATAAGCTCTGGCATCTCGCGGACGTTTAGCTCCTGTTTCATAGCCGACTAAAATCGTAAGTGCCATACAAATGCTGAGTGGAATCATATACAACGTAGATGCAAAGTTCATGGCGGCCTGATGAGCGGCTATGGTAGCTGTATTATAGCTACTCATGAAGAGAGTGACGGCTGAAAAGACGGCAGTCTCAAAAAATATTGCAAATCCAATCGGTACTCCAATCTTGATGAGCTCTTTCAAAGCACCAGCAGCAATCCAGTATATTTTGCTGAAGATTCGGTATTCGGCAAATATTTTTCCGCGATGCGCAGTGATACCGGCGACCAGCATGATGATCCAGTAGGTGGTTGCCGTTGCCACCCCGGAGCCCACACCCCCTAGACGCGGAAAACCCCAGTTTCCATAAATAAGTAGATAGTTCAACAATACATTGATGGGCAACGACATGAGCGTGATTAACATCGTAAAGCGGGTTTGTCCCAATGCATCCATAAAGCTTCGGAGCACAGTGTAGGCAAATAGAGGAACAATGCCAAAGGCCATCGCACAAAGGTAGTACAGGGCCACATTATGAACTCTCAATTCCAAATTCATACCGTTCAAAATAGGTTTGACTAAAATAATGCCAGCAACCATAACGACCATAGACAGGGCGAGGGAGAGCCAAAGTGCTTGGATGACATAGTAGGAGACTTTATTTTTGCGCTGTGCTCCTACCAATTGAGATACAATGGGCGTGATAGCCATAAGTATTCCATTAAGGCCTGTTTGCACAGGGACCCATAGGCTTACTCCAATGGCTACTCCAGCCAGATCGGCAGGGGAAAAGTGTCCCGACATATTCGTATCGAAAAAAGTCATGGCAGATAGTGCAAGCTGGGTAATCAGGATAGGGAGCAAAATGTAGACAAGTTGCTTCCATTTCTGCCCCGTTGTTAGTGTCAATTGCATATTAGTTTTCCTCATTTACTAGGGATTGATTATTTGTATATATCATAACATGTAAGTATTTATTGTAAGGGATACCGCTACATTTGAACAGTAATAAAAAAGACTGCACCCGTTCGCCAAACAACGGGACAGCCTTCGAAATAATTATATAATTTCTAAATTTTGTATAAGAGAACGAGAAGTCCGGAGAGATAAATTATTTGTAAGTTACTCCGCTTGAATAGCGGTTTGAGGCATTCCAGAGTAAATATTCATCCACTTTCATATCCTTAAGCGCTCGAAGTTGGTCCTCTACTTGAGTTTTTCCATACTTAGCATAATGTCCGCTTCCTAACCAACTTGCAGTAAAATCCTGGATCCAAGGACGAATAATTGGTTTTAGCTTGCCCGTCGGATCGAGCTTTTTGTGTGTATCGGCCATGGAGCCTTTAATTGTCTGGTAGGGATTCTTATCAGGGTCTTTTACGCCGAACCAGCCTGTGGTGTAGTGACTTGGATAAACCATGGGTGAAATGACATCCACATTTTCGGAGATTTTAGTGAAATCCTGTCCGATTCCCTCCGCAGCAGGAACGGATGCGGCATATCCGAAAATATCTACGGATACTCGTACACCTAATGGAGCAAGCTCTTTTCGGGCATATTGTACGAATTCAGCGACTGCATCCGAGCGGGATTGATCTGATTTGGTATATTTCAGCTTGTCTGCTCTTTTCTCAAAGCCTTCGGGGAAACGTACATAGTCAAATTGAATTTCCTTAAAACCAAGTTTGGCTGCTTCCTTAGCGATGGCTATATTATAATTCCATACTTCTTTATTATAGGGATTGACGAACCCGTCTCCCTTGCCGTTTTTCCAGACAGAGCCGTCAGGATTACGGAAAGACATCTCGGGATTTTTGTTGGCCAGTACCGTATCTTTAAATACGACAATACGAGCAATCGGGTAAACATCATGCTTTTTCAGTCGGTCCATCAAACCGGAAATATCCCGAATGAATTTTTGCGGCTTGCCCAATTTGAGCAGATCGGGATTGGTCGTTGGATAAGTGATGTAACCTGCATCGTCTTTAATATCAATAACCATGGAATTGAGCTCTGTCTTGTCAAGCAGTTCAAGCAGCTGGGTCATACGTGAACCGCCTGCGCTATAAGCCGTGACATAGATGCCCTTGATAGCAGGAGTCGTCGGTTGTGGGTCAATTTTAACCGGAGGATTGGAGGCATCCACCTTCATTTTATTGTGCTGAGCCTGAATCATGGCGCTGCTAATTGTTGTTGCCACCGTATCTTTTACATTTGGAGCGTTGGCTGACTGATCCCCGTTTCCACCGATCCCCATCGCCAATAGCATAATTGCCCAGATCATATTCATTTCCTAACTCTCTCCCTTATGTATGTCGCTTACCTGATTATACGTAAAGTTATGTATCGAAAAAACAACACGCTTGTAACCAATACTGGAATCATCAGGCACAGTCTTACATGATTAACCCAACCCGTGTTCATTGAATCCATAAAAATGCATAAATAATGCCGCTCTCTTCGCGGTTGTAGAAGCAACCGGAAGAAGCGGCACTTGGTAAAGAAATTTATTGAAGATAATTATTGTCTTGATGCTCGCAAATACTGTACTGAATAATTTCTAGCGCATCCGTTGGCTTGAGTATGGACATTCCGTCCCGAAGCACAATCATCGAGTTCAGCTCATTCTTTTTGAGAGAAGGGAGCATTTCCGGGTACCATCTTAAGACAATGTCGGACAGTTTTACCGTTTCCATTTCCACAAAAATCACCCTTTCCTGCTCGGAATCATTCCAAAAGAATCATTCAATACGATTCGGAAAAGCAAAGTGCCTGTGAAATAGCAGGTAAAGCTGGTCTTTATATACTATGGGAACAGCGCACATATAGTGTACCATAGAAACTGTATTTTGACACTTGGGTTTGTGCTTATCTTCGGCGAAATGAACCCATCACCCCAACCGTTTCCACAATATTGACAAAAGCTGAAGGGTCCACTTCTTTAATGATCCGTTTTAATTCAACTAGCTCGTAGCGTGTCGTGACAGTCATCAGCATGTCCTTCTCGGTATGTGAAAATGCGCCTTCAATTTTTATTTTGCTAACACCGCGTGGTGTGGTCAACATCCGTTCCAGTAGCCTGTCGGTGTGCCCTGTAATAATGTAGACGGTGATCTTCGTATGACTGACATAGATTTGATCCAACACTTTGCCAGTCACAAAAATAGATAGCATCGAGGCAAGTGCAATATTCCAATCATCGTTCAAATATCCTGCTGCAAGAATGACCAGTCCATTCATGCCAACAAGTACAGTTCCTACGGGGAAGTCACGATAACGAGTGACGATGGACCCGATAATGTCAAAACCGCCCGTAGACCCTCCTACCCGAAAGGAAATTCCTGCTCCAACGCCGATCATCACCCCACCAAAAACGGAGGCCAGCAGGGGATCCGACACGACAGATTGTACCGGCACCCAGGCCAAAATCCACGTTGTAACGACAACCGATAAAATGCTCAGACTAATAAAACGCTTGCCTAAAATAAACCAGCCTGCAATAAGCATCGGGATATTGATAATAAAATACATCGCGCTGATATCAAATTTTGTGAAGTAGCCGATCAACATGGAAAGCCCAGCTACTCCACCGCTCAGCAAGTGGTGTGGCACGAGAAACAGATTAAAACCGCATGCAATGGCAGCGGCTCCAAGAATGACAGTTAAGCAGTTTAACACCATTTTTAACAACTTATTTTCACCTCATTTAAATTATACGGGAAGCAACTTGCTGGTATTCATGAATTGTTCTGTGCTATAATGCGATGTGGATATTCTTGAGTAGGGACCTATGTCCAGAGAAACACTTAAAATTTAAACTGTTTTAAAAAGGATAAATTCGTTTAAGATGTATCGGATAGGTTCCCCAAATTCATTACAGAAAGATGCAGTTATAGGTCTAAATAAACTGTCACTGTATTGGGGAAAACTTATACAATAATATCGCTACTTAAGAATACAGACAACATTGTGGATTGTCCACCACATCCACCATTAAGAAGGAGTTTGAATAAATTTGACGACATTTGCAGAATTTGATCTTGAACCGAAAGTAATTCAGGCGATTACAGAACTGGGTTTTGAAGAAGCAACACCAATTCAATCGCAATCCATCCCGATTGCACTACAAGGCAGAGACATGATTGGCCAAGCCCAAACAGGTACTGGTAAAACTGCTGCGTTTGGTATTCCGCTGATCAACAAAATTTCTAGAAGCGACGAAAAAATCAGAGCCCTGATCATGGCACCAACACGTGAGCTAGCTATCCAGGTAGCTGAAGAAATCGAAAAACTCTCCCGTTTCAAAGGTCTTCGTACTTTGCCAATCTATGGTGGACAAGATATCGTACGCCAGATTCGCGCTTTGAAAAAGAAACCTCAAATTATTATTGGTACGCCAGGACGCTTGCTTGACCATATTAATCGCAAAACCATCAAGCTGGAAGATGTAAACACAGTTGTTTTGGATGAAGCAGATGAAATGTTGGATATGGGTTTTATGGAAGATATTCAATCCATTCTGAAGCAAGTTCCAGACGAGCGTCAAACGATGCTTTTCTCGGCTACAATGCCTCCTAATATTAAAAGATTGGCTGAGCAATTCCTCAAAAATCCTGAGCATGTTTCAGTTATTCCTAAACAAGTTAGTGCTCCACTGATTGATCAGGCCTATATCGAAGTTCCTGAGCGTCAAAAATTCGAAGCATTGAGCCGTTTGATCGACATGGAATCCCCAGAACTTGCTATCGTATTTGGCCGTACCAAGCGTCGGGTAGACGAGCTGGCTGAAGCTCTGCAAAAACGCGGATATTCTGCAGACGGTTTGCATGGTGACTTGTCTCAAAACCAACGTGATGCTGTAATGCGTAAATTCCGTGACGGAAGCATCGATGTGCTCGTGGCGACTGATGTAGCTGCCCGTGGTTTGGACGTTTCCGGCGTAACTCACGTTGTTAACTTTGACCTTCCGCAAGATCCAGAAAGCTATGTTCACCGTATTGGACGTACTGGACGTGCAGGTAAAGAAGGGGAAGCTTGGTCTTTCGTAACGCCTCGTGAAATTGACCATTTGCACTTTATCGAACGTGTAACTCGTCACCGCATTCCACGTAAGCCGCTTCCAACGTTGGCTGAAGCTTTGGAAGGCAAACAACGTATCATTGCTGAACGTCTCCTAGAGGCTGTAGAAAGCGGTGAGCTGAACGAGTATAAAGGTTTGGCTATTCAAATGCTGGAGCAATATGATTCTGTACAACTTCTCTCCGCAGCTCTGAAGCTGATGACTGGTGAGAAGAGAGAAGCATCGATTGAACTGACTCCAGAAGATCCGATCCGTGCAAAACGACGTAAACCAGACGTGCGTTCTGGCGGTCGCAAGCCTTCCAACTACAGCGGTCGCAGCAACGGTGGTTACAATTCCAACCGTTCTGGCGGTAGCGGCGGTAGTGGAAGCAAAGGTGGATATGGCGGTTACAACCGTGGCAAAGAAGGCGGTGGCTACAACCGTGATTCCGGAAGCCGCTACAGCGGAGATCGCAAACCGCGCCCGAGCAGCAATGGAGAAACTCGTCGTCCTGCAAGACGTGAAGATTCCTCTTCCGAATAAGAAATGAAATAATGAAAAGTCGAAGCAGATGAAGCTTCGGCTTTTTTGTTATGATTGAATCAGTATGTATGAACCTTTTAGCAATCTACTTTAATGAGGCACTTATTGATTTCACTGGCGCATTAGGGCTGAAATACGGTATGATATAGCCAAGAGCCGGAATTTATAGGCATAGCAACATGAGTCTTGGAACTGCCAAGGCTTGCGGAGGGAGAGACTGACATTGGAGTTTAAAGGAGCTATGGGTGGTATTTACCGCCTGACCGAGTGGATTACCCGACTGGCGGCTACAAATTTGTTATGGGTGTTATGTTCGTCGCCTTTTGTGTTCTGCCTCATACTGAAACTACTTGTAATGAATCAGAATTTGGCTAATGAATCTTTACAAATGAATTGGGCGATGGCTGTTTTGGCACCGCTTACTTTATTTCCAGCCACATCGGCTATGTTCACAGTGGTTCGCAAATGGGTAATGGGGGATACCGATACAGGCGTGTTTCGTACCTTTTTTAAAGGGTACAAAGAGAACTATAAGCAGAGTCTGATCGGGGGTATCTTTTACACGTTATTGTTTGTCATCATGTATGTGGATTATACCGTATATATGACACAACTCAGCAACTTGCAAATCGTGGGCGTAATTATGCTCATTCTTATTATTATTTTGCTTGTGTCTATGTTTAACTTCTTTTCGATGGTGGCTCATTATCATATGTCCACCGGACAAATTATTAAAAATGCGGTTTTACTGACGCTGATTCGACCATTCCGTGTATTTTCCACCATGCTCGGCAGCGCTGTTGTTATATTTATCGGAGTCAAATATCCGGTGCTTTTCCTATTCTTCATCGGCAGCGTGGTTGCCTGGTTCGCTTTCTTTAATTTTTACGGAACATTCCTCAAAATGCAGGATCAAATGGAAAAGATGAAGCAGAAAGATGAAGATACGGCAAGCATTGAAGACAAGAAAAGTGATAACCTCTAAAAATAAAACATATTTCTCCTAGCATTTACTTTCTGAGTGAGAAGCGCTATAATAAGGTCACATCCTGCGATGCACGTTACGGTCATTTGTTGTTTTGAACCAATGACAATGTCTAGGGAGATCTATACGGATGAATAGCTGAAAAGCCCTGTCAATTCCTGACAAGGGGACTTCAAAAGTTTATTCTGCGGTCACCCACCTGCTAAAGCAGGTTCAGAAGACGCTATGGTCGGACGGCATCGGCGGGTACTCCAAAGATAACGAATACACTCTGTTCATGCTTCGTGCAGAAACAGGGTGTTTTTTGTATGCAACAATGTTAAACTAAGACATGAGGTACTAAGGTCGCATACCACAGGTATGGTCGGTTAACTTTTGTTGTTTAACGTTTTATAAAGCGCTTGCAGCAAAAAAACCGATGTGCTGCATTATGGCAACGATTATCGTGAAGGAGGAAATGTCTTGTCGTTGAAGAGGACTCTGGTAGGGATTGTGCGCAGCCAAGAAGGTACAAGCGACCGGGTCAAGGACCCCCAAATGAAGACACGCTATTATAACTTATCGAGAGACAAGGCTTGGGAAGAAGTATCATCTATTTTGAAAAAAATTCCTGGCTACAAGGTACTCCATGAGGTAGCATCCGTAGGTGAGATTACGTTAGAGAAGCGAACGGCATTCGGTAGAACTGTCGACATTACCGTTTCTATATTGTCCGTCTCGCCAGTTCGGAGTGCAGTGGATATTTATTCTGCTTCACGCGGATCGCTAGGGGACTTGGGCGCAAATTACCGCATCATTTTGCAACTGTTCGCTGTGATTGACAAGAAGCTGTCTGCTCATAAGGTCGTGCAGTGATTGTAAATGTGTGAGCAGTGATGTGGCAGACAAACGTCAAAAAAAGCGAGGAAGGCAACCCTTCACTCGCTTTTTTAATACGCAGTCTTGATTTAGACGAGTTTTTTCACTGCTGCAATCGCTTGATCATAGTCAGGGTGTTCGGACATTTCGCTCAAGTATTCTACGTAAGCAATTTTGTCATTTTGATCAATCACAAAAATAGCTCTATGATCCAAATGGAATTCTTTGATGAACACACCATAAGCTTCGCCGAAGGAATGATCCTTATAGTCGGACAGTGTCAATACGCGGTCGATACCGGCAGCACCACACCAACGAGCTTGAGCGAAAGGCAGATCGACGCTGACAGTCAGCACCACGACTTGATCCCCAAGGGAATCAGCTTCCTGGTTAAAACGTCGAGTCTGTGCGTCACATACGCCTGTATCCAAAGAAGGAACAACACTGATCAGTTTGACTTTGCCTGCAAAGTCTTGGAGCGTAGCTGCTTCTAGCAGGTTTTTCTGTAATTTGAAATCAGGTGCCTGGTCTCCAACCTTCAGTTCAGGACCTAAGAGTGTCAAAGGATTGCCTTTAAAAGTAGCAGCTCCTGTACGTTCTTGTGCCATATGTAATAGCCTCCTTGGTTTTTAGCATTGGTTATCGTTGCCGAAATCTATTATAATCTTTTATAAAAGACATTGTCCAATTTGAATAAGGTGGAGACACCCATGAAGGAAGGATTGCCTTGATTTTTTTACGTTATGAGAACTGGAAAAGTTATTTGAAGTTTTACCCAGTAACCTGTCTGATTTTGCTCATTAATATTGTGATGTTTATTGTACTCACCGTACAGGGTGGATCGGAAAATAGTTTGACGCTGATCCGATATGGAGCTTTGATCAATGAAGCGCCATTCACTGATCAACTGTGGCGATATGTATCAGCCATGTTTTTACATGCAGGGTTTGATCATCTTCTGTTCAATTCCTTCGCCATACTCGTCTTCGCTCCTCCGCTGGAGCGTTTGCTGGGGTCCTTCCGCTATGTGTTATTGTATCTGGTTACGGGTATTGTAGGGAACATACTGTCCATCGCGCATTACAACATGGTGGCGGAAACGACAGTCTCTGTAGGAGCCTCAGGAGCGATTTATGGCATCTATGGAGCATTCCTATACGTTGCCCTGTTCCAGCGGTCACTGATGGATGATGCTTCGCGCAAAACACTGTACACGCTGCTTGGGTTTGGTATCCTGTTTTCTTTCGCTGTAGCGAACATTAACTGGACCGCTCACTTCGGGGGATTGCTCAGTGGGTTTTTCCTTTATGGATTAATGATCAGATTAACTGGCCAACGCAAACGTCACTAAAGACAGTTTTACCGTAAATTAGCAGGGGAAGAAAGAGGATGATGTTCGATTGACGTCTTCTTCCGGATGTTGAAAAACAGATTGGAGCGAATATCGGAGTGGAATTACGACAGTTGCAATACTTCATGAAGGTAGCGCAAAAAGAACATGTCACTCAGGCAGCCGAGGAGCTACATGTGGCGCAATCTGCGGTAAGTCGGCAAATTCATCAGCTTGAAGAGGAGCTGGGAGTCAATCTTTTTATGCAAAAGGGTCGCAATTTGCAGCTTACGCCAGTGGGACAACTATTTTGCAAACGGGTTGAGACGATTATAAAAGATCTAGAGCGAGCTGTTTTGGAAGTTCATGAGTTTTTGGATCCTGAGGGGGGCGAAATCCGCATCGGTTTTCCGCACAGTTTGGGGATTCATCTTATTCCTACGGTGGTGGCTGAATTCCGAAAGCGGTATCCCAATGTTAAATTCAGGTTTAAACAGGGGATGTACCCGAGTTTAATTCGTGATGTGTTAGCGGGTGAGGTGGATTTGGCTTTTGTATCTCCTTTTCCGGATCGTCATGATCATGTAGAGGGGGATGTGGTGCTGACCGAGGAGTTGTTTGCTGTTCTCCCGCCCAATCATCCTTTAGCTACGGCCAAACACATCACGCTGAGTCAGCTTAAAGGAGAAAAATTCATCCTGTTCAGAGATGGATATTCGTTACGTCCGATTGTCTGGCAGGCTTGTCTGGAGGCAGGGTTTACGCCGGATATTGCTTTTGAAGGTGAAGAGACAGATACGATTCGCGGATTAGTTGCAGCTGGTATGGGAGTCAGTCTTTTGCCTGAAATGGCGTTGTTTCAGACCAACCCACTTCAACCTGCAAGAGTGTCGATTGTTGATCCAGAAGTCACGCGAACTATTGGCTTGATTCATCGCAGAGATGACAAACTACCATTAGTTGCAAAGTCATTCCGAACTTTTTTGTTGCAATATTTTGGCCTTAAAGGTAGTGTTGCTACTCCGAATGGAAGTGCAAAAGCAGATTTAGGACAGTGAGTATAGCTGATTGGTTTTAGATAAAGAAAAAAGGTTGTTCCTCTACCGTTAACTTGGTGGAGGAACAACCTTTTTTGCGACATAAGCAATTAATCCCGGCTGTTAAAGATACCGATTAAGCGGATTAGTTCCAGCAAGGAAACGAGAGCAGCGGCCACATAAGTTAACGCTGCAGCATTTAATACTTTGGCTATACCCCGTTCTTCATCACTGCGGATAAACCCTTCGGAAACCATAATTTCTCGGGCCCGGTTGGAAGCATTGAATTCAACCGGTAATGTAATTAATTGAAAAGCAACAGTGGCCGAGAAAAAGATAATACCTAGGCCAATCAGGTTTGTGTAGCTGAATAAGAAACCGGCAATCAGCAGAAACGGTGCAATCCCGGAAGCGAAGTTTACGATCGGAAAGATCCGGTGACGGAGTGCCAACATGGGATAATGCTCTTTATGCTGAATGGCATGACCGACCTCGTGACAAGCTACGGCAACTGCGGAAATGGATTTTTCGTAATAAACGGGCTCGGACAGCCGTACGACTCTTTGCATTGGATCATAATGGTCAGATAACGCACCAGGTACTGGTTCAATAGGCACATCATGCAAACCATTGCGATCCAGCATGTGCCGTGCTGCATCATAACCGGTCAACCCATTTTCATTTGGTACATCAGACCATTTATTAAAAGTACCTTTTACACGGAATTGCGCCCATAAGGATAATCCGAACGCAAGAATAATCAATATATACATACCCATCATAAAGCAACCCTCCAATATTGTTCATCATACTAGCCTGGGCATCTACATCATAGAACTATGCTCCAACAGATACTTCAGAGCTTCGATACAAGCGGCGCTTTGTGGTAGTAGACCAGTAAGCAACTTGCGCGCTTGAACGGGCTTGAGTTGCCCCAAAAGAGGCTGTAGTTCATTGACTTCACGTTCTAGACGCTGCATGTGCATCTCCAGACTCGTTAGTTTGTCAGTGACGTGCTCTTCCCCCGCGACCGAGTTCCATTTAATCAGTGTCTGTCTGATTTCCTCAAGGCTATACTTCTCTTGTTTCATTTGGTTAATACGTTCAAGCCTGTTTAAGGTTTCATCATTATAAAGCCGATAATTTTTCAATGATCGTTCTTCAGGTGTGATCAAACCAAGCTTTGTGTAATAATCAATAGTTCGTTCGCTGACACCAGCCGCCTTGGCTAGCTCACCAATTCGATACAGCTTCATATCCCCATCTGTCTTCACCTCGCGCTCTTCGTTCAACCTTCAATATTAGCATTTGCATACGGAGTGTTTATAAAGAATATTTTACATGATTCCCAACCATACAGTCAAACGTTATGCTTTTTTCGGACAGAAACAAGCTACTTTTATAGTTAGTAAATATGACATGGGGTGTTTGAGACTGCGTTTTTTTAACATAATAAAAAAAATCTTGTCAACTTTCATGTATTCTGATTATAATGACAATAAGAATTTCACGAAATGTAAAGAAACTTAACATTCGAGGGAGTGGGCTTCATGAGAAAAAAGTGGTTAGTTATATTATTGGCCATGCTGACAGTATTAGCTTTTCCGGTAGGTGCGTTTGCTGCTGACGGTCCGACAAATATTCAACTTCAAGCCGGGCTAAACACGGCCTTTACGTTCTTGGCATTTATACTTGTATTTTTTATGCAAGCGGGATTTGCATTGCTGGAGGCAGGCTCGACACGAATGAAGAATGCGGGTCATGTCGCTGGTAAAACGATTCTCACCACGGGTGTTGCGGCTTTGTCCTTCTGGGCACTTGGATTTGGATTCGGCTTTGGCAATGATGGTGGAAACGGATTTATGGGACTGACGGGTTTCTTCATGAGTGGTACGGATGCGGCTGCATCGTTTGATGCTCTCTCAGCTCTGGATGTTCCGATTACAATTATGTTTTTGTTCCACTTTGCTTTCGCTGCGGTATCACTTTCTATCGCATGTGGGGGGATGGCAGAGCGTGCAAAATTAAGTGTATACATTATCTTCGGTATTTTGTTCTCTATCGTGATCTATCCGGTTGTAGCTCACTGGGTGTGGGGCGGCGGATGGCTTGGTAAGTTGGGCATGCAGGATTATGCCGGTTCGACGGTAGTCCATTTGACAGGCGCTACGGCGGCACTCGTCGCTACACTGCTGCTCAAACCGCGTCTGGGCAAGTTCAATAAAGATGGCAAGCCGAACATTATCCCTGGTCATAATCAGGTGTACTCTATCTTGGGTGTTATTATTCTCTGGTTTGGTTGGTTTGGGTTTAATCCGGGTAGTGCTGTATCGGCTATGAACGACGGATTCTTTGGATATGTGGCCTTGACTACCAATATTGCTGCTGCGGCAGGTGGGGTTTTCGCTTTGCTCGTATCCTGGATGGTATACGGAAAGGCAGATATTCCTGCTATGCTAAACGGTGTGCTGGCGGCTTTGGTTGCTATTACTGGTTCTTGTGCCTTTGTAGCCCCTTGGGCGGCATTGGTCATTGGTGCAGTTGCAGGGATCGTCACTTTCTTCACAGCGCAATGGTTCGAGCGTGCAAGAGTAGACGACCCGGTATATGCTTTCTCCGTGCACGGTGTTGCAGGGATGTGGGGCGCAGTGTCCACAGGGTTCTTCGCTACTCCTGAGCTTGTAAAAATAACTGGTGTAGGTCAAGCGGGTCTATTCTATGGTGGTGGATTTACCCAATTAGGAGTACAGCTGCTTGGACTGATTGGCACTTTGGCTTTCGTGTTCGTCATTTCCTTCATTATTTTGGGTGCGATGAAAGCAATTATGGGCATTCGCGTTACAGAAGAGGAAGAAACGATGGGGCTGGATATCAGTGAACACGGTACGTACGGCTATCCTGAGCAAATGAAGTTGGTTGCCGAGGCTGAAAAGCGTTCTGGAATTGTGAACTAATATGTAAAATATAAAGAATCAGTATGGATGAGCGGAGGAGATGGAAGTATGGAACTGCAAAATATGGCCCCTTGGGTGAGTTCCGCCGAAGCGATTGATCAAGCAGATACGCCTGAATCGCTAAGGCAGGCCAGGGTCGACTCTCAAAAATGGCTGCTGGCTTCCCAAGCCTCCGCTCCGTTATCAGACTGGTTACGAACGGCGAATGAAATGCATGACCGCATCGCGGCCAGAGCTGTACAAATGTGTGAAAAAGGGATGGTTGAGGATGGCTTCGGCCCTCCTCCCGTCCCTTACGCATTTATAGCCTTCGGAAGCATGGGGCGCTCGGAATCGACGCTGTGGAGTGACCAGGATAACGGTATGATTATCAGTGACATAATATCTGCTGACAAAGAATTGTATTTTAGAGAGTTTGGTCGCAGAGTGTCTGCGATGTTAGAGTATTTGGGATATCCCAAATGTGAGGGGAAAGTAATGTGTTCGGAGCCGTTGTGGCGTCAAACATTATCTGAATGGCAAAAACAGCTAACAAAATGGTCGGACGATTTTGCTTGGGAGCCGATCCGTTATCTGATTATCTCGTCTGATATGAGGCATATCGCTGGAGATGAACGACTATCTGCAAACTGGAAACGAAGTTTTTATGAGTTGTTCCGAAAACATCCTGATTTACCCTCGGCGGTACTTAGGAACACAGTGAGGCATAAAGCGACACTTAATATTTTAGGTCAGATCGTTACCGAGCGCTTCGGTGAGCATGCGGGCGATTTTGATGTGAAATACGGGTTGTACATCCCGCTGGTGAACGCAGTCCGTTTTTTGGCGTTGCAACATGGTGTAGAGGAAACCTCCACCTTCAAAAGGCTCAGTCGTCTCGCATCACTGGAAGCGGCACCGTTGCCTTTACTTGATGCTTGCGAGCGTGCCTTTCGGATTGCGCTTCAGCTACGAATGGCTACGCCAGTGAAGGAGAATGATGGATTGCTGGTCGGCAATGGCTACCTGGCTGTAAAGCCGCTGAAACAAGGTAAAGGCTGGCATGAGTTGCGTGAGGCGCTTTCGACGGTACGACGGCTGCATCGTGCGTTGCAAAGGCAGTTGCGATTTATGGAAGGGAGAAGGTCATGAAGGAACCAGCGCAGGGAAGTGGCTTCTGGAGCGCTCTCCGAAGAGGAGGAGTGCCGTCTGCAATCGCATCTGTAATGGGGGCTCCTACGGCTCAGCAGATGGCGTTTATTCGCTCCTTAACCCGGGAGCAACGGCGCTCTGAAGTATTGCGGACCCCGCTGGATCGTTTGGAGACGGTCGTTTTTGATCTGGAGACAACGGGATTTTCAGCACAGCATGGAGATGAGATTTTATCGTTCGGGGCGATTCGGGTTGTCGGGGACATGATTATGGAAAAAGAGCAATTTTATACGCTTGTTAATCCACGGACTGTGATTCCTGAGCACATTACTGAGCTAACTGGGATTACCCGGGAAATGACGGATGAAGCTCCACCACTTATGAATGGACTGCACGACTTTATGTCCTTTGTAGGTGGGCGAGTACTTGTAGCACATGCTAGCGCTCATGATAAGGCCTTTTTGAATGCTGCATTATGGAAAACATCTAAAGTCCAATTGACTCATCGTGTTCTGGATACGATGATGCTTGCCAAATGGCTTGAGCCACAGCAACATCAAACCTACAGTTTGGATGAATTGTTGACCTACCAATCCATTCCGATTGAAGGGCGGCACCATGCGTTAGAGGATGCGAAAATGACGGCTAAGCTGTGGGTTGCGTATGTTCAGGAAATGTTGAAGCGTAACGTGACTAATTTGGCAGATGTCTACGCGCATTTAAGTCATGCCTGATTCAGTGCGAGGCATAGCATTCATATACACATAAAAACAGCAAGTTCGCGATTTTCGTGGGTTTGCTGTTTTTTGCGTCCTGTTGAGATTTAGAAGGTTAGAGGTGGGAGCAGTATGGGCATCCTATGGAGAAGGTAAGGGTCATTTAGATGAAAGACAGGTGATAAGACTGTGAAAAGATTCATTTTCATCAGAGCGATGGTTATGCTGGTTGTGGTTGGGGCTTCATGGGGAGTTATTGCAAACACAGCTTATGCAGCAAGCCTGCCCATGAAAATTGAACCATTAAAAGAGAAATATGGTAGAGGAAGACTTGAAGCTAAGATAGAGGTAAAGGCTGAAACAGATGCGGTAGAGGTACTTAAAAAGATAAAGCTCGGTCAACGGCTTCCTTCTATGATTTTAAAGGGGTTAAACGGCAAGACCTACGATGTAGGGGCCACGCGCAATAAAGCTTTGGTTATTAGCTTTTGGGCTTCATGGTGCGATCCGTGCCGATTAGAAGCGCCTATGCTGAATGAGTTGTATAGTAAGTACAAAGATGATGTGGATGTGTATGGTATCAATGTAACTCGCTATGATCGATTGGAGGATGTGCATAGGTTCTCCCGCTCTTTGGATCTCCAATTTCCCATTTTACTTGATGAGCAAGGAGCATTGTTTGAACGATTTGGAGGGGTGGCTTTTCCGACTCATGTAATGGTTGATCCTCATGGACAGGTCCGCGAAATCATCATCGGCATGCTCAGTGAGAAGGAGATGGAACGCAAAATAGAAACTCTTCAAAAAAAGAAGGTGTCTTTGGGAGCCGAGTAGACCGCCAAAGGCACCTTATAAGCTCATGCGAGCACTTATTTAGTGATTAACTAATCCATGATGAGTTAGCTCTGCCTGATCGTTTTTTGGAGTTGGTGCTTCCAACAACGCGTAACGGAAGCTGTCCAAGAGAGCTTCCCAACTGGCTTCAATTACATTTTCGGATACGCCTACGTTACTCCAGACGTCCTCGTAATTTTTGGACTCAATGAGCACACGTACCTTGGCGGCAGTGGCATCCTTTTCGTCAAGCACACGTACCTTGTAGTCAGCCAAATGCATGTCCCGCAAGGCAGGGAAATATTGAGAAAGAGCCTTACGGAGTGCGTTATCGAGCGCGTTGACAGGGCCGTTGCCTTCAGCTGCGGTATAGACACTCGTCCCTGCGACATTCAGTTTCAAGAATGCCTCGGATACGACCGGGCGACCGGCTGTTTTCTCTACCAGCACTTTGAAGGACTCAAAAGAGAACATTTCCTTCACTTCACCACCTGCTTCACGAATGAGCAGTTCCAGCGAAGCATCCGCGCCTTCAAACTGGTATCCCTGATGCTCTAGTTCTTTGATACGACTAATCACGCCACGTGCCTCATCACTGGATGGGTCAAGGGTGATACCTAGCTCTTGCGCTTTGGATACCACGTTGCTCTGCCCGGCCAGTTCGGAGACCAAGACCCGCTGCTTGTTCCCCACGAGTTCAGGAGCGATGTGCTCATAAGTTCGCGAGTCACGCAGAATGGCTGACACGTGGATGCCCCCCTTATGGGCAAAAGCTGCATTCCCCACATAAGGCTGGTTCACAGGCATATTGACGTTGGCGACTTCGCTCACAAAGCGGGCTGTATTGTGGAGTTGATTTAACTTCTCAGTATCTAGACAGTCGTAGCCCAGCTTGAGCTGCAAATTAGGAATGACGGAGCACAGGTTAGCGTTACCACACCGTTCACCGTAGCCGTTGATGGTACCCTGAACCTGCCTTGCGCCTGCTTGTACAGCGCTTAGAGAGTTTGCTACTGCCAATTCGCAGTCATTGTGTGTGTGAATACCCAACTGTGACCTCGTTATTTGGCTTTGCAGCATAGTGACTATTTCCTGAATCTCATGCGGCAGGGTACCGCCATTTGTATCGCACATCACGAGCCAATCCGCGCCTGCTTCTTCTGCCTTTTTCATAACGGCGAGTGCATACTCGGGATTGTTTTTATATCCGTCGAAAAAATGTTCGGCATCAAAAATAACCTCCATGCCCCCTTGCTTTAAAAAGGCGATGGAGTCGTAAATCATAGACAGATTTTCCTCCAGTGTCGTCTGTAAGGCGGTGTGTACATGAAAATCCCATGATTTACCCACAAGTGTAGCAGCCTGAGCGCCGGATTCCAGAATTCGTTGCAGATTGACATCCTGTGCTGCGATGCTATCTTTGCGGCGCGTGCTGCCGAAGGCGACAATCTTTGCCCGAAGGCCCAGTTCTTGTACCCGTTTGAAAAATTCGATATCCTTGCTGTTGCTTCCGGGAATCCCGCCTTCAATATAATGAACACCGAGATCATCGAGTTTTTTGGCGATTTTCAGTTTGTCGTCAGCAGACAAGCTAATTCCTTCTCCTTGAGTGCCGTCTCGCAGCGTTGTGTCAAAGATAGAAATAGCGGTGGACATGAGGGACTCCTCCTTTGCGGATTGCTCAGATTGGTTGATGCTCTGCTTTTTTAAGCATATTAATTTAGTTGTTTAACGCTTAAAAACAGGAAAGCGTTAGTTTGTCGTGTTCGTATGTTAGTCGATTATATCAACTTATGACTTCGATTGTAATATATAATTATCATTTTTAGCCGCAAAACCTTAATTTTTTATGTAAAATAGAAATAGCATTTAAGGGTATCTCAAGTATAAAATCAGAAGACATCTTCCCGCTATGACGGGTAATTTACAGTTAAAAAGAAGGGTTGAGCATGAAAGATGTGAATGCTTATTATCCGGCTGGTGGGCGAGTTATTCTGCATGTGGATATGAACGCATTTTATTGTTCCGTTCATGCAGCGGAGGAGCCGGAGAAATATAAGGGACTGCCTACCGCGGTGGCAGGGAGTAGTGAGCTGCGCAAAGGTGTAATTGTGACCTGCTCTTATGAAGCCCGGCGATTGGGCATTTCAACAGGGATGGTCGTTCAGCAGGCACGCCGGATCTGTCCGCAGCTCATCGTAATACAGCCTGATTTTCACTTGTATCGTCGTTATTCCAAAGCATTTATGAGCATTGCATATTCGTATACGCCTATGCTTGAAGCAACTTCAATTGATGAGTGCTATCTGGATATTTCTGGATCCAAACAATTTGGAACACCTATGGAAATTGCTGAAGAAATCCAGCGCAGAGTAGAAGACGAGCTGGGTCTGCCCTGTTCAATTGGAGTTGCTCCCAACAAGTTGCTGGCCAAAATGGCCTCTGATCTGAAAAAACCACGCGGGATCTCTGTTCTACGTTTGCGTGATGTACCCAATATTTTATGGAACCTTCCTTGTGGTCAATTGTTTGGAGTGGGCCGCAAAACGGCAGATAAGCTTCTACAAATGAATATTCGTACCATTGGACAACTGGCTAAGGCCGATGAGCATATGCTGGTTGGCGTATTTGGTGTGACGGGTTCGTGGTTAAAATTGGCCGCTAACGGAATTAACCATTCTCCAGTTAGCACTGAACGGGAGCCAAACAAGTCCATCGGTCACACGACTACCCTGCCTATGGACGTGGTTAAGCTGGAAGAAGCCCAACGGATACTCCTTAACATTAGTGATCAGGTAGCCCGGCGGCTACGACGACACGGTATGCTGGCAGGAGGTATACAATTGACGATTCGGACGCCGGATATGAAGACCTTTACGCGTTCTCAAGTCAGGAACACTCCTACGGAAAGTGCAGAGGACATATATAAGGAAGCTTGTGCATTGTATCGTCGCCATTGGGGAGAAGATAAGCCTGTGCGCTTGCTGGGGATTACGCTACAGCAGCTCATTCCAAAGGAGGAAGCGGCCGTTCAAATGGATCTATTTGAATATCAGGATCAGCCTAAGAAAGAAAGCTTATTGAAGACGATGGATGCACTGCGTGACAAGTTTGGTGAAAATGCAATTTTGACTGCTGGGATGCTGGGAGATGATCCTTCGGTACTTCTTCGCAACTCCAAGCTGCGCGGAACTTCGCTGCAAAAAGACAATCTACCAACTCCGGAGTGAACTTTTGGATAGATTATTGCAAGCATCAGAAGCTTACGTTATAAGTATTTTTTGCACGAAAGATAAAGGAAAATAATTTGTAATAATATTGGGTTTGTATTAATATGTGAATAGAATGTAAAAGCTGGTTTGTTTGATTGTATAGGAGGAAGAGAAAAGTTATGGCTAAATACACTTGGGTAGAAAAAGATACATGCATTGCTTGCGGAGCCTGTGGCGCTACAGCACCTGACATTTATGATTATGATGATGAAGGTTTGGCTGAAGTGATCTTTGAAGGGGATGCAAACCAAGGCATCAAGGCAATCTCGGATGATTTGTTTGATGATATGCAGGATGCTTGTGACGGTTGCCCTACAGATTCCATTAAAGTAGCAGACGAGCCGTTCAATAAAGAAGGTTAAGCGTAGGCTTCTTCGATAGGCACAGCACCGACAGCTCCCTTCGCCGTATAACGGTGAAAGTAAGCTGTTGGTGCTGTTTTTTTTTAGATTATAGAATGGTTCAGCAGAGCTGAACTATTCTATAATCGCAAGAAAAACTTCTGCCAAGCGCGGTCTGGCTTCCGAAAGTACGTCGATAGACGTTTTTTTTATGTGCTGTCCATCGAGTCTATTTTGACCGATATACATAATAGGAAGTATGCAAGATTACACGATCAGGAGGATCCGATGAACCATTCGCCTCATCTTAAATCGTATGTAAAAAAACACCCTGATAATAAAATGGCCTGGTATTTACTCGGCAAAGAGTATGAGAGCAGCGGTCAGGAGGGCAAAGCAAATTATTGCTTTAATCGCGCAGGAGAAGTGTTCGAAGCCTTCGAGCATAAACAGATTCCGGCAGACGTATGGATGGAATATCAGGATAAACTGGTTCAGATGTCCAAGGAGAAGGAGCGAAGGACGGCTCGAACACGCCACCTGTTAACTGCGTTAATGGTACTACTGCTCATATGGGTTCCTTCAGCCAATTCACCGAGACCTTCAAATGAGAATGCATTTGTGCCATCCGGAACGGAGCAGGCAGCAATTGATAATATTGAAGTTGCAAAAGTGGCCACCGCTGATCCAAAAGGGATGGCCCAGATTCGTGTGGTTGGTGGTGTGTTTACGGCTCAAGCTCGAAAAGGGAGTGGAGCTGGAACGGGGCTTACTGATTTGTTGGCTAAGACTAGCCGACTGCCGTCCAAGACTACGGTGTTGGGTATGGAGCAAGGGGGCTCGTGGCTGCTCTGGAGAGAGGGTATGAAGCCACTACTTAGTGTACAGAACAAAGGGAACGGGGGATTAGCTGTTCAGTCTTACGACGCCGCTGCGTGTGCTTGCAAGCCGTCAGACAGTGAAAATCTTCGCAAAGCAGGTCTAAAATGGGCTGCTGGACAGGAGGAATTGGCTGTGCTGAATAGCTCCATGCGTGCTTTTCGCTCACAGCATCAACGTCTTCCCCAGAGTCTTGATGAACTGACTCGAGACTTTCCCGCTAACACGATGTACGGTACGACAGACGGGATGAAGAAGGCTTTTACACTTATGCGTAATTTACTTGCTTCACCTGGACAGGGAACAGGGAAGGCAGTAGATTTAGACGCTGACTCGTCGGCTGGAGGCAGTCCATTACTGGCATCGTCATTGCACGGACGGCCTTTTCTGGGGCAACCGCTGAGAATTGTGGTGGACAAATCCAAGCACAGGCTCGCCCTGGTAAGTGGCAATATACTTATTCGAAATTATCCTATCGGTTTGGGTGGAGAAAGAACACCAGAAGGGAAATTTGTGATTACCGATAAAGTAGTAAATCCGAACGGCAAATCCAACGGTGAGTTTGGCAGTCGTGGAATGCAACTGTCTGCAACGAATTATGCCATTCATGGCACGAACGAGCCGGACAGTATTGGCAAAAATGAGTCGTTAGGTTGCGTCCGAATGGGTAAAGAGGATGTGGAGGAATTGTTTGCACTCGTACCTTCGGGTACGGAGGTGGTCATTGGTAACGGGGGATTGCCTGATCAAGTGCTTGTGCCTGGTTCTCGATTTACAAGTGAGCCGCAGCATGACCAGACGAATCCCCGCAAAACCTATCACTGGCTAAATTAACGTTTTGATGCTATTGCTACTTGGTGTTTAACGATTTCCTGCTTGTGCTAAAACAACGATCAGAATAATCACAATGATGAGGAGAACAAAGCTGACGGCGGTCCATACAATCGCTTTCTTGTTCACCTCATCCTTTTTCTTTTGCAGACTGGGCGGCTTGCGCTTGGTCTTCATATCAGCAATCCCTCTTTTCTAACGGGCTAAGGTCTTGTCTTACTATGTCCATTGTAAATGGTTTGATTATACATTTTCAATGACATCTCCATGACAACTGAATTGTTCTGATACTGCACCTCGCAAATTACTTTCTTTTTGGTATGGAAAAAGCTAAACTATTTTGTAGAGATGTTTTTTTAGGATTGTGCAAGGGCATAGAACGGAGTGGATGAATCGTGTTGTATCGAAGGATTGCGAAACCTGTTTTTTTTAAAATGAGTCCAGAGACGGCCCATCATGTAGTCATTGACGGTTTAAAACATGCGGGCTCACTTCCTGGTGGAGCAGCGACACTGCGAGGGATGTATGGAGTCAAGGAAACGGAGGAGCTTGCCGTTGATCTGTTTGGCATTCATTTTCCCAACCCGATTGGACTGGCTGCAGGACTGGATAAAAATGCAGAAGCGGTTACTGGTTTTTCTTCTATCGGGTTTGGATTTATGGAAGTGGGAACGGTGACACCTGTGGGACAGCCCGGCAATGATCGGCCCCGTTTGTTCCGACTGCCTCCCGATGAGGCGTTAGTCAATCGGATGGGCTTTAACAATCTGGGTGCTGAGAGCATGGCCAAACGTCTGGCTGCACTCAAACATCGGCCTGTTCCGGTCGCAGTTAATATCGGCAAAAATAAAAACACACCCAATGAGGATGCTCATAAGGACTATGAAAAGTGTATTTCCGCACTGTATCCGTATGCGGACTTCTTTGTAGTGAATATTAGCTCGCCGAATACGCCGGATTTACGAAAGCTCCAGCATGGTAATGAACTGAAGTCGCTATTGGAAGCGGTTCGGGCAGAGATGGGAGTCCAGGCGAAAAAGTATGGCAATGCCAAGTCTGTACTGGTTAAAATTGCGCCGGATGTATCGGATGAGGAATTGGAATATATGACAGATGCGATTGCTGCCAGTGGAGTAGACGGCATTATTGCGACCAATACAACAATATCCAGAGCTGGTCTGACGCACCGAAATGCGAGTGAAACAGGAGGGCTGAGTGGTAAGCCGCTGCGTGACCGTTCCACAGAGGTCATCGGACGGGTGTACCGCCAGACGGAAGGCAAGCTGCCTATTATCGGATCAGGCGGTATTTTCACGAGTCGTGATGCCTATGACAAAATTAAAGCAGGCGCAAGTCTGATTGAAATTTATACAGCATTGATCTACGAAGGGCCGGAAGTAAATAGAGCTATACATGCTGGCCTACGTGAGCTGCTTCGAAAGGACGGCTTTAGACACATTACCGAGGCTGTTGGTGCAGATCACAGATAAAAAAGTGTTTGTCGGAAGAGACAGGAGGTACGGGGATGGACGGAAGAGACTGGGGAACGTTTTTACTGCCATACGATCAGGCGGTGGAAGAGCTTAAGGTCAAGTTCAAAACAATGCGTGCGGAGCTGAAAAAGCGCGAGGAATACGCTCCTATCGAATTCGTAACCGGACGGGTTAAAAAAATATCAAGCATCCTCGATAAGGCGAAGAGATTACAGGTTCCTTCTGATCAGCTGGAGACGGGAATCGAGGATATTGCAGGCATTCGCATTATGTGTCAATTTGTAGAGGATATTCGGCGGGTGGCCGAATATATCAGAAGACGTAAGGATTTGACCGTACTGTATGAAAAGGACTATATCACCAATTATAAAGACAGCGGCTATCGCAGCTTTCATATGATTGTGGAGTATCCGGTTCAGACAGCAGTGGGGCTGAAAATCGTACTCGCAGAAATTCAAATCCGTACCTTGGCTATGAATTTTTGGGCAACCATAGAGCATTCTCTTAGCTATAAGTATCGTGAAAGCTTGCCTGACAATATGCGCACACGGTTGAAAAAGGCAGCTGAGGCAGCCTTTGTATTGGATAATGAGATGTCTTCCATGCGTCTTGAAATATTGGAAGCGCAGAAAAAGTTTGAGGATGAAGCCAATATCGTATCCAAAGTGCTAACAGGCATGCATCGGCTGTATTTCTACCATAAGATCAGTGAAACGATTGATGCGCAGCGCAGATTTAATGAACTGTGGGAACGGCACGACATGGAAGGAATTAAGCTGCTTCACGATGAGGTCAAGGAGATGCTAGAAGCCTCTACCAAGGAAGAAGACAGGGATGAGTATTAAATGGCACACCTTTCCTACGAACCGCTGTACGTGACTTATTTGGTATACTTCAATCGGGATCGGGATTACTTTGAATGTCATGAGGTACTGGAAGAGCTGTGGCTTAAGCTGGACCGTGACCCTGTATATAAAGGTTTGCTGCAAGTTGCTGTAGGACTGTATCATTTTCGGAATGGTAACTATCGTGGTGGACATATGATGCTGGACAGTGCGGTCCACAGACTGGAGCATGCTCCTTCACAGTTGCTAGGCATTAATATGGCAAAGCTGGTGGATGAGGCGCGCGTTTGCGCCCGTCAGCTTGCTGAAGCTGTTATGACCGGTACGGAAGAGCTTCAGCATCAACCGCCGGTTTATCGGGATTTGACGATTGAAATCGTCGAGCCTGGGCTGCGCCGGGCCGTGGAGAAGGCATCGTCGTCCATTCCAGTCAACATCCCACAGCAGAGGGGTCCTCGGCGTGGGGAAAAGCATGAGCAGCGTCAGCAGGCGCTGGCAGCTTCAATTAGGCGAAGACAGGCCGCTGACGGCTCAGGCTCTGTCACGGCGGAAACGAAGAATGCGCCTTGAGTTTGAAGCACATGCTAAGCAAGCAGCCCGATCCGTTTCATGGGGATCGGGCTGCTTTATCGTTTTCAGGTGTGTGAACGTTTGTCTAGGAGGTTACGTTCTTTTTATATTTCTCAAAGAAGGCTTTGAAATCGTCGAGTGTGTACCCATTGTCCGAAGGACTTTCCTTCAACCCGCCTACCATACGTTCCTTTTCCACGCCTTTTTCGTAATAAATGAGCGTAGGGGTATACTCAATCTTATACTTGTCCCAGCCATCCTCATACTCACGCAGGTTAAATTCGTGCATCGTGATGTTCTCCTGCTTGCTCAAAGGCAAGAGCTTGGGAGTAGTAGCGCGGCAATGCACACAGTCGGACGCGAAATGATAGACGAAAAAGTTTTCCTTTTTGTCAATTTTGCTCTGTAGATCTTCCGGCTTAATGATTTGCTGATAGTTCGGGTCATTCAGCAGCTCTTGAGTAGCAGGATTTAACGAGGCTGTGGAAACGCCATACAGCTTGTTTTTAGTGCCTGAATTTAAAGCGAGCAGCACTCCAAGCAAAATGACCAGCACAACAAAAAAGCCGATGACAGGTATAAGCTTTTTTTTGTTGGATTTTTGTGCGTTCAATGCAATCTCTCCTATCAAAATTCAAAATATGTAGCTATGAATCTCATTATTATACAACATTACAGCTTGTAGTGAAAGTTTGTAAATCACACGGATATTGCAGAATAACAGGTTGAATATGGTACAATAAAATTTATTTTAAAAGGACAGGATGATCACGATTATGGGTGTACAGCTCCCCACAGCATTTGTAAAGCGCATGGAGCAATTGCTCGGCGACGAATTTGAAGCATTTATGACCACCTATGACCACACGCCCCATGCCGGGATTCGCGTCAATACGTTAAAAATTCCGGTCGAGGACTTTAAGGAACGTTCTCCGTTCGAGCTGCGGCCGATTCCGTGGTGTGGCACGGGTTTTTACATTCCGCACGGTACAAAGCCGGGATTACATCCTTACTACCATGCGGGGCTGTACTATGTACAGGAACCGAGTGCAATGTCTCCAGTTGAGCTGCTCAATGTAGCTCAGGACGAAGCTGTATTGGACTTATGCGCTGCACCGGGTGGGAAATCGACCCAAATAGCTGCCAAACTACAAGGAAGCGGCGTATTGGTGACAAATGATATTAGCGCGGACCGAACTAAAGCGTTGGCTAAAAATGTGGAATTGTACGGTGTGCGTAATGCCGTGGTACTGAATGAAAGCCCGGATCGAATCGCCGATGCCTTTCCACATTTTTTTGACAAGATACTAATTGACGCACCTTGCTCGGGAGAAGGTATGTTCCGCAAGGATGAGGACATGGCAAAACAATGGGAAACGCATTCGGTAGATAAATGTGTAGTCATGCAACGGGACATTTTGCGTGTAGCGGCCTCAATGCTGAGCGCTGGAGGGAGAATTGTCTATTCGACCTGCACCTTTGCGCCAGAAGAAAATGAAGGAATGATCGCAGAATTTCTGGAGGCTCATCCCGATTTTGACGTAGTCCCTGTTCCATCGGAAGCAGGTTTTGCACCAGGCCACCCGGAATGGATGAGTGAAGTGGTCGCGGCAGCACACCCCGAACTGCGGGGAACAGCACGTCTTTGGCCGCATCTCGTAGAGGGAGAAGGCCATTTTATCGCTGTGTTGCAACACCAGGGTGGTCATGCCGCTGGGACAGAAGATCACACTGAATCCGGGGAATTGGCTGAACGTGAGGACAAGAATGACAGGGCGTTGAACATAGATGCAGCGTATCCACGGAAGAAGCAGTTTTTGTCCGTCAAGGAAGCGCAGACGCCAAGCGGTCAAGGAAGACATGCAACTGGTGAGCCTAAACGAAGTGGAAAAGGAATGGACGGGAAGTCCGGTAAAGGAAAGTCTGCGCGCGGCTTGGGTGGCAATAAGTCCCGTTCTGGCAAAGAGAATGTAAAATCCGCTGCACGCTCTCCACAGGATGTGCTGGAGTCCTATCACCAATTTGTTAAGGAGCAGCTGGAGGTGTCCTTTACAGGCTATACGGTGGTCTACGGAGATCGCATTTATCAGTCGCCACTGGCATCACATCGTTTGGACGGCCTTAAGGTGGTGCGACCAGGCTGGTTTATGGGTGCCGACAAGAATGGTCGCTTTGTGCCTTCACACCCGCTGGCGGTGGCATTACGCCCTTCAGAGGCGGTTAGAAGTATCAATCTCTCCAGTTCAGATGCTGAGGCCATCCGGTATTTAAAAGGGGAGACCTTGTCCATCCCCGTTGAGAGAATGGCACTGCGGAACGAAGCCCAGCCCAAAGGCTACACTCTCGTGTGCATTGATGGTTATTCGGCTGGGTGGGGCAAGTGGCAGGACGGCATGCTCAAAAATGAATACCCTACAGGCTGGAGGTGGACATCGGTATGAGTGGAAAAGGGAGACAAACGCAACGTTTGGATAAAGTTTTAACCCATATGGGATATGGCTCCCGTAGTGATATCAAGCGACAGGTGAAGCAAGGGATGATCACGGTTAACGGGAGTACCATCAAGGATAGCGGCTTACAGGTTCATCCATACCAGGATCAGATTGAAGTGAACGGCGAACGTGTTGTTTTTCGGGAGTATATTTACATCATGCTGCACAAGCCACCGGGTGTTATATCTGCAACCGAAGATACAAGGGAGCGGACGGTACTGGATTTGCTGAATGCGGAGGAACGACACTTTGAGCCTTTTCCAGTAGGACGCTTAGACAAAGATACAGAAGGGCTATTGTTGTTGACCAACGACGGTAAGCTAGCGCACGAACTACTTTCTCCACGGCGACATGTCCCTAAAACGTATGAGGCTACCGTGTCGGGTCATGTCACGGAGGAGGATATTCATCAATTTACAGCAGGGGTGGAACTGGATGATGGGTATGTTACCCTTCCCGCGCAGTTGACCATTCTTCGCCACGAACATCCGTACCAGGCAGATGGAGAAGTCATTTCCTATATTTCGCTTGTAATCCATGAGGGTAAGTTTCATCAAGTGAAGCGTATGTTCGAGGCGGTTGGTAAAAAGGTGACCTATTTGAAAAGAACGGCCATGGGGCCATTGAAGCTGGATGAACAGCTTCCACTGGGCAGCTATCGAGAGCTGACTAGTGAAGAACTGGCATGGATCGGCCGGGATATAGCCTCTGCAACGTCAGAAGTTTGATAGACAGATTAAATATAAATGACGCACAGGCTCTTAAGAGATTCCTGTGCGTCATTTTATGGTATAGACAACCAGACAGAGAATTATTCAAACTCAACTTTCAACAACGAATCGCAGTTTGCAAATTATTGTGCGCGTGCTGCCCGACTTTTTTTCACTTCGGCTGCTTTATAAGCTGTAACCTTGTTTTTACCTGTCGTTTTGGATATGTACATCGCTTGATCGGCCTGCTTGACCAGTTCATCCGGGTTCATTTCCTTCTTCACTGTACTGTGTCCGACACTGATCGTGACAATGCTTTCTTCCGCGACCCGCTCGCGGATACGTTCTGCGACATGTCCAACCTTGGCACGTCGATCCACAACCATTGCGACCAGTTCCTCGCCACCGTATCGTCCGGTCAGTCCGATTTCATCCAGTTCATCCTCCATAATCTGTGCCACCTGTTTGAGTACTTCATCCGCACGAGCATGGCCCTGCGTATCATTCAGCTTTTTGAAATTGTCAATATCGCAAAAAATGACCGACACGCGGATTCCTTGATCCATATATCGCCGTAGTCGTCCCGAAAAATATTTACGGTTATATAGACCTGTCAGGCCATCGGTGATAGAAGAACGATAAATTCTTTGGAGCAGCTCCACAATTCGTTCAAACAGAATGATGAATAACGTAGTGTAGTACAGTAATGGTAAAAATGACATATATAGGAGTGTGTTTGACCTGCCAGCTTCTTCTGAGATGTCATTTCGTAGCCACAAATAGCCGAGCCAGAGCAAATACATGAATAAGCCCGCTACATACTTTTTTGGCTGCCCGATTCGTGGGGTGATGAACACAAGGCTCAGTATAAGTACCAGTATTCGATAAAACAGAGTAAACCCAACTAGTTTCGCCGCGCTGATCCAAGCGGGCAACAAACCTGCAGTCCAGGCAATAACCGGCAATATCAATAACGCACCCAGCAGTAGCAAGGTCCATGTCTGCACACGTTTCAGCTTCCGGTAGAGTTGAAATACGGCGGCATTAATGAGCACAAAGGCAGACGCCTCCAGCGCATTTTTCCACACGATTCCTTGGAGTTGTATCTTGCCTCCGCCTGCTGAATAGAGATTCATGGCTTCATATGTCATAATAATAATAGCGGCAACCGAAAAAAGGATATAGGCTTTTTTTCGTTGTCTGCTATATATGATCACGCACATCAGTGCCATCATGAGTATAATATACAAACCGCAGGCTGCACTTACGGCCTCGGCCAGAGATGGGAAATCTAAGGTTCCCGATAAGGACAACAACGTCAACATCACCGACTCCATTTGCAAAAATAGTCAATCTATTGAACGGATGATATCGTCCCGATACAATAGACAGGATTTATCCCATTTAAAATGTTATAATTTTCTTTTGTGACTAACATTTATTCTCAATATATCATCTTTCAGAAAATCCGGAAACCTATACATACAATCTGTGATCCGGGCAGTTTAATGCTTGAAAGGGGAAGCACGTCATGAAATTGCTACAGGCTCTCTTTTTCCCACCCGAGCAACCGGGAGGCGTTTCATCCATGATTCCATATCTGCAAGAGCGATTTACATCCCCCCGTTGGGAAATGGAACTATTTTCAATCCCTAAACGGATTCGCAACAAGGGTAGGGACGAAGTAACTTTTGATACCTTTGACTGGACGAGATATGAACAATATCCAATCGTTCAAAAATATATTCAGACGTACCGTGACTATTTGTGGTGGACCCGGCTTCGTATTCAGAAGCCCTATGACCTCATTCATGCTCATCATCCGATTGCCGGGATTGCTATGAAAACTGTTTTTCCTGACATCCCGCTCGTACAGACGATTCACTCTTCCTATGAAAAGGAGTTAATCCTAAACGGGAAAATAGAGGAGAACGGGCCTGAACACCAATTCTTGGTGTCACTGTACGGGGAAATGGAGCAGAAGGCGGATCGCCTGATAGCCGTATCTCATTCTTTTCAGCATTACTTAACTCCTTACGTTCAGAATCCGCAAGACATTGCAGTCATTCCGAATGGATATGATGAGAAGCGCTTCAAGCCCATTCCGCACGAAAATGAAGTGACACAGCTCATAACCGTTTGCCGCCTTGTTCCGGCGAAAGGACTGGATATTTTATTGCGGGCTTGTGCTGAACTTAAAAAAAGAAATCTGGAATTTGTACTTCATATTATTGGAGACGGTCCGGTTCGCCCTGAGCTTGAAGAGATGGCGCGACAGCTCGATATATACCATGAGACGATTTTTTATGGATATACCCTTCATCCAGAAGAGTTTATGCCCTTCTTTGATGTATTTGTTTTGCCTTCTCGGGCGGAGGCCTTTGGTTCGGTATTTGCGGAAGCAGCGTTGAGTTGTCTGGCATTGGTAGGTACAGAAGTGGGAGGAATACCTGAGCAGATTGAGAACGGGGTCAATGGTCTGCTCGTGCCACCCGACAATCCGAGGGCACTGGCAGACGCATTAGAAAAGGTCATTGCTGACCCTGCCTATCGTTATGAGTTGGCTAGATCTGCCTGCGATAAGGCTAAATCAAGCTATTCTTTAAGTCGGGCGGTTAACGAGTTGAAGAAAATGTATTTGAAATTTCCACATTAACCATGACGGGTATCACTTGGTTTGGAATCAGAATGCCGAAAGCTGGAGCGAGGACGTGAGGAACGGAAAGGTCTCCCACGTCCTGCTATGATCAGTTTACTAACCCACATCAGACTGAGCATTCCGAAAATAGGATAAAGGACAGATAACAGTGAACTGAAACCGAACTGACTGATTAAAAAACAGGTGAGCATAATGAATAGTGTGATGAGCTTGGGCGAAATTTGGACATGCTGACGAATTTGCAGACTGACTCCATAAATGTCGGCTACAAAGGTACTGAAGATTTCCATGAAAATGAGTAGAATGTATATGATTTCGACAAAGGCACCCAGACGGTAAGCGATGCTTCCCATAGGGATTTCAAATTGCTGAATGCCCGGCATATGTGCTGACATGGCAAAGTGTGCAGCCATCAGCATAAAACCGACACCAATTCCTCCCAAAACTCCGCCCCAGCGGATGGTTCTTCGGGAAAAGGTTTGGCTACCAAGGGGTACAAGCACGGCTTGGGCCATAGTTAGGTTGAAGGATGTGTACAGCAGTGGAGAGAGCAAGGTTCGAAATGTACTGTGATCTGTTGTATTCGTAATAAAACTCTGAGGATTGGGCATAGAGAGCGTGCTGTGAACGAGCAGAAGAGACATGATGATCATTAAAGGAACAACCACAGTGTTCATGTGCAAGATGGCTTTAATGCCTTTACTTAGCAGCAAATAAGTTCCAATCAGTGTAATAAGCAGTCCGGTTTGGTAATGCATATGAAGATGCTCTACAAAAACAGAGCCGGCTCCTGCCAGCATGACACTGTTTACGCCAATCAGCACGATGAGTGTGAACCAGCTAATCCATTTCCCGGCATTGGCGCCAAAAAGATGTTTGTTCAGGTCCTCGTAGGATTTGGCTGAAATATCATGAGCGATCAGCATCATTTTCGTACCCAACCATACAAATATGATTGTGGACAGCATAATAGTGAGTGTAGCCCAACGACCATATTGCGTAAAAAATTGCAGAATTTCTTGTCCGGTAGCAAATCCGGCACCGACGATTGTACCGATGTATGTAAAAGCAATCTGAAAAACATGAATATTACGTTTCATCCCCAGTCCCTCCTTGCCTGCTTGAATAACGCTGCAGCGAGCATATAATACAAACTATGTTCAACTGAAATAGGACATGACTGGATGAGACTGAAAATAATTAAAGTGAATTAATGAATAGCTTGACGGGAGCGTAATTTATGGGTCAAATCCTTGCATGGATACTGGAATACGGATATTTGGCAATGTTCGGCTTGCTTGCACTTGGAGTAGCGGGTATGCCGATACCCGACGAAGTGCTAATGATCGCCTTCGGCGGGCTCGTGTCTCAAGGGCACTACAACTTCATTGCTGCATTGGCAGTCACATTTTTCGGTAGTATGACGGGTATGATGCTTAGCTACACACTGGGGCGTCTGCTGGGCAAACCACTTTTGCATCGATACGGAAAATGGGTGAGGCTTACGCCTTCTAGAATTGCCTCTTCTGAAAATTGGTTTGGGCGTTATGGTACATGGGGAATCCTGTTCGGATATTTTGTCCCCGGCTTGAGACATGTATCCTCTTATCTGGCAGGTACAACCCGTCTAGGCATTTTTCGCTATATCAGTTATGCATCAGCAGGAGCTTTGCTGTGGTGCGGTACATTTTTGGGAATTGGACATGCGGTGGGCATGCACTGGGAGCAGGTGGCGAAGTTAATGGAGAAGGTGACGCATCGGATAGGGCTGGTCGTTATTCTTTTAATCGTTGTGGGAGGAATCACCGCATGGTTCTGGAACAAACGTAAAAAAAATGTCACATGATCGCATGGAAAGAAGCTGTAGCTTGAAAGCGGCGGGTGAAGTATGGTACTTTTACCGCATAGGAATGCCGTGGGAGGTCATGTAATGGAAGTATTAAAGAAACGAATTTTAAATGAAGGCGTGATTGCATCAGATCAGGTGCTGAAGCTGGATGGTTTGCTTAATCACCAGGTTGATCCAGAACTGACGATGGCAATGGGACGAGAGTTCGCAGCACGTTTCCAGGAAGAGAAGATTACCAGAGTAGTGACCGTGGAGTCCTCAGGCATTGCCATCGGGTTTGCGACAGCATTGGAATTGGGTGTACCGTTGGTATTTGCTCGTCGTAAAAAGACCCTATTAGCTGATCCAGACGCGCTGTGTGAACGCGTACCTTCGTTTACTAAAGGCATTGTTACGGATATTATGCTGTCTCGTCAATATATTCACGAAGATGACCGTGTTTTGTTCATTGATGATATTATCGCTAATGGTGATGCGGCGCGAGGCATGGTTAAAATCATTCAACGCTCCGGAGCGGAGTTGGTTGGGTTCGGTGTGGCAGTGGAAAAAAGCTTTCAGGCCGGAGCGAGAACCATCCGTGAGCAAGGTATTCGTGTAGAGTCATTGGTCAAAATTTCGTCGTTAGCTGACGGCAAGATTGAGTTTGCTGAATAGTAACAATTCAAAACTCCTGATTCTTATTTGTAATAATAACCTTTGCATGAGCTCCAATTTCGCTTATAATATAGATAAGGTTTTGGAGAGGAGGCAGCAACATGGGGAAAGAACAATTGACCGAACAGTTTTTTCTGGAAAAACTGGCAGCGGCTAAAGTACACTTTGAGCGTGCCTTGGATTGTAAGCATACGGAATTCGACGATTTGTATCCCTATATGATTGAACATCCTCAGTTTTTTTGGTATAAACGCTATGTGGCCTGGTCTGAGTTGTTGACGTTGGTTAACCTATGCGAAGAATTGTCCTTCTCTTGGAAAGAAGAATTTACTGCTCACCAAGTGGAGTATGTAGATCAGCGAGTGTTGTCTGCACAAGTGCTGGACTTCTGGTACGAGAAGAACGATACAAAAGAACATGATCACAGTGTAAATCAGTCGGGATAATTTGTCGCTCTGTTGGCAATCCATATAAGTAGTAAGAGAGAAGAGACCTAAATGATTCGTTTAGGTCTCTTTTTAAACTTTTTTCATGCATATAGAATCATGATCGTTATGTTAAAAAAAGTGAATAAGGAGGGGACAAGGATGATTATGGACGAAGAATTGGATGCTTATCGACTCTCCGGTGAAAAGGTGCGTGTCGTACGTGATGGATTGGAGTCCAACGATGTTGTTGGCATCGTACTGGCATGGGATGATGAACAGGTGCTTATACGCCGCCAGAATCGACGTGTGGTCAAATTGGATCGCAGCTATACATACCAGCCGTTCAGCGAGCCGCGTCACAATCCGATAGATATGGATTAGGAATGGTTCTAAATGGGTGTTGGATAAAAATAACTGAGTGATTCATTAGGCATACAGAAACTCTAAATCGGACACAGTAATGAAGGAAAATCCAACAGAGAGGACGTGCTGTGTCAATGACGGTTATGGACGAAAAAGTACATGCATATAAGGATCAAATCAGCCATTTGGAAGATCAGTTGCCTGAGGTAGTTCATGCATATCATCGCTTTACTGGAGAGTGCTTTCAAGCCGGCAGCTTAGATGAGAAAACCAAGCAACTGATTGCGCTAGGTATTGGCTTATTTGCCAACAATGAAGTATGCACATTTTATCACGTGGACGAGGCGCGGTCCAAAGGTGCCAGTGATCAGGAAATTATGGAGACCATTGCTGTAGCCGCAGCGGTGGGTGGAGGACATGCTTTGAGCCAAGGGGTTACGCGTGTACAGGAGGCGTTGCAATAAAGCGAATCATTAATAGATATGCTTATACTTCGTGAAAGCGAATATAGATCAATTTGGATATATGATGGTTATGGAAAGGAGCTTCCGAGCACAGTTGGTGTCTGCGGAAGCTTTTTTCTTTTGCGTGTTTGTTGTGCGGGGATTATGCTCTTCTGCTTGCAGCAAAAGCAGCAGGGCGAGACGTTTTACGCTTATAGGCCAAAGAGGATGTAACCAAACTTCGTTCAATGATGCGTAGAGGCTTGGAAGTTGAATTGTTTGGTAATTCGGGGCGATGTTTCTCTAGTAAAGGAAGGGCGGCTGTATGCGGCATGGAGGTCGAGAGCCCCAGATATGCTCGCATCCGCTCATACATTTCTTTACGGAATGCTGGCATTGCCATACTAAACTGCTCTTGATTGCCTTTACTTATATAGGTGGCGTGAACGCCGGAGTGGTTTTGTTGTATGTCCAGAACATGAATGTGATATTTATTAAATTCATGTTTTATTTCAGACAGCAGGATTCCGGTACGATCTACACCTGCGTTAACCATTTCGACATAAAGATCAGGAGTTTTCAGCATACCGCTTTCTTCAAGAATTAGGCTGTCCCGCTCAAATACTTTTTGAATAAAGGTAAGGAGCAGATAACTTTTCACAAGAGACCATTCATGCTGAGTAGTATCTAAAGAGGTCATTACCATTCACCGCCTTAGGAAAATGTGATGATAATTCATAACCGATTGAAAAAGGAATCTTTGTTACCGGGAACTTATGTTCTTATTTTAGTTTATTATTCCTTTTTTATCAAGAGGAAATTAACGAACATAAAAGGTTTGACATCTTGATATGAGCATGGTAAGATCTATCTTGTCGCTAAGAAAGATTGATATTTCGAGGATAAACGACAATTTATATGCGGTCGTGGCGGAATTGGCAGACGCGCACGGTTCAGGTCCGTGTGGGCTAACCCCCGTGGAGGTTCGAGTCCTCTCGACCGCACCAATTTAACAATGAACGAGCTCTTGAGTTTCCTGTCGAGGAGATTCAAGGGCTTTTTGCATACTCGAAATTTGCAAGGTATTGCTCATTATGAAGTGTTCCTGGCGTGGTGGAGCTGGGCAGTCTGACGAAGGCGGCGGAGGCGCTGGGCTTCACGTAATCCGGCATCAGCCATACGATCAGCAGCCTGGAGCAAGAATTCGGCTTCCCGCTGCTCGTGCGCAGCCGTTCTGGTGTGAAGCTGACGGTGAACGGGAAACAGGTTCTTCAGCCCATCCGGGAGAATCTGAAATGGAATGAGCAGCTCAAGCAGCAGGTAAAGCGGGACCGGATGCTGGCGACTCACTCCACCGACCATCTGCTGATTAAAGCCACTTATATGCCACAGGCCCAGATTGCCTACGAGGACTTCATCATTCCGAAGCCCGGCTCGGACTATGATGTGCAGCGGGTACTGGAGAAGGCCGGGATTAAGCTGAACATCAAGTTCTCCGCCGGGGATGATTATGCGATCATAGCTATGGTAGAGAAAGGCCTGGGCATCAGCATCCTACCGGAGCTGGTCACCCGGTTTCAGCATGAGCATGTAGCCATGCTCGAGCTGGAGGAGCACAGCTTCCGTTCCCTTGGCATCGCGGTCAACTCGATGAAATATGCTTCCCCTGCAACGCGGCGGTTCCTGCAGCATGTACAGAGCTGGTCGTCCGACCAGGAAATGATTTGACTTGGTAAATAAGTGCAAAAAAGGCACGTTTTCAGTTTTGAAAATGTGCCTTTTTTGCCAATGCGTATCATCTGCTTATTTTGCGCCCTTCTTTGTCCAGAAACAACAGCTCGTAGTATTTTTTGGGCCGCCCTTTACTGTTGTCCCGTTTTTCAAATACCGTTTGTACGTATTTACTTTCTTCAATTTTGTTAAGAATACGGTTTGCACCTCTGACGGTCATGTACAGGCACTCAGCAACATCCTCAGAGGATAATTTATTGGTTCTCATGATTTCTGCATAGGACATGATTTTTTGCAAATTGATGTTGTTTATTCCGATGGTTTTGGCTAACGCCATGATTTCCGGGTCCCCCTGTTCAGAGAACTGTATGACATTCATACTCCGCATTGGGCCGATAACCTTCTGATCCTCGTTTATAAAAAAGCTGCAGCTGCCCGTAAAGGCTTCCGCCTGTCTGTGAGCTTTGGTGGCGTTGACGTTAGCTTGAAAATATTCATGCCCCGAGCCCCACCCGATTTTCACCTTGTCGCTTATGTATCCTTCCAGATACTCCAGCAGGGTGCAGTTATGCGCGTTAGAGGTGATTTTCATGAAATTTCCGTAGGTGGTATATAGTCTGACAAAGCCTTCTGAAATTTGGGCCGTGTCTGCCAGATTTACGCTGCGCAGAAACCTGCCGACAAGGACTTTCAGCTCATGAAGCTGCTCTTCAGATGGCGACTCCGCCGTTTTGGCCGATAAGCATGCAACAACTGCCCTCTGGCTCTTAAGCTTGAGGATGGTAATTTCGTTGATAATCTCGCTTATGGTCTCTTTAACGTTTTCCAAAGTGGGCCGGATTAAGATATATCTGACTCCGTGCTTTTTGAGTTCCGGAACAAAGTGGCCGAACGCCGTGATGGACAGGTCTATTTTCTTATCTTCCCACAGAGTGATATGGTTGTCGAGCATTGTTTCCACCCGTTCGAGCAGATCTCCGCTGTCAATGGGCTTTCCCTCATGAGTAAGGTATTGCTGGAATTCACTGAAGGACTCGATTATATACGCATAATCCACATAGATCCTGGATATATCAAGCCCAGGTTCTGTAACCAGCAGCCGGAAAAGTTCCCTATAAAGTAGGTTTTCATCATCCTGCAAAATGTGAACAGGTACTTTTTCATCCAGGCATTCCTTATCGATTGACTCGTAAAGCATCCTGCCACTGATCACAAATCCATCCACCGAACCTAAGTTTTTGAGATAGATGTCTGTTGTTTCCCGGAAGTTGCTGATTGTAAGAAACCTGAACTGACATAAGGACCGCATTTCTTCTTCAATGGCACGGAAATAGTCCATATGGGTCTCAGGCGTGATAATACCCAGCTTGATTTTCATGGTAGATTCCTTTCATAAACAGTTCAATCAAAAGAGTTATATCACAATAAATGTGATATATCAATGTTCCGGCAGCCTCCAAAATAGTGTTCTTAAAATGTCTTGTTTTCTCTTGACATCGAATACCTTTAAAAGTACGATAAAAGTGTTCTTAAAAAGTCTTAAAATATAAAGGGGGGGATGTTCACTCTGTTCTTACGTTCATTCAATATGTGTTTTGGGAGATGTTCATTGTGATTGAAGAAGCTGGAGACTTTTTGGGTATGGCCCATCAGCTGCAGGAAAAATTGGTCATGTACAGGCATCATCTTCATGCGGTTCCGGAACTTGATTTAAGTTTGCCCAGGACAACGGCCTACGTAAAAGAGGTGTTAGAGTCGATGGGGCTTAAGCCCACTCCCGTAGGAGAGTCAGGTCTAACGGTTACGATCGGCGGACAACATACCGGGAAGGTGATTCTTATCCGGGCGGATATGGATGGGCTGCCCATTCAAGAGGAAACGGATCTTTCTTTTGCGTCGTTGAACGGAAACATGCATGCATGCGGCCACGACTTGCATACTTCCATGCTCTTGGGAGCTGCGAAGATCCTGAAGACTAACGAAGAGCAGCTTCACGGGACGGTTAAGCTTATGTTTCAGCCGGGTGAAGAGACTCTGCACGGGGCAAAGATGATGCTTGAGAATGGGATTCTCGAAAATCCTAAAGTGGATGCAGCCATGATGCTACACGTGTTGACTGGAATGCCGATTCCTGTCGGGCAATTTGTATTGCCTGAGGCCGGAGAAGCGATTTCAGCTTCTTCTGATTGGTTCGAAGTCATCATCCGCGGAAGGGGCGCACATGGAGCGATGCCTAGCGCCGCAGTAGACCCATTAAATGTAGCTGCTCATCTTCATCTGGCGCTGCAGGGAATCATAAGCCGTGAAATTTCGCCAATTGATAATGCAGTTCTTACAATTGGAGTGATGGAAGGCGGAAATACAAACAACGTGATTCCCGATACGGCCAGAATGAAAGGAAGCGTACGTTCATTTAACGCCACATTGCGGGATAAAATGGAAACCCGTATCCACGAAATTTCTGCAGGTATTGGAGAAACTTTTCAGGCAAAGGTGGAGGTGATCTATACCAGGGGATGTCCTGAGGTGCAAACGGACAACGGGCTTAACCGTCAAATGAGAACTACTATTGCAAACACCTTTGGCGCCAGTTCCTTTATCGGTATAACCCAATTGATACCCGGCGGTAAATTAATGGGATCGGAAGACTTCGCATTTGTATCACAAGCGGTGCCAAGTACCTCAGTGTTTCTTAACGCAGGCAATACCGAGGAAGGTTATGGTTACCCTGTGCACCATCCAAAGACGATGTTCTCGGATGAGGTGCTTTATAAAGGGGCTGCGGCTTACGCTGCTTTCGCCAGAGATTGGCTTGAAAGTAATAGATAATATCTAAACAAAACTAGGAGGAATTGAAATGACAGAGAGACGTATGATTGGACCAACAAAATTTGATGAGTATTCGGTGAAGTACAAAGACTTTCTTTTAATGACACGTCGTGACGGAATCATCGAAGTACGGCTGCATACCGACGGAGGACCGTACAAGCATTCTTGGGAAGCCCATACGGCATGGTCCCATGCATGGTCAGACATTGGCCGCGACCCTGAGAACGAAGTAATGATTATTTCTGGAACAGGGGATAAATGGGTTATAGGGGACCCTGATGTCTGGAATACAAAATTTATGGACTGGCCGAAGCAAAAGAAGCTCGAACAGTATCATGAATCGCTGAGACTGCTTGAGAACTTGATATTCTGCATTGACATCCCGACAATCGGAGCGATCAATGGACCGGGAACGCACTGTGAACTTGCAACTCTCTGTGATATTACCATTTGTACAGAAGACGCGGACTTTTTTGATCCGCATTATCTGGGAGGCACACCTCCCGGAGATGGAATGTTACTCACGCTGCAGAACATGATCGGTTTCAAGAAAGCAGCATACTACGCATACACCGGCAAGAATATCAATGGTCAAACCGCATTGGACCTGGGCATCGTTAGTGAAGTCCTGCCCCGCGAAAAGCTTCTTCCCCGCGCATGGGAGCTTGCGGAGATGATTATGCAGGCACCGCGTTCAACGAGACATCTGTCCCATTCCATTATATCCCGTCCATGGAAACAAGCCCTGGTCAGTGATCAAGGGTTCCAGCTTGCCCACCAAATGTATGACATGGCCATTGATGAAGAAGGAGCTCTGGAGCGGCTGAAAAAAATGCAAGGACGTCTAATGGGCAAAGATGTTCAATAGAGATATGGCGGGACCTACACGATTCGAAGAATACTCGGAGAAGTACAAGGACTTGTTCTTCATGACCCGCCGTGACGGCATACTCGAAGTACGTATGCACACTCACGGGGGACCGCTTCAATTTGACTGGACGGCTCAAACTGCATATGGCAATGTATGGTCAGATGTTGGCCGTGACCCTGAGAATGAGGTGATGATTCTTACAGGGACAGGAGATTTGTGGCAAATAGGCAATCCTGAAGTCTGGACAACAAAATTCATGGATTGGCCGAATAGCCGGAAACTGGATTTCTATCATGAATCGCTCAGAATGATTGAAAATATGATCTATTGCATCGGCATTCCCACCATTGGGGCGATCAATGGCACAGGCTCACACTGGCAACTGGGAACGCTTTGTGATATTACCATTTGTGCTGAAGGCACAGAGTTTTTTGATGCTCATTACCTGGGCGGTGTACCGCCTGGAGATGGAATCGTCTTAGCACTTCAGAATATACTGGGAACCAAGAAAGCGGCATACTACGCATACACGGGGATGAACATTAATGCTCAAGCGGCATTAGACCTTGGTCTGGTTAGTGAGGTACTGCCTCGTGAAAAGCTTCTTCCACGTGCGTGGGAGCTGGCAGAGATGATCATGCAGGCCCCCCGCTCTGTAAGACAGCTTACTCATCCGATTGTGTCGCGCTCATGGAAAAAAGCCCTTGCGAACGATCAGGGTCTCCAGCTTACGCACCAATTGTATGACATGGCCATTGATGAAGAGGGTATACATGAGAGGCTGTTGAACATCAAGGAACGTTTTCAGAGGAATGACTAATAGTCAGAAAGGGTGTAAGGGTGCTATGAAATCGTTGACAGAACTCTATAAGGTTGGCAGTTGGACCATCCAGCTCCCATACCATGGGGCCGGAGAAAGCCGCCAGAATCTTCAAATCAGAAAATGAGGATGCCGAACGATTCAAGGCACTGATTTATGGTTCCCTTGCCAAAACAGGCAAAGGACATATGACAGACAAGGCCATTATTAGAGCACTGTCACTCGTTCCAACGGAGATTGAATTTGTTCCACACGCAGATTTTACTCTGCCGCATCCCAATACCGTTGATTTTATCGCTCATAAAGACGGGCAGCAAACCACATCCATGCGTGCTTTAAGTATCGGCGGCGGGGACATCGTTATTGAGGGACGGGAGGAGATGCTGGCGCCCGATGTCTACCCAGAGAACAGCTTTGCAGAAATCAGTAAAATTTGTAAAGCGAATCATATCCGCCTAAGCGATTACGTCGAGCAGTGTGAAGGCAAACAGATATGGGATTTTCTCAATGGGATTTGGGAAGCGATGAAGCGTTCGGTCAACGAAGGGATTTCAGTCACCGGTATTCTGGAAGGCGGTCTCCAGGTCGAACGCAAGGCGCAACTTCTGTATAATCAGCGGCATATTGATGAGAGCCCGGAGACGCGGGAGAACAGGATCGTCAGCGCATATGCGTTCGCCGTCAGCGAACAAAATGCCGCCGCCGGTGCAATCGTAACGGCCCCGACCTGTGGAGCCAGCGGTGTCATGCCGGCCGCACTCCTTTTATATGCAGCAAAAGAAACAGGTCCCGGACGAGAAGGTCCTCCGGGCTCTGGCCGTAGGCGGGCTCATTGGCAACCTGGTCAAGCAGAATGCCTCCATCAGCGGTGCTCAATGCGGCTGCCAGGGGGAGGTTGGCACTGCTTGCTCTATGGCCTCGGCTGCACTGGCAGACATGTCAGATATGGGGATTGATCAAATTGAGTATGCAGCGGAGGTTGCCTTGGAGCACCATTTGGGGTTGACCTGTGATCCTATTAACGGACTGGTTCAGATTCCTTGCATCGAGCGGAATGCCGTGGGTGCCATGCGGGCAATCAATGCGCTGAGCCTGGCAAATTTCTTGTCGAATACCCGTAAGATATCTTTTGATCTGGTTGTACAGACCATGTATGAAACAGGCTTGGACATGAGTAGCCGTTACCGTGAAACTGCAGAAGGCGGGCTCGCTAAGCTCTACAAAATTGACAGTTAAATGATACTGCCATGATGATGGGGCATTAATTCCATACTTGTGTAATGAGACGAAGAACGTCCCTTGTGCCGGTTGGCAGAAGGGACGTTCTTTTTTGGGAGGCTATATAAGGCGAGCTGCTGCGGTCTCAGCATGGTCGAGCCGGGCAGTCTGACCAAGAAGGCAGAGCTGGTCGTCCGGCCAAGATGTGATTTGTCTGAGCGCAGCTGGGATTGCCCGGGATGAGGTCAAAGTTCCCTTGGGAATGAAGGTATTGGTCAGGGGCGGGGAGAGGCTCATCTTCCATGACGGCGTTCATGATGTTGAACATACTAACGTTCAACTTGTCGGGTTGCTCGATGCCGAAACATAAGGTCAGATTACCCTGCGGGTCGAAATCCACCAGCAGAACCTTTTTTTCTTCATTGGATAAGGCGTAAGCCAAATTGTAGGCGGTGGTCGTTTTGCCAGTGCCGCCTTTTTGATTAGCGACGGTGATCGTCGTTGCGTGTCTCATATTAACCCTCCCCGAAGCGTCCTCTTCGTTAATTTGTCAATGGCAGGGAGTGGGCTGGTTTTCGTTGTTCTCTCCGAGTTCTCTCAAACGTCCAAAATCGGCCGCATTTTACGGCATTGCCGGGAGCCCCTTGCGGCGCTTGGATTTGAACGAAAAAACCGTCAGAAACCCTGATTTCACAAGGGTTTTGACGGTTTCTCAATTCCGTTCCATTGACTTAGATTCCGCTTGGTTCCGAATCGGATACAAGATTCAGGTCCGTGTGGGCTAACCCCCCGTGGAGGTTCGAGTCCTCTCGACCGCATCCATTAGAAAAGGTCTATAGAATTGCTCTCGTAGCAGTTTTAGAGACCTTTTTCTTATATTTCTGAGGATTTGCTCATAGTTTAAGCTGAACACGTTTCTTGTCTTCACGCAAACTATGGATTTCCATAAAGGATTCTGACAAATTACTTGATTTCTTTTAGGTGGGATTTTTGCAATCTCCTCAAGTTCATAAACAATTCTTTTATAAGGTTATCTTTTAAGATATGATAGAAAATAACGCACTTTATGATGAAGTTATTGAAAGGTTGGATGTAAGATGGAGAAAGCGACTTTTGCAGGTGGATGCTTCTGGTGTATGGTGACTCCGTTTGAGGAGCAGCCGGGCATTCATGGCATTGTGTCAGGATACACTGGAGGAACAATTCCCGACCCGACCTACGAGCAGGTTAAAACAGGAACTACAGGTCACTACGAGGTGGTGCAGATTACGTTTGAGCCTGAGCTGTTTCCTTATGAAAAGCTGCTCGAATTATATTGGCCGCAAACAGATCCTACCGACGGGGAAGGTCAATTTCAGGACCGGGGTACACAGTATAAACCCGCAATTTTCTATCATACAGAGCAGCAACGTGAGCTTGCACAACATTCCAAGGAGCAGTTGGCACAAAGTGGACGCTTTGATAAGCCAATTGTAACGGAGATCCTTCCAGCTTCTATTTTTTATCCGGCAGAGGATTATCATCAGGATTACCACAAGAAAAAGGTGAAGCACTATAAGGAAGATCGGGCCCAATCAGGCCGTGATGAATTTATTAATAAGAACTGGTAAGCGGCTTGAATATAGGGTTCTACGCACGATGAGGCAGATCAGGTCGTATTCCATGGATCTGCCTTATACATATTTAGACGAGGTTACTCACACAATGAAGGGACAGAGAAGGAGGCTGACCCGCAATGAGTACACGACGGAAGCTGCACATGAGAAATATAATAAAAAAGGCTTTAAAGGAATCTCGCGCTCGGAAAGAGCCAGCTTATGCACCTGTGTTCCATTCAAGCTCCAAAATGCGAAGAACTGTAGTACTCTGTATTTCGGTATGCATGTTATTCATGGTCTGTAGTACTGGTGTTGCAGAAGCAATAGACAAACAGGACGAGCCGCAAAGGATGGTTGCTGTCATTATTGACGATCTGGGAAACAACATGAAAGGGACTGAGCAAATTTTAAATTTGCCCGTTAAGATTACCGTTGCTGTGATGCCCTTCCTGCCTACAACCAAGCAGGACGCAATGGAAGCACATAAGCGCGGTCATGATGTCATCGTCCATCTTCCAATGGAGCCAAAACAGGGAAAGCCCGAATGGCTTGGGCCCGGAGCAATTAAGGCTAACATGACGGATGAAGAAGTTCGCGCTAAGGTGACAGCAGCCATTAAGGATGTTCCTTATGCGATAGGAATGAACAACCACATGGGTTCCAAGGTCACTTCAGATAAGCGCATTATGTCTATAGTTCTTGATGTTTGTAAGGAGCATGGACTATTTTTTGTCGATAGCCGTACTAATTATTGGTCAGTGGTGCCTGAACTTGCCGCTAAAAAGGGAATGCCACCAGTGCGTAATGATGTTTTTCTGGATGATGTTCATACCCTCGCCCATGTGAATCGGCAACTTACAAAAGTGGTTGATTGGCTGGGTGAGCACGACACCTGTGTAACGATTGGACACGTGGGCGTGTCTGGCATGTACACATCCGCAGCTCTTCATTCGTCAGTTCCCAAGCTACAGGAGCACGCCAAATTTGTGGGCATTAGCGATTTGGTGCGAGCTGTATGGGGATGGACGGGAGACCCAGCCATCAACACTACCATGCCGTCAGATGGGCAATAATGCCTTCGGCAATAGCTCCTGCAATGCTTTTTTGACCACGATCCTCGGAAAGCATAGCTCTGTCCTGTTCGTTACTTATAAATCCGGTTTCTACAATGACAGCAGGGTGCTGGATTTTATTCAAAAGATAAAAGGGTTTTCCGTACACTGTTTTTCTATTCATGCAAAATAAGCGGTTTAATGAATGCTGAATCCGTTCAGCTAACAGATAGCTGCTGCCTTCATCCTGATACAGCACAATGGGTCCCCGTTTTTCGGCACGTTTGGTCCAATTGACATGCAGGCTTACAACCAAAGCGGTGGGCAGTTGTTCTGTTAAGCTTTTACGTTGGGCGAGGTCTTTAAGATGACGGGATTTGGACTGTAGCCAACGGTTGTCGTCACTCAGTGCGTAGTCCTTGTCCCGATTCAGAACAGCAGGATATCCCTGGGAGCGTAAAATCAAGTACAGCTTTTGAGCAATGGCGAGATTGATATCTTTTTCCAAAATTCCTTTGTGACTTGTTCCACCATCCACACCGCCATGGCCTACATCAATCAGGACAACGGGCTTGGCAAAAGCGTGATAGGACGAATGTACGTTGGGCGGAACATCTGTATACTTGTTCGGTTCGTTACTTTTATCGTTGGGTTGAGCAGCTGTATAGGTAAATGGGGCAAATACAGCACTGCAAAGGATGCATAGACTCAACCCCAGCCCTATCAGCCATATCTTGTTTAACTTTTTTTTTCGCACATTCTATTCCTCCAGTGGACGAATTGATTATTTACTGAAAAGCCATGCATAACAGGCATTAAACCTAAAGCAGCGTAGCTGCCCTCAAATATGACAATTAGCCTGGGGGTAACTGTTATGTTGAAGATAGTATGTTCCATTTAAGGGAAACCATGCATAGTTATTCCCACAGGGTTAGACCTTTTGGAAAATGAGCAAGCTAGTTGTATCTGCACCTAACGTGTAAATCCGATATTTCCAAGCAACGTAAATGGAAAGGATGGGCGCAGATTGGAGGAGGTCATGTAGGATGGCGAAGAGTGACGAACTGGTGACGTATATTACGCAGCGGATTGTTCGCTATATGGAAACGCCGCGTGATGTTCGGCGCAGTCAAAAACAAGCCAGAGAGCCGTGGGTGAGCAAATGGTTTGGCATGTTGCCTCTCGCTCTGAAAATGTGGATGAAATCCACACGCAGAGGGCGAAGGGAGCGACATTAAACTCGCCAAAGAGACCACAAGAGGCATAGGGTATGCCATTTGAGGTCTCTTTTTATGTTGCAGGGATCATTCCGATCTTTTCGTGTTTCTTAATAACTAGGAGTCCAAACGATAAAATTCGCCAGCTGACAATAACTTTTTTAGTGGTACAAATCGGGAAAGTCCATGATGGTAGGTTAACGCATATAAATTGGGTTGGGACGGATGATCTGGGGATATCCAGGACTGATACCCACTAATGGATAAGGGACCTCCAAAGGCAAAATTGATACCTGTGGCAGAAAATATAATACGCGGCGAAATACTCAGTGTATCCATAAATTGGCCTGTGTTACGGACAGAAAGTTTTTGCTTGGGTTGAAGCCACCCCAGATCGTCATAGGGATCGAAAGGAGCAGACGAGACCGTAACCGCTTGCGCCTGTGTTTTCAAAAAGGGTACAGATGAAGAGAATGCGTTGTTCTGGAGCTTATGTTTCCAACTCCCATCCGCCACTTCTACAGGTAACGGATCGCCAGTTACAGCATCAACACATATTTCGCTGCCTGTAGAGGAACGCACCAGCCAGTAGGCTAGTAGCGGTTCCTCATACATAGGTGTGATTTGCAGCTTGTCGATAGATGAAAGATCGGTTTCTGTGAGCGACACCAGAGATTGGCGAAGTACATCCATACTATAAGGTCCACCTGGACCATTCCCATATTCGTTGAGTTGATATGCGCCGTTTGGGTCTGATCCGATAATCAGGTAGCCGATGTATTCTCCTGCACGGTTTACTTGAACAAGCCAACTATGGGTTCCAGGTCCGAGCGGATGATAGCTCAGCTCAGCATCTTTCCACAAGGAAAAAGGGGGTTGCGACGATAGGGATTGTACCGTGTTGTCCGCAGTCTGTTTTACGTCTGCGGGCACGCCTTGCTCCTCAGTAGGAAAACTTGCTGAAACGTCACCCGGGGAAGGAGTAGCGGGACTCGTGGAGTTCAATGGAGGAACCCACGAGCCTTCGTTGTAGATAGACACCGAGTTTAAATTGTTGCCTTGTGCGACTGAGGGAGCCGCATGAATGGAAGCGAACGGACAGACTGCGGACAGGCCGATCAGTACAGCTGCGATCATACCTATGCTATAGTGCCCGGAATGATTCTTATTCAATGTAATCCACCTTTCTGTCGGCTTGATTGCCCGACGGAGGCATTCTTTTTTTATCCAGCATACAGCCTGTCCGATAAAAAGACTGCTGCACCTTGTCGGCGCAAATGTCGTATCCAGGTTCGCTTTTTGCTGTCGATACATAGGAGACATGCTTAACCAAACTTGTGGTTACAGCAGCGGAAACTGATGTAGGCTGAAGCAAGATGTTACAAGCTGACGATATCTCTGCAACTCTCCTGCGAAGGAGCGGGAGATATCGGTTACCGCAGATGAAATATCCCGCAGTTAATGGCGGATACGAGTACCTTTGGCTCATATTGCCATACCATTTCTTTACGGCGGGCTTGATGCTGCTCGGATATGGCTTCTTTTTTTTCCTCTTCCTCTTTCTGCTCCTTGATTAGATCATCGTAGTAGTGGTCAATAACCTCCAATTCTTCGCGCAATCGTTCCTTCGCCTGCTCAGCCCACCCATAATCTTGCTGACGGAGTTGTTCAGTGAGGTAGCTTTCAAGCGAGGTGGAAGCTTCAGGGACAGATAGCTTGGCAGGTTGTACATGCATATTGCCCGCCAGCAGCGGGCTGAGCTGCCGAGTTTCGAGCATGGCGCCAAAATCGGTTACAATGGTGCCGCTTTTGAGCGAAATACCTAGCCACTGAAGTTCCTCACGCTTCAAATCACAAGCGAATTCAATCTTATAGCAGATGCTGAGCCAAGCTTCATAGACTACGGGAGATCGGGCAGACAGCTGGCGAGCATCAGGCTGCTCAAACAAATAAACATATTTTCCTCCATCCCGTGCGGCTTCAAAAATTTGATGTAGCCGACGGCTTCCATATCGAAGCTCCTCCTGCAAAATACGTCCAGGTCCCAATTGTGGTAACGTCGGTACATGACCGAAGTAACGCCCCATGACCTGATCTTGTGCTGCGTTGCCTGATGCTGGAGTTGGGGGTGTATGGTCCGCTAAACGTTCCTGTTCTGTGCGATAGGCTTCCCCATCAAAGATGAAAGTGAAGGACATCGTCTGCGCTGGAACGCCAGTACGCTCCACGTATCCCCAATAGTAGGGGCGGTTTGTTAAGGCTTTATCCGCTTCTGGAGAAAGCTTGACGGTTACATGGTGGGGCGACCTCTCAATAACACTGCATCCGGTAGCTTCCAGATAGGTATGGACAAAACGCTGGACTTGCTGTGCATTCATGGTCAAACTAGCGACCTCCCTTCACACTGCGTCGAGCTTTGCCCGGAGGAACCGTATTGCCTGCGAAGCCTAATAAATCCTCTGTGTTTGGCTGGTCTGTGCGCAGTTGTTCCATTTCCTGTTTGATGGAATCCAGCGAGTGGCCCAGCTTTTGCATTTTTTTGCGAATTTCATCATCGCTACTGGATTCAAGCATAATTTTATACAAACTTTTTTCAATCGATTCTTTCTTCTCAAACTTCTCCAGAATAACGTCCAATCCGCCAATGACCATCTCAAACATATTTATCTTTTCATGCAGCAGATGCAGGATATGCTCCTCAATCGTTCCAGTTGTGGACAAGTTAAAAATATTAACATCATGCGTCTGTCCAAGTCGATGTACCCGTCCGATCCGCTGCTCCACACGCATGGGATTCCACGGTAAGTCGAAGTTAATCATATGGTGACAAAATTGCAGGTTAATGCCTTCACCACCCGCTTCAGTGGCAATCATGACCTGAATGCGCCCACGGAACAGATCCATCATCCAATCCTTGCGCCCACGGTTCATACCGCCTCGGTACGGAACAGCAGATAGGCCACGGTCACGGAAATAGTTCAGCAAATACTCCTGTGTGGCTCGGTATTCTGTAAAAATGATCACTTTTTCGTTCATCTGACGGATAAGCTCGAGCGCTTTTTCTGCTTTGGAATTGGCCTTGATCGCTTTAATATGTGCAACCAAATCCCAGACACGATCGCGTAGGGGAGAGTCTGGGGCCATCTTTTTAGACAAATTGACCAGCGTCACGAACACAGCGTCCCGGCTGCTGCACACTTCCCGTTGAAGGGTGACGAGAGACAGCATGCTACTTAAATTTCCGCCATTCGCCTGGTATTGCTCCTTGACAAAAGAGGTCACCCCATCGTAAAGCGCTTGCTCTTCCGGCGAAAGTTCTAAGTGAATGTTGGAAACATTTCGTTTGGTGAATTGAACTGGGCCTTCTCCGCGACGATTGCGGATCATGACTTTAGACAGCTCATCCTTGAGCTGATCTTCATTTTTGGGCAGACGTTTATCCACAACAAAATTGGCTGAAAAATCGCCATGTCTTCCCAATTGACCGGGCTTGAGCAGTGTAATCAGGTTAAACAGCTCAGACAGATCGTTTTGTACAGGTGTCGCTGTCAGGAGCAAACAATATTTTTTACGCAGCTTCATAATGAACTGGTAGTTGGATGTCTTTTTATTTTTCAGCTTATGGGCCTCGTCTATAATGAGCAGGTCATAATCGGTATCTAGTAGGATGTTACTATGGGGCTCCCGCTTGGCGGTATCCATAGAGGCCACAACGACCTCGGAAGACCAAGAATATGCTTTTTTCTGGGCGACAGCGGGGATACCGAATTTGCTGTTCAGCTCACGCACCCATTGTAGGACCAGGGATGCGGGTACAAGAATAAGCACTTTGGAAGCCAGCCCGCGAACCAGATATTCCTTTAGGATCATTCCAGCTTCGATCGTTTTGCCTAGGCCGACTTCATCGGCAAGAATGGCACGTCCGGACATTTGAAACAGTACCTTCCGAGCGGTATCCAGCTGATGGGGTAGTGGAGTGAGGTCTTGCAAATGCTGTAGACATTGAAGCTCATCAAAGCTCGGCACCAGCTTGACTTTTTCAGCCTCAATGGCCAGCTGATACAGATTCCAATCTCCCCAAGGGCCACCTTTGCGTAGGCGTTGGTCCAGCTCATCCTGCCAGCTTCGATCAAATTGCACCGGTACAGGCAGTGGCGCTTGATTGTGTATGTGCGGGGAACTTGTCGATTTGGCTTTCATGATGATTCCCTCCCTCCTGGTAGTAGCACAGTTGAAGCTCTTTGTTCTGTCACATAGGTGGCATCTATTTTTGCACAGATCGTAGATGTAGTATGGACGGAAAAAGATATCTTCATAACAGGAGGGATGAAATCCTTTAGCTGCCTTCCATTAACTTTTGAAGTTTACTTTCCGTTGAGCTTTGCGCATTGGGGGTATAGATGCTGCAACGGAGATCAACACTGCCTTGTACCTGAAGGGAAGTCAGGTCAAATAGCATTTTGCCAGCCTTGGCATGACGAAATTCAATGAGCACTTCCGGTGCGGAGCTTACTTCACTCTGATTCCAAAGCTCATTAAACTCTGGGTAAGCTTGGCTCATATTTTGTATAAATTGTGCATACCAGGGGTCAGTCACGTATTGCCCATAATAAGCGCGGAAAATTGCAAGGAACCCCTTTACAAAGTGTTCCCAATTCACGGCTAGACTTTTAAACTCCTTTTTGGTAAATAGCAGTTCAATCATATTGCGTTGTTCATGTGGTAGCTCGGCAAAATCCATAAAAACATGAGCAGCAGCGGCGTTCCAGCCGACAATATGACAGCGCCGATCTGAAATAATAGCAGGGCAGTAGTGTAGCTCTTGTACGATTTTTTGCAGAGAGGGGGAAATGACTGCTTGCTCTGCAGGAGCAGGAAGGCTGTGAGATCCGGCTTCGAGCGCCAAATCATACAAATATTTGCGCTCGTCTGTGTTCAACTGCAATGCGGCAGCAATAGCATCCAACACGGAGGCTGACACCTTAATATCTCGTCCTTGCTCCAGCCAGGTATACCAGGTCGTACTGACACCTGCCAGCTGAGCGACTTCTTCTCTGCGCAAGCCCGGAGTTCTGCGACGTGATCCTTGGGGGAGACCAACCATATGCGGGTGTAGGCGGGCTCTTTTTGTTTTTAGAAAAACAGATAGTGCTTCCAGACGTGCTTCCGTTTTCATAGGTATTTTCTCTCCATTCAATGGGTATATCCAAAGTGAGCAAATAAGGCGTGTACTATAGTAGTGTTCATTATACCAGGATAAACAAACACTTGTAATAGGATAAGACGAGGGTAAAATGAGGATTATAAGTAAGTAACCGAGCAGGAGGAATGAATAGCTTATGCAAAGAGTAGTGATAACAGGTATGGGTGTCGTTTCCCCACTGGGTAATGAAGTGGACACGTTGTGGAAGAATTTGCTGGAAGGCAATTCAGGTATACGTAAAATTGATACATTCGATGTGTCCGATTTGAAAGCACAGATTGCTGGACTGGTACAGGATTTTGATGCAGAAAAGCAATGGGGACGTAAAGATGCTAGACGAATGGATCGGTTTACTCAGTTTGCATTATATGCGGCAGAGCAAGCGCTCAAGGATTCCGGTCTGGAACTGGATCACACCGATTTGGAGCGTGTCGGTGTCTATGTGGGATCGGGAGTCGGCGGTTTGGATACGTTGGTGGACAATGTAGATGTTCTGCTACAGCGTGGACCAGGTAGAGTTAGCCCGACGCTGGTACCCATGATGATCTCGAATATGGCTGCTGCTCAAATTAGTATTGCGTTTGGAGCGATGGGACCTACGCTTTCACCCGTGACGGCTTGCTCTATTGGAAATACAGCAATTGGAGAGGCGTTTCGGACGATTCGTACAGGAGATGCGGATGTCATTTTTGCGGGGGGAGCTGAAGCGGCAGTGACTAGATTGGCCTTGGCGAGCTTCGCTAATGCGACTGCCTTGTCCACACGTAACGAGGAGCCTTCTATAGCAAGTCGACCTTTTGATCAGGATCGGGACGGCTTTGTCATGAGCGAAGGTGCAGGTATTCTGGTACTGGAGTCACTGGAACATGCTACTCAGCGTGGTGCGGAAATCTATGGTGAGGTCATCGGTTATGGAGCCAGTTCGGATGCTTATCACATGGTTGCACCGCATCCCGAAGGAACCGGAGCTTATCTAGCAATGAAAGCGGCCCTTCATTCAGCCCGCATCTCCCCGGAAGAAGTGGACGTGCTCAGTGCCCACGCAACGAGTACGCTGCCAGGGGATGTAGGGGAGACGCTAGCGATCCGCAAGTTATTTGGAGACTATGCCTATCAAATCCCGGTTACCGCTAATAAGTCCATGCTGGGTCATATGCTGGGAGCTGCGGGTGGCGTCGAAGCGATTGCACTGGTACAAACCCTGCGAGAAGGCATCATCCCGCCAACGATAAACCTGGACAACCCGGACCCTGCTTGCGATCTGGATTATGTGCCTCACGAAGCGCGCAAGGTTCCACTAAATATTGGGTTATCTAATTCTTTCGGCTTCGGTGGTCATAATGCGGTCATTGTGCTGAAGCGCTACGAGTCATAATTTGTAAGGAGTTATTGAAACCTCAGGCATTCTATCCGGCTGGATAGAGTACCTGAGGTTATTTTAATCGAAGAATAACAGATTCATTTTAGATAAGAGATAGAGTAAGATGAAGGAAAACATTTGGAGGGACGGGAAGCCATGGTTTTAATCAGGAACATACAACCAGCAGACGCTGAATCGTATTGGAATTTGAGACTGGAAGCCCTGCAAATGAACCCTGAAGCTTTTGGAACCTCCTATGAGGAAGCTGCACAAGTTACATTGTCTGATGTGGTGAAGCAGATACAAAATAAACGAGATCATTACATACTTGGGCGCATTTACAAAGGATCATCAGCTGGCTGGTATGACTGGATTTAGAAGAGAGCAAAAAATAAAAACGCAGCATAAAGGAACGATTTGGGGAGTTTATGTACCCTCGACCTACCGAGGTTAGGGGATCGCTGAAAAACTTTTATTGGAAGTCATCAGCCAAGGTAGAAAATTGGAAGGTTTGAAGCAAATTAACCTGAGTGTGGTGACCACAAATCAAGCTGCTGTTAAACTGTATAGGAAGTTGGGATTTGAAACCTATGGTATAGAAAAGAATGCTTTGGAATATCACGGTCAGGGATATGATGAGGAGTTCATGGCCTATTTTTATTAATGGTGAAAGTTAAGGGTGAAAGGTTTTGAAAAAATGAAAATTGACCGATTGCTTTCTATCGTCATTTTGCTGCTAAAGAAAAATAGAGTACAAGCGAAGGAACTGGCTGATTTATATGAGGTTTCGATCCGGACGATCTATAGAGATATTGAAGCGATTAGTATGGCAGGTATTCCGGTTGTGACTTATCAGGGAGCCAATGGGGGAATTGGTCTGATGGAAGGATACCGCCTGGATCGTAGTATGCTGACGGATCATGATGTCAAGGATATAGTAATGGGGCTGCAGAGTTTGTCCTCGTCGTTGGGCGGCCCGAATGTGTCGCGGTTACTTCATAAATTTGAAAGTATTATACCAGAGTCTGGGAAAGAGCAATTTAGTGTCCATGCCTCACAGTTTATCGTTGATCATTCGGGATGGGGAAATCAGGCTGCGCAGGAAGGTAAATTGATAAAGGTAAAAGAAGCAATGAGCCAAGCGCGTACTATCGCTTTTACCTATCGAAATGCGGGAGGAGCCATAACGGAACGGAATGTTGAACCGCATACGCTCGTTCTGAAAGGACAACAATGGTTTGTATATGCGTATTGTCCCGATAGGGAGCAGTTTCGTCTATTCAAACTCTCCCGTATGAGTAACCCTGTGGTTACAGAGACTGTTTTCGCTCGCAGGGATCTTTCTTATGAAGTGCTGCCGTGGAATGAGGGACGAATGGAGGCAGCCAGAGCTGTACAACCATTTACGCTGCAATTTAACCGTAACTCAAGGCATCTGGCGGAGGACTGGTTTGGCGTAGAAGCATTGACCGAGCAGGAGGAAGGGATCTATACGGTTTCGGTCCCGTTTCCCGAGGATGCATGGGCGTACGGATTTATTTTAAGCCTGGGACCGGATGTGGTTGTCAAGGAACCAGCCCATTTGCGAGACAAGATTCATAAGATGGCGCTGCGTATTGCGTCTAATTATGAAGAAGTTCGGGATTCATAAAGGAAATCTTAGATTAAAGTAAAACAAACCTGACCCATAGTTGTCAGGTTTGTTTCGTTATACTGGTGGCATACCTGATATCAGTTAGCGAAAGGGGATTTACGAGGATGGATAAAGCTTGTCAAAGTTGCGGGATGCCGCTAGAGCATGAGGACCAATATGGAACGGATGCACAACATCATAAAACGGATGAGTATTGCAAGTATTGTTACAAGGAAGGCGAATTTGTACAGCCTGAATTGACTATGGAGGGAATGATTCAGCAGTCTGTGCCTTTCCTGGTAGAGAAGGGGATGCAGGAAGAAGAAGCGACTTCGATGCTGCGTAATTACCTGCCGTTTTTGAAACGATGGCGGTCCTCAGAGGATACGGGGCTTACAATAGATGGACCCATTCGGGAGGAGTACCGAGGTGAAATCCATTTAATTGGGTTGAAAGCACGTACAAATAATCAGAAGGAACAAACATCTCACGGGATCATTCCAAACATGTGGGAACGTTTTTGGAGTGAGGACGTGCCTGGTCGGATAAAGGAAAAAGCAGGACATGCTTCTGTCTATGGTTGCTATACTGACTATGAAAATGGAGCTTTGGGCGAGTATACGTTTTTTATCGGAAAGGAAGCGGATAAGGATTTCCAGACTCCTGATGACCTTCAGGAACTTGTCATTCCGGGTGCACGCTACGCCATTTTTCAGGCAACTCAGGAACCCTCTTCTGTCTTCCGTGTATGGCAGACGATCTGGCAGTGGGCTGCCACGGGACAAGGGGAGCGGACATACACAGGTGATTTTGAAGTGTATGGCAGTCCTGATGAACCTGTTTTGATTTATATTGCAATCAAGTGATGATTTTGTTGTGACAGAAGAGAACCGCCGGTCATTGTCGTGGACCCGGCGGTTTTTTCTGATTCAATCAATAGCAGTCTCTCCATCAAGTTGAACGTCGAGTTAAAGCCCAAAAGATGAGAGCCAGAGCACTGACACCAGCTCCTAATAGACACACCCCGTTCCATCCGGCATAGATGTACATATGAGTGGAAGCAATGGCCCCGGTGGCGCTACCAATGGAATAAAATATCATGTAGCCTGCAGTAAGTCGGCTCCGTGCCTCAGGGCGCACATTGAAAATCAAGCTTTGGTTGGTGACATGTACAGCCTGTACCGCCAAGTCCAAAAGAATGACGCCCAGAGCTAAAGCGAATAGAGAATGCTCGGTGTAGCGGATAGGTAACCAGGACAGCAGCAATAAAACTAGGGCAATACCCGTCGTCCGTTGTCCCAAGCCCTGATCGGCAAGACGCCCTGCTCGTGCTGCTGCTAAAGCTCCGGCCACTCCAGCCAGACCAAAGGCCCCGATAGCAGTATGTGAAAGAGACAATGGGGGTGCACTGAGAGGTAACACAAGCGAAGTCCACAATATGCTGAACGCCGTAAAAATGAGCAATGCAAGGACAGCACGAATGCGCAGAATTCGTTCTTGCAAAAATAGTACGATAACCGATCGGAGCAGCTGCGGATAGGAAAGTGTCGCACTTGTGGGTTCGTTCTTTGGCAACACCCGCAACAGAGCTCCAGCCATAAACAACGTAAGTATAGCAGAAACAAGGTAAACTGAACGCCAGCCTGCCAGATCAGTTAATACACCGGCCACGGTTCGTGCCAGCAGAATGCCGATAACGACTCCACTGGTCACCAGACCTACGATACGCCCACGTTCAGTCGGATTAGCCAAGGTAGAGGCGAAAGCCACGAGTGTTTGAGTGACTACAGCCAGCAGACCAACCATTGCCATTCCCATAAGCAGTATTGTACGGGTAGGAGCAAAGCTAACCACGATTAGTGCCAGCACAGATAGCAGCATTTGTCCTGTAATCAGTCGCCGTCGATTCAAAAGATCGCCAAGCGGGACGAGCAGCAATAATCCCAATGCATAACAAATTTGCGTGATAGTAATGACCATGCCTACCGATGAGTGCGTAATGCCAAATTCGTTTGCCAGTGCATCCAGCAATGGCTGTGCATAGTAAATGTTAGCAACAGCCAGCCCACAGGCTATGGCAAACAAGAGTGCCACAGATCGGGACAAGGAGGGAATGGGGGCTGTTTCGGCGGCATTTGCTACCGTTTGATGAGGGAGGAGTACCACTTTTTCTTCTGACGTCTTCATTTTCACATACCACGTCGCTTTCTGTAATTTACATACCGTTGAGTATAATATACCGATTGGTATGTAATGAATTTAGGTCAATATAACTCGTGTACATATGAAATGTCAAGAGTTCATCATGTACATATTTGACAGTTTCTTATCGTGATCATACAATCTTAATATACTGAACGATATGAAAAGAAGGAGCTGCCTATGGTTCGACCACGGGAATTTGATGAAGATCAAGCGTTGGATGCAGCGATGCAAATTTTTTGGGAAAAGGGATTCGAGGCTACATCTTTAAGCGATTTAACCTCCAAAATGGGAATTCAGCGCCCTAGCATTTACGCTGCTTTTGGAGACAAGAAGCAGTTATTCGAAGCCGCGCTGCGCAAATATACGCAATCCCACGCTGCTTATGTACGCTCTAGACTACAAAACCATTCTTCTGTAAAAGAAGCGTTTTACAATTTTTTCGGAGGAGTCGTGGCAGAAGAGTACGAGGATGTGCCTAATAGGGGATGCTTTTGTATTAATACGATGGTAGAATTAGCCCCTCATGATGAAAAATTTGAAATTTTAACCAGAGAACATCAGATGTATCTTTCTGCCGTCTTTCAGGAAACCCTTGAGCGTGGTATAAGATCAGGAGAGCTGGAGGCTAGCATGGACGCACGAGCTCTGGCCCATACGATGGTCTCTTTGCTAATCGGGATTACCGTAATGATGAAATCGCGTCCAGCGCGCTCTTTTGTGGATCAGTCGGTTACAACTTTACTTATATTACTGGATGGGAAATAGAGATACAGGGAGGTAGCGGGGATGCCACAGATAAAGGCCGTTCAAACCCCGATTGGAGCATTGTATGGACGAGATGCGATCTATTTGGACCATGTGCATATGAATTATTCGAAAAAGGAGCTAGTTTTGAAGGGAGAGATTAATGGGGGGCTGGCAGCGGAAGCAGCAGATGGTTTTGTGCCCTATGAACTGATATTCACAGAAGTCTACTACTTCAACATGATTGAATTGGACGTCGCTTTGCATCTGTCTGAGCGGGAATATACGCAGGGCAGCAGCTTTGATGAGCTCACAGATACGCCGTTATTGGCTACAATAGCAAGTGCACGGGGGAAAAATCTAAAGCACTTTATGCTGAAAACCTATGACGATATATTAGAAATCGCTTGTGCTGACTATAAAATGGTTATATAACGAAGTTGTTTTTTACGAGAGGAGGAGGATTAATGAATACCCAAATTGAACTATTAAACGTGACAATACGTGTGATGCAAGGGGATATTACCCGTTGTAAGGCGGATATTATTGTCAATGCAGCCAATACAAGCTTGCTGGGTGGCGGTGGCGTAGATGGCGCGATTCATAGGGCTGGCGGTCCGGCTATCTTAGAAGATTGTGTAAGTATCAGAAACAAGCAGGGTGGATGTCCCGTAGGAGAGGCAGTTTATACCACAGCTGGCAAGCTGGATGCCCAATATGTTATTCATACCGTCGGCCCTGTGTGGAATGGTGGCGACCATCGGGAAGAGGAGCTATTGGCGAAATGCTACCATAATGCACTCCAATTAGCTTTAAAACTGAATGCACGAAGCATTGCCTTTCCGAATATCAGCACAGGCATCTACCGTTTCCCGAAAGAAAAGGCGGCGGATATTGCTATACAGGAAGTGACACGTTTTGAACGTGAACATGCGGCTTTGAATGAGATTATTTTTGTTTGTTTTGATGCGGAAAATGCTCAGTTATACAGCCGTAAGTTACAAGATGGTGTTAACGATATTCAAAAAGATACAGTTGAATGAGAGAATACATGAGTAGAAATTAGGGGGGATCATGAATGCATGAGGAGCAAAACCAGGAACATTGGCCGGTGTGGGCTACGGAGCCTGTAAAAATAGTGAATCCTGATCCTGCCTGGTCAGAGCAGGGCTTAAAGATCATTCACCAGTTGCGGGAGTTATTACTGCCGTTTAAGGTGATGGAAATCGAACATATAGGAAGCACGGCAATTCCCAATCTTTCCGCTAAGCCCATTATTGATATAATGGCAAAATTAGAATCTTGGGATCAACTGGAACAGATCGTGTCTGCTTTACAACCAGCAGGCTGGAACTATGTTCCGCCTGAATTGGACGGTCGGGAATGGAGAAGATTTTTGGTTAAAGTGGATCAGGATCAAAGAAAGGGACATCTGCATCTCATACTGAAATCTGATGAGCATTGGGATCGGCAGCTATTGTTTCGGAACCGACTTCGTGAACAGCCTGAGCTGATTCAGCAATATGATGTATTAAAAAGGCGGCTGGCGATGGAAAATCAGCATGATCGTGAAGCGTACACGGAGGCCAAGACTGATTTTGTGCAAAGCGTTCTGAATATCGGACATCCTAAAGATTAGGACGACCGGACATCCCGGGTTTTCACATTGTTATTAAAAGGTAGTGTCGCTGGATAGCTCATATGCGGGACTCTCTCGTCTGCATCCAGCCGCAACTTTCAACAGGAGGTGTACGATGCTGGCTAAGCTGGTAAATAAAATCCCACGGGATTGGCTTGTATTCATGTATAAGCACACGCCGTTCACTCGATTGAAAAATGCATTGGTGTATCGGGCGCAGCACAAATTTTTGATTGCTGTGTTGGGCATTTTTACGAATGATGCCGGGGAAGTGCTACTATTAAAGCACGTATACCGGAAGCAGCCGTGGGGGATTCCCGGTGGCTGGATGGAGCTAGAGCAGCCGGAAATCGCACTACAGCGCGAAGTCCGGGAAGAAACCGGGCTGGAGGTAGAGATCACCTCATTAGCACAAGCCCAGTTTGGCCAGACGCCGAACCGAGTGGATCTCATTTTCACAGGCCGGGTTATCCCGGGTACTTTCCGACCAAGCGCCGAAATCTCCGACATTTGTTATTGCCGTGTAGGGGAATGGCCGGAAGGCTTGCCAGCACACCAGAAAAAGCTTATTCAGAAGCTGCTACAGTAGTGCTCATTCAATACTCATTTTCATTTCACGATATGGAAAATCGTATTTACAGGCGCTTTAAGAATGCGCTAATGCGTTCCAAAGCCATTCCCAACTGTTCTCGCGATGACGCATACGAGCAGCGGATAAAGCCCTCGCCGCCTGGGCCAAATGCGGAACCGGGTACAGTAATGACCCCTTCTTCTTCCAGCAACCGCTTGGCAAACTGCTCTGAGCTTAACCCTGTGTGTATAATGGAAGGAAAGGCATAGAAGGCACCGTTTGGTTCGTGACATGGCAGTCCTGTCTGACATAGGCCTTCAACGAACCATTTTCTACGCAGATTGTAGGATTCCATCATACGATCTTTTTCCTCCAGCCCGTTACGCAGGGATTCAATAGCGGCAATTTGCCCGATAATAGGAGCGCACATGGCGGTATATTGATGAATCTTCAGCATAGCTGAAATCAACTCTCTTGGGCCACACACATAGCCGACCCTCCAGCCTGTCATCGCAAATGCTTTGGAAAAGCCGCTGATGAGCAGGGTGCGCTCTTTCATTCCCGGCAGAGCAGCGAAGCTTACATGCTTCTGTCCATAGGTCAGTTCAGCATAAATTTCATCTGATATGACGACAAGATTGTGCTCCTCAACCAGGCGGGCAATCGGTAGCCAATCCTCATAGGTCATCACTCCACCCGTCGGATTATTCGGATAACAGAGAATAAGCACTTTGGATCGTGGAGTCAGCTTGGCTTGGAGTGCCTCAGCTGTTAGCTTGAACTGCTGATCCGCAGAGGTTTCAACCGTTACGGTATGTCCTCCGTTCAGAAACGTGATGGGCGAATACGAAATATAACATGGAGCCGGAATGAGTATTTCATCGTTTACGGTGATCAGGGCGCGTAGTGCCAAATCCAGTGCTTCACTGCTTCCAATGGTAACCATGATTTCATCTGTCGGGTTGTAGGATGTGCTGAAGCTACTCTCCAGATACCCAGCAATCTCCTCCCGAAGCTCGGGAAGACCAGCATTCGGTGTGTATGATGTTTTACCATTTTCCAGTGCGGTGATACAGGCCTTTCTGACATGTTGAGGGGTTACAAAGTCAGGTTCACCGACACCAAGCGATACAATATCTTGTCTGCCTGTACTATATTCGAAAAACTTACGGATGCCTGAAGGTGGCATTTCCCGTACAGCTGGAGTCAAAAAATCGGTTATAGATACTACTGTCGATACATTTGTCATGATGATTTCCTCCTTTTTGAAAAACAAAAAAACCCGCCCCTGTAAAAGGGACGAGTTTATACCCGTGTTACCACCCTAGTTTCATTCCATAGGAAATGACACTCAGTTCACGTATCCATCAATACGTGTTCCGGTTAACGCTGGAAAGGCGGCAGAGCTTACTTCAGGTTCAGCCCGCTTCTCAGAGATGGCGTTCGGCTACCCTCGGAATGTTGGCTTTCACCTGCCCCAACTCTCTGCAAATCCGCTGTATAGCTTACTCGTTCTCGTCATTGAAATTTGTTACCGTATCAAGTTAGGTGTAATTATAAGCACAACATTTCAGGATGGCAAGTCTTTTTTTATAAACTTTAAAGACACATCATCATCATTGACGACTGGAAAATAACGTATATAGTGGTATCAAGGGGATTATTGCCCCAGATTTCAATGTGTTATATGACTATATTGGCAGAGAGGAATGGTATCCATATGAACGTATTTGAACGCTTTAGCGGTGAAGTTTTGCCGGCGGATTGGAGCTGGATCAATGAGCCGGCTGAATGGAGATTCGATGATTCCAAGTCTTTGCAAATTTCTGCACCTTCGCAGGCAGATTTCTTTAGAGATCCGTCCGGCGCAGAGACTAAATCATCCGCACCCTTTCTGCATACAACGCTTCAAGGTGATTTTACAATATGGACGAGGGTTCGTGTTGATATGAAGCAGCCTTATGATTCAGGATGTTTGATGATGATGGTGGATGATACCCATTGGGCTAAGCTGTGCTTTGAATACTTTGAAAGTACTCCATCTATTCTTAGTGTGGTCACACGGGAGACATCCGATGATTGTATCTCTGGGGGGATGGACGTGCCCAATCCGTATTTACGAGTGGCACGAGCTGGAAATTGCTTTGCATTTCATTATTCATCAGACGGTCAACATTGGAAGCTGGCGAGGTATTTTGGTATGAATGTTCCTACCCAGCTAAAAGTCGGAGTTGTTGCTCAATCCCCGGTGGGGGAGGGCTGTTCTGTTACCTTTGATGCCTTGACGATAACAAACCATGTATCCGAGGACATACGAAACGTGGAGTAAACAGACAAAGAGCCTCTTTCTAAATAGGAAAGCGCTATAAAATAGGTCTTAAAAAGACGTATATACGCAAACTCAGGCAGGAGGTAGATGGAAACTTGCTGTTAAGAAGGAAGGGTTACAAGCTGCCCGACTTGTTGGGGGTGTTGCTTGTAGCTACGTTGGGCTGTTTCGGACTCATTATGTATTTACAGTCCACAAGCGGAACGAGGATATATCAAAATTTCTGTATTGGGATATATTCCTGGCCTGGGTTCCGGTCTTTATCACTCTGGGAATGATGGCATTATCCAGACTGCGAAGTACAAAAGTGAGAAGTATACTTTTATTCTTATCCTCAATTGTATGGTTGTTTTTTCTGCCGAATGCTCTTTATCTGGTGACTGAATTACTCCATGCGTTTCGTTTTTACGATGTGAATCCTGATACACGTTTCTGGTTGAATACACAATTTTGGCTAATCTTATTTACGTCTTTTTCAGCAGCAGGGCTTGGCCTTTTTCTTACATCCCTTTGTGTATTGGTGATCCACCATATGCTGAAGAGGATTTGTTCAGGTGGGCTCGCATGGGCTGTAGTTTTTGTGTTGTTGTGGCTAGCCAGCATAGGCGTATATATAGGCAGATTTGCTCGCTGGAATAGCTGGGATGTATTATTGCAGCCACTGATGCTCCTTACGGATATTTGGAGATGGGGAGTACATGCAGGACCAAGGCTTCATTTGCTGTCCTTTTGCTGGCTGGTGTTTGGGATAGTAGTCATTTTTTATTTATTGATCTATATCTCTTTAAGTAAGAGTCAGGATGTTTAGGCCGAGGACATGTATTCAATGAATACAGGCTTCGGCCTATTTTTTACATGTAGAGTGTCAGGAGTTGGTGTTGTCCTCCCCGTGCACATCGTAAAGTACGCGTACAAGCAGATCCTGACTGAAATTCCCGAATCTTTTGCCAAAAATAGTGAGCCCTCCTTTGTTTTCCGATTGATCGGTTACAGATAAACGGAGTGTAATATCGCTTTTATAGTTAAGGTTAATATCATCTATTGTGACCTCGGAAATGCGACACCCGTCAATGAAGCTGCCATGCTGATTGATGCGAATTAATTTGAGCATACCATATTGATTTAAATGCGGTGGCCACCAATCTGGATTCAGAACCCCGGATACTTCACCAAAATCTCCGGCGCTGGTCCAGTGCCCAATAGGGATACCATTGATATGAAAACAAATGTCGGAGGGATATTCCTCACAATAGCAGGGTGCTTCTGAGCCCAGTTCTGCGGAGAATTGAATTTCTTTAAAGGATTGATTCGCTTTCAGATAGTTGGGGATGCGGTATTCCAAAAAGCCTTCGGCCATCCAGATCATTTCCGACTCCAGCCGCCCGGGATCTGCAAAATAGCGTGGATCATCAAAATCGCCGATAATGCTGTCTCGGGTCACCAATCCACAAGTGGGGGACGCTTGGTAGTTACTATAATGACCTACGCGAATCTCAACCTCATACACATTTTTTTGTTCTCTGCTGCGCAAGTCTACCATCAGCTTATCCTTGTTCAAATAACACATTTTTCGGGTACCGTGCTTGCCACTCACAGTATTGATCTCGACAAGGCCGCATTCTTCCAATTTTCGAATATGCATTGTAATGGTACCGTTGCTCAAATTAAGTTTGTTGGCAATGTCATTCATACTTTGTCCCTGATAGGCAAGTAATTCGAGAATTTGAATGCGGATTTCTGAACCCAGTGCTTTAAAAATATCTAATCCTGACATTAAGTCCTTAATATAAATCATAGCTATAGACCATCCTTTTCTATAAAAATTGTGATGTAAGCGCTTATATATTTACTTTGATTTATGTTAAAATAAAATCAAAAAGAAGTAAACTGCTTTTTTGTAAATTTTTTTTACTAAATAAAGAGGGGGGCGAAGTGGACTCCAAATTAGAGATTATTTCATAAATAAATCGTATTTAAGTTTATTTATTTGGTTTTAGATGAAAAAATAACTTAAATACGATTTAATTTTGCTTTCTATGTTACTCAAATCTATGTTTTATAATTATTTAAAAAGATTGAAAAATACATTGACGAACCGAGGAAGGGCATGCTATATTTTGTTTGTAAACGAATTCATTATTGATAAAGAGAAATGTTAATTATATGGTACATGAGAGGGATGATAATCACAGCGGCAATCAACAACGGGTTGTGTACCGCACAGTTAAGGATTAGGCCGAGTGGTATGAAGTTATTTTAGCACCAAATGTATGCGGTTTCATTTAAATTTAGGAGGGGTCGCGTTGATAAAGAAAAAAGGTTTTGCAATAGCAATGGTTGTTCTGTTGTTAATGATGGCTGCATTGACTGGTTGTGGCGGGGGAAGTTCCAGTAGTGATGGAAGCAAGGAACTGACATTCATGTTCCGTGGTGGAACAGATGAGCAAAAGGCTTATAAGGAAGTAATTAAGAAATTTGAAGCGGAACATCCTGGCGTAAAGGTTAAAATGGTCGTGACAGCAGCGGACCAATATGCTACAAAGCTTAGAGCTGCGATCACAGGAAATAATCTTCCAGATGTTTTTTATTTTAACCCTGGAGATGTGAAAGCTTATGTAAACAGTGGGGTGCTGAAGAACCTCACCCCTTACATTGAGAAGAACAAGGATATAAACCTAGATAACATTTGGAAATACGGTGTGGATTTATATCGCTATGACGGTAAAATGGCCGGTCAAGGAGATATTTACGGTATGCCGAAGGACTTGGGTCCATTCGCACTTGGCTACAACAAAACGATGTTCGAAAAAGCGGGCGTGCCTTTGCCTGATAAAGACAAACCGTATACATGGGATGAGTTCATCAAGGTCAACCAAGAGTTAACCAAAGATACAAATGGTGACGGCAAGCCGGATCAATACGGTACAGGTTTTAACGTTCAGTGGGCATTGCAAGCGTTTGTATGGAGTAATGGGGCGGATTGGCTGGATGAGAGCAAAACTAAAGTAACGGTTGATGATCCGAAATTTGCGGAAGCGCTTCAGTACTTTGCTGACATGCAAAACAAATATAAAATCACCCCTGGTATTGAACAATCGCAAACATTGGACACATACCAACGTTGGATGAAGGGCGAAATGGCATTCTTCCCGGTAGGTCCTTGGGATATGAGTACATTTGAAAAACTGCCATTCGAATATGATTTGCTGCCGTTCCCAGCCGGATCGACTGGAAAATCGGCAACATGGATTGGTTCCCTGGGTATCGGTGTTTCCTCTAAAACAAAATATCCAGATGAAGCTGTAGAACTGGTTAACTATCTGACGACTTCTAAAGAAGGAATGAAGCAGCTGGTAGATGCCAAGGTACAAATTCCGAATCTGCTGGACATGGCTGATGAATGGTCCAAAGATACGAAAACCAAGCCTAACAATAAACAGGAATTTATTGATATCGTAAATGACTATGGACGCTCATTACCAGGCAACTATACGTATAACGCAGAATGGTATGATATTTTCTTCACAGATATTCAGCCTGTACTGGACGGTAAAATTACGGCGGCAGATTATCTGAAGCAAGAACAACCGAAGATGCAGAAACTGCTGGATAAAGCGGTGGAGCAAGAGAAAAAATCACAGAAATAATGCGTAAATAGAGGAAAAAAGGATGATGTTAGTGGCTAAATATCATGCTGCTAACATCATCTTCATTCCAAATTAGAAACAGAGGTGAGCCCTGTGATAACCAAATCTAATCTCTACCGCAAAGAGAAGGTATATGGATACTTATTTATTCTTCCACCTATTCTCGGTCTGCTAATCTTTACGTTATTCCCGTTTGTCTATTCATTATACGGCTCTTTTACAGACTGGGACGGATTGGGACAAATGAACTTTATTGGTCTCGACAATTTTAAAGATTTATTTAGCGATGAGCTCTTTTATAAATCAATGTACAATACTCTTTTCTTAATGTTAGGTATTCCAATCGGTCTTGTACTAGCTTTACTGCTGGCACTAGGTTTGAATCGCAAGATTCCAGGTACGACAACATTTCGTGTGATTTACTATATCCCGGTTATTTCTTCGTTGGCTGCCGTTTCTATTATGTGGAACTGGGCATACAACGGAGACTATGGTTTGGTGAACCAATTCCTCGAAATATTCGGTATTAAGGGTCCTAACTGGCTGATGGATAAGGATACGGTCAAACCGGCCTTGATTCTCATGACCGTCTGGAAGGGTCTCGGATATACGATGCTGCTATATTTGGCAGCCCTGCAAAGCGTATCTCGCTCTTATTATGAAGCAGCAGAGCTAGATGGAGCTAGCGGATTCCAGATGTTCCGCAATATTACATGGCCAATGGTGAAACCAGTAACTTTCTTCCTGGTCGTAACTAATATCATTGGTGGTTCGCAAATCTTTACTGAAATGAACATTATGACACCTACAGGGGGTCCGGAATACTCATCGGCCTCAATCGTCTTTTATATTTGGGATAAGGCATTTAAAAACCTGCAAATGGGATATGCCTCCGCGATGGCTATGATTCTCGGCATCTTCATTTTTATCGTAACTTTGATTCAATTCAAAATGAATGAAAAATCGTCCTTTGATGGGGATTGATTTTCGCGGAAAGGAGTGAGTCTGATTATGTCCCATAGTCAAAAAACGAAAGTTACCAATATCATTATCTTTATTGCACTAGCGATTGGAGCGATTGTGATGATCGCACCGCTACTTTGGATGCTGTCCACTTCGGTGAAAGAAAAGCAGGATGTCTTTGCTCTTCCACCAGTATGGATACCAGAGGTGTTCCAGTTTGGCAAGTATAAGGAAATTTGGGAAGCAGGGCCTTTGTTAAGCGGGATCAAGAACAGCGTGATTGTGGCTGTAAGTGTTACCGTTGTAGGTACCTTTACATCCAGTGTGGCCGCTTTTGCATTTGCTAAGCTGAGATTCCCTCATAAAAACAAACTGTTTTTGGCACTCATCGCATCTATGATGATTCCATACCCAACGGTTATGATTCCACAGTTTATGATGTTTTCCAAACTTGGCTGGGTCGATACACTTTTGCCTCTGATCGTTCCGGGTTTGTTCGGAAATGTAGTTATGATCTTTTTCCTGCGGCAGTATTTACTCAGTGTGCCGGATGCCATTATCGAAGCTGCCAAAATTGATGGAAGCTCTTATTTCCGACTCTATTCGTCGATTACGTTCCCGCTCATTAAGCCAGCTGTTGCGGCACAGCTTATTTTATGGTTCATGGGGATTTGGAACGATTATTTGGCACCGATTATTTACTTGAACTCACCAGAAACGCAGACACTGCAGCTGGTTATCGCGAATTTTAATGCGACTTACGCCATTCAGACGGACTATCCGCTTATAATGGCAGCATCAATTATAGCCTTGTTACCTGTACTGATTATATTCCTGATCTTCCAGAAACAAATTATTGAATCGGTTGCTATTTCGGGTGTCAAAGGTTAATTGACACTTGGAGGGTACGCATGAATGATGTAAGGCAGTCACAATATGAAATGGGTAAAGGAAGGAGGAGAATAACAGTTATGGTTATGCTGCTCATGCTGGGTCTTTCTGGCTGTGGGGATAACACTCCGGACCCTGTGTATCCGCAGGCTCCGCCTCCCGATCACTTGTATGATCAAAGTACGATTAACGATGAACAGCGCTGGACGATTAACAATGCTCATGACCCTGCGATTCTCAAAACAGATCAAGGCTATTATGTCTACTCGACGGATGTAAAGACAGGTGGAGAATTAAGACCTGGTGTCATGGTACGCAAATCGACTGATCTGATTCACTGGAACTGGGTTCAGTATGCACTCCCCGGCATTCCAAAGGAAGCGGAGGCGTGGTCATCAGCAACCAATCTGTGGGCACCGGACATCATCAAGATGGGTGATACCTATCGGATGTATTACTCCGCTTCTACCTTTGGCAGCACACGGTCAGCGATCGGATTGCAGACATCCAGCTCCCCGGAAGGTCCTTGGAAAGATGAGGGGCTGGTCGTTAAAACGGGAGAGCATGACAAGCTGAATGCGATTGATGCCAATCCGGTGCTGGATGCAGAGGGAAATCCATGGATGGTATACGGCTCTTTTTTCGGAGGAATTTATATTACACCGCTCGATCCCCAGACTGGAAAGCTCAAAGAATCTGGCTATGGTAAAAATATCGCTGCCAGAGATCGGGCAACTGAGGACGGTGCTGTAGAAGGGCCTTACATTGTGTACAATCCAATGTTCCGTAAATACTACTTGTTCGTCTCGTATGATTCTTTGTTTGAGGATTACAATGTTCGCGTTGCCCGCTCAGATTCTATCACAGGTCCTTATGTGGACATGAATGGACATGATATGGCAGATACCAGCTATTTGCCTCAATACGAGATTGGAAACAAGGTATTGGGCGGTTATCGGTTCAGCGAAGGAGAAGGCTGGGTTGCGCCAGGTCACAATTCTGTCCTGAAGGACGGTGCGGATTATTATATTGTACATCATGCGCGGGGAGAAACGGACAAGAGCTGGCCGTACCTGCATGTACGCAAAATATTATGGACGGCAGAGGGCTGGCCGGTCGTCTCTCCGGAGCGCTATGCGGGCGAAAAGGAGCAGGATATACCCAAAAGGCTATTATCCGGCAACTGGGAGCGCATCGTGATAAGGCAGGAAGTAGACGGCCAGGTGGAAGCTGAACCGCTCCGTCTGGAAGATGGAGGGCGGGCAACCAGTGGTTCTCTTGAAGGTCACTGGAGCTTTGATGGCAAGCGTACTCTAACAATGGATTGGAGCGATACGTCCGAAGGAACAAAGGAAGAATTGTTATTGCTTCCTTCATGGGACTGGGAGCTTGGTCGCCATACTCTAATTTTCACGGGTATGAATAAAAAGGGAATTTCCATCTGGGGAAAACGTATCAGCGATTAATTGTATGAACTACATACACATAGAGGAGAGGATATCCATGAATCAAACTGTACCCTTAAATAATCCGGTCATTGAGCAACGGGCAGACCCTTGGATTTACAAGCATAGTGACGGATACTATTATTTCACCGGATCTGTGCCAGAGTATGACCGCATTGAGGTTCGACGAGCAAGTACTATTCAAGGCTTGAGTACAGCAGAGCCTGTCGCAGTGTGGCACAAATATGAATCGGGCCCGTTAAGTGCGAACATTTGGGCACCGGAAATTCATTATATTAACGACAAATGGTACATTTATTTTGCAGCAGCTCGTACAACAGAAACGAAGGAAGGCCTGTTCGACCATCGGATGTTCGTGCTGGAAAATGATTCAGCTAATCCTCTGGAAGGGGAATGGGTGGAAAAAGGACAGATCAAAACCCGTTGGGAGACGTTCGCTCTCGATGCGACAACCTTCCAGCATAATGGAGTTCTGTATTATGTGTGGGCTCAGAAGGACCCTGACATCGTCGGTAATTCCAATCTGTATATTTCTGAAATGAGCAATCCATGGACGCTGCGCGGTGAGCAGGTCATGATCTCCACTCCTGAATATGATTGGGAAATCATCGGTTTTAAGGTGAATGAAGGAGCAGCGGTTCTGAAACGGAACGGACGGATCTTTATCAGTTATTCAGCTAGCGCTACAGACCACAATTATTGCATGGGCTTGTTGACAGCAGATGAGAATGCGGATTTACTTGATCCGAAATCATGGACGAAATCACCTGAGCCGGTATTCTGCACGAATGAGGAAACAGGACAATTCGGGCCAGGTCATAACAGTTTTACGGTTGCTGCTGACGGTAGCGATGTAATCGTATATCATGCCCGGAATTACAAGGAAATTACAGGTGACCCGCTGTATGATCCGAATCGTCATACACGTGTTCAGCCGTTCAACTGGAAGGAAGATGGAACACCTGATTTTGGTATTCCAGTACCAGATGGCGTTTCTGTTGATAATTAAGCGAAATCTATTATAGGTGGTTGACGTATTGCACAGCCGCACTGTAACTTTCTAGAAATCATATGCAATTATGATTCGGCTGCGCATAACAAGAGTAATAAGATATCTTCTAAGCCTTCAGGCTGGAGGATATCTTTTTGCTTTTGGGACGGCAAGGAGGACTCTTTTCAAAAACTTCGATTTCTGCTATATTTAAATCGTAATATTTACGAATTGATCAAGGGGTGGAAATCTCGTGAACGAGCGGATTGATCCGTTTACCGTTAAAAAGGTTGAATACCTGCTGAATGGCTATATTGCGCTAAAGGTGCCAGGCTACGTACGTTCTGACGTGCGGCTCATTTATCAAATAGAGGATAACTGTTTGATCTTGACGGAGGAAAGGCCTTCTAATAAAACGGAGTCGTGGGATCGCACGGACATTGTCCAATTTCGCTGGGAGGAGAATCATTGGCATGTATATGCCCGGCAAGAGGCTGAAAGCTGGCAACGCGTAAAAGAGATTGCACCTAATCCGTGCTTTGAAGAACAGCTCAAACAGGTAGAAATAGATCAAGCAGGTATTTTTTGGACAGGTTAACGATGTGCAGAATGATAAGTTCGGAAGATGGAGGTAGTGGGAGTCTTCCCGTTAAACTGTATATGGAAGTAAATAGGCTGACCGTAATTCCTTATGTGGAAGTTACGGTCATTTGTTTTGTCTGAGGTGGCACTGTCTAGTGCACTTGAGGGTTATGTATGCGTTTGGAAAGTATGTCAAGCGGTTGATTAATACAAATGTTTAATATTTTCCACGAGATGGAAGCTACAAATGTATGGTAAAGTGTAGTATATACAAAGGTTTTATCCAAATGTCTTATCCAAAGTCTCTTGTGCATACCGAATCCGAATCACACGAGGTGAGAAAATGCTGCAATCGTTAAAAGCCATTGCTAATTACAGGAAAGAAAATGATTTGGCCTGGGATACACCGACTTGGTTAAAGCTGCTTGTTTCGGCTGAGGAGCGTATTGTAAATTTGGAACGCATTCGATCCATAGGTGAGTTAAAGGATGCCAATCCTGTACTAGATTACGTGGAGCGTACGTTGCTTATTTTGGACGGACTTCCATTGTCATTCTGGGTTAAAGAGCTACTGGAGGATGTATTGGTATGGTCTGAGACAGCCAAAGGAGGCACAGTCCGCGAACGGCTACGCTGGCAGCATGAGGGCATTAATTTATTTGTACATAATATCGGCTCCTCCCAACTGTATGTCAGACAGGCCCAAGCGGAGTCACCTGCTTACCCGCGCAATAGCATGACCCGAATTCTGATTGAGACGCATGGATTGATCGGGCAATATATACGGGGAGAAATTCCTTTTGCGGAAAATCGACTGCTGCTTGAAATTACTCGTAAGGGCTGGTTGAGCCCTGAGGAACTGGAGCTTGTTTTAAGGGCTCTGAACGAGTGTATTATCGCCGGGGTAGAACCTGCATTATGGGACCAAGTACGCAGTGAAGTGGAGCAACTAATCGGCTGGATTGCATGGGATAACGCACCTGTAGTCTGGAGTGTAAAGGAACGACTGGAAAGATTACGGTCGGTTTCGATTCATGAAGGGGAGCCGTTCGAACAGGCTTACGCAGAACTAGAGCGGGAGTTGAATGTAGAGAAGGCGCTGGCTCCGTTGGAGAATCGGACACTTTGGTATGTAGAATCAGCTTTACAGGATTTTTCACTTCAAGAACTGGTAAAGGTATTCTTACTCACATTGAGGGATGGCACGGGGCAAGAACAGCCTGCAACCGTTCGCCATATCAGTTTCGAATCGCTCATGAATACGATGTATTATGACTATCGTGGTGTCAAGAAAATTAACGTATATAAAAAACGAATGATAGAAAAATATTTAAGCGCACTGTCTTGGCAGGACATCGCAAAAGGGAAACGGAAGCATAATCCTCATTTGAGTGTGATCGTGGAGCATAAAGAGGAGCTACCGAGTACTGTATTTTTTAATTTTGTATTTTCATCTGCGGCTGAGAAACTAATCGATTTTTGTATTGAGGCAGAAAAAACGCCTCTGTATGACAAAGCAGTCCTACTGCTGTTCGATCTGTTCGGGTTACGGCGTGATGCTTATGATCGCTTTCACAATGAGGAAACGTATCTTACAGATATGAACCAGACCGTAGATTACAAAAGGGTTATTTTGGATTACGTGACTGGAACCCGCATACTGGATATTGGACCCGGCGGGGGCGTGCTGCTGGATCTGATCGAACAGGAAAGACCAGATGCGAAGCCATTAGGTCTTGATATTTCTGTGAATGTCATTGAGGCACTTAAACGTAAAAAGCAATTGGAGCGCCATCGTTGGGATGTCATCAAAGGAGATGCGCTTCGTTTGGAGGAATATGTGGAAACGGGGAGTATGGACACGGTCATCTTCTCTTCGATTCTTCACGAGCTCTATTCCTACATCGAACGAGATGGAATTCGGTTCAATCCACAAACGGTGGAGGCTGCTTTGCAGAGCGCCTATCGTGTGCTTGCACCCGGTGGGCGTATCATCATTCGTGACGGTATTATGACCGAACCAGTAGAGCAGCGCAGACGAATTCGATTCTTGGAGCCGGATGGAATGGAATGGCTGATGCGGTATGCGCAAGATTTTGCGGGCCGCCACATTGAAATAGAGCGTGTGGGTGAGCATGAGGCTGTTTTGTCAGTGAACGATGCGATGGAATTTCTATATACCTATACATGGGGGGCGGAAGCCTATGTGCATGAAGTGCAGGAGCAGTTTGGTTATTTTACCCCGTCACAGTATGAAGAGTGTATCCGTAACACACTTGGATCACAAGCGATTATCCGGGTGAGTCGCCACTATTTACAAGAGGGCTATGCCGAGGCGCTGTCCAGCCGTGTTGAGTTCATGGATGAGCAGGGCCAGCGGGTTCCTTTGCCAGACAGCACCTGTCTGATCGTGATTGAGAAGCCGAATAATAGGGCTGGAGTTGCTGAATGATTCTTAATTTAAACAAGAGAATGCCTTCTGATTTGTGCCAAGCACGATTAGAAGGCATTTTTTAGAAAGCTATGCATTCAAATATGACCGTGCAGCGTATACCGAAGCCAAAGTACCGTTCATTCGGCAGATGATTGAGCAGGCGAAGCTTGAAAGTATAGGCAGGGACAGATGAATTCTTAGTACGCAAGGACAAGGTGGAGGAATGATGAAGAATATGATGCTTGATGCACAGCTAACGCCGAATGGTCTAAAAGATAGAATGCTGCTGCTGTCAGCGCTGGACATTATATTGTCTCCAGAAGATTGGTTACGCACGTATCGTATGCAGTCTGAATGGTCTGTTGATGTGTGCCTGGGTGAGGTGAACAACGGCGCTGGAGATACGATTCATTTGCTATGGACGCGTGGAGGTGTACTGTTGAAGGGTTTTGACCACGAATCCCCTGTAAGTCCTCATGCGAGAGATGAATATGAGGTCTGGCCGGGCATGTACGACGGTGTGCCTGATGATATGATGGAGCTTTTGGAAGACGAAGCGCTGGAGAAAGAGAACGTTACCTTTTGTATGTGGAGGGAAGCGGGAGATAAGGAGTGGAGTATGGGCAACGCGAACTTTCCTGAGGGATATGACGATGGATCATCCTTTTTGCTGGGGAAAATTATAGTTACACCGGAGGAATATCAGGATTGGGCTGAAAGTTACTATGAGTTGCCGATTTCTCTAGGAGTGGTAGGCCAGATTTTCAACGGCGTTCCGATCACTGCACAGATGATCTCTGCGCTTCATCCACAGCGTAAAGTTACGGAAGCGATAAAGGAACTAAAGCAGCTTGGCGTTCAAGTGCATGAAAGCTAAGAATACAGATTTGTTTTTCTTGACAAGTTTTGTATATAATACAGGAGAAATGGCTGGGTTAATCACCTCGAATTAAAGGAGCTGTGTTGAAGATGTCCAAACGTTTGATTCCTTACATCACGATGGATGGAAATGCAAAAGAAGCAATTGAATTTTATAAAGAGGCATTGGATGCTCAACTGCTTTTTATTCAAACCTTTGGGGAAATGCCGGAAAACCCCGATTTTCCCATTCCCGCAGAAGTCAAGGAACGTGTGGGACATGCTACCCTTAAAGTGGGTGAGACAGAGCTCATGTTTTCTGATACCTTTCCCGGATCGCCTTTTAGCAGCGGGAATCAGGTGAGCATCTGTATTACAACCGATAGTGTGGAGCAAGCTCAAAAAATGTTTGATGCTCTACAGCAAGGAGGACAGGTGGGAATGCCTTTGCAGGAAACCCATTTTAGTCCAGCTTATGGGAATGTAACAGACAAGTTTGGTGTCACCTTTCAAATGTTTACAGAGGCTCGGTCTTAAGAAATGGAAAACGGCTCGATTCCGCTACTTTAGCGATCTGGCCGTTTTTTTGCGTGTATGTCCTCGTCTGAAAAATAAATACACATACATAAAGCATAGGGAGTGATATCTTTTTTACCCTGCTTGCCGTTTAGTAGATTAGGTTTATTTACTGCATACTTAGACGCTTGTTGAAATAGAAACAAAAATATATTATATTATGTTGTTAATGCACCAACGGGTGGGAGGACAGGCCATGAGCAAAGAAGAACAGGTCATAATGGGTTTCAGGGACTTATATAACAAGATGGTTTGGCTTAATAAGGATAAGATGGAAGACAGTCTTAAGGGTTATAAGTCTTCTGAAGTCCATTGCATCGAATACATTGAAAGAAATGTAGATTCCAACGTGACAAAACTTGCGGAGTCCCAGTATATGACTAGCGGTGCCATAAGTAAAATAACTAAGAAGCTCATAAAAAAAGGCATTATCGAAAGCTACCAGAAGCCGGATAACAAGAAAGAAATCTATTTTCGGCTTACGGAGCAAGGGAAAGTAATTTATAAAATCCATGAGGAACTGCACAAAGAGTTTCAAGAGCGAGATAAAGCCGTGTTTGAGCAGGTAACCGATGAACAATTTGATAGTATGCTTAGCTTCGTGGAAAAGTATAATAGGCATTTGGATGCAGAAATAAAGAAACACGGTATAGATATTAAGTCGGAATAAATCTGAATAATGAAAATCAAATCACAGGCAGCCGGGCTCTATTGAGAACGGGCTGCCTTTTTTTGTTATTATTTTGTTGCCGAGGAAGAAAAACTGTGATACGATATTTTTGCTTCCGAGGAAATAAAAACATAGCTTTTGAGGGGAGATTTAATGTTCAAATTTAGATCACACCATGAACAGAACACAGAACAAACCGTAGATAAACACGCTTTAATATTCGGTCTTATCTCTGTGTTTCTTTGCGGAATAGGCTTCAGTATCATAGCACCTGTCGTCCCATTCTTAGTACAGCCTTATATAAGCAATCCGGGAGAACAAGCTATCGTTGTCACGCTGCTGACTTCTGTTTATGCCTTCTGCGTGTTTTTTGCGGCCCCCGTGCTTGGAGCTCTGAGTGACAAATATGGCCGTCGTCCATTGCTCTTAGTATGCCTTTTGGGTTCCGCAATCGGGTACTTGGTTTTTGGCATAGGAGGAGCTCTATGGGTACTATTTGCGGGACGCATCATAGAAGGTATAACAGGTGGGAGCATAAGCACGATCTTCGCCTATTTTGCAGACATCATTCCTCCAGAACAGAGAACCAAATACTTTGGATGGGTGAGTGCGGTTGTAGGTGTAGGCACCGTCATTGGCCCAACTTTAGGCGGATTACTTGCCAAGTTTGGTTATTCTGTACCCATGTATTTTGGAGCAATTATAACTTTAGTGAATGTTATATATGGAGTCTTTTTTATGCCTGAGAGCCTTGACAAGAAACATAGACTGAAAGAAATTACTTTTGTAAGACTTAATCCATTCATACAGCTTGCAAACCTGCTTTCCATGAAAAACTTAAACAGGCTACTTATCTCGGCGTTCTTACTTTGGATACCCAACGGATCTTTACAGGCCGTTTTTTCACAATTTACAATGGATACTTTCGCTTGGAAGCCTGCACTAATCGGACTTATGTTCTCAATTATGGGTGTCCAAGACATTATCTCACAAGGTTTCATCATGCCAAAGCTTTTGAGAAAACTTAGTGATAAACAGATAGCCATTCTTGGAATGGTTTCGGAGATTATAGGCTATAGTCTTATTGCAGCATCGGCTTTGTTCTCATTCTATCCTCTTTTTATCACTGGCATGTTTATATTTGGTTTTGGTGATTCGATCTTTGGGCCTTCATTTAATGGGATGCTCTCCAAGTCTGTTGATTCTAGTGAACAAGGGAGGATTCAAGGAGGTAGTCAATCTATTCAGGCTTTAGCAAGAATGATTGGGCCTATCATTGGAGGTCAAATCTATGTATCACTTGGTCATGCCGCACCCGCTTTTATGGGTATGATCCTTATAGCAGCGGCAATACCAGTTTTATATAAGCGAACGCATGTAAATGAGGATTTTGCAAAATCCTGAAATATGTAAACTATCTACTTTCTTTAGGCAATAGGGTTTCAGAACTTAGGGACAAGTTCTAAAACCCTATTTGTTTACAGTTTCACGTATTTGTACTTATACGCCAAAATTAAAATCATCATCTGTCAGCGGCTCTACATTCATCGCCCGCACATAGCCGTTTCCTTTTTTAGAAAAGAAATCATGCTGCTTAGTGTGGGTGCTGATGCCGTTGAATACAATGGGATTAACTTCTTCTTCTTCAAACAGTGGATCAAAGCCCAGGTTCATCATGGCCTTGTTGGCGTTGTAACGCAAAAAGATTTTCACATCGTCTACGAGTCCAATAGGGGTGTAAATTTGCTCGGTGTATTGTTCCTCGTTATTGTGCAAGTAGCGCAGCAAGCCTACCAGCGTCTGGTAAAGATCACGTTGTTCTTCCTCGGCCAATTCTGCATAAATCTCCTGTGCCAGTACACCTACGTACACACCGTGAATACTTTCATCCCGCAGGATCAAATCGATAATTTCTCCACTGCATGTCAGCTTGCCCTGGCCCGCCAGATAAAGAGGGTAGAAGAAGCCGCTATAAAATAAATAGCTTTCTAACAGCACCGACGCTGCCATCGCGAGATACAGGTCTTTGGGTGTATGGATATTCATATAATACTGACGAATGGTTTCTGCCTTGGTTTGGAGATGTGGATTTTCTTCCACCCAGCGGAATACACCGTCAATTTCTTCCGTGGAAGCTAGCGTTGTAAAGATGCTACTGTACGACTTGGCATGAATTTGTTCCATCATCGCCATAAAGCTTAGTACGGCTTTGCGTTGCAGTCCGTCCACATGCTCCATAATTTGCGGCATACCCACGCCGCCTTGAATGGTATCCAGTAGCGTCAATCCGCCCAGCACCTTCATGTAGGCTTCTTTTTCGATATCACTGAGGGTTACCCAGGACATTTTATCGTCAGACAACGGAATTTCATCATCCGTCCAAAATTGCATAATGTTCTGGTTCCAGAACATCAGTGTGAAATCATCGTCCGAGCGATTCCAGTTTACAGCTTGTATACCTGTCATTGTTAGCATTCTCCCTTCAGCTTGCGAGATTCCCTGGAAACACACAATGTAATAGTGCAGGCGAATCATCGTATGCTTGACATACGGAAGCTGTATCCGCGAGGGTCTTGTCCAGTCCCGTAAAGGTCTGAACCACACGCTGGATACAGCTTCTAATGCAAAGCATCCATATCTATTCAAAATCTAATTTTTATACTACAGCTTGTTACCATTTATGCTTTAGATGGAGCAGGTGAGGCACTCTTCTACAGACAGCTTTTTGGTACGTGTGTAGTATAACGATTTAAGTCCTTTGTGTGCGGCGTATAGATAGCAACGTGCTAACTGACGCGTAGTTACGTCACTATTCACATGAAGCACGGTCGAAATTCCTTGGTCCACGTGCGGCTGGATTTCTGCAATCAGATCAAGCACTTTGAACTGGTCCATTTGATAAGCAGATTTATAGAAGAACACGTTATCCTTTTGCAAATAAGGCATTGGATAGTAAGTCGTCGAATTGGCATAGGTACGGGTTTCAATCTGCTCAACAATCGGCATAACGCTGGATGTTGCATTTTGAATGTACGAAATGCTAGCAGTTGGCGCAATCGCCATCCGATAGGCGTGGTACAGGCCATTTTTCATCACATCTGCTTTTAATTTGTCCCAGTCCGCTGAAGTCGGAACATAGATGCCCTTGAACAGCTCTTGCACACGTGCAGTTGTTGGACGATAATCTGTGTTCAGATATCGGTCAAAATATACGCCTGTCGCATAATCCGATTCCTCAAATCCATAAAAGCTTTGTCCAGCTGCTTTCGCGATTTCCATACTCTTTTCGATGGAATGATAGTTCATCGTCATGAAGAAGGTACGAACAAAGTCTTTCGCTTCATTGCTTTCATACGCAATTTTATTCTTGGCAAGGTAGCCGTGCAGGTTCATGACACCCAGACCGACGGAGTGCATTTCACGGTTCGCTTTCGCAACACCTGGTGCATTAGCTACTTGGGTCATATCGCTGACCGAGGTGAGCGCGATCATACCCTCATGAACGGATTCGCGGATTTTGCCATGTTCCATCACATTGACAATGTTCAGTGAAGCCAGATTACAGCTCACGTCCCGACGGATGGTATCCTGTTGGCCGTAATCTGTAATTTCGGAAGTTTCCTGCAACTGGAAGATTTCCGTGCATAGGTTCGACATCTTGACTTGACCCACGTTTTTAAGAGCATGCGCCTGATTCGCGTTGCTTTTGTTCATGATATATGGATAACCAGACTCCAACTGAATCATGGCAATTTTCGTCAGCATGTCACGTGCGCTCATCGCTATTTTTTTCTTCACCCGATCATCGGCGAGGAGCGTATCGTACATTTCATCCAAATCCATGTCGTCCAGATGCGTTCCATAGGCTTTAAACACACTGTAAGGAGCAAATACATGCAGCGGTTCATTATCTTGAGCCAGCTTGTAAAAGCGGTTTGGCACCAGCAATCCAATAGAAAGTGTCTTGAGACGTACTCTTTCGTCAGCATTGATTTTTTTACTATCCAGGAACTCCAGCACGTCCCATCCGAAAATGTTGTAATAGGCTGCCCCAGAGCCTTTACGTTGCCCCATTTGATCCGCATAGGAGAAGCCGTCTTCCATCAGCTTCAGCACAGGCATAATGCCTTTTGCTGCGCCTTCTACGCCTTTAATCGCTTCGCCGCGTGACCGCAGCTTCGACAGGTTGACCGCAACACCGCCCCCGATTTTGGACAATTGCATGCAGGTGTTCAGCACATAGTTGATTGAGTTCAGGGAATCGTCCATTTCGAGCAGGAAGCAGGATACCAGTTCCCCACGGCGGCTTTTGCCTGCATTCAGGAAGGTTGGTGTCGCTGGCTGGAGACGTTGCTCCATCATCGAGCGGGACAACAGGCGTGCCGTATCGACGTTACCGCGTCCTAAATGCAGCGCGACAGCAGCAACCCGGTCAGGGTAATGTTCCAGATAGACTTTACGGTCGTTACTCTTCATTGCATAGTCGGTATAAAACTTGGATGCTGCCATATAGGAAGGAAATTTAAAATTATAGCTATGAGTGATATGGAAAATATCATTAATTTCGTCAGCCGTGTAGCTGTTATAGAAATTTTCGTAATAATCATTCTCAATCATATACAGCACTTGAGCGGCTGTGTCAGCAAACTTCAAACTCCGTTCCTGAACTTCCTTCATAAACTCTGCTACAGCCTCTTGGTCTTTTTCCAATTGGAAAAAGCCGTCTGTATCGCGTTTCATCAACATGTTGTTCAATTCAATATGCCGCAACTCGGCTCACCTCCTGTTTAAAACGCTCTACATCTCCGAACGTTCCAGATAATTCAAATTTACTAATCACGGGGACATTATAATGATCGGCAATCAAATCCGCACTTTTGGCAAATTTCTCACCCCAGTTACGGTTGCCGCTTGCAGCTACACCAACAAGGTTTTGAGCATTCTTTTTCAAAAAGGAAGATACCCTCTCAGGTATCTGCCCAAACCCAGTTGTATATGTAATAAGTACGTAAGGTTCTTCTATAGTCATTTGCTCCTCGATCTGAACCGCTGGAAGCTTGAGCTTGTTTATAAATCTTTTTACATTGCCGGTCTTGGAATCATATGCAATCAGCATGGTATGCAACCTCCTTAAACAATTAACGAAAAAAGAAAACGGCATTGCCTGGGATCTATTATAGATGGAATCCCTTGCTGGCTGCGCCATTTAAGATTTTTGACTCTATATTTACATGTATTTTCATACCTGTATCTTCAAGATATCGGGCATAAATACGTTTTTTACACTATATTTAGAGTACATTCTCTATTTTATATCTATATATAGTTTTGTCAATCGGTCCAGAGGGGATCAGAGGAGCCAGATTAGGTATAAGTCCAAGCGGGGTGCGGAAAAGAGCGAAAGAACTTTTTTTTCGTAAGTATGTTAAAAAAGTATTGGAGTTTTTAGAGGCGAAGATGTACCATTTGTCAATGGGCAATAGAATGGAAAATTTACATTTTACTGTAGAAAGGATGTAGCAAATGGGAAGTGATTTTATAGAATTTCAACCGTTTAATGTTATCTTTTTTACGGTGTTTGGACTTATTGCTTTTGTAATGATTATGGGAATTGTCAAAACGATCGGAGCGGGCCTGTCCAATCAAGCAGCCGAACGGGTACAACGTTCATGTAAGGTTGTGGATAAACGAACGAGAGTGCGTGGGGGATCAGGCGATTTTTCAGCTTCGACATATTATTATATCACCTTTGAGTTTGACGGGGGTGAGCGTATGGAGCTGGAGGTGAAGGATATGGTCTTCGGTATGATTGTGATCGGTGATCGTGGGGAGCTTCATTATAAAGGTACACGTTTTCTGGAGTTTGTGAGAGTAATGGAAGCGTAAAGGTGCTTAAAACCAATACATAATTGGAGGGAAGATTACGATGCCACATATCATTGGAAAACGAATTGTATTGAGAGAATACCGTCAAGAAGATATACCGGATATCCGAAAATGGGTCAATGACCCGGAAATCACACGTGGTTTAAGCGACGTGTTTATCTACCCGCATTCACAGGTGAATAGCGAATCCTTTGTGCAGATGATGATTGACGGCAACCCCGAGATCAAAGGTTTTGTCATTGCGCACAAAGACACCCTGGACTATATCGGACAACTGGACTTATTTAAAATCAACTGGGTGAATCGGCACGCCACCCTTGGAATTGTGATCGGGCGTGACGGTGATCTGGGTAAAGGTTATGGACGGGAAGCGATCCGGCTGTTACAAAAATTTGCATTTCATACGCTGAATCTGCATCGACTGGAGCTGGAGGTCTATGCGTTCAATGAACGTGCACACCGTTGCTATTTGGCCTGCGGCTTCAAGGAGGAAGGGCGACTACGGGAAAAGCTGTTCAGGGAAGGGCAATATTATGACATCATTCAGATGGGGATTTTGCGAAGTGAATATGAGGCTGCAGAGCAAGCGACGGAATCCTGAGAGTGCACCCTCATAAGCTATATTACTCCGTCAGCTTTCTTCAATTTTTTATGAGTGAAATCACGGGAACTACGCTCATCCTTTTTTTATTAGCTAAAGGACTTTCTTTGCAGAGTGCGAACTTCTTACTAGTTGTATTCTTTGTAAGTATTTTTCTGTTTGAGATACCCACAGGGGCGATTGCAGACAAGTATGGAAGAAAAATCTCTGTTATTTTGGGACTTTGTTGTTTTCTAGTCTACAGTGTGTTATTCGTTTGGACTGATCATATCGGGGTGCTTGTGTTTGCGCAAGTCTTTGGGGGTCTGGCTATATGTTTACAATCAGGTTCGTTGGAATCATGGGTTGTGGAAAATAGTGATAAGCCCATGGAAGTTCTTTTTACAACCTCTAACAGTATACAGTACATTTCGGGATTTATTTGTGGTCTGTTGGGGGCCTTCCTCGCAACTTTTAACTATTCACTTCCATGGGCGGCCAGCATTTTATCTATTATTGTATGCATTTTTCTATGTTTCTTTTATATGGATGAGGAGAATGTTGCTCATCGAAAGACGTCTACTACTCGCATTAAAACGATTATCGGAGAAAGTGTCCGTATCGGTTTTGAAAATAAGTCTATCTGGATTGTGTTTATAATTGGTTTATTTATCAGCTTTTCCAACTCGGCGGGGAATACATTTCAACAGCCACGTCTGGTTGGTCTTTCCGATCAAGGGATTTGGATTATGGGGTTTATCAAGGCAGGGTATTCACTATGTATGACTTTGGGAAGTTACCTGGTTCGAAAGCTAGGCGCACGATTCAGTGATGTACATATACTCATGTATGCTTGCGGCATGATTGGGGTATGGCTCATTTTAGCTGGTGCGTTCAACACATTTTATCCTGTACTGCTTACCTTTTTGATCTATGAAATTGGGCGCGGCATGTACCCGGTTGCCAAACAAATTTTTCTGAACAAAAGAATCTCTAATGAGTATCGTTCTACACTACTATCTCTGGATTCAGCGATTTCACAATTAGGCATGTGCGTAGGTTTAATCGTGACAGGGATCATCAGCCGTAATTTTATGGATTTGTCTTCCGATCAAACACCTATTCAAATATCTTGGGTGATGTGTGGCGGGATTGCGTTGATTCCAATCATTTTATTGTTTTACGTCAATCGGGTTTCAGGCAAAAATAATTCTTGGAGAGAAAAAGAAACCAAACACAATATTTAATGTAAAGTTAATGTAGAAGGGCTGAACAGCATTGTCTGTCAGCCCTGTAATATTTCATTAAAAAGCAAAACTTTATTTTTCGCCGTACCACAGCTTCAGCCGATTTTGGATTAGGCCAGTGTAGATTTCTTCAGCCTTAGGCACACCCGCCTGATCCAGCTCTTGGAGCATGCGGTCATACACAGCGTCGAACTGATCTGGCTTGGCGAGTACGGCCTCAGGAATCCGTTTGCGTACAATGTCCTGCGACTTTTGATAAATGACATTGTAATTCGTATTGGTCGGAACAGGCATGTTGTAGGCAGCCCCCCACTCTTTTACCGGAAAATCCTTTTCGTTCGGGAACAGGTCTTTCCACGTCTGGGCTTTGTATGCCTGAAGGGACTCTTTTTCGGCTTGACTATAATTTTCGGTTATCATCTCCGGATAATTGGTTGTGTAATAGTTGCCAGAAGGGTCCTTCACGCTATCGCCATAATGTGGCCCCCATATCCAGTACAAACCGATACCTGACTCTCTGCTAAAAGAAGCGTTATCAGTGTTTTTACGTTGTTGCACATCCGCCGGAATGACTCGTTTGCCATTCTCTACGTTGTAATGCTGGCCTTCAATTCCCCAATTGCGTAAAATTTGTCCTTCGTCGGAGGCCAGAAAATCCAGAAACTTGATAGCTCGCACCGGATTTTCGCATGAGGTTGTAATTCCGATCCCGGATGCCGTATCAAACCCAATGGGCTGGAGGGAATGATCCTCGTACTTCTCATTTAAAGTGACTGGAAAATGGGCGTAAGTGAATTCATCCTTACCTGCTGCCTTGAGCGCATTTTCGGCATCTTGATAGTTCCATTCCTGATCAATGAGTCCGATGACACGGCCTGCGGCGATTTTGGACTTGTACTGATCACTTTTTTGCACAAAAGTATCCTTATCCAACAGTCCTTCATTGTACATATGGTTCAACCAACGGAAATATTCACGTTCTTCTGGGCGCTTGTAGTGAAGAATGGCTTTGTGTGTTTTAGGATCAATATAATATTCGCCATCGTCGGGTCCACCTGTAGCAGTAACAGCCGGGTTTGTCACTGTAATTTGAATTTTCCAGTCCTCGGCATCGAGAGATAAGGGGATGGTTCGCTGACCATTGGTGGTAGGATATTTGGCGACATAATCTTTAAGTGCTTTTTCAAAATCTTGAACGGTGCGGATTTTAGGGTATCCGAGCTTCTTAAGTGCCTGGTGCTGGATTTCGAAGCCGGCTTGTGCATCAAACGCGATGTGATCCACACCCAAATTGGTCGGGATCGTGTAGATGGCTGGATCTTCGCTACTATATTTAATACGATTAAAATAGTCTCCATACACTTTCTTAATGTTAGGGCCGTATTTGTCTATGAGGTCGGTTAAGTCAATGAGTGCCCCGGCATCGACCATCTTTCCAATGTCTCCTTTGGGGTACACGAGATCTGGATACTCTCCGCTCGCTGCCATTAAAGCAAACTTTTCCTCGCCTCGACCATTGACAGCATGTTCGGCATTTAGCGTAACGCCCGTTTTCTTGATAATTTCCTGCCCGACAGCATCCTTCATGTTGTTCCAGTTAGAGCTGGAATCACCGCCAAAGAAAGTAAGTGTAATGGGACTGGTGTCATTAGGATCTTCCTTTTCTGCCTTACCGTCTGTTCCATTCGCGCAACCCGTTGTAACGAGCAGCAGCAAAGACAGGAGTAGAATGGAGCTCTGTCGTACCGACCTGTTCTTGAACATTTGCAAATCCCCCTTAATAAGTATGATTTACATAATGTAAGTGCTTTCAATAGTAAATTGTAGGAAATAAAGAACCGCACGTCAAGTAATTTATAATTGTTTGTTATGCGGTTTGTTTTTTTATTAAGCAAACATATTTTGGTGGAGGGTATGGATTTGTACAAATCTATCATTTGATGATCTAAAACAAAGTATGCTACGATGGTACCAGTTTATAGGTACACCCGTGTATTAGAAAGGTTAGGGTAGAAAAAGATTCCGAATAGGGTTGGGTGAGAAGATGCGTGGAAAAGTAACGTTGCAAGAAATTGCGGATGCGGCGGGCGTTTCGAAGTTCGCTGTTTCGCGTGCACTATCAGGCAAACCTGGTGTAAGTGAAGAGACAAGGGCGGTTCTGGTCAAGCTCGCTGCCCAGATGGGCTATTTTCGCAGTCATCCCAAAATGACAGGGGTAGAGCCTCGGGACACAGATTCCAGAGAATGGTCGGGTACCGTGCTAGTGTTATTTCCGAATATTAGGTACCAGAACAGGGAATCCAGGTACTGGGGGCCTGTATTTGAAGGGATTTCCGAGCGTCTGAACCGTAAGGGGATGGATATGATCACGTTAACGGAGCCCTCGACTGAAGATATGTTTTCTCTACTGAATCCGGAGTCGATTAAAGGGATTATCACAGTAGGGACGATTTCAACTTCGTTGTTGCTGAACATTTATCGAATGGGGATTCCGGTCGTCATGGTAGATCATTGGGATTCTGCATTTTTAAGTGATACGGTGTTTACAGATAATCGCACATGCATGAGTGAATTAATGAAGGATTTGCTGTGCAGAGGCTATACCCGCTTTCAGTTTGTGGGTCATATTGATGACGCTCACAGTTTCTACGAACGCTGGGAAGCTTGTCGTTCCACGCTGGAAATGAGCGGAGTAGAATTGCGGCAGAATAAAGCCCTTCTTCACAGAGGAGCGCAAGCGCTTGCTGAAGAAATGGAAAAGTTGTCCGAGGACGAATTGCCTGAGGTTTTTGTATGTGCTAATGATGTGACTGCTGCGCAAGTCGTGGATGTGCTGAAAGAAAAGGGAATTGACGTTCCGAGGCGTTGCGGAGTGACCGGGTTTGACGATACGAATGAACAAATGCCGATCTATGCCACGGTGAGAGTGGATAAGGAATTGCTGGGAATGCGTGCAGTGGACCAGTTGTTGTGGCGCATAACGAACCCGGACTCGCCTGTCGAGAAAAAGTTGCTACACGCTGAGCTATTCGTACGAGAAGCTCATGCACCCCGAATCAGTCGGGAAAATGATGACCGTGAGCGTCCCATTAACACAATCACATATAGTTAATGTCCAGATACGTGTTTGACACCTACACCGTGAAGACGAAGGAGGTCGCTTTTAGCCTGTTTAGGGGCAGAGGGCGACTTTTATTTTGTATTTTGTCATTTGTTATAAAAAACAATTGACTATTTTGTTAGCTTAATGTTATTTTTGTTATGTTGCTGACGAATCCAGATGTTCCCAATCATGCTTATAGGGAGGCTTGTGACGATGGTTAATGTGATAGGATTGGATGGCTGGAGGTTTAGGGAAGCACAAAGTGATGAGTGGCTTAGTGCGAAAGTGCCGGGTTGTGTGCATACCGATCTTTTACGACATGGCAAAATTCCTGACCCGTTTATTGGTGTGAACGAGATGGAGGTACAGTGGATTGATAAGCAGGATTGGATATATGAAGCCCATTTTGAGATAAATGCAGATCAGCTTCAATGTCAATGTGTAGAGTTGGTGTTGGAAGGTTTGGACACATACGCGGATGTAAAAGTGAATGGTCAATCTGTCTTGTCAGCCAATAATATGTTTCGGGTATGGAGAAGGGATGTGAAGGCATTTGTTCAGCAAGGGGGAAATCGGCTGGAAATCAGTTTTCGTTCTCCGATTGCTGAAGATGTACCCAAGCTGGAAAGCTTAGGTTATGGACTCCCTGCACCCAATGATCAGTCCGAAATAGGTGGTTTGTCCGACAAAAAGGTAAGCGTTTTCACACGTAAGGCTCCCTACCACTATGGTTGGGATTGGGGACCGAGGCTGGTGACGAGCGGTATCTGGAGAGAGGTCCGGATCGAGGCGTGGTCAGGTCTGATCGTGAGAGACTTGTTTATTCGACAAGACGAGGTGAATTCGGTAGGGGCTAAACTCGTGGCAGTGGTAGAGATCGAAAATGCAGATGAGATTAGAGATGCCGAGTTGCGTATTTCCGCTGACGGGAAGGTGTGGTCCAAGCCAGTTCGGCTGCTGAAGGGGAAGCAGACGGTGGAGCTGGAGCTGGAAATGAAGAAGCCGAAGCTGTGGTGGTGCCGTGGACTGGGGGAGCCGCATCTATATACGTTTGTGGCCGAATTGGTGGAACAAGAACAAGGAGCTGTAATCGCTGAAAAATCAGTAAAAACGGGACTGCGTTCCATCCGTCTTGTACGTGAACGAGATACAGCAGGAGAGAGCTTTTATTTTGAGCTGAACGGAATTCCAGTGTTTGCAAAAGGGGCTAACCATATTCCGAATGACAGCTTTGTCACTGAAGTTACGATGGAACGATATCGGTATGAAATTGCCAGTGCAGCCGCCTCGAATATGAATATGTTGCGGGTGTGGGGTGGCGGTATTTATGAACAAGACGTATTTTATGAGCTTTGTGATGAATACGGTTTGCTTGTGTGGCAAGATTTTATGTTCGCTTGCAGCATGTACCCGGGGGATGATGATTTTATGCACAATGTGGCACAGGAAGCCGAGGACAATATCAAGCGGCTGCGTCATCATCCCTGCATTGCCTTATGGTGCGGCAACAATGAGATCGATTCTGCGTGGGCGCATTATGAAGAGAATGGAGGCTGGGGCTGGAAAAAGGACTACACACCTGAGCAACGGGAACGCCTGTGGGATGATTATGAAACGCTCTTTCATCGGATTCTACCGGAGGCGGTACACACCTGGTCTGCGCAGACAGCATATTGGCCCTCCTCCCCGCTAATTGACCTGACGAGAGATCGGAACCAGCATGCCCATCGGTCTTCAACTGCAGGTGATGTTCATTATTGGGGTGTATGGCACGCGTCTGAACCGTTTGAGAATTATCATGTACATGTGGGCCGTTTTATGAGTGAATACGGTTTTCAGTCTTTTCCTGAATACAAGTCCGTTCGTACTTATGCGGAAGAGAAGGATTTGGAACTGGAATCTGCGGTGATGCTGGCACATCAGAAGAACGGTGCGGGCAATCGTCTGATTAAAGAATATATGGAGCGGTACATGCGAGAGCCAAAGGATTTTACGAGCTTTCTTCCCATGAGCCAAATTTTACAGGCAGAAGCAATGAAAGCAGCTATAGAGGCGCATCGTCGTCACAAGCCCTATTGCATGGGAACATTATACTGGCAAATGAATGATTGCTGGCCCGTTGCCTCCTGGTCGAGTATGGACTATTTTGGTCGTTGGAAGGCGCTCCAATATACGGCTAAGCGTAGCTTTGCCGATGTGCTGTTGAGTGCAACAGATACAGAACAGGGGAATAAGGCCTTGCATCTGGTCAACGATACACTAGAGCCGATATCAGGTACGCTGCGGCTGACGCTTTTACATATCCGTAGCAGCCAGGCTATTCATGAAGAGAACGTTAAGGTAAAGCAACCAGCAGGCGGGGCAGGAATTGTACATATACTGCCTATCGACAAATGGCTGACTGGTCTGAACCGTGCGGAGCACATGCTGGTCGCGCGTCTAACGCAGAATAGTGAACAGGTGACCTCCAGTGAAATTTATTTTGCAGACACGAAAGAGATGGATTTACCGCAGGCAAAAATTGAAGTGACAGAGATTCAGGGAAGCGGGGGCAGCAGATTCATGCTGTGTTCGGATGTACTTGCCAGACACGTGTGGCTATCGGCAGAGCAGGAAGGTATTTTCAGTGACAATCATCTGGATCTGGCTCCCGGTATTCCGAAAACAGTGGAATTTTGGGCCTTGCGCAACGGTTCATCAGCATTTGTGGCAGCTGCGCCGGGTACATTGACAGTACATTCATTGGTCAATTGGATACAAGGTTAGACAACAGTAAAAAGCTTATCCGTCTTTAAGTAGATGATGGATAGGCTTTTTTTATAATATAAATTTATTTTCATGATATGTAGAGCGTTTTCATAATGTTAGTATACATAACAAAATAGAGCTTTGGAGTTAAGTGATAACAGATCATTTGTAAGAAATCTATCTATTTAGCATCTGATTTTGGTAGAATAGGTTCAAAGTATAATCAAATCCGTATTAAAACTGACATCACGAGTGTGCTTAGTGTTGAGCGAAGCCCTATAGAGAGGGTCATGAAAGCATTAGGCGGCAGGGGGGGAGAACATGATGCGAAAGAGCTGGTACAGGAGATTGCTGTTTTCTTATTTCCCGATTTTTATGTTAACGGTGTCGATCCTCATTTTTTTATCCTTCCTGATTGTAAACGAAATATCGCGCAATGAAACTGGAAAGGCGAATCGGATTACAACTGGATTTGTGATGGACAGTGTGGAGAAGTCGCTGACAAAGGTAGAAATGGACGTATTAAGCGAGGCGGAGATGAACAAGAGCTACAGTTCTTTTCTGAATGGGCAGGCGCAAAGTGGCAGCACGATGCTGTATGGGCTAGTTGGAAGCCTGCGCGCGCTTAAGGATAATCATGAACTGGTACATTCCGTTTATATTTATCGAACGAAGGATCACACGGTGTTAACGAGAAGTGGACTTCAGGATGCTTCGACATTCGGTGATTATCCGTATATTGAGCAGGCTCTTCGGTCGGAGGATCGGCAGTGGTCACCTGTGCGGGAATGGAAGGAGCCGGGAACACATACGTCTGAACGCGTGATTACGATGCATAAGCGGCTCCCGTTGCCATTTGGAGGACAAGGGCTGCTGGTAATCAATATCGGTGTGTATCCGTTGGAACAAATGATTGGTCAAATGACCAATCCGGCGGTTTCCTATCTGGTAATTAATGATGCTAGTGGTCAAACCATTTATCCAGCTGCACCCGGTACAAAAGATGCTGTAAAAGCAGAGGACGGGCAGCGACTGACTCATCTGATGTCCCCCCGGCTAGGGTGGAGTTTTGAAAGTGGCATTCGTGCCGGGCAGTTGTTCGAGTGGGTGTCTGTTATCTCTTACGTCTGGATTGTAGTTGGATTGGCTGTTGTTATATTAGCGGTGATCTACATTATTTATGTGACTCGTAGAAATTACAAGCCAATCCAGCTGATGATGCAGCGTATTCAACAACTGCCCAGCCGTCCCGGTGAGGAAAACAACAAGGACGAGCTGTGGATGATTGATCGTGCGTTGCAAAGTCTGATTCGGCAAACGATCGATTATGAACAGCAGGAGCAAGCGAATATACTCATTCGGCGGCGGCAGCTGTTCCTTGATCTTATGGAAGGTACAGGCACTGAAACGGTAGAGCTTCGGCTGAATGATCTTTCTCCTTTTGCGGATGGCGGGAAAAGAGGTGTTACTCTGGTCTACGCTGTCATGGTGGTAGAGCTGCACGATCTGGATCTGCCACAGAGAGTAGACGGTAGCAGGCGTTTAGAGGATCATGGAGGCGAAGATCAGCGTTTAAGCCTGTCGTTGCTTGGTGTGGTACAGGAACTAGCAGCTACCTATGGATGGCAGGGCTGGGCAGAATGGATGAGTCGTGAAAGAATCTCCATTTTATTGCGGAAAGAGGTGGGTGATGGGGAAGGTTTGCTGGGTGCGAAGCTGCAAGAAATGGCACAAACAGGCTGTGAGTGGCTGCATGGGCATCTGGGTGTACAGCTCACGATTGGGATAGGCGGCCAGATTCACGAGTTGGAGCATATTCAGGATTCTTATCGGTCCGCCATTTCTGCCCTACGGTACCGGTTAACGCTTGGAGTGCGTGATATTGTGACCAGTGATCAGGTTCCGCAGGCCAATGAGATTCCATTATACTCCTATTTGCCGCTGATTTCGGAGACGATTCGTTCTTTTCGGCTGGCGAGCCACGATTGGCGTGTACAGCTGGAAGGGCTATTTGGATCGATGGAAACAGACAAGCTGAAGGATGGAGATATTTTAACGGTAATGCAGTGGATGCAAGAGCTGCTGGAACGGGAAATGCGTGAGATGAAGGATGTATCGGGGGCGCTGGATCGTTATTTTAACGGGCCGGAAGCAGAAAGATGGAAATGTGAGGTCGAGTCTGCTTCTTCATTGGCTGTGATGCATACGCTAATGCTGGAGCACATGACCACTGTGTATCGGACTTACGTTGCCGCCAGTGAAACCAAAAGCTACCGGGCTATGGTTAGCGAAATGAAGCGATATATTGAGGATCACTATACGAATCCGGATTTATCGTTAAATCATTTGAGTGAACGTTTTGATGTGTCACCTAAATATGCCAGTCATCTATTTAAAACAGAATTTGATATGAAATTCGTCGATTTTTTGACTCGGCTCCGTATGAATCATGCCCAGCAAATGCTGTGTAATACGACCGAAACAGTTCAGCATATTGCGACTCAGGTTGGTTATGCCAATTCGATTACCTTTGGGCGGGTATTTAAGCGGGTAGTCGGCGTAACGCCGGGAGATTATCGCAAGCTGAGATTAAAACCGGAGGATTCATTAACAGGGGGAGCGCTATAGGCGCTCGCCTTTTTTGTTTTTTCATCAAAAGGGGGGAGTAAAGCGCGTCAGTTTATGGGGCGGAATTTAGTTTATTGCGGCACAGGTGTTCAAATGCGATACTTATGTCCATATCTTGAACCTACAGGGCGTCAACAGCCGATGTATTGGCAGGCATGATGGCGAACCGGAATGACGGAGGATGGCTATGGCGGACAGGTATGTACAAAAGCAACACAGGGATGAGCCGAAGGCTTCCGGATGGGCCGCAGGCATTGATGTTGGCGGGACGAAGACGCTGATCTGTATCGGCACAGCGGAACAGCAAGTAGTGGTGAGGCATAAATTTCCGACGATTCATACGAAGGATGCCCATTTTTTCTTTGAGAGTCTATTCGAGGAGCTGGAACATTGTCTAAAACAGGAAGGCTTGTCGCTGGCACAGTTAAAAGGCATAGGTATCGGCTTCCCTGGTGTGGTAGATAACGATAGCGGAACGATTACCCACGCCCCGGCAATTCCATGGAGTGTTCAAGATCGTATACATGGCAACAGTACGCATGAAAGTATACGATCTATTGTTGCACACCGATACAGTGGTCGCTTGGTGCTGGATAATGATGTGAATATGGCTGCTTTGGGAGAACAATGGTTAGGGGCAGCTCGGGGATTACGGCATGTGATGATGATAACGGTAGGAACAGGTATCGGTTGTGGCCTTATTTTAAATGGAGAGATGTATAAGGGAGCCGCAGGCGGAGCAGGTGAGATGGCCTACTGGATTGCAGGCGAGGAACAGGCACGGCAAGCAGCAAAACAAAAAAGGACGAACGAGTTCGGTGTGTTCGAATCTTTAACATCGGGTACGGCGATCACACGCAGTGTAAAATTAGCACTCGCCTCTGGCATACCAGGTACACACATGATCCAGCTAGCAGGAGGAAGCAGGGATGAGGTAGGGGCGAGACATGTTTTGCAAGCGGCGTCCGAAGGGGATGTAGAAGCACAGATGATTTTGGAGCCTGCGCTAGCGCATATGGCGATGGCTTTGACGAATGTGATCAGCCTGCTGAACCCGGAAATGATCGTTGTAGGTGGCGGTGTAGCAGAAGGTAACACGTATTATTTGGATGAAATTCGGCAAAGAGTAGCCTTATGGACGGATATTCCTTGTACTATTGTACCTGCTGGGCTAGGTAATGAAGCCGGAGCCATCGGAGCACTGGCTACAATACTGGGCAGCTCGGTACGCTAAACAACAGGGAGGTTTCCAGATGGTAGGCTCACAAATGCTGAAGCTACGAAGCTTCTATTTGTTTATTGGTTTGGCAGGGGGCATGTTTAATCCTTATTTGACGCTACTGCTGGTTCAGAATGGGTTGACGAGCAGCAGTGTTGGTGTTCTGATGGCGATTGGTACGCTGGTATCCATTTTAGTACAGCCGATATGGGGAATTATTGTGGATCAATATCGTCAAATGCGGCTGGTACTCATTTTGAGTGTAGCGGTTCCGGGAATTATGGCTGTGTGTTATCAGTCGGAGCGTTTTGTTCTGATGGCGCTTGTGTACTCCATTATGGCCATATTTACGGCAACGCAGGCGCCGATTGCGGATTCCTATGCGATTGTGGCGGCCAAAAAGGCAGGAACGACCTATGGCAGCATACGATTTATGGCGAGTATAGGCAATGCGGTGGGCGGTTACGCCGGGGGGCTATTTGTATCGCTTTTATCTGTGACTATGATGTGGGTGCCTTTTTTGGTGCTGAACAGTCTTGCGGCCCTGACGGCGCTGGCGTTGCCGAAAAATACGGAGGAAGATCTTGTGTTGCGCAAATCGTTTTCGGACGGCATTGGTCAATTGATCCGCAACAGGACGTTTTTAATATTTTTGGGGGGGAGTTTTTTAGTAAATCAGACGTTAACCGCATTCAACACCTATTTTGTATTGGCGTTTAAGATGTCGGGAGGACTTACGAGTTTGGTCGGGGTTGCTCTGCTGATTGCGTCCATTACGAATGTCCCCTCCATGCTGCTCGCTTCGCGAGTGATTCGAAAGATTGGGTTAGAGAGAACTCTTTTGTTAGGGGCAGTCGCTTATATGATTCGATGGGGAATTCAATTAGCTTTTCCCGACCCTACCGTTATGATCGCTGTGCAGGTATTGCACGGATTGTCATTTGGATTTTTCTATATCGCAGCGGTCGAGTATGTTTCACATGTAACTGAAAAGGATATGCAAGCCACCGGACAAAGCGTGTTCAATATGGTGTTTGCCGGGCTGGCAGGGATTGTAGGCAATTTGTTAAATGGCTTTCTTCTTCACGCTGGAGGGCCGCAATTAATGAACCTGGCGTGTCTGATCAGCGCAACCTTGGGGGCGTTAATGATGGTTTATGTATCACGCAGCCGTAAGGATGGGAAAACAGGGAAGGTACGCAAGCTATCCATGAGCCTTCCTTCAGAGACTTCACAGTAGGAGTAGTGACGTTAGTATTTCATTAAAATTAGAAAAATGTAGTGTGAGCATCGCGCCCCTGATGAGGGAGAGGATGCTCTTTTTTTCGTGTGAAAAACTTTTGAATCACGTGATATGGAACTATAGCTCACACGAAACGAACAAAGAAAATGGTTTATTCACAGGAAAATAGTGATTTTTGATAAAAGTAAGCGCTTTACCATATTCGGTAATCGCTTTCAATCAACCGGTTTATGATTGGGAAACTAGTTTATTGTCAGTTTTCCTGCGGTCATGTCATACTAAGGCACATCCCGGACCAAAAGGGACAGACTCATGCCGATGCATGAAATGTCATAACCTCCTTCATTAGGAGAGGCGCGAACGGGAAAAGCAGACAAAGGGGTGTTCAGGAATGAGTGAGAATAAGGCTGGAGGAACATTGAAGAAGCTTCGTCTGCTGCTTGCAGCTACGGTTGCACTGTCGGTTGTATTGAGTGGATGCTCGTCGGGTGAGGCGGACAAGGCTTCGACCGCTACCGGAAACAAGGGTGGTTCATTGAAGGTTGAAATTTTTGACAGAGGCAATACACCTCAGGGCTATACCATTACTGACAGCTATTTAACCCGTTATGCAAAAGAAAACTTTGGCAAACCCAACGATATTGATCTGACGTACGTGCCCGTTCAGCGCTCCGAAGAAGTTACCAAGCTGAATGTTCTGATGGCTAGCGGTGGTGATGTACCTGATATCGTGTTCACTTATGATTCCGGAACCTTTGAACGGTATGCGGAGCAGGGTGGACTGACAGACTTGACCCCTCTGCTGAATGAGTACGGCCCAAATCTCAAAAAATTCCTCGGTGAAGATACGCTCAGCTACGGTCAGGTGGAAGGCAAGCAGTTCGCGATTCCTGGCAAGCGTACCATCTTAGGGAAATATTCCTCTTTTATTCGCCAGGATTGGCTCGATGCGCTGAACATGCCTGTTCCTAAAACGACAGACGAATTATACAACACGCTAAAAGCGTTCAAGGAAAAAGACCCTGGTAAGACCGGCGGCAAGGTCGTTCCGCTGGGGATGACGATGGAGCCTGGGCAATATGATCCGCTGTTGTGGTCTTTTATTAAGCCAGTGACAGATGAGCAGAAATATACGCTAACCCAAGAACTGGGTTCCCGTGACTATCCAATCCTGCTACCTGGATTCAAGGATGGAGTTCAGTTTATGAACAAGCTTTACAATGAGAATCTGATCAGCAAGGACTTCGGTCTGGATAAGGACAAAAAACAGCTGACTCAGGATATTCAAAGCGGAAATACCGGTTTTTTCAGTGAAGATTACGACAACATTTATTATAATGACTCCGCCTATCCGAATCTGTTGGCTAACCAGTCCACAGCGAAGCTGACTCCAATGGACCCTTATACCAACAGTGAGGGTAAACACGCCAAGCCAGAATTTGCATCCAATGGACTCTACATTATGGTACCTAAATCCAGTGAGCATGCGATTGAGGCGATCAAGTATCTCGACTGGATGTCTTCCGAGAAGGTGCTGCTTGATATGCAAAACGGTGTGGAAGGCGAGAACTATACCTTGAAAGACGGAATTCCAGTTGCCAAGGAGAAACCGACACAAGAAGCGCAGGATCGTATCTATAATCAGGGTGATGTGGTCATTATTGCGAATGGCAAGATTGCAGGAGACGACAACAAAAACAAGGAAGCCTTTGTTTTGGGCATGCCATCTCAATTCCAGGAGGATGTTCGCAAGGCGATGGATATTTCCAACACGGACACAATTTCACCAGTGAAATTTGACCATCCGATTAAATCCGAAGCCAAATACAGTAACTCATTGCTGGATAAGTTTGACGAAATGGTCGTTAAATCCGTGATGGTGCCTCCGGCGCAGTTTGATGCAACATTCGAAGCAGCGTTGAAGGATTATATGGTGAGCGGCGGTCAAGCGATACTGGATGAGCGTACCGAAGCTTATAAGGCCATGACAGGCAAGTAAGAAGGCGGAAAGTAAAGGAGGAGACAGCGCATGAAAGGGAACGTTTACTTCCGCAGATATTGGCAATTATACGCGTTGCTTGTGCTGCCCTTGGCCTACTTCATTGTGTTCAAATATGGTCCGATGTGGGGCGTACAGATCGCGTTTAAGGATTTCAACTTTTTTCAGGGAATTACAGGGAGTGAGTGGATTGGGTTCGATGCGTTTAGAGAAGTGTTTCGTATGGACGATTTTTATCGAACGCTGCGTAATACCATCGTCCTGAATCTGCTTGATTTGCTGGTATCTTTTCCAGCACCTTTAATTTTGGCGATTTTGCTCTATGAAATGAAAGTAGTCTGGTTTAAAAAACTGTCGCAAACGATTTTGTACGTTCCCCATTTTATTTCGTGGGTGATTATTGGCGGGATTGTGTACCAGGTGTTTGGTACGCAGTCCGGCATGATCAATAATGTGCTTACTTCGCTTGGGTTTCAGGCGATTCCATTTTTGACAGATAAAAATGACTGGGTACTCACCTATCTGCTGACAGGGGTGTGGCAAAGTGCGGGCTGGGGAACGATTTTGTACCTCGCTGCCTTGACCGGGATTAACCGGGAATTGTTCGAAGCTGCCGAGGTAGATGGTGCAGGACGCATGAAAAGAATTTGGTATATTACGATCCCTGGCATGAAAACGACAATTGCTACGCTGCTTATCATTAATTTGGGCAATATGATCACCATTGGCTTTGATCGTCCTTATGTAATTGGAAATGTGGCAGTTCGAGATTATTCCGATGTACTTAGCACGTTTGTATATCGCATCGGGATGGAATCCGGGCAATATACGCTGGCAACAGTGGTGGGCCTTTTTCAGGCTGTGGTTGGTCTCATCTTCGTATTAGGTGCTAACTATGCCTCCAAGAAACTGACGGATGAAAGTATTATGTAAAGGAGCTGACATCTGATGAGTGAACGTACTGCAAATCGCACCTTTGATATCGTAACCACCGTGTTGGTGGCTGTGGCTGTACTGCTGTGCTTGGCCCCGTTTATTCACATTTTGTCTATTTCCTTTAGCTCAAACCGGGCCATTACATCCGGGGAAGTTACTTTGTTCCCGGTTGAGTTCAATTTAAAAGCATACGGAAAGGTCTTTTCCGATATGAGCATGATCCGTTCGCTCGGGTTTACGGTTATGCTGACGTTGATCACGACAGTGTTGAGTATGTTAATGACGATTATTGCAGCATATCCATTAACGAAGAAAAACTTAAAGGGCCGCAAAACGATAATGTTCATTATTGTGGTAACGATGTTTTTCAGCGGCGGCATCATTCCTGAATACATTCTGGTGCGCGATCTGCATTTGCTGAATAATATGTGGTCCCTTATTTTACCAGGACTGATCAGCCCGTTTTATCTGATTATTCTGATTTCTTTTTTTAATGGGATTCCCGAAAGTTTGGGAGAAGCAGCAGAAATTGATGGCAGCAGCCAGTTCGGCACTTTGCTTCGGATTGTACTGCCGCTGTCCCTGCCTGTGCTTGCGACATTAAGCCTGTTTTACGGTGTGGGACGCTGGAACGGATTTCAGGATACACTGATGTATATCCAAAACCCCGATTTGTTCCCGTTACAGCTCAAGCTGTATCAAATGATTCAAAATAACATGGTATCCGAGCTAACCAGGCTGGAAGGAGCCAGTGGCGCGAGAATTACGCCCGAAGGATTGAAGGCAGCAAGTGTCATTTTTGCAACGGTTCCAATTCTGCTAGTGTATCCGTGGCTGCAAAGATATTTTGTCAGCGGCGTGATGGTCGGAGCGGTGAAAGGGTGATGACCATGAAGGCGAAGGGGGAATATTCCTTTTCCACCTGTTGGAATATTAAAAAGCATACGGTCGGCCGAGAACTTGTAGAGGAAATCCGTCAGTTGGGCTTTAGCAGGGTCGAGTTGAACTATAACATTACCCGGGAAATGCTGACGACGATTGAGCCTATGATTGAGCGGGGAGAAATCGGCATATCGAGTGTGCATAATACATTTCCCTATACACCAGACCCGGATTACGGCACGGACTCCGTTCTGCTCGGGTTTGACGATGAAAACAAGCGACAACGTGCGATAGAGCTGCTGGTGCAATCTGCGGAATATGCGCATCGTTATGGAGCAAAAGCGGTAGTTGTGCATCCCGGAGAGGTTCCATTTCCATACGATATCAGTGAGGAACTGGAGGGTATCTTCCATGAGCAGGGCAGGGATTCCGGTGCTTATCAAACGTTGTGGGCCCAAATGCTGGAGCGTCGGAATTCACTGAGTGGTCATTATGTGCAACGCATCCGTGACAGTCTGGAAAAGGTGTGTGACCGCATCGCATCCAAGGGATATGATGTAGCCATTGGCATTGAAACGCGTTCACGCTGCTATCAGATGCCTACCTTGCAGGAGGCAAAGACGATTATAGATCGTTTGAAAGGTGCACCTGTCTATCTGTGGTATGACATTGGACACGGTATGATTATGGACCGAATGGGACTGTACGACAACGCGAAGGAAGCCAATGAAATGATCGACTATATTCTCGGTGTTCATATTCATGAAACCATTGGATTATCTGATCACTGGTGCCCTTATATTCATAGCGGTGATCTGGAGTTCTTTGATCGTTTCGTGAATATTATCCGCCAGGCCCCTATTAAGGTCTATGAACTGAAAGCAGCTTGTCAGCCGGAGGATATTGAACGTAGCCATGAGTTGCTGACAAGTAAGATAGCGAAGCTTCAGCCGCAAAGATGATAAACGATTATGCATATTACAGGGGTTGAGAGGAATGTATAGTAAAATCGTAGCGATCAACGATGCCTGGGTAAAACCAGGTATGGACCATCAGGTGCTGGATGCTGACAGCCGTTATTACGGCGGGGTAACTGATGATGAGAATGGGATTGCCTGGCCTAATCATTCGGTCGGTACTCCTGCTGCAATGGCGATCTGGGCGGCAGCGATTGTCAATCCGGATTCTGCATATTATCGGAATGAGGATGTACTCATCCGACTGGAGCTGGCTGCGCAGTACATGCTGCGTGTGCAGCATGAGGACGGCTCTATTTCACCGGGCTGGACCAATTTTCACTCGCCACCGGATACAGCGTTCGTGGTGGTAGGCTACGCTCAGGTCTATCAGCTGCTGGTGGGTGACGACTGGCTGGAGCTGCGCCGGGTGACTGATGCGATCCGCTTGTTTCTAGAGCGGACGATTCCGGTCATGCTGACCGGAGGTTGCCATACGCCAAATCACCGTTGGGTATTGTGTGCCGCGCTGGGATTTCTACATGAGCTGTTTAAACTGCCCGAGGCGCTCGTGCGGGCCGAGGCTTGGCTAGCTGAAGGGCTGGACGGGACGCCAGATGGCGAATGGACGGAGCGCAGCAACGGAATTTATAATGCTGTTAGCGATATTATGTTGATTCATGCTGCCCGATTATTAAAACTACCGGAGCTACTAGAGTCGGTACGCCGTAATTTACGCATGATGGTGTACCTTGTCCATCCCGATGGCGAAGTGGTCACAGAGTATTCAGGAAGACAGGATTTTGGGGTGATCATGAACTTATCTTCTTATCTTCTACCATATGCCATGCTGGCTACAGAGGATGAGGACGCTATATTTGAAGCGATGGCTGTCGCCGCCATCCAAGTCATGGATCATCCGGGCGGTGCTCCTATCAATGCGGCTGTGCGTTTTTTACTAGATCCGCGTTTGCAAACTCGTGAAGTATCGCCAGCTACATTACCTGTCACCTATAACCAACTACTGAACGGAGATTTCCCAAGAGCTGACTATCTGAGCCGAATGGATGAGGCAGGCCATCACCAGCAGATTTATCATAGCCGGCTGCATACGGACTTTGGCGCGCCAGTCGTTCGATATCGGAAGGAGGATACCAGTGCCACGCTGATGACCGAGGCTTCATCGTTCCTATCGTTGCGTCACGGAGATGCACGATTATTGGCAGTTCAGGCTGCATCGTATTTCTCGCCTGGTTTTGTACCCATGCAGAAGCTGACAGCTCACGAACATGGTTGGACTCTGTCGGGCACACAGGCCAAAGGTTATTATGGCCCTGTAGCGGCCTTAGATCTGCCGCCTACCTCGCAGGAGGAAGTCAGTCCGTGGTACTTGCTTCCGCATTACAAACGGCCATTAACCCATGAACAAAAGCATGAAATTCAAGTCGATGTGGATCGTCAGGGTGATGTGTGGACGCTTCGTTTTCGCTCAGAGGGTCCAGTAGATTGCATGACACAGATTTGTTTTGTTTTTGGGCGCGAAGGACGCTTCACTTGCGGGGAATACAGGCTGGTTAACGAAACGGTTCAATGTTGGACTGGCGGTATGGCGCGCTATGAATCTGGGAATGCGTGGTTTGAGCTGCTGGGAACAACCGTAGAGCATAGGGCTAATTCGGTAAGGGGAGCTACTCTCCCGATGGATTGCCATACATTGCTGGTTAACTGGATGACTCCGTTTGATCATACGATCCGCATTCGTATGTCGCCTTTACCTGTGAGTGAAGTCTAAAGCACAGTAAGCATCTATTTTTCGGGGATGAAGTCAATTCCCAAAGAATAGATGTTTTTTTATGTTCATTTATGCAGAGGTGGAGCGCTTCCATTGAGCTTGAAGCCATTGTGGTGTACACTGTCCAGAACAGGTGTAAATTGGAACGTCAGGAAGGCAGGACGGTTACAAGGAGGGAAAGACACGTATGTATGCCCGTTTAAGATCGCTAAATTATCCAGTAAAACTCTATGTTTTTTTAGCACTGGCCTTATGCTCCGTAATTAGTACATTGTGGATTATGAACGTGCGACTGCCCTCAGGGGGTCGCCCTTATCTTTTTATTTGGTGGAATATGATGCTGGCCTGGATTCCTATGCTGTTGACGCTGCTGCTTGATGTAATGTATAGCTCGTGGGGGCGGGGAACGAGGACATTTTTACTCTGGGTTACGGGGGCGGCATGGCTTTTCTTTTATCCCAATACACCCTATTTGATCACAGATTTGCTGCATGTATTCGCCAGATATCCATTTCTCGGGGAGCAACGTTTCTGGGGCAATCCGTACTTTTGGAATCATGTACTGGGGATGTTGCTGGTAGCCGTACTTGGCCTGACAATGGGTTTTGTATCACTCGAATCCGTACGACAGTTGGTACAACGTGCACGTGGTGGGCTTGTTAGTTGGCTGTTTATGCTGGCGGTACTCTTATTGAGCAGCCTGGGCATTTATATTGGCCGTTTCTTTCGAGGGAACACATGGGATATTGTTTCTGCGCCCTCCCAACTGTATGCACAGGTATCTTCCATATGGGCAGACTCCTTGCAACGCACTCATTTTGTGGAGTTTAGCGGGATGGTATTCGTTATTTTGCTCGTCAGCTATGTATCCACGATGTGCGTAGTCTGGATGGGGAACAGCCGCCAGGACGAATGGCATCGTTGGTGATTTGGTTACAACTAGTGACTGAATATCATCAAAAAATGTAAAAACAAAGGAGGAATAGCTACAATGAACGGACAGAATCGATCCGATATCCGCGCTGGTCTTCAGGTAGATATTGTACTTAAAAAGGATCAGCCTACTGGTAAGCTGACGCGAGGAACGGTGAAAGATATTTTAACCAACTCTCCGCGTCATCCGCATGGAATCAAAGTGCGTTTGGCAGACGGACAGGTTGGGCGTGTCAAACATATCGTAACGAACGAAAGATAGAGCTTTGGGTTGAGGAGGAATGAAGATGAACCAGGCAACGGCATGGTCTAAAAATGATCACTACCCGCTTGTTTTACTTGTATTGCTGGCGCTTGCTCTCATTTGGTCCTTGATTCGTCCGGCGGATTATTTTACATGGGTACTGGAAGTTTTCCCGGCGGTTATGGGAGCTGTACTGCTGGCGGCTCTGTACCGTAGATTTCGGTTTACCAATCTGGTATACACCCTAATCTGGCTGCATGCCTTGATCCTGATTGTCGGCGGACATTATACCTATGCCGAAATGCCATTGTTCAACTGGATTCGGGACACGTTGGGACTGGAGCGCAATTATTATGATCGACTTGGGCATTTTGTACAAGGTTTTGTACCTGCACTCATTGTCAGGGAAGTGCTGTTGCGTAAAACGGCCTTGGGAAGCGGGAGCTGGCTCACTTTCCTCACGGTTAGTGTGTGTCTTGCGATCAGCGCTGTGTACGAGCTGATTGAGTTTGCTGTAGCCAAGGCAACAGGAACGGCAGCGGAAGCCTTTTTGGGCACACAGGGAGATGTATGGGACACCCAATGGGATATGCTTCTTGCGTTCATCGGCGCCTTGACCGCAGTGATTTTGTTGAGTGGGGTACATAACAAGCTGCTGAAACAATTAAGGTATTAGCAAAGGCTCTTCTTCTTTTATCTGCAATTGTAGTTAGACGGGGGAATTGTTAAGCTGATAAAGGGTGGTTACAGAATGCGTGAAGGAGCATTTTCTAACCACCCTTTAGCATCTGTAGCTATGAAGTTCTCAGAGTTACATTCGCGTCATGGGACGGCTGTCAAGATGCAGGGTCGCTGCATCCATGTAGCTTTCGAGTAACCGTTCAAAAATGCGGTCCCATGTCTGCTCCAGGCTGTATGCTCTACCAGCTCTGGACATAGAATCGCGAAGTGAGGCATCCTCGTACAACAGGTGTACAGCTTTGGCAAAGGCAGCGGCGTCCCCAGCAGGACACAATAGCCCTGTTTTTCCATGGATCAGATTATCTTTTACCCCGCCTTCATTGGCACCGATCACAGGTGTACCGCTCGCCATAGCCTCCAATACGACGTTGCCGAAGGTTTCCGTGGTGGAAGGGAAGAGAAATACGTCGGCTGCGGCGTAGAGTTCAGCTAATTCCGGCCCTTTCACAAAACCAAACCAGTGGACTGCATGCTCCGGCACCCCTAGATCCGCTGCAGTTTTGAACTTATACAATGGTCCATCTCCTGCAATGACCAGCACAGAGGCTGCGCGCACGTCGTCGGGTAACTGGAGATAGGAATCCAGTAACGTGTCTATCCCCTTTTCCGGTGCAAGCCTGCCTACATACAAAATAACAAATGCATCTGCATGAACGCCCCATTTCTTCCATACTGCATTACGGTCCACCTTTGGTTGAAATCGGTCAGTATCAATGCCTCTACTCCAGATTTCGAGCTGTCCCATTCCTTTATTGTGCAACAATTCCATGGTTGATTGAGAAGGGACATATACCCTTTCGCAATGTCTATGAAACCAGAGCATGTATTTCCATAACGCAGGTTCAAGCCAGCGAAGCTTGTAATATTCGAGATATTTATCAAAGTGGGTGTGATATGAAGCGACGAGTGGAATATGATGTTTGGCTGCGTAGCTTGTTCCATACAGGCCAAGGTTAAATGGAGTAGCGACATGAATCAGATGCGGGGAAAAGGCTGACAGACGCTCGTTGATCTGTTTGGCGTTGGGGATCGCAAGTCTGCATTCCCGGTACAACAAAAAGGGAATACTCCGAAATCGCTCTACACCCGGCCCAGAGGGCAGTTGATGGTCTGCCTCCGGTGCGAAGACGAGCGTAGATACTCCATGTGTCTCCAGATAGCCAATCCATCGTTCCAGGGTCAGAGCAGCGCCATTCACGTCAGGCGTATACGTGTCCGTAAATAATGCAACTCGAAGCATGCCTTCATTCCTCCTCCGCCATTCTCATTTATCCTATGACGTTCCAGGGGAGTCCGCTTGGAGGCTCCGGCTTTTATTGTGTCATGATTTTGTTTACGGGCTTGCCGGGTTTTGTAAAAGCTGGCCCGCGGACGGGCGCTTTTCTCGGAACATTCTGTAATAGACGAGGGAGGACAAAATATAGAAAACACCTGTCATGCTAAAAGTGATGGCATAGCCCCAGTAGTTGCCATAAGTTGTAACCAAATAGGCTTGTACAGGTCCCATACCTGCGGTGCCTAGCATCCAGGTCGTCTGGAGAATGGAGTTGGCAATGCCACGATTTTTATCTGACACACGTTCGACGAGAATGGCGGTTTGCAGCGGATTGGCTGCATTCATTAGCGCTTGCCTGAATAGAAAGCTGATGGAAGCGATCCATAGCACGTTCGTAAAGCCTGTAATGAGAAGGAACGGTAGCGAAAGCAGTTGGAAGCCAACTACAGCTCTAACCAGTCCAATTCGGCTGCCGAGGGTAGGTCCGATCAACATGGAGAGGATGGTCATGAGCTGGCCGAGTGCAATCAGTAAACTCATCGCGCTGAGCGATACGGAGAAGCGGTTCGTAAAATATAAATTAAGATACGGGATGACCAGACCTGAACCTAACCCAAGAAAAAACTGTGCCAGAACAAATTGTCCAATAACCCGGCGATCAGAAGAAGCAGCAGGCGTCTCCGAGGCAGGTATATCGGGTGTACTATGCGGCGTATGTACTTGTTCTGTTTGAGATGAAGATTCGGCAGGAGCTGGTGCTTCTAAGGTTGCTGTAGTTTTTGTGATGAACAATAGAGGAATAAAAGCGGTCAATGTCGCCATTCCTCCAAGGAACAGAGCAACCCGCAGACTGGATAGCGGTGTGATTCCCCACGTCTGCAGCCCATCTGCGAGTACGCCACCCCCGAAGCTGCCCAGGACTTGGGATGCCAGTACAAGAGCTGAGTAATAGCTGAATATTTTTAAACGTTGGGCTTTGCTTATGCTTTCCGCTAAAAAAGGCACAGCCAGTACCTGAATAAAGGCGGCGAATACACCTGAGATTACGGCAAATACCAACATGCTTCCGCTAGTATCTGTAAAAGTACGGGCGAGAAAGGCCAGGCCGCTGAATAACGCGCCGATGACCAGCATATTTTTGCGGCTCGTCCGATCCCCCAAAAATCCGACCGGAATGAACAGCAACGCCGTCGCTAGCGCCTGCATGCTGACCACTTGGCCGTTCATATCATCGTCAAAGCCAAGCTTTTGGATATACAGGTTGTACAGCACAGAAAACATTCCTGTACCCATCTGGTACAGTAGATTGGCCATAAAAAACAATCGGATATTACGCGGCCACTTTCGGGGCTCTTCTAACATTTTGCTAATCCATGACACGATGAGTTCCTCCTGTGACGTTGTTGCAAATAAGTTAATTCTGTTGATATGTATTCTATCAGGAACTGTACATTTCATAAATATTCCTGATCTCCGATTGTTTTGGATAATAATAAAGCATGGACTTTACATTGAATTTTCATTATAGTAATTCGGTATGAATAAATTTGAAAGGTAAGCAGGAGGGATGGCTTTGGCTTTTGGAGCACGGGTGTTAAAAACGGGAATCGCAGTGACGCTCGCCCTTTTTCTGAGCACGCTTTTGAACACCCATTCGCCTGTGGGGGCAGCGATAGCCGCTATTTTTGCCATGCAACCGTCGATATATAGGTCGTGGCGTTATTTTCTGGATCAACTCCAAACAAGCACACTAGGTGCAATCATGGCATTGCTGGGCGGAATGGTATTTTCGAATGAGCCGATTGCAGTCGGACTGGTATGTGTATTGGTACTTATGATATGTCTGAAAATAAATATGGCTGATACAGTTGGATTGACACTAGTGACCGTTGTTTCTGTCATGGAAGCCTCAGGGGACTGGAAATTTGCGGTGACCCGCTTTGCGCTCACTTTGATTGGGATTGTGTCTGCTTTTGTCATCAATGTTAGCGTTTTTCCCCCGAAACCGAAAAGGCAGTTTATCAATCAGATTCAAAATGTATTTAACAGCATGTCCTTGCTGCTGCGTACTGCCATTTCAGATGAGATTAAGGAGTCTGTCTTTAAAGAGGAAAAAGGAAATCTGGAGGGAGCCATTAAATCGCTGTCGGACAAATATCATTTGTTCGAGGAAGAGCAGAAGAAGCTCAAACGCTCCAATTTTAGTCAGACGAGACAAATGGTAGTATACAAACAAATGCTTGGAAGTTTACACAAAGGATATGAGGTACTGGATGCGGTGGAAAGGCACTACTTCCAGTCTTTACGGCCAAAGGGAACGGATGCTTTTTTTGACAGTCATCTGGAGCTGTTGATTCGTTTTCACGAGCATGCTCTGCTGAAATTCGAAAATAAACTAAAACCGAACGAGGACGAAAGTGAATTGTTCCAGCAGGCGAACGGCGAATTTATGAAGCATGCGATTACACGTTTTGACCATTGTCAGGAGGGAATGCTGCGGCTTTCCATTGTGGCTGCGGCGATGTACGACTATGGTCATCAGCTGGAGAGATTGAGCAGATTGGCCGATCATATTCATCCTGTGGAAGAGAGCAGATAGGCGAATTTCCTAAAAGAAAAGCGACCGCATTCATCAATCAGATGAACGGTCGCTTTTTTATGTAATGAATTCAAGTATGCCAGAACAGGTTAATAGAACGTTGCCAGAACACACAAAAAAAGCCCGCTGGTTGCGAACAGGGACTGAACTTGCTACAATAGAGGATGCTCTGTTTTATGGTAAAACCATATGCATAAGTTGTGAATTACACTTCTTGTTACATTATAGCATGCTTCAAAGGATTAGTCAATTTTCCCGGATCAGGGGGATGCCGTGAGTATGCCCGGGTCCATAATAGAGCATAGTTTGTACGCAAGGGAGCCCTGCGTGGAGCAGGAGGAAACGGAACAGGAGCGATGCCAGTGACTACTGAACAGCAATGGAATGAAGAACAACGAAGAGTAGAAGATGTGACCGCAGTAATTAGCGGGCGTATTCGGAAGCTAGAGACAGAGGTTGGCTCTGTGCGCGGAGATGTCGTCGATATGCGTAAAGACTTCTGGGATGAGGTAACGATCAATTTCAGTGAGGCGGATGATGTGGGCGAGACATCCACCAGTTTGCGTCAGCAGTCTGAGATTTTGTCTGAGCGGGAACGAAGACACAAGCATTCCACAGAGGCATTAGGTCGTTTGAAAAAGTTGCTTGATTCACCGTATTTTGCACGCATTGATTTTGCTGAGGAAGGGCAGACTGCGGAACGTGTTTATCTGGGGATTGCCTCCCTGCTGGATAATCAAGATGAGGAATTTCTGATCTATGACTGGCGTGCGCCTATTTCCAATCTTTATTACGATAACATGCCGGGGCCCGCTTCATACAAGACCCCGGCAGGGGAGATGGAAGGGGAACTCACGCTCAAGCGCCAATTCTCGATCCGTGATGGACAGATCCGTTTTATGTTCGATACAGGGGTGACGATTGGAGACGAACTTCTTCAAGCAGTATTGAGCCGCAGCTCGGATGCTCAAATGAAAAGTATTGTCGCTACCATCCAAAGGGAGCAGAATCGCATCATCCGTGATGATCGAAGCCGGATGCTCATTGTTCAGGGGGCGGCAGGAAGTGGCAAAACCTCTGCTGCGCTTCAGAGAGTAGCGTATTTGCTGTATAAGTACCGGGATCGCTTACGAGCAGATCAGGTCGTGTTATTTTCGCCTAACCCGATGTTTAACAGTTATGTATCGACAGTATTGCCTGAATTGGGTGAGGAAAATATGCTTCAGGCCACGTTTCAGGAATATTTGGAGCGGCGTTTGGGCCGGGAGTTTCAGTTAGAAGATCCATTTGAACAGCTGGAATATGTGCTTTCAGCGTCGTTACAGCCTGGGTATGAAGCCAGGATGGAGGGTATCCGCTTTAAGTCGTCCAAGACGTTCTTACATGTGATTACAAGCTACAAGACGTATCTGGAACAGGAGGGAATGCGTTTTAAACCCATCCGCTTTCAGGGACGTGAGGTGGTTTCAGTAGAGCAAATGGCACGCAAGTTTTATGAATTCGACTCTACGGTGCGGCTGGCGAACCGATTGGAACTGCTGCGGGATTGGATGCTCAAAGAGCTGGCCCGCTTTGGTAAGGAAGAATGCTCCGCCCCATGGGTGGATCAACAGATGGATCTGATGGAGCCGGAGGATTATCAGCGTGCCTATAACCGCATGCGCCGTAAATCCAAGAATAAGGGCGATACCTTCGACGATTTTACGCGTGAAAGAGAGATATTGGCGCGTATGGTGGTCAGTGACCGCTTAAAACCCCTGCGCAAATGGATTAAGGCGCTTCGCTTCGTGGATACGACCCGTCTCTACAGCGAACTGTTTATGAACGAGACGCTGTTGAGCCAACTGGCGAATCATGCAGAGCTGCCCGTCAGCTGGGGTGAAATTAGTCGACAAACCCTGGAACGAATTCAGGCTGGGGAGTTAGCGTATGAGGATGTGACACCCTTTTTATATTTACGTGAGCTGATGCTGGGCTTCCGTTCCAATAGCAACATCCGTCACGTGTTTATTGATGAGGCACAGGACTATTCCCCATTCCAACTGGCTTTCTTCAAGCGTTTATTTCCACAGGCTAAAATGACGGCACTGGGTGATTTTAATCAGGCCATTTATGCCCATGCCTCGGTGCTTCAGGATGCAGAGCCATTGTATGACTTGTATGGTGCAGATCAGACCGAGATGATTTCCCTGACACGCAGCTATCGCTCAACACAGGAGATTGTGGAATTTACCCGGGGAATGGTCGCTGGGGGAGAGCACATTGTACCCTTTAACCGTAAGGGTGAGAAGCCTCTTGTAACCGAGGTGCGTTCGCGTGAAAAGTTGCATCAACGGATAACTGGGAATGTCACAGAATTGTTGGCAGAAGGCTATGAGTCCATCGCGGTGATCTGTAAAAATGCTGACGAAAGCGCGGCAGCCTACGAAGCGCTGGAAGGACAGCTGTCAGTGAAGCCAAAATTAATTAAGAAAACAACTCCCGCTTTTGAAAAGGGGATTCATATCATTCCGGCCTACCTGGCAAAAGGCGTGGAATTCGATGCCGTCCTGATTTATGACGGATCAGCGAAACAATACCAGCGTGAGAGTGAGCGTAAGTTATTCTACACCGCCTGTACGCGAGCGATGCATCTGCTGCATATTTATAGCATAGGGGAGATTACGCCATTTGTGAGTTTACGGGATTCGGATACGTATACCCGCAAAGTGGAAGAAAGTGATCGTGTTCTATAATAGGACATTGGCAATCAGCTGGGGAACAAATGCCACAGGAACCTTTGCGATGTTTGAATAGATATAGAGTTGGCTGGCATTATGGAGCGTATTCCAGTAACATAAGCAAATAAGCAAAACAGGTAAGAAGCATAAACGGAGGTTACAAACGTAATGGACATGAAAAGTGTATTTCAACGCCCGCCGCTGGCGGACTGTGTACCCGAGTTGGTAGCTACAGCTAGAGGAGAGCGCAAGGCATCGCTGGTGATCCGCGGAGGAACACTGGTCAATGTGGTATCGGGCGAGTTGCTGCCAGGCATGTCTATTGCTGTACAAGGTGCTCGTATCGCTTACGTCGGTAGGGACGTTAGTCATACGATTGGAGAAGACACCATAATCATTGAAGCGGATGGCCGCTATATGGCACCGGGGTTACTGGACGGACATTGTCACATCGAAAGCACGCAGCTCACAGTAACTGAGTTCGCTAAGGCTGTACTGCCGCTGGGAGTGACGGGTGGTTTTTTTGACCCGCATGAAATATCCAATGTACTCGGTCTAAAGGGGCTTCGTCTGATGCTGGACGAAGCACGTACGACACCGCTGGCTGCTTACATGCAGGTGGCTTCTTGCGTGCCGTCCACAGGTCCGGAGCTGGAAACGACGGGTGCCTCCTTCGGCCCGGCGGAAGTCGCAGAGGCATTAAGCTGGGGCCCGGATATGATCGGGCTGGGTGAAGTCATGAATTTCCCTGGTGTCGTCTATGGAGACGATGTGATGATCGGGGAAATTCAGGCCACGCTACGCGCGGGCAAGGTTGCGGATGGCCATTTTACTTGGGCCTCCGATGATTGGCGGCTGCCGGTTTATGCAGCCGCAGGAATTACGGGCGACCACGAGTGTGTCACGCCCGAGGATGTAGCCGAGCGTATCCGGCTCGGCATGTATGCCAAGATGCGGCAAGGCTCCGCATGGCATGATGTGGCCGAGACGATCCGAGCCAGCACGGAAATGGGTCTCGACACGCGCCGCATGATGCTGGTAACGGATGACCGCAGCGCAGAATCCTTGCTCCATGAAGGGCAGATGGACTTCGTCGTGCGCCATGCCATTGCACAGGGCGTCAAGCCCGTAACCGCGTTTCAGATGGCCACGCTGAATACGGCAGAGCGCTTCGGCGTGGCACGGGACATCGGATCGATCATTCCGGGTGCGATTGCCGACATTATTTTGCTTGATGGCCGATTGGCCGAAGTGAATGTGACGGCTACCATCGCAGCGGGCCAACTGGTGGCCGAGCACGGTCAAATGGTCGCCGATTGGGACGGCTTCGTTTATCCTGCGGAAGTGATGGACACGGTCCATCTGGGACGAGAGCTGAGTGCTGCAGATTTTCGCATTGCGGCTCCAGTACAGAAGGGGAATGTACCTGTACGGGTGATTCGTGTCACGGAAAATCACGTGGACACGAAGGAAGTGCGAATGACCGTTCCGGTCCGTAATGGAGAAGTCACGGCAGATCCTGCACAGGATTTGTGCAAAATAGCCGTTTTCGAGCGCCATCATGCCAGTGGCAGTCACGCGGTTGCACTTGTGACAGGTGTCGGCTTCACCGAGCCGGCTGCGATTGCCATGACCGTCGCGCATGATAGCCACAACCTGCTCGTCATTGGTAATGATGACGAGCTCATGACCCAGGCGGCGAAGCAGGCTGTTGCCCTACGTGGTGGCGTGGTGGTCGTATCCGCCTCGGGTGAGACGCGCTTCCCGCTGCCTATCGCCGGGCTGATGTCCCCAGCTCCGTTTGCAGAGGTGGCTGCGCAGTCCGAAAGTATCAGCCGGGCGCTTCAGCAATCCGGCTGCATGCTGAACAACGCGCTGATGACACTGTCACTGCTCGCACTGGTCGTTATCCCTGAAATCCGTCTGTCGGATCAGGGGCTTGTTGTGATCGGAGCGGATGGCATCCGCAAGGTATCTCTTTTCGTGGAAGAGGAAGCTGCGGAAGTCTGATAGAATACGTCGCTGGGGGTTGTCCTGCAGGTCTGCCCAGACCTGAGGGGTAACCCCTGTTTTTCATTTACGAAGTCAAAAAATATCTTCGATTCCTTTATAAAAGTCAAGGAGCGGTGAGCAGATGCATCCCTATTATCGTTCATTAGAAAAAATGGCTTATCAAGCCTCGATTATAGAGCAGGATTGGCACAGGTTTATAGAGCAAACCCGTGTGAAGCATGTTCAGCAGGGAACGCTTCTCATTGAAACGGGGGAGCCTGTGAAACATGCCTATTTTTGTTCAGAGGGATTATTCCGTTTATTCTATACATTAGCAGATGGCAGAGAATATAATGTTGGTTTTTCGCCAGAAGATGACTACGTAACCTCTTATGGGGCTATGATCCAAGAAGAACCATCCACTTTTTCGATTGAGGCAATGGAAGATTCGGTTGTCATTGAAATTCCATATCACGTATTAAAGGAGCTTATGGATACAAGCCATATATGGGAAAGATTCGTGCGCAAAAGTGTAGAAAGACTTTATATTCGAAAAGAGGAACGGGAGCGCGAATTATTGTATCTTTCCGCTAAGGAGCGTTATCATGCTTTTCTTCTCAAATACCCCGGATTGGACAAACGAGTTGCCCAATATCATATAGCTTCGTACATAGGCGTCTCCCCTGTATCACTTAGTCGTTTGCTGCGTAGTGATCCGCATTAACCTATGTTAATGCGAATTGTAGACAAGCAGCGTACAATAACGATAAATCATTCAAGCTTCACCAAAAAAGGAGATAGGCATATGCGTTATATGATGATTGTATTATTGGAATTCTACCCTTCCTGGTTGGCTTTGCCGCGAGAAGAACGCCGAAAACATGCGGGTGCCTTGCAGGCTACCATCCAAAAATATAGGGAACATGTTCAAGTTCGTTTTTTTGATGCAGAAGCACTGCCTGGAAAGGACTACACCGATTTCGTTGTATGCGAAACGAAGGATATGAAGCAATATCACTATATGTGGGAAGAAATTCGTGATTCGGAGCCGTATACCAAAGGATACATGAAGATTAAAAATGTAGTGATGGGTATGGAAAATGCATTCCAGTCCTATGAGTCAGAAATACTACAGATGGAACAATAACTGTCACTCCGCTTTCTATATAAAATGAAGAGTTAAGCTTATATACGATTAATAAAGGCGAATTCCTGTGCTGTGTATGTTCAGCTGGGAATTCGCCTTATATCTTTTGAAGACGAAAAAGTGTAATAAGGAAAAATCACATTATACAACTGTGTTACTTATAATCTTCAGAAAACCGTTCTTCCCAGCGGTATCCATTAACTGATTAATGGATTTTCTTGCGGTATCGTTAAATAAATACCACTCATCTTTCGATACATCATGAATCAAAGTCTCTGGGTATTCTGTTGAAAGTTCAGGTGGATATAAAGAATACATATCAAAACGAGCTAAGCTTTTCCCTTTTTGGTCTAAGAAATCGTATTGTGCATTTTTATAATAAGATCCAGGTGTGTCAATAGTGAAGCTCCAAGAATAGTTTTCAGGTGCTTCGACCTTTTCACCTTTGTTTTTTGTAAAAATATTATAAATGGTTTCATTATATGCATTTCCATTAATTTGCTGAACTACGCCGCCCAAAGTCATATGGTATTCCTGTTGAAGTGCTTTTACTTGTACACCGTTTATGAACAATGGTTTAGTATCAACATTCACTGCAAAGTTGCTGTAATTGACATTGCAGCCAAACGCCTCTGCAATAAAACGAAGTGGAACATATATGCGATTATTTTTTGTGTATGGTTTTACATCAAGCAGTATCTTTTTACCGTTTTTCTCTGCTGTGCTTCTGTTTATTACTAATTTTACTTTCATATCGCTTTTAGCGAGAATAACCTCGGGATTGGACCATTCGACGCTAGCCCCCAAACTTTCACTAATAACACGTAGAGGTACCATTGAACGGTTGTTCTTCATTTCGGGCTTCACATCGGATGTAGTAGTCACACCGTCAACTTTGATTTGATTTTCTGCTGCATAAGTAGTGGACGATGAAATAAATAAAAAGATTGCAAGAAAAACCCCAAAGTATGCTATGTTCATAACTGGTTGCTCCTTTTTTGATTAAATTTGTTGTGAAGTAATTTTCCTCCATATTAAGACGCGACTGGATAAAATTCGTTGCGTTGTCTTGTCTGTTAACTTAACGTAACAACCTGTTTGTACTATTTTTAACTTCCGATATTTACCAACAAAAAAAACCCTAATCTTCCCAGAGAATAATGTCGATAACATTGAATATTATTCATAAATTTTATCAAAGTAGATCTTTAGGGGGAAAGTTAATGAGAATACAGCTAAAAGTTGCGATTTCTCTAGTATGTTTAATGATGTTTATAGGTTGTTCAGCCACACCAGTATCACAGCAGACGACCAAGATTACATTTTTGAATTCCAAAGCTGAAATAAAAACTCAATTAGAAGAAGTAGCAAAACAATACAATCAAGAGCACCCCCAGGTATCTTTAGAAATTATAACTGCTCCAGAGGGAACGTCTGCATATCAAAAGCTGATGTCGATGTACGGCTCAGGAAGTGCAGCAACCATGTCGATGCTTGATCCGGGAGACACGCAGACATTCTTAGATAAAGCCGTTGATTTAAGCAAAGAGAAGTGGGTAGCAGATACGATAGAAAATGGACTTGATGCCGTCAAGAAAAACGATGCTGTGCTGGGATTTCCATTTGCAGTTGAAGGCTACGGATTAATTTACAATAAGAAAGTGCTGGACAAAGCAATTGGGGGGGCTTTTGATGCTTCCTCGGTGAAAAGTAGAAGCAATCTGAACGCCTTAATGGCTAAAATTCAGAAGTCGGGAGTAGCACCGGTCATGCTTTCACCAATGGACTGGTCTCTTGGCTCTCATCTTTTAGCTTTGTCTTATTCTGTTCAACCTGGGGGTTTTTCAGAGTTTGTTAAAGGTATGCAGAACAACTCCATCGATATGTCCCATAACAGTGTAATGTCTGGATGGGTACAAACTTTAGACCTGCTCAAGGATAACAGCATCAATAAGCAATCGCCTTTGGACAGTACGTATGACGATGGAGCCAAAGCCTTGGGAGAGGGCAAGGTAGGGCTTTGGTTTATGGGCAACTGGGCTTGGAATGGAATAAAGAGCAATGATACGGCAAATGGGGAATATGGTTTTTTGCCTCTTCCGTTAAACGATAATACGGATGATCCCAACAATGCTAAGATTACAGTCGGTGTGACAAAGTATATATTCATCGACTCCAAAACTACCACACCTCAGCAGCAAGAGGAAGCGAAGAAGTTTTTGAACTGGCTGGTGTACGAAAAGTCTGGACAAGAGTCTTTGGTTAACAAGGCCAATGTAATACCGGCGTTCAAGAATATTGACTTGGTGCCTACCGATCCTTTGAGTAAATCGATCAAGTCATATATGTCGAGCGGAAAGACGCTGCCGTTTATAGCAACCCTTCCACCTGATCATGGGGCCATCACAGGAGCATCTATCCAAAGCTACATCAGTGGAAAGATAGATAAAGCCGAGCTGTTGCGCCAAATACGCATATACTGGAAAGCTCAGCAGTGATGACACGAGACCAGTCACGGGAGGAAGATAAAGATGTTTAAATTAACATTAAAGAAAAAAATAATTAGTGCAGCACTCATACTGGTTATCGTACTTTCCCTTTCAAGTGTTATAGGCGTCATTAAGATGTCGGAAATGGGGGAGGCTTCTGATAAGGTAAATAACAAGTCTTTACCTGCGGTTATTCTTCTTCAAGGTATGGATAAGCAGATTACAGAAATCGATAGACTCACCGTTCGAATGATACTCGAAGAGGATACTGCCGTTCGCAGCACTCATCAAGAGGAGCTAACCAAAGCTACAGCTTCAATGGATAAGAGTGTAAATGAATATCAAAGTTTAGCCTCTACGGCAGAGGAAAAAGAACTGTTCACCAACTTTTATGGTCAGTGGGCAATGTATCTTCGCCATCTCAAAGTGGTTTCCGCTGCGATGGAAGAAAACGACAAAGTGATGGCCTACATGATCATTCATGGAAATTCTTCTATTTATAAGGCAGCATTAGACGATGTAAATAAACTGAAGCTACTTAATGAGCAGTATGCCACGGATGCAGCTAATCAATCGAGTGATTCCTACTATTCAGGTAAACTGTTTATGATTTCTCTGACTATCATATGTACGATCCTTGGCATTATCGGTTCTTTTTTACTGGCTCAATCGTTCACTAAGCCGATATTAAAGATAGCGGAACAGATGAAGCTGGTAACCGGGGGGAACCTGCAAGTGGAACCCCTTAAGGTCAGATCAAAAGATGAGGTCGGGAAACTAGCATCCGATTTTAATGAAATGTGCGATTCGCTGCGCAATCTTTTAAAGGAAGTAGTGGACAATTCCTTACTGGTTGCCTCTACGGCTGAACAGTTAACGGCCAGTGCGGAACAGACAAGCATCGCTACCGAGCAGATAGCTGTAAGTGCCACTCAAGTCGCAGAGGGATCTCAGACACAGCTTGCAGATATAGCTGAAACGCTGAATTACACAGTAGACGTTTCTAAAAGTGTAGAGAACATAACCAATCGCTTTGTGAATGTGGCGAATCTCACAACCCAAGCACAAGAAAAAGCAAACAACGGCAAAACCCAAATGTCTTCCACTGTCTCGCAAATAAGAGATGTGCATACCAAGGTAACTCAATCCGCTGAAGTGGTAAATATTCTAGGAGAAAAGTCTGCGGAGATTAGACAGATCACAGCTATGATCCGTGATATAGCAGCTCGTACCAACTTGCTTTCACTAAATGCGAGTATAGAAGCTGCGAGGGCGGGAGAGCAGGGAAAAGGGTTTGCGGTTGTTGCTTTTGAAGTACGCAATCTGTCGGCACAAGCAAGTGAAGCAACGGGCAAGATCTCTTCTCTAGTTAACGAAATTGCCTTAAGAACAGATGAAGTTGTGATTTCAATGAATGAAGGTGTTCAATCTCTGAATGAAGGCATGATGCTTGTCGAAGGTGTAGGTAACGTTTTTTCTGAGATTGTAGGTGCCGTTGAAGAAGTGAGCGATGAGGTGGACACTGCGGCTGTAGAAGCAAGATCCGTAAATGAAGGAACCGTTTCTATGGTGGAATCGATGAAGAAAATTGCTGAAATCTCCGAACGTGCAGCAGATTCTACTCAAACAGTCGCAAGCGTAGTCGAGGAAACTACTGCATCCATGCAGGAAGTGTCTGCAGGTGCTAACATGCTTGCCAAGAGGGCGGAAGAGATGAATCAAACGGTGTCAGTATTCAAGATTTAAAATAAGCTTCAAATCAACTGGAGTTAAGAGCGGCAGCCTTGGACGAGAAAAAAGTCCTAGACTGCCGCTGTTTTGTTAAGCTCAAACCATTAGATTACGAATGAACTGCTTCAACTTTTTTGGCTGCTCTTTTCAGATCCTGTTTACGACGTTCCTCCAGATACCGCTCCCCATTCTTCTTGTCTGCTGTTAGTGTAAAGCAGGATATGATGGTGAATAGGCCTGCAATGGAACCCAGAATCACATAAGTAATCGGGAAATTTAATACTTCATACATATGTCCGACAATGGGTGAGAAAATGGAAACCACCAGGGAGCCCATAAACAAATACAGCAGGTACATGGTGGAGGACAAGCGCTGGTCAAAGTTAACGGTAATGTACTTGAAGATGGCTACCAGAATAAGCGGTTTCTCCAGAGAGTGAATCATCTTCATCGCAGCTACCCATATAGAACCGAATGGCAGCGAAGAGCCGATAATACGCAAAGACATAATCGACCCGGCAATAATTAATGCCCATTTGGCGGTCGTTTTGTTCACAAACCAAGGGGTAACGAAAAGGAACACAAATTCCAGGAAAACCTGTACAGCGCTCAAATCGCCAAGGAATTGATTTCCTTCCGCTTTGGAACTGAACTGTGATACGAAGTATGTGGCAAACTGTTGGTCATATACCTCATAAATTTGGGTCACGCCAACCATGAATAGCATAAGAAACCAGAACTTTTTGGTACGTACGAGATGCAGCACATCAATGAGCTTCAACGATTCTGTTTTCTGCTGCTCCTGTCCGGAAATTTCGACTTTAGTCAGGAAGATGCAGATCATGGCAACAACGGCAGATACGGAGGCAATCCAGAAGGTCAGATTTACATTGATATTGATGACCCGTCCCGCAACAAAAGTAGCCGCCGCCCACCCGAGTGAACCCCACATACGAACCCGTCCGTATTCAAAGCCATATTTACGCGAAACTTTGTCCATATACGAATCGACGACCCCGTTACCTGCATTAAACACCAGGCCGATAAATAGCGCACCAACAATGGCACCAATAACGAACTGCGTTTGAAGCAATGGACCGTATACATAGATAAAAAAGGGTCCAACGAGCAAAAGGATTGTAAAGAGTATGTACAGCAGATGTTTTCTCAAGCCAAGCTTGTCAGATAAGTAACCGAACAGGGGCTGCATGATCAAGGCGACGATTGAATTAGCCGCGTATAGAAATCCCGTGTAGGTTTCTGAAATTTCCAGGCTTTGTCCCAGCCAAATGACAAAAAAAGACATGGCGGCAGACCATGTAAAAAGATAAGCGAAGTTAAAAATACTCAGAGACCAATAGTTGCGTTTTGCCAAATTCATCATGTTTAAGCACCCCTTTAAATTGTAGCCGCTCAAATTGCATTCAACGTCATTTGCATTGTCTGTACTATTAATTGTAAGGATTATTCACTCGCTTCCATAGGGCATTTTCCCAAGATTTCCTGTGCTTATTACAATCAGTTGATGATTCGAATAAAACAGCAGATTCTGTATGGATTAAATTGGGGCTCAAACTATTTTAAATATGTTGAAGAGGAATAGTTAGGGGATGAATAGTGAAAGATTGAACCATGAGAACATGCTGTGTGTAACTACATCTACATCTTGTAAGAAATAAGTCCTAAGTATAAAATCCCCTTATAGTTCATTAAGCTCACTAAGTTCATTCTGCAAGTACAAAGTTACTTGAAACAGTGATCGTATATAGAGTATTGTGTAACGATGAGTTAAGACGAAACCCACTCATCCTAAAGGCACCGGTTATCACTAGGCTCAATAGACATTGCTAACATCCAGATAGAAGTAGGATGAAATCGAGGATACGGCAGTCTTTATAGTTGCCATTGTTTTATTGATTACAGATACCGTTCTTTGGATGCAACAATGGGCTGCGTCCCTATTAACATGTATTATACAAATTAAAAAGAAAACGAATAAAAACAAAATGTTGTGAGTTCGTAGTTGGAGGATTTATTATGTCGAAAAGTGTTTCTTCGTCCTTTATTATCATTATAGGATCGATGCTATTTGCCTTATTTTTTGGTGCAGGGAATCTAATCTTTCCACCTATGCTTGGGCAAATGGCCGGAAAGAATGTATGGATAGCCAATGCGGGTTTCTTGGTTACCGGAGTTGGCTTACCATTACTAGCCGTCACAGCCTTTGTTTTTTCGGGCAAAAGCAATTTGCAAACTTTAGCGAGTCGTGTACATCCTGTATTCGGCATTGTTTTTACAACAATCCTTTATCTAGCCATCGGGCCTTTATATGCAATTCCTAGAACCGGTAGTGTGTCATTTGAAATTGGAGTAAAACCTTTTTTTTCTAACAATGCAGATCATCCTGTCGCACTTTTTGTATTTACTATCCTCTTTTTTGCTGTTGCATGTTTGTTATCACTTAATCCTACAAAAATTATTGATGTCATCGGAAAGTTTCTAACACCCATTAAATTAACATTCATTGGATTACTTGTGATTGTAGCTATTATTCACCCAATAGGAAAATTCCAAGAACCTGCGGAGGGTTATACATCCAATGTCTTTTTCAAAGGCTTTCAAGAGGGTTACTTAACTTTGGACGCTCTTGTAGCCTTTATTTTTGGAATTATCATTGTGAATGCAATTAAGGATAGAGGAGTTGCTACAAAAAAAGAGTTGATGATCATTTGTGGCAAAGCGATAGCAATTGCGGTTACACTCTTAGCTTTTATCTATACGTCTCTTTCATACATGGGAGCTTCTAGTGTTGAAAAATTGGGGATTTTAGGAAATGGTGCTGAGGTGTTAGCCAAGGTTTCCTCCTATTATTTTGGATCTTATGGTTCTATTCTATTAGGCTTAATGATTACAGTAGCGTGTTTAACGACAAGTGTGGGGCTTATCACTTCCTGCTCTTCCTTTTTTCATGGATTATTTCCAAAAATCTCTTACAAAAGAGTTGCTCTCATGTTATCTATATTTAGTACCCTTGTAGCCAACATAGGTTTAACACAGCTCATTAAGGTTTCAACGCCAGTATTAATGGCAATATATCCTATTGCTATTTCTCTAATATTTTTAACTTTTTTACATCCCGTATTTAAAGGCAGGTCAGAAGTATATCAAGGCAGTTTGATATTAACCTTTATCATTAGTTTATTTGATGGCTTGAATGCTGCTGGAATAAAAATTAATGTAATTAATGATTTTTTCACTCATCTTCTTCCATTATATAATGTAGGATTAGGGTGGTTAATTCCCTCTGTTTTAGGAGGAGTAGCTGGCTACATATTTACTAAGTTAAGAGGAAGAAAAATAATTTTAGTATTTATGAAGCCCAAAAAAAATAAATGATTTATCCTATGCATATTAGTCTGTTATATAAGGGACAGCAAGCGCCTGATCTGCTTCGTGCTGCTTACGGTACTGCGAAGGGGTCAGGCCGTTCCATTTTTTAAAGGTCGCAATAAAATAGCTTAGATTGTCAAAACCAACATCCAGCGCAATATCAACCACTTTGCGATCACTTTGCTCCAGCAACCTGCAAGCCTTTTGAATCCGATGATAGTTAATATATTCTACCGGACTTTTCTGAACCATCTGCTTAAAAAAACGGCAAAAATGCCCTTCACTCATCCCAATCTCATCTGCGATCTCCCGTAAACGCATAGGCTCATGAGCATGACTATTAATATATGCCAGCGCCTTTTTGATCCGTTCAACTTTGTTGCGTTGACCCGCCATAATCACATCTTCTCCGTTAGCGGGGGTCATGTGTGGGTACAGGCAGGCAATCATGCTATAGAGCTGCGCCTTGGTCGCCAGTTCACGGGCAGGTGCATTCTGCTCATGGCTGGTGATAATGTGTCGCAATGCAGTCAGTACCTCCTGCTCCCAAGGCTGCACGCCGCGAATATGAGGGGGAGGGACAAGCTTTTTACTGATAAATGGGTCAATAAACTGCGTCTGCACTGTATCCTGCGTGCGGCTGTGCAGTATGTCGGGGTGAAACACCACCGCAGAGAATACGCAACGAGAGCTTTTTTGTAAATAACCTGCGTGAAGCTCGCCGCTGTTGACAAAAAGAGCTTCACCTTCGTTCACCTCCGTATAGACCATATCCGTCTGAAAAATGGCGCTTCCCTGCTCCACTACGATAAACTCCATCTCTTCATGCCAATGAGACTCCAGTATACTATTTCCGTTCAACTGTTCTACGCTCGGATATACGCTGACTGGGTACATGGGATTGCCGTGAATGCGATTTTCCCGCAACATTTCTCTTTGCATTCTATGACTCCTCTTCTGCAAACTGATTTATATAGAAAACATCAAAATATTGATACAATACGTCAAAATAAAAGAAGTAAACCCTTACATAAATCAATATTATTATAGTAAGGATTTCGAAAAAATCCAACAAGCGATTTGGAATCAAGAATATAAAGATCGAGACGGAGGAAGGAACAGATGAAATTTACAGATGGCTATTGGTTGGTTCGCAAGGGCTATGAAATACAAAATCCTGCTGAAATCCGTGATATCGTGACGGACGATGCTTCCATGACGGTATATGCAGCGACCCACCGGATCGAGCACAAAGGAGATACGCTGAATGGAGCGTTGCTGAAAGCGACCTACAGCTCGCCTATGCCGAATGTCATTCAGGTGCGTCTGAACCACCATAAGGGACGGGTGCATCTGGGACCGAATTTTGAAATTCACACCTTGCCAACAGAGGTGGACATTACGGTGGATGAGGACGCAGCGGTACTGAAAAGCGGCGATCTGAGTGTGCGAGTCGGCCGTGGGAAGAGCTGGGATGTAGGCTTTTATGTCGAGGATCGCAAAGTCACAGGCAGCGGACATCGGGGACCAGGTTATATTACAGACCCCCAGGATCAGCCTTTTTTCCGGGAACAGCTGGAGCTGGGCATTGGTGAGTATGTATACGGACTCGGAGAGCGTTTCACTCCGTTCGTAAAAAATGGCCAGGTGGTCGATATATGGAATGAAGATGGCGGGACTAGCAGTGAGCAGGCATATAAAAACATTCCATTTTATCTATCTAATAAAGGGTATGGTGTGTTCGTCAACCATCCGGAAAAGGTATCCTATGAGATTGCATCGGAAAATGTATCAAAGGTTCAGTTTAGCGTCTCAGGCGAGTCGTTAGAGTATTTTATTATTGGTGGAGCTAACCCTAAAGAGGTATTGGACAATTACACCAAGCTGACGGGCAAGCCTGCATTACCACCAGCCTGGACCTTTGGTTTGTGGCTGACCACTTCGTTCACAACAGATTATGATGAAGCAACAGTGAACCATTTTGTGGACGGGATGGCTGAGCGGGATCTGCCACTCTCGGTATTCCATTTTGACTGCTTCTGGATGAAGGAATACCAATGGTGCGATTTCCAGTGGGATCAAGACATGTTCCCAGACCCGGAAGGCATGCTGCAAAGATTGAAGGCAAAGGGTCTCAAAATTTGTGCATGGATCAATCCGTATATTGCTGAAAAATCCATTTTATTTGATGAAGGTATGGAGAATGGTTATCTGGTCAAAACCGCCGATGGTGGCGTGTGGCAATGGGATATGTGGCAGGCGGGGATGGGGCTGGTTGACTTCACGAATCCGGCTGCAGTCGTCTGGTACCAGGATAAGCTGAAGGTGTTGGTAGATCAGGGGGTAGATTGCTTCAAAACTGATTTTGGCGAGCGCATCCCTACTCATGTGGTATATCATGACGGGTCTGATCCGATGAAGATGCATAACTATTATACGCATTTGTATAACAAGGCTGTATTTGATGTACTGGAGGAAAAGCTGGGTAAAAATGAAGCCGCGTTATTTGCGCGTTCCGCTACAGCCGGGGGGCAACAGTTCCCGGTTCACTGGGGCGGAGACTGCTCGTCGACGTATGAGTCGATGGCCGAATCCTTGCGAGGCGGCTTATCGCTTGGTTTGAGCGGCTTCGGCTTCTGGAGCCATGATATTAGCGGCTTTGAGTTAACGGCTGCGCCGGATGTGTACAAACGCTGGGTACAATTTGGACTATTGTCCTCCCATAGCCGTTTACACGGAAACGAATCCTATCGCGTGCCTTGGCTATTTGACGAAGAATCGGTGGACGTGGTGCGTAGCTTTACGAAACTCAAATGCTCACTGATGCCATATCTGTATCCTTCTGCTGTGGAATCCTCAGTAAAGGGACTGCCGATGATGCGGGCTATGGTATTGGAATTTCCGCAGGACCCAACCTGCGCAACGTTGGATCTGCAATACATGCTGGGGGATTCCATTTTGGTAGCCCCGATCTTTAATAAAGAAGGCAATGTGCAGTATTATGTACCAGAGGGTCAGTGGACAAATTTACTTACGAATGAGAGAGTGTCAGGTGGTCGTTGGGTTAACGAGCATCATGATTTTACAACTTTGCCTGTGCTCGTGAAGCCGAACACACTGTTGGCAATCGGTCATGAGAACAGTCGTCCGGATTATGATTATGCTGATCAAGTGACACTTCATTTGTTTGAGCTTGGTGAGGGACAACAGGCTCGAACGGTTATCGTGAATACGTCAGGTAAAGAAGAGCTAACGGTTACTGCCAGCCGCAATGATTCTGTCATTACGGTGAAGGCTGAAGGTGCTGTTAAACCATGGTCGATAGTCCTGCGCGGTATCCACGAGGCTGTTCAAGTGGAGGAAGGCAGCAGCCAGCCGGGAGAACAGGGTGTAATCATTACACCAGATTCCAGCGGACAGCAAGAGCTTACTATTCACTTGGGCTAGGTAAGGCGCTAGAAAGTGGATGAAATATGTCACAATGTAGCGATTATATGCAAAAAAGGGCTTGCCTGATTCAACAGGCAAGCCCTTTTTGATGCAGAATTTTGATAGAGACCACCAGTTTCAACTTTTAGACTTTTAGCTTCGGTATCTATTCTATTCATTTTGCTGGAGTAGCAGCGGTACAATATATTGCCGGAAAATATCCACAGGAGTCCGTTTCTTTTTGAATTTATCAGCGGTAACGACAACAACCATGTCATACGACGGGACGATAACAATATATTGCCCACCAAAGCCGAGAGCGTAAAAATAGTCCGTTTCAGTTCCTGTCTCTGTTTCATCTGAAAAGGAAGAAGTCCACCAGTGCCAGCCGTAAAATGCTTTTTGTGGTTTGGCAGCAGGAAGAAACGGACGGGTTGAATATCGGACTGTCTCTGTTTGGATGATCTGCCGTCCTTCCCAGCCTCCTTCGTTCAGATAAAGCCGCCCGAATTTGAGCATGTCTATCGGCCTGAGATGCAGTCCGAAGCCTCCAGTATGCGTACCTTGAGGATCGGTTTCCCAATGGTAGCTTTCGATACCGAGCGGTTGGAATAATTGCTGCTCGGCAAATTCAGCAACTGTTTGTCCAGAAACATGACGTAGTATGGTGGCCAAAAGTTGGGAACAGCCAGAATTGTATTCCATTCGCATGCCTGGCACATCCGATAATGGCTGTGAAAGCACAAATTGCACCCAGTCTGACGTTTTGCTCATGGTAGGAAAAGAATTTTGCCCGCCAAATTCCGTCCAGTTAAAGCCCGCGGACATCGTCAGCAGATGTTCAATCGTGATATCACGCTTTCGAGAATCACTATCTGTGGCCAACTGGGGAAAGAATTCGAGGATCGGCGTCTCCGGTTTCGGCCCTCGCTGCTGGTCCATAGCGATACTAACTAATGCGGAAATCACGCTTTTGGTACAGGAATTTATTTTATAGAGTTCGTTAGCAATTTGAGGTTCACGATAGTAATTCATGACCATGTTTCCCTGCTGCTCAATAAGGCAGCTGCGGGTTTCCAACTCGTTAAGTACGTGAATAAGTGGTTTTAGTTCCAAACTTTCCATGCAGGTCCTCCTTGAGGCTTTGGCATACCAATACATAGTATATCATTTTTAATAGTCCGAAATTCGAAGGTACGAGAAGAGTACAAACTGAGAACAGTTCATTTACCTAATTTTGAATTTTTTTGTTTTTTGATATTAAAAAAGATATATATGTTCACTGAATAGACACAAATATATTTAAAAATCTATACACTTTTTCTGTTTCATTCAAAAAAACAATCGAATAAAACGATATAAAGTAAGTTGGACATTTTATTCAGAAATAACTGGGGGACCGATTCATGAATTTAACAATTAAGGCCAAAATGATTCTTAGCGCGATACTGATTCCGAGTGTGATTGCGGCCATGCTGCTAACCAATTACATTTTAAGCGTACATAGTGAGAATGAGTACAAGGATATTATGAATCGTGAAGAGGCTATTGCGTATAACTCGAAGTCTCTTCAATTTTTGTTAAACGGTATATCTAATGATGAGCGGGCATATTTGCTAACTCGTGATGAACAGTACGGGCGAGAGATTGGAAACAAGCAGAGTGAAGTTGCAAAGTTGCTACAGGAGACAGAAGCTCTGCTTAGAACAGGCAATGAGGATTCTAGTAAAAAGATGACTGATCTCAAGACGGGGATTAATACCTATATGAATCAAGTTCATCGTTTACTGACTAAAGCGGGGTATCAGAGTACAAGAGATGATGCTTTCCCGCCATTTTCTGATTTGCTCGATGATTTTGAAAACGAACGGGTGTTGCGCAAGCAACTTGATACCAAGGTAGTAGCCTTTGTCAAAGCTCAAGAAGATATGGTAACGGTGAAAGTACAGCAAGCGCACCAAACGATGACGAATACATCCTTGATTACGAGTATTGTAGGACTTCTCGTTATTATTTACAGTATTGTTCAATCCATCGTTTTGATCCGTTCTATTCGTCCATTACACCATATGAATGAGCAGCTGTTGGAAATGTCTGAAGGTGGGGGAGATTTGCGTAGCCGACTGGATATTACGTCCAAAGACGAAATCGGTATGATTGCAAGCTCCTACAACAAGCTTATTGAGGGGTTCCGCAGTATTATAGTGGATGCTCAGGATACGGCGCGTACATTAACCGTAACTGCAGAGCGGGTTAGCGTAAGTACAGAGGAAATGAATCAGGCCAATCGTCATACTTCCGGTGTAATGGAAGAACTAGCGGCTGGTATGGAGCATCAGGTCGATGATATTACACAAACTACAGATACCGTGAAAGAGCTAGCCCACGAACTGGAGCATATTGCAGCCACGAGCCAGCAGGTGTACGAGTTATCTGATACAGCCGCTAAAGATGCAGAAGCAGGAGAACAATCTATAGGTCAGGCTATGCGTCAGATGGAGAAGGTCAGCGAAAGTGTAGACAGCTCTGCACGTGCTGTGCGTTCACTTAGTGAACAGGCCGAACAGATTGGCATGATCGGAGCTGTCATTACCGGAATAGCCAAGCAGACAGGAATGCTGGCGCTTAACGCGTCGATTGAAGCGGCAAGAGCCGGAGAGCAGGGCAAAGGATTTGCAGTTGTAGCCTCTGAGGTAAGAAGATTGGCCGAGCAGGTATCGGTTTCAGCAGCAGAAATCACACAATTTGTGCAAAATATTCAGGAGCATGTTGGAAATGTCGCTTCCAGTATGCAGACAGGGACGGTTGAAGTGCAGTCTGGCGTAAAGGTCATGCAATCCGCAGAATCCGCATTTCGTCAGATTGGAAGTTCCATTCAACAGGTCAGTGAACAGATTCACAGCGTAAATCGGTCTGTAGAACAGATGTCCGGCGGATCCGAGCGAATGGTGGAAGCAGTAGAGCGTATTCGTGAAGTAGCAGAGCAGTCGGCAGGGGGAACCCAGAGCGTCAGTGCCGCGGCTGAAGAGCAACTGGCTTCCATGGAGGAAATTGCATCATCCATTCATACACTGGCGGATATGTCGCAACTGCTGAATGCAAGGGTCGGTGGATTTAAAGTGTAGCCGCATAAATCCCCACCAATGTAAACACAATAACAACTGTTGAACGAATCAGAACAGCTGTGTTATTACTTTTGCAAAGGTGGTAACGGGATGCAACAAAATAAAGGGAATCTGCTTGCGTTAGGTTCCATCCCGCTGATGATGACGCTGGGTAATTCCATGCTGATTCCTGTTTTACCGGAAATCGGACGTAAGCTACATGTAAGTTCTTTTCGGATTAGCATGTTGATTACTGTATATGCGGTGGTGGCCATTTTACTGATACCGATTGCGGGCTATCTCTCCGACCGATTTGGCCGTAAGGCGGTGATTGTTCCCTGTCTGATTCTGACTGTGATTGGAGGGGGGATTTCTGCGGCGGGAGCATGGCTGCTTCACGATTCGGCAGCATACTGGACTATTATTGCAGGCCGCCTACTTCAGGGTGCGGGAGCGGCAGGGGCTTTTCCTATAGTCATTCCGCTTGTGGGTGATCTGTACGAAAACGAGGATGAGGCCAGCAAAAACCTAGGGGTAGTTGAGACCTACAACACATTTGGTAAAGTGTTAAGCCCGATACTCGGTGCCGCGTTGGGAGCTGTTCTGTGGTTTTTGCCATTGGCGGTGATTCCGGGCCTCTGTCTGATTTCTCTCATTTTAGTGCTTTGGCTGATCCATGTGCCCAAGCGTAAAAACCAACCGATTATGTTTCGAGAGTTTGTGGGAAATGTAAAGCAGGTGCTTGGCGAAAAAGGCCGCTGGCTCTATGCTATTTTTGCTATGGGCGGTATTTGTATGTTTGTCATTTTTGGCGTCCTGTTTTACTTATCTGACATACTAGAAAGTCGTTACAACCTCCATGGAGTGTGGAAAGGTTTTGTGTTAGCCATTCCGTTGATCTCCCTCTGTCTGTGCTCTTATGTAGGAGGCAAGATCATCGGCAAGCACAAAAAGCGCATGAAGTGGATCGGTTTTAGCGGTTTGGCCATATTGACGATCAGCTTTGCCATTCTCGGATTTTTCCAAAATATTTATGCGGTGATCGGGCTGTTTACGTTAGGGGGCGGCGGAATTGGGCTCGCACTGCCTTGTTTGGATTCTCTCATTACGAAGGGAATTGAAAAAGAGGAGCGTGGAACCATTACTTCGTTGTATAGCAGCATGCGCTTTGTCGGGGTGTCACTAGGTCCTCCGGTTGTTTCATTGCTGCTGGGTCGCAGTGGACATGGTCTGCTCTTTGGCGTGATGGCCGCAGTGGGAGGCATTGCAGCTCTGCTGATGCTGTTTGCGGTCAGACCCAAGCAGGATGAACCCGCAGATGACAAGTCCAGTGACTGTATGAGTGTAAATGAGGAGCTAAAAGGCGTGGCCCGAGAAAAGCCTCTTTCTCCCAAGCTAAGACGTAAAGCTCCTGTGAAATAAAGAGAAAACACCCGTTGTCCATGAAATCATGGTAACGGGTGTTTTTGATTCCTCTTACCCTTCTAGAGGGACATGCGTTTTAGGCTTACGGCTTGCGACGATTTGTATAACATAGATCAGCAAGAACAGTACAATAAACAGCGAGGAAAGACGGTACATCCACGCATAATCACTTGCTTTGGCGATAATGCCAAGTATAAGCGCTCCAGCTGCAACCCCAAAATCGAGGGAATTGAGAAACATACCATTTGCCATGCCCCTCTGTTTAGGAGACACGACCTGAATCATCCAGGTTTGCAGGGTCGGCTGCATGACACCAAACCCGATACCGTAGCAAAGAGCAGACATATACATGAAGACATCACTGCGTGCGTAGGAAAGCAGGATCAGACCGCCAATTAAAAACAGGGAGCCGGGGATGAGCAGTGCTTTTGCCCCTTTTTTGTCGTAAATACGGCCCGAGAAGGGACGCACGATCAGCACGGATACCGCATTAAACAGGAAAAAGTAGGCCGGGTGCGCCAGATTTGCTTCATCCCCGTAAAGCGCCATAAAGCCGAGTAACCCACCATATGTGATAGACATCAGCATGTTCAACAAGGCGGGAATCCACAATTTACGGTTAAATGCCGGTTTTCGCCCTTCTTCCAAAGGAACCATAGGTGGTTCGATGTGCCCTTTGGGTAGTGTACGAATCAGCCAGTAAGCCAACGGGAATATCACAACAATTACAGCTGCTGTCGTATAGGCAAGCAGGTTGAAACTCCCGTATTGCAGCATCGAAATGCCGATGGTTGGCCCAATCGACATCGCTAGACTGGTGGACAGACTAAAAAAACCCATTCCTTCACCGAGACGTTTGGGCGGGATGACGTCAGAGGCCATCGTTGGAAAGGCCGTACTACTCATACCGAAGCCGATCCCAAATAACATCCGCATGAGCAGAAGCACTGTAATCGTCGGCGAAACACTGTACCCCAGCGTTCCTGCCAATGCAAACAGCAGTCCCACGAAGATCAGGGTACTGCGGTGCCCTTTTTCCAACATACGGGCTGAAAAGAGTCGTGCTGCAATCGCACTTAAAGCGAATAAGGTGGTAACGAGACTGACCTGAACGGAACTAGCGTGGAATGTATTTTTCACATAAGAAGGAATGGAAGATAGGATCATCTGTAATTCCAGAAACAAAAATAAATTGGAAACCGTAAGAACGATAAATTCCTTGGTCCAAAGAGGTTGCTTGCCTTGTTGCATATTAATCGTTCTCTCCTTGTTTTTCTGATTCAGTCATGTTGGCGTGAATTTGTAAAAGAGTCTGGCGGAATTGCTTCAGATCGGCCGAGGAAATTCCTTTTACAAAATCGTGATTGGCATCAAGTTCGACAGGAAGAGTCTTCTCCACAAGCTGTCGGCCTGCTTCAGTCAAATGAAGCAGATAGGCCCGACGATCCTGTGGACTATTCACACGCCGTACCCAGCCCTTCTTGTCTAACAAATCAATAATTCGAGTCGTGGTAGGCTGGTCCTTCACGGCCTTAGCTGCAATTTCTTTCTGATTTAAACCCTCAGCCTGATAGATTTGGTACAGAACCGACCATTGCTCTGGGGAAATATCATAAGGTTTGAGGCGCTGCAAGAGCTGCTGACTCATTTTGCGATGAGTAATCCCGAGCAACATCCCAATGGAACAATCGGGAGGCAAGTTATTCATAGGTACTCCTTTCTGTTTCCCGTACATAAATTACTTCGAAATTAATTAGTTGTTATAACAATTATATGAACAACAAGTTATTTTGTCAAAAAAAGTTGTGCAGCGTTTTGGGTTCTGCCATCACTAAAGTCAAAATAAAAAAACAGCCCGTAAAATACGGGCTGTTTGGGTTGATATAGTATCGTTTTGCCATGACTAGCGAATTAAGCTTTAGGTACAGTTTCCCAGTCCTTCAGGAAGCGTTCGATACCGCTGTCTGTCAGCGGGTGTTTCCACAGAGAAGGGAGCAAGGAACCTGGAATGGTGGCAATATGTGCACCAGACAGAGCAGCATCTTCTACATGCTTAATATTACGGATGGATGCGGCGATGATTTCGGATTTCAGACCATGAATGTCCAAAATTTGTCTCAGTTCACGAATCAGCTTCATGCCATCAACAGCGATATCATCCAGACGCCCTACGAACGGGCTGATAAAAGTAGCGCCAGCTTTGGCTGCCATCAAACCTTGAGCCGCGGAGAAAATCAGTGTTACATTCGTTTTGATTCCGTTCTTGGTCAGCTCGTTACAAGCGTACAAGCCGTCTTCGGTCATAGGAAGCTTGATAACCACGTTTGGTGCCCACTTGGCGATATCATATGCTTCTTTGAGCATATCTTCAGCCTTCAAGCCAATAACCTCAGCACTTACAGGACCTTCAACGATACTGCAAATCTCCTGAATGACTTCCTTGAACACTCGACCTTCTTTAGCGATCAGTGAAGGGTTCGTTGTTACACCATCAACCAGACCCAAACGTTCAATACGTTTGATTTCTTCAATGTTACCAGTATCCAAGAAAAATTTCATTTGATTTCCTCCTCAGGTTTATATCATACATAATACATATCCATGCGATGTACAATAGTTCATTTAAATGTAGCATATTGCACACGTTAAACTTATAATTAGTATGTATTACATTCTTAATTGTGACACATTTTAAATTTGAAAACAAGCTGTGTATGATTAAAATTTGATGAATTGTCGGAAGATGCTGAAATTTACCGATCCATGCTCACTTATAATGTATACTACCCCACTCCATAAGGAGGTAATCATTATTCAACTGTCTGAAAGACAGCAGGAAATTGTTGATATTGTCCGGCGTCTGGCACCTGTTACGGGGGATAAAATTGCTGAAACACTGGGACTGACACGTCCGACTCTCCGTTCTGACCTTGCTCTGCTCGTTATGCTCGGGCTGGTGGATGCCAAGCCGAAGGTAGGCTACCTCCCAGGACGTTACCCCAAATATGATAGTCATATCGGCAATATGCTCAAAAAGCTGACGGTGGCGGATATACTTAGTGATCCGATTTTGATTTCCGGTGACACGACCGCCTATGATGCGGTGCTGATGCTGTTTCAGCAAAATACAGGTACGCTGATGGTCACAGGGGAGGAGCAGGAGCTCATTGGAATTGTTACCCGCAAGGATTTGCTGAAGGTCATGCTGGGGCATACCGATCTTCACACCGTCCCGGTGACCATGGCAATGACGCGCCGGGCCCAAATGACGACGCTTGCTCCAGAAGACACTTTACTGGAAGCGATATCGAAACTGATTCGGCATCAGGTCAATTGTCTTCCAGTTTTGGACGAGCAATGTAGCTCCTCAACTCCAATTCGGGGGCTGGTGGGACGGGTTACGAAAACGGACATCATGAACGCCATTCTGAGCTTGACAGAAGAAAAAACGTAAAACATGAATAAGGGGGCCTTGTATGTACTGGTTGGCCATGCTGACGATGCTGATTGACCATGTCGGACTTGTGTTTTTTCCGACGGATCCGGCTTGGAGAATTGCCGGCAGGCTTGCTTTTCCAATCTACGCGTACGCGCTGTATTTGGGATATACTCATACCCGAGACATGCAGAGCTATATGCTCCGTCTACTCGGACTGGCTCTGATTTCTCAGGTGCCCTATATGCTGGCGTTTGATGTGCTTAGACCGAACGTAATCTGGACGCTATTGGCCTCGTTGCTCGTGCTGGCTGCTACATCACGCTTGAAGCATTGGACGGCTGTAACGGGCCTGTACGTCCTTTTAGCTCTGGTTATGGAGCTCAGCCAGATGGATTACGGAGCCTATGGACTGCTATTGGTTCTCATTTATCGATACACTCGTTCATATATGATGATTGCAGCCCATTTTGTTTTGAACGTCGTATATGATATGGTGCATCACGCGAATCTCCAACACTTTAGTCTGCTGTCCAGCATTCTGATCGTATGTTTTGCAACTGGAGAAAGCGGATTTTATAGTCGGGTACCGCGCTGGTTGTGGCGTAGCTTTTACCCGTTACATCTGGCTGTTATTGCTGCAATTCGCATCTGGCCCTAATCTACATCTCAAACAACAAAAGAACCTTTAAAACCACGACATAAATGGTTTTAAAGGTTCTTTTTTCTCCTTCATTAAGCTAACCAACGTTTAGGATACCTTGTTGGGACCTTGGGCAAAAGGAAGTGGGCGAAGGGGAGCACCTTCCTTCATATATTGCACCAATACTTCTGGAATATTGTGTATTCCACCTGCATTGACGCGATAGCCGTTCATTTGCCCTGGCGAGTTAATCCCCCGTTTTACCGTGAACGTAACGTCAATTCCTAAGGAATGGCAAATTTCCAGCGTTTCCTTGGTATACCCACCATAAGGGAAGGCAAGTACATTCTGATCATTGTGTAGATGCTTGAACAGCTTCTTGTCAGCCATGTCCAAATCGGTATAAACCCGCTGTTTGAACTCATCCTCGGTTTCCATTCGGCCCAGTTTTTTAGAATACACCGGACCCATCAGAAGCGGCTTTTGTTTGGTGCGTGCTGTATTGGAGTATCCGTACGCGTGCTGGTCATTGGTATGATTGTAAAAATCAATGCCCTCGGCATGCATCTGATGAATTTGATCCCATGTCAGCTTTGGAATACCAATATGTTTGGGATTGCTGATCGTGGACGTGATAAGAAAATTGGTTGCTGGTACCTGGTACTTTTTCAACACGGGAAAAGTGTCCGTATAAAAAGACTCATAGCCGTCGTCGAATGTCATGAGTACCGCATTATCAGGAACCTTGGCTTTATGTAAAATAAAATCCGTATACTCTTTCATCGTGATCCAGTGGAAGCCGTTAGCTTTCATTTCGTCCAACTGCCTCGTTAAATTACTTAGCTTGAGAGCACCGGGATCAGGTGGAGTCTTGGTCACCTCATGATACATCAGGACTATGACTTTGTTTTGGTAATATACTTTATCTGGTGTAGGCGTCAGTGAAAATAAATGGCGTACCAGTCGATCTGCATGAGCTGTGCGTGTACGATGAGTCCCTTTAACTGTAGGTGTGTGGTATATGCTACGTGCTTCATACACCAAAATTCCTAAAATAGCCAACAAACTTATGATTAGCAATGTTCTTTTAAAAAAAGTGTGTTTCATTGAATGACATCCCCCGCATGTAAAAAATTCTGAAAGTATAGAGGTTTATACTAAATATGAAACTAGCAAAATCTAGTCTATCATACCGAAAACATGCGGGAGAAATATCACAACTTTGTTACCTCTGTGTTGCTTTTACAGATACCGATGAAGAGGTCGGGAAGTAACCGATCTCGACGGCATGCTGGATCATGTTCCGAATAAAATTCAGGTCGGTTGCCGGGCATTGAACGCCAGCTTGTTCCAGCAGAGCTGCGGTTACAGAGCATCCGTAACGGTAAGCTGAATCCTTGGCTCCGTCACCTTCCAGTTGTCCCATAGCAAGATGAAGTGCATCCTCCTGAATGCCGGAAGACGGATTTAGCAACCAGGCGCTGTAATCGTCAAAAGGCAGGGTTTCTACTGCGTAACCGAGTTGGTTTACCATAGCGATCAGTTCATCATATGGCAGTGGGTTCGGATTGCAGATATGGAAAATACGGTTTGCGCTTTTTTGATGAACAGACAGTTCTACGATAGCACGGCTGGCGTAATCAATCGGTGTGAAGTCCGTATGCCAATCGGCTTGTGGCGCTTTGCCCAGCAGCAGCATCGCCTTCATCATACGATAATAAGCATTGCTGTCAATATTTCGCTGGAAGCGTCCGTTGGCCGAATGGGCTGTCAAATTACCCGCGCGATAGATCGAGACAGGCGTACCCGCTTGAGCTGCTTGGAACAACAGCTTCTCCGCCGCGAGTTTACTGTTCGTGTACAGGTTGTCCACGTTCAGTTCGTCTGGGAAGGAAGAAAGCTCTAATGCCGACTCCCATTTTCCCTCGTTAGCAAGATCCTCCGGTATTCCCATAGTGGAAACATGATGGAAGGATACTCCTGGCTTGGCTTGGGCGATTTTCAGCAGTTCCAGTGTTCCGGTCACATTCGTGCGATCGAAGGCTGCCGAATCACCAAAATGGCGAACGTCAGCGGCGCTGTGAATGATACCGTCGATTTGGTGCTCCAGCATATGGCGGTCGACGGAAGAGAGACCCAGATCAGCTTGCTCCAGATCCCCATAGACAGCCTTTACCCGTCCTTCAATCAAGCTGGAGATATCCTGTCCAAAATATCCCGTCAATACGGACTGAATACGCTCGATACCAGATGGACCGTCCTGAGAAGGGCGTACCATCGCATATACTTTGGCTTCTGTCCGTTGAAGCAGGTCATACAGAATGTGCGAGCCCAGATAGCCTGTAGCCCCGGTCAACAAAATCACGCGCAAGTCGCGGACTTCAGCTAAGTCAGAAGCACCAGACAACTCAATAGGATGCTCATTCAAATCCATTTTTTCTTGAGGAATCGCGAGTGGCTTGCGTTGCGGCGTTTGTTCTGTACCTAATTGTTCCACGTATTCAGCAAGCTCACGAACGGTTTTGTAGCGGAAAAAGTCTCCGATGCGCAGCGCGCCATAACGCGGTTTCAGAATAGCCAGCACATGAATGACACGAAGCGAATCGCCCCCGATCAGGAAGAAATCATCGGTAGCGCCAATGTTATTTTTACCAAGCACTTGAGTCCATGCTTCGGCAATGAGTGTTTCGGTTCCTTCTCGAAGAGGTTCCCCGCCAAATGAAAGATCAGACGCTTCCGGCAGTGGCCGCAGGGCCAGCTTTTTGCGATCGATCTTGCCAGTTGGTGAAATGGGCATAGCTTCCAGATGAACGACATGGCTTGGTACAAAATAAGAAGGTAGCTTGCCCCCAATATAAGACTGAATAACGTCTTGTGGAATGGATTGTCCATCCGCCGTGGTGAAATAGCCAACTAACATGTTCTGATCTGTGTGATCTTTGACGGCTACCACGGCGACATCCTGAACACCTGGATACTTAGAAAAATGGTCTTCAATTTCCCCGATTTCAATCCGATTTCCCCGAATTTTGAGCTGCGAATCCTTGCGGCTTACGTATTCAATCGTACCGTCTGGCAGCAGCTTGGCGATATCACCCGAGCGGTACATTTTTTCACCCGGGACAAAAGGATTGTCCACGAACGATTGGGCTGTACGTTCTGGCTGATGGAGATAGCCATGGGCCAACGCAGGAGTAGCAATGCATACTTCACCTGGAATATTGACAGGGCAGAGCTTGTTATCTTCGTTAACGATATACACTTTGTAATTGTAAATCGGCTTGCCGATCGGAATATTGACGACATGCTCAGGCACGGCACCACGGACCCGATGGGTCGTCGTCGCTACGGTGCATTCGGTCGGTCCGTATACGTTTACGATGTCGGTATCTGTGCCGAATTTGCTTTGGAACGCTCGAACTTGGGAGCCGTACAGCGCTTCGCCTGCTACAGTAACAATCCGTACCTTAGCGAGTTTGCGATAGCCTTCGTCTGACAAGTACGTAGATAGCTGATTAAAGAATACGGTCGGCAAAATGGTAATAATCGTCGTGCCTGTACGTGCAATGGCTTCAGCGAATTCTTCAACAGATACACGTTCTTCGGAAGACAGCAAGTACAATTTTGCACCGTAAAACAAGGCTCCAATGGTATCCCAAACGGATGCATCGAAGCTGTAGGTTGCAAATTGGGTCAATACATCCTGAGGTGTAATGTCGCAATCGCGTTGCACGACAGCTCCTAGGTTAACGACACCGCGGTGAGCGATCAGGGCACCTTTTGGTTTGCCTGTAGAGCCGGATGTATAGATGACATAAGCTAGATCATCCGGATTTACACTAACGTTCGGATTGCTTGCAGCATAGCCTGCCAGCGGTCCGTTAATCGCTAAAATTTCTTTTACCGTCTCAATGGAACCGCACAGTTCAGTCGCTTGGTCCATGAGTGCGGAAGTTGTTAAGACAAAAGGAGAACGCGTGTCTTCGACAATGTAGCTACTCCGGTCAGCGGGGTGGGCGGGATCAACAGGCACATATACGCCTCCGGCTTTCAGGATACCAAGCAGGGAAATAACGGTCTCTAAGCTCCGTTCCATAAAGATGGTCACGAATTCACCTTTGGTAAGACCTTTGGATAACAAGACACGTGCGACTTGGTTAGCACGTTCGTTCAACTCACGGTACGTGTACTCCCCAGTGTGGGAAGCAATAGCCAGACGATCAGGGTATTGTGAAGCCGCCTCCTCAAACATTCCATGAATAGTTTGATGCTCAGGGTATTTCACGACTGTATTATTTAAAGCTTCGTGAGCAGCTCGATCCGCATCCGATAATATATCAATTGAATTCACAAGTGCATGGCTGTTGTTTAGCGCGCCACGCAAAAGGGTTTCAAAGTATTCTGCGTATCGGACAACCGTTGTTTCCAGCAGGAGTGATTGATCATATCGTATCTGTATTTGATAAACGCCATTGTGTTCACTAACAGCCCAGTCCATAATACGGGATTCTACACCGCTGTCCGTAGGCAGATTTGCCGAAAATGAAGTATCGGCTTGTGGTTCCGCAAGGTATGCATTAGGCTCACGGAGCATCTCTTGAAATAAGTCTGCTAGTTCATGAAAAGTCGTGTCCTTTTCGACTGTCAGCGAAGCTGTAAGCAGACCGGTTTGTGGCACAAATGTAGAAAAAGAAACTTCTTCTTCTGCGGATAGGCGATATACCCATGCAGTATATGCTGACAAGAGCAACGCTTGTTTGTCTTCCGCAGTTTTTTGCTGATTTAATTGTTCCGAGATGGACGCTTCTAACTCTACTTGATAAGTAGAGGATGTATGCTTGCGTTGTATACGTGCACAATCCAAGGGAACTAGGAATGGGGATGGGATTGTTTGTATGCTGTTTTGTAGTAATGAAGCCATTACGCTAACCTCCTGAATGTATGATGTCTTAATATAAATGGTAAATTAAGTAAATGCCTCCGATCCCTTCAAATGCATGAACAGGAGGGAGGCATCACTGAATGATTTACTTATGAAATAAATTTTGGAGTCGATAAATGGTTATTATGATTTGGTACGGTTGGTGTCTGCAATTTTGAAATAAGATGTAATTTCTTGAAGCTCTTCAGACATGGACGTCAATTTATGAGATGAATCAATGATCGAATCCAAAGAAGCTTTTTGTTCCTCCACCGTTTGCACAATGTGAACACTGTTATTGGCTGTTTTGGTTACGGTGGAAGAAAGATCGTCTGCTGTCGCTGTCATTTCCTGTGTACCCGCAGATATTTGCTCAGTAGCACTGGAAACTTCTTGGATTTGCCATGCTACATTTTTAGTTGCTTGAAGAATATCATTGAACAGCACGCCTGCTTGTCCGGCAACGACGATTCCGTTTTGAACTTCAACGTTACCTTGCTCCATCGACTTCACAGCTTGCCCGATTTCGCTTTGAATTTCTTCAATCAGGGACGTAATTTGTTTGGTTGCATCCGCAGATTGTTCTGCCAGCTTACGTACTTCACTAGCAACAACGGCAAAGCCTTTACCTTCTTCACCAACGCGCGCAGCTTCAATAGAAGCGTTCAGAGCGAGCAAGTTGGTTTGACTGGAGATGCCTGAAATGGTACTGATAATATTGCCGATTTCCTGCGAACGACTGTCCAGCAACTTGATAATACGGGAAGTATTGGTTACTGTATCGGTAATCAAGTGCATTTGGGATGATACCTTACTTACAATCTCGTTGCCTTCATTAGAACGTTTCTCTACCGAATTGGCTTCCTCCGCAACATTGGAAGAACTAGTGGCGATATTTTGAATTACTGAAGCCATTTCAGCCATGGCACGTGCACTATCTCCTGTTGCTTTTTCCTGTGAACGGATATTCTCGGTGATTTCACTGATGTTTTGATTGATGATGTTGGAATTGATTCCGTTTTGTTCGCAGATTGCGAGTAGTTCCTTGGCAGATTCATTGACTTCATCAGTTGTTTGCTTCACTTTGGTCATGATGCTGTTAATATGGCTTACCATATCGTTGAAGTTCTGATTCACGAGCCCCAAATCATCCTGACCTGCGTGAATTTGAACATCCAGGTTTCCTTTGCTTACTTCGCTGATACCGTACATCAGTTGCTTAATCGGGGACAGCGTGCGTTTCACAACCCAATATTGAAGCGCCAGGCAGATCAGTAGGAAAATCACTAAAATGGTAGCGCCGCTAATGAGCAGCTTGGTCAATCCTGCAGGTACGGCACCGGCATCTGCATCAACTGCAAAATATGCAAAGATTTTGCCACTTGGATCTTTGATCGGAGTCATCAAAGTTGTCCATGTACCAAAAGAATCATCGTAGAAGCTGGTGAATGTTGGTTTTCCACTGTCCAGCATACCGGTTACGCCGACTGCCACGACATTGGGTTGCTCGTACATAGAGCCGACGAGCATCTTATCTTTTTCAAATGCTTCTCTGAGATCCGTTGGCATCGCCACAATAGATGTCAGATTTCCATTTTCGAGCTCCGTCCCGAAAATATAGGCATGGGAGATATTCGGATTTGTCGCCATGATGTTATCTAGGTACGCGCGGAGTTTGGTTTGAATGGGTCCATCATAATTTTTCTCTTGAACAGCTTGGGTTACTTCATCGGAATTAATGCCCTGAGCCCACTTCAATGTGATTTTTTCCACTTGCCCATGCAATTGGTCTATCAAAATCGTACGTTGGATCAAATAGCTGGACACAATAAGGACTAGCCCAATCAATACGATGTTGAAGAAGGATAATAATAAGTTTTTGGTGAAGAATGATAAGCTACTCCACTTTTTCAAAATGTTCCACTCCCTGGTTGTATTTTTGTATATGGTGTTGAACCGCTTATCGAATGAGATAATCAAGTCCCCCTTACAAACATAATAATAGAGATCATAGACCCTTGAATTTTATGTAATAGGTCTTAAGTCCTTTTATAGACAAGTATGATATCCCTATATATATGTCGTACGAAAAGCTCTTGAAATGAATACCTTACACAATAAAAAATTAATTTTTAATAGGTAAACGCTGTCTGTGTTTCAGTATATTCCAATTTATACTTCTACTTGAAATTCGAATTCATTACAGTCCATAAGCAACTATTCAACAGAAACCATCATACTTTATAATAGAGTCAAATGCACTTATCAATTTGGGACATTTTTCATATTTGACGTTGGAAATGCTTGATTTATCGCGGTTTTTGTGAATTGTTTGCGAAATGAGTCCTTATATTCATGCAAAGAGAAGAGGGATAAGAAGAATGTCCAAGCTTACGATTTTAAAGGTTGAGAGTAATCATGAGGATCTGCATGAGTTGATTCAAAGGCTGGACGAGGACTTGCTGGAAAGGTATCCTGCCGACGAAATTTACTTGGTCGATTTTTCCAATCCGAAAGTTAAAGAAATGGTTTTCGCTGTTGTGTATGTGGACGAAAAACCGGTGGCTTGTGGAGGGCTTAGGCCTATAGATGCGGAAGAAATGGAGCTTAAAAGATTTTATGTCGATTCCTCTTATCGCAGACAAGGAATTGCGGTGAGCCTATTATCTTTTTTGGAAGAGGAAGCCAGTAAACGGGGAGTTGTAAGAATTAAACTGGAGACCGGAGCGGCTCAACCTGAAGCGATTGCTCTCTATACCAAGCGGGGATACGAACCTATTGAACGATTTGGGGAGTATGAACACGATGAAAACAGCCTTTGTTATGGTAAAAAGCTGTCTCTATTAATATAAAGCGTTCTCTTATAAAATGGATGATGATCAATACTAGCCTATATAGCGGGAGAGATGATAATGAATTTAAAGCAAAAAGCGGCCGAAAAAGCAGTTGAGGCGATTCAGGACGGCATGAAAGTAGGACTTGGTACAGGCTCGACAGCCTTTTGGGCTATTCAAAAAATCGGTGAGCGTGTGGCACAAGGATTACATATACAGGCTGTAGCTACATCCCAAGCCTCGGAGGATCAGGCCAGGGAGCTGGGAATTCCCATCATTCCGTTTGATCAGATTGGAAGGCTTGACGTTACTATCGACGGCGCAGATGAGGTGAACGAGCAGTTGGTGCTGGTGAAAGGTGGAGGCGGAGCCCTACTGAGAGAGAAAATTGTGGAAAGCAATAGCGACCGATTAATTATTATTGTCGATGAGTCCAAGGATGTGAAGGTGCTAGGTGCATTTCCTTTACCTGTTGAGGTCGTACCCTTCGCCAGTGAATGGACGTTGGAGGCCTTGCGGCAGACGGGCTGTAAAGCAGAATGGCGTATGAAAGACGGCGAGCGCTACCTTACGGACAACGGTAATTATATTGCCGATTGTCGCTATGGTACGATCGAGAATCCACAGGATTTGGAAATCCGCTTGAATCAAATTCCGGGTGTAGTCGATAACGGACTGTTCATTAATATGGCGGACCAGGTGATTATCGCACGGGCCAATGGACAGATCGACGTCCGTAACAAGTAATGTCTAGGACCCGTCTGCTTCACCATGTGGCATTGGTGTTATTGATTTTATATACAGGGCTTCTATTATATTGGATGTTTCTCGGTTTTGGTCGTACATTACGGCCAGGACTCCCGTATTCGTATAATATTGTGCCGTTTGATACGATCAGGCAATACTGGCGGGCAATGGAGTCGTTTCCTTTTCGGGTATGGGGTGTTAATTTGCTCGGTAATATTGGCGTATTCATTCCCTTCGGTATCCTTGTGCCTATCATTTGGGTGTCCATGCGAAGTATAGGCAGTCTATTGTTAACGATAGTGATCGCACTGGCCATTCTTGAGGTGTCCCAAATGCTGCTGGGCGCAGGTACAATGGATGTGGATGACATCATACTGAATGTTCTGGGAGTATTATGCGGCCGTATTGCCTACGTATTTTTACGTAAGAAGTTAGGGATTGCAATATAATCGTCCTGCTCTCTGGATCAGTGTGTTAAGACTGGCTGAGAGCGGGCTTTTTTTACATAATGAACTGTAATCTTCACATAATAGACGACAATTCCTCCATTTATGGGTCGTAGGAGTAGGGGGAGGAACGCTTAAACTTGACAAAAGCGCACAATTAAGATATCTTTGAATAAAGATATGAGTAACGGAGGCTGTTAATATGTCTGTAAAACCAGATGATCAGGACCTAGCACTTAATTTGTTCGTTGTTCTGGCTCGTGCTTATAATTCGGTCACGTCTCGTACGAATCGGGACATTCATAGTCATGGATTAAATACAACAGAATTTGGTGTGCTTGATCTGCTGTATTATCGGGGGCCACAGCCTTTACAGAAAATTGGAGAAAAGGTACTAATCTCTAGTGGGAATATTACGTACGTGGTCGATAAACTTCAGAAAAAAAACTTGCTTACCCGTCGTGCTTCGCAAGATGATCGGCGCGTGATTTATGCAGAATTGACTGATGATGGACGTCATTTCTTTGAGCAAATATTCCCGCAGCATCATCGTGTCATTATGGAGACCGTGGATGGCTTATCCGTGGAAGAGAAGGAGCAGGCTATTCATCTGTTAAAAAAGCTTGGACTAACGGCTGAGGGGCAGAAGAGTAACGGATCATAAATTGTGCGTGTGCAGGTTAAATCTGCTTTAGATAAAATACCGACTTCTCGGTATTTTATTTTTTTGTCGTATTTTGGGGAGTAGGGTTAATGTAGAGACGCAAATCAGGTATAATTGTGTAATAGTCACGTCTGGAACAAATCCCCAGTACCTGTTTCGAATACAAAACCTTGTCGGGAAAGGAGCTGTACATGAGTATACAGCAATATACCGCAGGTGAATCGCTATTGATGCAAGCAGGAGCTTTGGTTGAATTAGTTACCCATAAGCAATATAAATTACAGCCCGAGCTTTTGCGGCGTTTTGGGGATAACGGTAAAATAAAGACAAAACAAGATTCCATATATAGTTTGAACTATTTGGCTGAAAGTGTAATCATGAACAGCCCTATTTTATTTACACAGTATGTTTCCTGGTTAAAAAAGCTTCTGGAAGGTTTCGGCATAACCCAAGAAGATTTGAGCATCAATTTCAGATTAATCCAGGAGACGTTGGTAGAGCACTTTGATCATACGGATAAAACCATGGTACTGGAGCATCTGGATTTGGGGATACAGCAAATTGGGAAGAAAGAGGAGTATGCCTCTTTTATTACAGATGATAATCCCTATGCTGCTGACGTGGCTCAATATTTGGAATATTTACTCTCAGGTAATCGCAGACAGGCTTTGGATTGGATCGTTCGTTTGCTGGATGAGGGTATCTCTATTCAACATACGTATAAATATATTTTTCAAATTTCGCAATATGAAATAGGTCGTCTATGGCATGAAGGCAAAATCACCGTCGGTCAAGAGCATTTTTGCACTGCCGTGACTCAATTTATTATTTCCAGCCTGTATCCCCAATGGATGGGGAGTGGAACTAAGGAACGCTGCCTCGTGGCGGCGTGTGTAGGCAGCGAGCAGCATGAAATAGGTCTGCGTATGCTGGCTGATATATTTGAGATGGATGGTTGGGATACGTACTATTTAGGCGCCAATGTACCTAACCGGAGTCTGCTTCAGGCCATTGTGAGTTACAAGGCGGATGTGGTGGCTATCTCAGCTACCATGGCTTATCATGTCCATCTAGTGAAAGATTTGATTGCTCTCATTCGGCAAGACCCAACGACTAGCCATGTGAAAATTATGGTCGGAGGCTTACCTTTTAATCTCGATTTCCACTTGTGGCAGGAAGTAGGGGCGGACGGATACGCACCAGGTGCGGAGGAAGCGCTGGAGGTTGCAGGTGACTTACTTTCGCTCAGGAAATAAGGTTAGTTTTGTGAACCTGTAAGTCATTTTGTAAAGGGGGCCTTTAATATGAAGGAACCGACAGCAGAAATGGCTGTCCTGCGGAAAACGGTCGAACAATTAACGGATGAGATTGTGAAAAGCAAGGCTGAGGAAGAAAAGTTGTTGAATGAATTTTCATCAATGAACAACGAGCTGGTCAATCTACAGCGTCAGCTTGCCAAAAGCAATGCGGAATTAACACGGACGAAGGAAGAAGCGGTACGGGCTAATGACCTAAAGAGCACTTTTCTGGCTGTGGTTAGTCATGAATTCAGAACGCCAATGAACGGAATACTTGGAATGATCGAAATGTTAGGTTCATCCAAACTTTCTCCAGATCAACGGCAGGCCATCGATGTGATACGTGAGTCAGCATCCCTGCTGTTGAACATGATTAATAATCTGCTCGATATATCCAAAGTGGAAGCAGGACAGATGGAACTGGAGATCGGAAATGTCAGAGTTCAGGCGATTATGAGCCACGTTGCTCAGTTGTTGGAGCCGCAAATCTATCAGATGGGCAACCGTTTGAGTATAGAGACCGATACCGATGTGGCAGAGCATCTGGAGGGAGATTCGGCAAGGATCATGCAGATCTTGCTCAATCTGTTGAACAATGCGAATAAATTTACGAGTGAAGGATTGCTCATCGTTCGAACAAAATTAGTGGAGGAAACAAAAGATTCCCAACGTGTTCGGTTTGAGGTGCAGGATTCGGGTATTGGGATTTCACCGGAGGATCAGAATAAGCTGTTTCAGCCCTATGTACAGGCCGGTGAAGGCGGCGCCTCCCAATATGGAGGAACGGGTCTGGGGCTATGGATATGCAGTTCGTTTGTGGAACTCATGCAGGGAGAAATTGGGGTCGTCAGTGAAGAAGGCCAAGGCTCTACGTTCTGGTTTGAAATTCCCTTCATGAAAGGGTCGGAGCAGGCAGGCGAAATGGAGAAGCATGAAAATGGTGATTTGAAGGTATTTAGCGAGTTGCTTCGTGAACACAGTCATTCTCAAACTATTTTGGTGGCTGAGGATAATCGGGTGAATCGTCAGGTGGTGCAATTACAGCTTAACCACCTAGGATTCCAGCATATTGATTTTGCTGAGGACGGACAAGCTGCTGTAAAAGCGGCCTCCAAACGATCCTATGCTTGTATTCTAATGGATCATCATATGCCTCTGCTGAATGGTCATGATGCGGCGAAAGCGATCCGACAGCGGGAAGCAGAAAACCAGCAACCACCTGTACCGATCATTTCTTTGACCGGAAATGTGTCCGAGGAGGATCAGGCACGGGGCCGGGAGGTTGGAGTGAACGATTACTTGATGAAGCCAGTAACGATTGAAAAGCTCTCTGAAAAGCTTGTAAAATGGCTTCCAAAGCCGGAAGCCGAGCCGATTTTGGATGAGGAAGTTATACGTGAAATTATGCTGCTGGACGAGGATGGCAGCACGGGGCTACTGGAGTCATTGATCGAAATGTATACAAGTGATACACCTGCCAAAATCAAAAAGTTAAATGAACTGGCTGCGGCGGGCGAAGCCACAAAAGTAGTAGAGGCTGCTCATGAGTTGAAATCAGGCAGCGTGAGTCTGGGTGTCGGACGTTTGTCCTCGTTGCTGTCCGATATTGAACAGCTTGCACGGGAGAACCGACTCGAGAATGCGAAAGCGAAGTTGTCTGCGCTCCAATTTGTCTATCAAGCAACGTGTTTAGAACTGGAACACTATATTCACCGGTGCTAGACAGGTTCTCCCTTGTTAGACTTGCATACGGAAGGAGGACGTAAGAGACATATATGAAAGAACAGTTGCGTTCCATTCACCCGCTGGCCTGGACGATTATTGTCGGTACTATTTTTGGGCGGATGGCGACATCCATGAGTATCCCGTTTTTGTCTATTTACCTTACCACCCGTTTAGGGGTGTCCCCCTTTCATACGGGGGTGATCGTATCGGTCAGCTCGTTGGTTGGCATTTTTGCCAGCTTTTACGGTGGATATATTTCAGATCGAATCGGACGGCGTAAGGTGATGCTGGTGTCCATTGCGAGCTGGGCGCTTGTATTCGTTGCTTTTGCGTTGGCGGAAGCGGCCTGGGCTTTTTTTGTCATTAATGCTCTGAATGGACTGTGCAGATCCTTGTTCGAGCCAACCTCACGGGCGCTATTATCAGATGTAACCCCCAAGGAGAAAAGACTGCTTATCTACAATATGAGATATGCGGCCATTAATGTTGGGGTGGTGGCAGGGCCGTTGCTTGGTTTGATGTTAGGATCTGCATCCAATGGTACGCCGTTTATGGTAGCTGCTGGTGTGTACGCACTATACGGGGTACTGTTGTTGATCCAATTTGCCCGTTATGCATCGGATCTGCATATAGGTACAACGGCGGGAGAGGCTCCACTGCGAATGGGCGAGGCATTCCGTACAGCCAGCCGTGATCCGGTGTTTATGCCGATTTTGCTGGGAACGGTATTTTGTGTGATGGGCTATGCTCATTCCAATTCCACAATGCCTCAATTCTTGTCCTTATCCTTCGCAGAAGGAACCCGATGGTTTACATACATGCTGACGGTCAACGCGGTTTGTGTATTGGCATTTCAATATCCGCTGGTGCGGCTGGCAAGTCGATTTTCCCCGGTGAATTCCTTGATTGCAGGGAATATATGTATTGCGGTCAGCCTGTTGCTGTGCGGTATGCTAAACTCAGGCTGGATGTTTATACTGGATATGGTGCTGTTTACGATTGGTGAAGTGTTATTGTTCACGATGCTGGACGTATTGATTGACCAAATTGCAGATGCTCAATATAAAGGGACCTACTTCGGTACAATCAGCTTTAATAATTTGGGTAGCGTGCTGGCTCCTTTATTTGGTGGCTGGTTGCTGGATATCTATGGTCAAACGGCTCCGCTTGCTGTTTTTGTTCCGGTTGCCCTGTCGGTTGTGATTGGCATTCCGTTCCTTCTGGTCGCACGCCGCCGTCTGGTGCAGCGTACAGCACGGATCGCGGCTCAAGGAGGAGAATCGGTGCAGCAACTGTCATCATAAAAAGGGAGTTGAGTGCAGGATGAAGTCGGAAGAAAATGTACTACGAATCATACAATATATGAATGATCCGCAGGTGCTGCAAGACTTGCGCTATGTGCGAGATCTTAGGCTGTCGCAAGGCTGTATTGCCGCAGGCTATGTACGCAACCGGGTTTGGGACAAACTCCATGGCTATACAACCGCTACACCTTTAAACGATATTGATGTTATTTATTTTGACCCGAAAAATACGCTAGAGGAACGAGATGAGCATCTAGAATTGTCCTTGAACCGTAAGCAGGCCGGACGTAACTGGTCTGTAAAAAATCAGGCTCGGATGCATATTCGGAACGGGGAGGCTCCTTATTCCTCGGTAGAGGATGCGATGAGCCGCTGGCCAGAGACGGCAACGGCTGTGGCGGTTAGGTTGAATGACAAGGATCAAATAGAGGTCATTTGTCCGCATGGATTGGAAGATCTGCTGGATATGCGGGTACGGCAAAGCCCTTTGTTTCGTCACACAACGGCTTTTCGTCAGCGTGTATTTGAGAAGCAGTGGCTTGATAACTGGCCGTTGCTTATTATGGAGAATTAAAGTGTAATTGTAAATTCAGGATATTAAGGAGAGACGACAAACAATGTTTAAAAATATAAAAACAGATTCAGATCGAGAGGAAGTTCTGGAGCTGTTAACCTACGCTGTGCTGGATCATCCTGAACGCGGAGAAGCAGCTTTACGTACCTATCAAGCCTCGGATGACTGGAAGCTGTTCGGTGTAGAAGATGAAGGACTTATTGTAGGTATTATTGGCTTTGAGGAGCAGGAGGATGGTATAACCGTAATTCGCCATCTGGCCGTGTTGCCTGAAAACCGTCACAGAGGATATGCCAGAGGTATGCTGCTTACGCTCATTCAGGAGCGTAATCCGAAAAGGCTTACTGTGGACACAGATGCGGAGGGGGCAGATTTCTTCCGCAACGTGGGCTTTGCCGTATATGGATCAGGGGATTTGCCGGATGGTGGGCAATTCCATTGTGTATATGAAATAGACGAAGAATAAGCGAATCTCCGGGTCCCGCGTCCCTCTTTCTACATAAGATATGTTATGCAGAAAGAGGGAGGTGGGTTTCATTGGCGTACCACTACACAGCGATTGGAGATTCTTTAACAACAGGTGCAGGGACGTTGCTGAGCGGCGGATTTGTACCTATCTATCGGCGAATGGCAGAAAGACATCTCCGTACGCCAGTCAGTTACGAGAATCTGGGAATTAACGGGCTGACATCGCAGGAGTTGGTGTCCATGGTCCGCAACAATCCACTTTTTCGGTCGGCGATCAGCCGGGCTGAACTTATAACGGTAACGATCGGCGGGAATGATCTGCGCCCATACATCAGCGCCCTTGCTGGAGGTTCCGGCTTATCGGGTTCTTCCATTCCGCAAGCGCTGAATCACACAAAAGAACATGTACGCCAAATTGTACATGCCCTGTATCAGATAAAGTCCGGTCAGCGTGAGCCATTTATCATCCGAATGGTGGGATTATATAATCCTTTTCCAGAGGTAAGAGAGGCGGGAGTATATGTGCGTCAGTACAACTCGTTTCTCTATACATTGGGCGGACCGAATTACCGGGTGGCGAACATTTATCCCGCATTTGAGGGTTATGAACGGGCGCTGCTTTCGTTAGACCGGGTGCATCCGAACAGTCGTGGTTATCGCGTGATTGCAGAAGAGCTGGATCGGCTTGGGTATGCCCCATTACGATGAGCGTGGGAGGATGCTTTTGAACGCGCAATGTGTTTCAAATAAAAGAGGTTCATGATGGTGAAAGAAACGGGGGACTGACCCCGGACCATCTTGAACCTCTTTTTACTGCATTTTAAACTGCTAAACCTCCAATATAGCCTTCAGCTTGGTACAGTCTTCCAGCAACTCGGGCAGCTGCCCCAAAAATAGAAGGAGAGCTTTCACGTGGGCTATTTCCACGTTTTGTTCCGAGAGTTCACCCTGTAATCTGCTTAGGATTTGCACATATTCATTCCGGGTAGCTTCATTTAATTCAGTTTGTTTCAGAACCGTATCCATACGCTGTAACGCATAGGAGATTTGTTTTCCCTTGGTCCAGATTTGATCAGAATCTTCATGGAATACGGAATCGCGGCCCCACATGATTTGATGTTGAACATCAGGGCTCAGCATTCCTTGTGCCAGCATATCCGTAATGCTGACGATAAATTCAGCCAGTGTTTGGTGCTCCGTCTGAGAGAGCTCTGAACTACTCATTCGGAAGGTATTAATAATGATACTTTTAACGACAAAAACGATATCATACGCATAGTCACGTATAGATGGTCCATAAGCATCAATTAGGAAATCAACCATCAGGTTAGATAAATGATGTTCAAGACGATCAATGGCTTGGGCGATTTTTACTTCTTTCGAACCGATTAAGGGAACAGAGTATACGAGCAAATGAATCTTGTTTTTATAAATTCGACCCAAAGCAATCAAGTATAGTCGTCTTAACTTCTCACGCGGGGACAGCTGATGCTTCAAATAAAGCTCTTTAATATCTGTATCAAGAAGTTTTTCGATCAGGACGATTGTCCCCAGCAACAACTCTTCTTTACTTTGAAAGTATTTATAGAAGGAAGCCTTCACCATCCCGCTTTCACGTGCAATCTCATCGACCGAGGTGGCATCGTATCCCTTTTCTGAAAATAGGGAAAGGGCAGCATATATAATATCTTCACTTGTTATTTTTTTCATTGTACCCCCGATGTTCTACTTTTTCTCTTTAATTTCCAGCGCGCGATGACCATATACAGGGAAGGTACTACAAACATGGTAAGGATCGTAGAATACATTAATCCAGATATAATGGTATACGCCAGAGGTCTAAACATATGTTCTCCAATAAGGGCAATCGGAAGCAGCCCGACGATGGCCGTCACCGACGTAAGCAGTATAGGACGAAAACGCGCTTTGGTCGCCGCAATTACAGCCTCTTTCAGATCTGTCCCTTCGCGTCTGGCCTCCTCAATAAATTCAATCAGTACAACGCCGTTACGCACGATAATGCCTGCCAGGGTCATCAAGCCCAGCACACCCATAAAAGTGATGGGTATATTCAGGAGGAACAGGCCAAGAAATCCGCCTGCAGCCGCCATATACACCGTGGTCAGAATGATAAGCGGGGTCGTGAAGGAATAAAATTGCAAAAATATAAGCATGAAGATTAAAAATATGACAACAACATATAGTGATCCCAATTCTGCCAAGATATCATATTGTTCTGAAAGCTCTCCGCCGATTTCCCAAGTGTATCCCGATGGGAATTGGATGTCCTGCAATTTCAGCTCGACATCCTTCATAACTTCGGAAGCCGTCCGTCCGTGAACTTCCGCTTCTACCGTAATGGAACGCTTTAAATTATAATGGTTCATTTTTTGCGTTGCAAATGATGGCTTTAACTCCGCTAGTTGGGATAAGGGAATCTGAACCCCGTTGGCATTGGTCACATTCAATTGCTGGAACAATATTTCCGGATTCTGCTCCGCCTGCTCGACCTTTAACTTAATATTAATTAAATCATTACCGGTATCAAACCTGCTGAAGCTGACCCCATTGCCCATGAGCAGGAGTGTGCGCGTCAGATCATTATTGCTTACCAGATACTGGTCCATGGCTTGTTTGTTCAATTGGAAATCCAGTGTATACCCTTCATTCTCCATATTGTCATTAACGTCCTGGGTTCCTTTTGTAGACATAACGGCTTCCTTAAGCTGTTGGGACAAGGTACGAAGTTGGTTCACATCATTCCCCAAAATCCGAATGGAGATTGGCTTGCCGAGCGGTAGCCCGACTTTGGCTATTTTGACGGAGATGGATTGCCCCGGATAGCGATCCTTTAAAACAGTAGACCAGCGCTCCGCCATTTCATCCGGGTCAAACTCGCCTTCTTCACCAACGACAGCAATCTGCCCCACGATTGTGCCTGTTTTGGCATCAGCGGTCATATCCTGAAACAATGGGGGAGCGTCGCCGCCAGCCGCATAACTGATCGTTTCCACATGAGGTTGCTGCTTCACCCATTTGGCAATATCTTCGGTAACCTGTCTGGTTTCTCCTATAGAAGTGCCTATGGGCATACGCACATTAATGCTTAATTGCGGATCGTCTGTTCTAGGGAACAGGTCGATCGGAATAAACGCAAGCACACCGTATAATGTGGTACTGATCAACAATCCCGAGGCGGCATATAAGGCAGGCCGTTTCAGCACCTTGGGAATCAGCTTGCCGGCATATACATTACGCAGGGCGTCAATTTGTTTACCTAAAAGTCCGGACGGCTTTGTGGAGCCGTTTGTTTTTTGACTTCGCTGCCCATACCATTCTCTAAAGATCGGGATGACAGTAAGAGCCATAAGCATGGAAGACAACAAAGTAAGGATAACAGAAAAAGGCAATGGTTTGGCAAAGGAACCGGCATCTCCTGATATAAAGAAAAGCGGAGCGAAGGAGGCGACAGTGGCCAGAGTGGCGGTCCGAATGGAAACGGCCACTTCCTTGGTTCCATGTATTGCAGCGATTTTGGGACTCTCCCCCATCGTTACCATTCTGCGTTCGATATTATCATTGACCACTACAGCATCATCGACGAGAATCCCCATTACGATAATCAAGCCGATGACCGTAACCTGATTCAGCGTCACACCGAGCAGGGGAAGAAGGATAAAGCCGATGCCGATCGAAATCGGAATCGCGAGCGCCACAAAGGCGGAAGTCATCAGATTCAAGCCCAGGGTACATACGAGAATAACAGCTGCAATCGCAAACAGCAATTCACGGGTCAAGTTTGAAAAAATATGATTGATCCGCTCGGTTTGTGAAAATAACGTATTCAATTGGTACGTATTCGGCAGTTCCGGTTGCAACAGCTTCATTTCTTCATTTATTTTGCCATAAATGGTCTCTACGTCCGAACCGGTGTTGCCGTTAATCGTCAGGGTAATGGCTGGTTTACCGTTAAAAAAGGCCATATAGCTGCTGGTATTATGTGTAAGCAATACGGTCCCGACATCTTGGAGATACACAGGCGCTCCACTTTCGGTTCTGGAAATGATGACTTTACTCAAATCCTGCGCATTCTTGGACTGGTGCACATTCATTCGGTATGTACGTTCATTATAATCCAGATTACCGATTGGATTTTGCTCATTTTCCTTTTGTACCGCACTCATCAGCTGTTCCCAGCTGATATGGTACTGTTGGAGCTTTTGGGCATCGATTTGAATCTGCACCTCTTGCTCCGGCAATCCCTTGATGATCACTTCCGACACGCCGGAGACTGTTTTTAACTGATCTCGCCAGGATTTCACCATATCATTTAATTGATATAATTGCTTCGCCGAATCCGACGTGATGGCATAGGAATGGATAAATACCTTGTTCAAATCATCGTAAACGACAGGCTTTTGTGCGTCTGCAGGCAGTGCGGATTGGACATCGTTCATTTTTTTTCGCAGCTCATCCCAGACTTCCTTGGCATTGGCGTAGCCTTCCGTCTCAATGACAATGGTTGAAAGCCCATTTTCGGAGGTCGAGGAGATTTTTTTAATATGATTGAGCTCCTTCATTTTTTGTTCCAGGGGCTTTGTAACCGTCTGTTCTACCTTTTCAGGAGCAGCTCCCGGGTAGAGTGTTGTAACCATGGCGGTTTTCTGAATGATATCCGGCATTTCCTGCCGGGGAAGCTGAGAGGCACTATAAAATCCCGCTACAATCGCCATCGCAAAAATAAAGAGGATCAGTTTTTTCTTCCGGATAAAATACTCAATCATTTGCTTGTTCCCTCCGTGACCTGAAGGGCTAGCCCATCATAAATCAGGTTTACTCCGGTTGTAACCACACGTTCTCCGACACGGAGGCCCTTGGTAATTTCGAGCTTATTGTTGGACATCTGACCGACATTCACGACCGTCTTGACCGCCTTGTTGTTCACCACTTTATAGACAAAAGTATCTGTACCGTTATTAATGACGGCCTTGGCTGGGAGCAAAATTTGCTCACTTTGGGTCAATTGGCGGTCTGCCTTTACGACTTGTCCCGGGGCCCAATCATGCTGGGTGTTAGGAACAATCACTTCCACGTTGATACTGCCCGTATTGGTGTTGGTGGCCGGATAAATTTTGCTGACCGTTCCTTCTCTGTTCTCATCGTACAATTGAAGCTGGACTGTCTGACCTTGCTTCCAGTTCGTGATTTCATGATCGGGAACAGGGAGCAGCACCTTGAGCTTGTCGATTTGTCCGATACGATATACCGGCTGTCCAGCGCTCGCCAATTGTCCCACCGTTGCCTTTTTCTCCAGAATAACGCCGAGAATGGGGGCTTTTAAAGCTGTCTTGGAGAGGGAAAGTTCGGCTTGCTTTTTGGCAATGACCGCCTGTTGATATGCCGCAGTAGAGTTATCCTTGGAGGCTTCTGCCTGTTCCCTCGCGGCGATGGCAGACTCTTTCCCGGCTTGGGCTTGCCGCAAGCTGGATTCTGCCGATTGCCGATCTTCTAATGTGGCTCCCTCCTGTATTAAGGAGAGGGCTTCTTGCGCATCTTCCAGATCCTTGGAGGCGTTGGTTAAAGCGAGCTGCGTATTTTCATAATCGTTTTTGGTCGCAGCTCCCTGATCATATAAAAGCTTGGTGCGTTCAGCGGTGGCTTGCGCTTTAGTCAAAGCGGACTGCGCTCTTTGCACTTTGGTACGGACCTGTGCCCTTTCCTGCTCACGGGCACCCTTGTTCACTTTGTTGACTCCAGCTTGAGCTGCTGCTTTTTGCGCACCAGCGGATTGAATGGAGGCATCTGCGCTTGAAATAGCGGCGGTTGCATTTTTGATACCAGCCTGTGCTTCAAGAATAGCTGTATTAGCCTGCTCCAGTTGTAGCTGGTAGCTGGATGGATCAAGCTTCGTCAAGATCTGCCCCTGGGATACAGAGTCTCCTACGTTCACAAGTGTGTCACGTATCAGACCCGATAACTCAAAAGATACAGTGGTGTCTTCATAGGGCTGTAGTGTGCCTGAAAGGTGAAAAGAAGTCGACAGCGGTTCCTTTTTTACAGTCATTGCTTCCACCTTTTGCTTTTGTTGTTCTGCTGCTTCATGATTACTCGATCCTGTAGATGAGCAAGCTGAGGTAAACAGAAGAATGAATATGGCAGATATGTAGAGACTGGGTTTCAACAAAATGATCATCCTTTCTGTTTTTATACTTTAAAGTATATATATAAACTCATTAGTTCATAACGGATTATATGACTCGATTTGTGGCATGTCAACAACTGATTATAAAAAAACACCCCAAATTCAGGAAACCAAAGGAGCCGACTTAGGTTAGTGGAGGTGCAGGGAGGACCAACATAAAAACGACCTTTCTCAAAAGATGAGAAAGGTCGTTAAGAAAAAATTTAAGCTCGTCAGCCGATTAATTTACGGAATAAGCTGCGCGCAGCCCACTTGCGTTCACTTCGTTTGCGGTATTTGGGTAGAGAACGATAGACGGCAATGGACTGGTTAAAGGCTACAGTGGCTTCATCCTTGCGTCCCAGCATACGGTACATCAAACCTGTCAGATAATAGCCCTCGCTGGAAGAAGACTGAATCTCCTGAAATTGCTGCAGATAATGAAGCGACTTATTTACGTCACGTTCTTTGAAAGCAGCGGCTAAATGCAAATAAGGCTCACCGTATTGCACTCGCGGGTTAATATCCAGTGCTTTCAGTAAATGCTGTTCTCCATCCTCCAGATGGTTTGTGTGTACTTCAGCCGTTCCCCGTGCGTTCCAATAGTCTGCTGAATCTTCATAACGGGATTGAATTTGCAATAACAGCTCCAAAGCCTGCGGATATTTCTTGCTTTCGATCCAGATACGAGCCAAATCGAACTTGGCAGCCACATCGTTGGTGTTTAGCGCAATCTGTTGGCGCAATCGAGCGGCGTTGCGTCTTCTTTTCCATGGTTTGCTGATGCTGGGCAATACACCGACAAAGCTGCGATCCAATATATAGATCACGATTAAGAGTACGAGCAGCGCCAGAAACGGGTTGCCGAGCAAACTCCATAGTAGAGAGAAAATTAAAAATTTCCCAATCATTTTGCTCCAGTCCTCCTATGCATGTAACAATCCATACTTTCCACATTATAGCATAGGGTCACTTTAAGGGGCATTAGCCTGATGAGATTTTGAAGGATGGTAGAGGGGGCGAGAAAAAAACACTTATTTGTGATGCTCGATGTGTAGTTTTACGAGAAAAAGAACCTTTTTTTATTCCCGCCAAAAGGTTGAACAGTCTGCCTTATCCAAAATATTAAACTCGATCATTTTCTCAAGTAATGAGAAATCAACTGGACTATCCCACTGGATACGTACCAACTGCTTGGTGTGATCATAGCCAGCCTGCACAATTAACTCAGAAAAATGATTAATCCCTGCCTTTTCAGGGGCAACGGCCAAATGATGTTTGGCTACGCTAAAGCCAATAATAAATGTGCCATGATCCGTAAACATAGGCTGATTCCACGCAATTTTTGCCATTAAATTTGGAAACTTCTTGGCTACCCAAGACAAAACCTCTTGCGTTCGGGCCCGATGTTGGGGGTTATCAATACGCGCTAAATATTCTGCAAAAGCTTCCATGTTGTTCCCTCCTTAATTAAAAATTATATCGTTCAGAAAAGTTCCTCAAACCTATTTGTCGTTAAAACTCCTCATAGAATGGCTCAGGCACGTTCTTAACAACACCTATTTCCAACTATATATATTTTCAAACTAGATAGTCAAAATGGTTTAACTATCATTTTATCGCAGCAACATGTTTCTCAAGATGTAAAAAATACCTTTTTATGTCCTGTTGTATTCCTCAGCAAGAATAGAGTACAAATATGAATCATGAAACTCGCCTTTGTAGTACCAGTGTTCTCGCATTATACCTTCACGTTGCATCCCGATCTGTTGCATACCCCTTTCCTTGATAATCTGGGTTTAAAATATAGCCCATTTCTGCATTAGTATCTTTGACATGAATACCAACACCGCCGATCAGGATTCCAGTGTTTTTCAGACATACGGCTAGTTCGTATTCTTGTCGTGGCTTTTCCTGCTGTGAGGCTAGAACTTGTTCTATATATGCCTTTGTTTCTTCTTCTGTATTGGGTCCCCATGCTGTGTGACTAGTAACTTCAGGCAATGACGTGTAGGTATGTATACTTTCCCAATCGGATCTGCAAATATCACGAATGATGAGCCGATCTGTCTCAAATTGCATAACGATTCCTCCTGTCTATAATTAGCATACATATTCGTTATCTGCGCAATCTATTAAACCTATTCAAGCAGATCTGATGGGAAAGATTCAAGATTTTGAGAGAAAGTCTTAGAGAAGAGGATCGAATTACGTGTTGAACAATGGGAACGTATCAATACCTTTTGCTGCCTGAACGCAAACCGCAAGGGAGGCGTCCGGCAAAAGGCAAACAGAAAAAATTGAATGTAGTACTGGAATAGCCTGCTGTTATTGGCCATCCGATTTGTCTTAAAACAACCTACGGGCTGTTACGAAACGTTTCTGCCATTTACCATCAAGCGTGTCAAAATGAACGCCGCGTTCTTTGGAGTATGTATGCAGCAATTTGTTGTTCCCTGCATAGATCGCCACATGGCCGATCTCCAGGCCGCGTGCGCTGAAGAACAGCAGGTCGCCTTTGCGCAGCTCGTTCAGCCCAACCTTCCGGCCTTCTTTAGCCTGATCGTAAGAGACACGGGGGAGGTCGACAGAGAGCGTATGCCGGAACACTTCCCCCACGAAAGAAGAACAATCAAAGGTCGATGTCTGTCCGGTTGCTGCGCCGAATTCATAAGGGGTACCAAGAAATTTCTCACCGTAGGCGATCAGTTCATCTCCCTGCCGTTCCGCCAGGGATGGACTGGAATAGTCGCTGTATTTTGGTTTAGCCGATATGTATCCGGTCAGGTTGTCTTTAGTGCGCACTTCCAGCCAGAGAGCATTGACCTCGCGAATGACATGAACCTTTTCGTCGGCTGGAATAAGCCGTAGGGAAGGGGAAGCTACCGATGAATCCGGCTTGCTGCGCAGGTTGACCCCGGAAAGAACCGTTGTGAAAAAATCGTCCTTGGAGGCAATTCGGATGGTCCGGGTCAAGGCCTCCCACTTTACTGTGCTCCCAAGTGCTTCGCTTACAAAACGTAGTGGAATCATCGTGTTGCCCTTAACCAACTGTCCGGGAACATTCAGGGACAGCGTATTGCCGTTTAAGGTGGCAGCGAGTTCCCCGATGCGGTAGATCAGCACCGTGTCGTTTTTGGTTGCCGTTACGGTTTTGCTGGATCCGTTCCAGGAAAGTCTGGCTCCTTGCGCCTCAAACAACGGGCGCATGGGGACGAGTGTTGTCCCGTCTAACAGCAGCGGCTGGGCGGCAAGCTGAAGCGGATGGTCATCCACATAAACGGTCGTCACCGGAGTCAGTGGTACCGACTTCGCATAAGACGGGTTTGCTTGGAGCAGCGATACCGCTAGCAGAGCCAGCAATACTCCCTTGTTGATTGTCATGCTGTCATCACCTCGTTGTTAATGTGTTCATCTAAATTGTACGAGGCTTCCTTCGATTAGTTGTGTACCAAATATTGGAGCGATTCTACAGGATACTCGTCAAAGGAGCCGAATCGCCCGGGTCCAGCCCAGACTTGATAAATAGCACATTGAAAATGAAGACAGCAGGTTTATTTTCGAAAAACATAAATAAACAAAAATAAAACAAAATAATATCTGTGTTTTATAATTGACATCAAAATAAAATAAAGATAAAATTATAAATGTGAAATATTTCACTTTAGAGAATAATTTCGTACTTAGCAAGGCAACAAGAAGTGAATCCTTTAGGAGGTCGATTTTATATGAGCGCACATGTATTTTTTGTACCATCTATCAATCTTATGGGAACAGGTTGTTTGCATGAAGTTGGGCCGTATATAAAAGAACTGAATTTAAACAAAGCTCTAGTCGTTACGGATAAATTTTTGATGAAGAGTGGCATTGCAGGCAAGGTTACATCTGTGCTGGATGATATTGGAGTGGACTATGCGGTATACGATGAAGTAAAACCAAATCCGACCTGTAAAAATGTACATGATGGCGTTCAGTTTCTGCAAGAAAACGGATGTGATTTTTTAATTTCGATTGGTGGAGGATCACCACAGGATACGGCTAAGGGGATTGGCATTATTGCTACCAATGGGGGACATATAACAGAGTATGAGGGCGTTCATAAATCCAAGCATAAATCGCTTCCTATTGTCGCTATTAATACCACAGCAGGAACATCTGCTGAAATCACGATCAATTATGTCATTACAGACGAAGAGCGCAAGGTCAAGATGGTTATGGTTGACAAGAATAGTGTAGCTACAATTTCGGTTAACGACCCTGAACTGATGGTAGACAAACCCGCCGCATTAACGGCAGCCACAGGGCTAGATGCTTTGACCCACGCTATTGAAGCTTTGGTTACGCCAGGTTCCTATCCTGTAACGGATGCAACTGCGTTGGCAGCAGTAGAGATTATTTTTAATCATTTGGCCCGTACGGTGAGCAACGGTCATGATATAGAAGCACGTGAGCAAATGGTATACGCTATTTTCTTGGGAGGACTTGCATTTAATAATGCCGGATTGGGTTACGTTCATGCGATGGCGCATCAGCTTGGCGGCGTATACGATTTGCCTCATGGTGTTTGCAATGCCATGCTGCTGCCAATTGTGGAGGAGGAGAACGCCAAGCATGTACCGGAGAAATTTCGTGCCATCGCTAAGGTCATCGGTTTTGAAGATAAGGGGAAAACGGATAAGGAATGCGCAGACTATGTAATCCAAAGAATCAAAGATCTGTCGAAGGAAGTGGGGATTCCTTCCAAACTTTCTGAACTGGGTGTAAATGAGGTGGATTTGGATCTGCTTGCCGAGAACTCAATGAAGGATGCTTGCGCTCCGGGCAATCCGTTCATACCTAGCAAAGAACAAGTTATTGAGATGTTTAAGAAAATTCTTTAAATAAAAGGTGCAATTATTTTACTAAATACTATAAGGGCTATTCCAGGAAATGATCGAAGAATACTGGAAACGGCCCTTTTTATTTGCATTTTCTACTAAGAGATTTGTGAGACTAGAGATAAGACAACCCCATTGAAGATTAATGGCACTGCTTTTTCGGCTAAAGCTGTAGGAGACTCTTTTTTTCCTTCCACATTCCAACGAAAGGTTACGCCATAAATGGACCAGCTTAATATGGTTGCGGCAAGCTCTAACGTTTTTTGGTCTGTATTATTGGCTTCTCTTGTTATAAGTTGAAGTATGAATTGCTCTAATTGATTCTTAATATGTTCTTCCAGGATCGGTGCCACTGAATTATATTTATGAACGCATTGGTTACTAGTGTCATGATAGTCGCATAATGAAAGAATAAGTTTCTGAATGGTCTCCTCCGATAAACGTGCCTCAGCATCAATCCTCTTGATAACATACTCCAAAAATGCGTCTGACAAAAGAGTTTCAAGCAATGCATATTTATCTTGGAAATGTGCATAGAATGTGGCACGGTTAATGGTGGCTTTTTGGGTAATGTCATTGATCGTAATCGTGTAGAAGTCTTTCTTATTTAATTGGTCAACGAATGCGTCGAGAATTAGTCTACGTGTTCGAATGACGCGCGGATCGTTTGGGTTTGGTGAAGTTACACCAGGCATTCTCAAGACACTCCTTTCAGGTAAATCAAATGATTCCCCCATTATAAACATGTGTTGTTTTGTCAACAAGTGAATTTAGATATACAACAATTTCATAACCCTTTTGGTTAAGCAACAGAATGAACATTTTGTCGGTTGAATGATAAATTAAACATTGCTAACATTTCACTTGCACCCCGTTTGATGGTGCACGAGCTTTTTATATAATCGCTAAAAAGCGATAAAAGAAAATGGGGAGGTACAATCCTTGAGTAATCAACCGCGAAATGTCCATTCAACAGAAGCTTTATTTCAACCTTATACCATTCATAATCTGACCCTACAGACTCGTATTGTAATGCCAGCAATGGGCCGCGCTTTTTCACCAAATGGTGTGCCAGGACCGGATGTAGCTGCTTATTATCGCCTTCGCGCAGAGAATAGTGTAGGTCTTATTATTACTGAAGGTGCAGTAATTGACCATCCGGCTGGAACAAGTGAGCCGATGATACCTAATTTTTATGGAGAAGCGGCTTTAAACGGTTGGGCTGAAGTGGTCAGACAGGTTCATGAAGCCGGTAGTAAAATTTTTCCACAGCTTTGGCATATGGGGATGGCTCGTCCTTTGGGATCTCAGCCGAATCCTGAAGCGCTATCGATTGGTCCATCGGGGCTGGATCTGGAAGGTAATAAAGTGACCGAGCCAATGACAGAAGAAGAAATCGTTAAGGTCATTGAGGCCTATGTGGATGCAGCTGCGAATGCAAAACGACTGGGCTTTGACGGCGTTGAAATTCATGGAGCACACGGTTATCTGGTTGATCAATTCTTTTGGGAGAGAACGAACCAACGTACGGATCGCTATGGTGGCGATATCATAAAACGTGCTCAATTCGCCATTGAACTTGTGGAAGCTATTCGTGCTGAGGTTGGCCCTGACTACCCTATTGCCATGCGCCTATCCCAATGGAAAATGAATGATTACAACGCAAAACCGTTCGATACACCGGATAAGCTGGGGCAACTCCTGAATGTGTTAGTACAAGCGGGCGTGGACATCTTCCATTGCTCGACACGTCGCTTTTGGGTACCTGAATTTGAAGGCTCCGATTTGAGCTTTGCCGGATGGGTGAAGAAGCTGACTGGAAAAACCACGATTACGGTTGGCTCTGTAGGTCTGGATGAAGATTTTGTAAGTTATACGGAAGGGAAAGGGGCAGGACACCAAGATATTAATGAACTTCTGGAACGGCTGGACAACAATGAATTTGATCTGGTAGCTGTTGGGCGTGCGCTTCTGGGAGATCCTGCATGGGCTACGAAAATACGTGAAGGCCGAATTCATGATCTTCAAACCTTTACACCTGAGGTACTTCAAACGCTCAACTAAAACATATCATACTTTGAACACCTCTTCATTTCATAAATAAACACTGTAAGCCAAAATACTCAAAGTCAGATAAGGAACTTTGGTATTTTGGCTTTTTTATGCGTCTGCGATAGTAGTCCACCATGAACCATTTTAGATTAAGTCATATTTGCTCTAAAGTTGTTTTTTCTTGGGTACTCAAGTATTGAATTTTTTTTAAAAGCTGCTCCATTTAACAAGCTCCTATCTATTTTAGATTTCATTATATCCAACTTAATCGTAGTTCTTTGAATCATTCATATACTAAAACCAGATCAGACTGACACCAACACTTGATATATATAGATGTCTATGTAATAATGCTTGTATGTTAAAAAATAATGCAGCTGCACTGATAGGAACCATTAGAGACTCGATCAATAAATTGATTGTGTCTGAGCTCGAATCGAATGGAATTGAAGGGATTGTTCCTACTCATGGCGGAATCCTAATGTTCCTTTATCAAAAGGACGGGCTCTCCATTAAGGAATTGACGCAAAAAATTTCTCGTCAGCAACCCACTGTTACTGTTTTGATCGACAAGCTAGTGAAGTTGGGATATGTCGAAAGAAAAAAAGAAAGGGAGGATAGCCGAGTTACCCTGATATTTCTGACCGATAAGGGAAGAGAGATAGAGCCTGTATTTGAGATGATCTCCAATAGATTACAAGAAACCATCTATGGTGGTCTTAAAGATGAAGAAAAAGAACAGCTGGAATATTTGCTAGAGCATGTAAAAAACAGATTATAAATTTTTTTAAGTAAATGTATAGATATCTATATTAATATCAAAATAATAATAAAACATCTGGAGGTTATTAAAATGAAACATCTTATTATCTATGCTCACTCTAACGCAGAAAGCTTTAATCACGCGATACTCGAAACCGTTGTAAATACCTTGAAAGAAAAAGGTGACGAAGTCGTTGTACGCGATCTATATGCCCTTGATTTTCAACCTGTATTAAAACCTGAAGATACTGCGGCTATGAGAGCTGGACAAACTCCGGCTGATATCAAAGTGGAGCAGGAATACATCTCACAATCGGATACGATTACTTTTATTTCTCCCATCTGGTGGACGGGTCTTCCTGCCATCCTGAAAGGTTACGTTGACCGTGTATTTGCATACGGCTTTGCATATACGGCTGGTGCAGAAGGGATTAATAAGCTGCTTACAGGTAAAAAAGGTTTTATCGTGAATACACATGGTACTCCTAACGCGATCTACGATGAAATCGGTATGACCGCAGGATTGAAGATCACATCAGATACGGGAATTTTTGATTTCGTTGGAATTGAATCGGTTGGTCACTTGCTGCTCGGAAGTATTGGTTACCTTGATGAAGATGGCTATAAAGGACTGCTGAAGCAAGTCCAAGCCACGGTTAAAACGGTGCTGTAAAGTTAGTTCATATTCACTTAGAAACGTAAGACATTCTTTAAATGATGAGGTCAACCCATATTTAGGGGTTGGCCTTTTCTTGTAAAAGCTAATACTTCTCCAACATCCCGGTCCATAGATCTTTTGAATTTGTAATAACATCTTGGGGCAGATGTAACTGGACATTCAAGGTGTGTTGAAGCATGACTCTATGATCTTTCGACGGTTTTGGAATGTCCCTCTACGATTAAGTACATGTAAACGTCAATAGGGTCCTCACGTTCAATTTTAAAACCAAACCGTTCATAAAGACGTCTGGCTGAGCTTCCTTGCAGAACATTTAAGGTTACATGTTTTCCTTTTACATGATTTTGTTCTAGCAGATTTTTTAATATTTGACTGCCGACCCCTTTACCTTGGTAACTGGGATGAATATAAAAATGCTCCAATAAATAACCGTCTAATCTTGGTTTAAAAGCTATGCAGCCCACAAAAGAAGAGTCTTCCTCAATGATCCAGGTATGGACAGAATCGAATGCATCACGAAAGCGTTGACGAACTTTCTCTTCATCAAACCTTCCTAATCTGGTTAAATCGTTCCGCAGTACAATCGCCCGTAAATTAGCAATGCTTTCAATATCCGAATTGTGGGATTGGCGAAGAGTAAACCGTTTCATCTTATGTAACAACTCCTTTACTGTAAACTGGCAAGAGGTGATCAAGCGTATTTTTTCTTATTCGACGCTGCGCTCATTAACCCTTGTATTAAAATTCACAAATATTTCATTGTTATTATCGTGGGCAATTCATTATAGTACATAGTATTAATAGTTAACTGTATGTATTATGTGTTTTGCGGAGGTTCACTATGAAAGATTATGAACTAAGGGACGAATTGAGAGAATCCGTTAACCGGATTTATGACATGGAATTATTCAGTAGCCTGACGGAGCTTGTTCAGGGGGAAAACCATGTGCTTCAATATTTAGTTCAGCATCGGGATGATGAAATTAATCCTTCCTTGCTCAGCGATCATCTGCATGTATCCAGATCAAGAATTACGGCAGCGCTTACGGGATTAAGGAAAAAAGGCTATGTGACTATGGAAATGTCTGAGCATGACAGACGACGAATGTGTGTAAGGCTCACAGAAGATGGTGAATCCATGATCAAACAGAAGCAACAGAGAATTGAGGGTTATTTTGAAGCGCTTGTAGTAGGTTTGGGTGAGAAGAATGTGAAGGAATTTATACGGTTAATTGAGCTTTCTTTGAATATTATGAATGCGGGTTCTATTGAAAAATAACATAATGTGAGGGTGTACCGGGTGAGATATAAAATAATAGCAGATAGCTGCTGTGATTTAACGACAGAGCTTAGAGAAGAGATGCAAGTTACTACGATTCCGTTAAATATGACGCTGGGAGATAAATGCTTTGTAGATGATGACACATTGGACTTACCTCAGTTTATGGAAGAAATGAAAGCCTGTACAACCAAAATTGGATCCGCATCACCGTCACCTATGCTGTATAAGGAAGCCTTTCAAGGTGCGCATACTTCTTTTGCCATTACATTATCCAGCAACCTCTCCAGTTCGTATTCCAGTGCATTGGTAGGAAAAGATATGGCGGAAGAAGAGGGGGCGGATGTTCATGTATTTGATTCGAAAAGCGCTTCGGCTGGACAACTCTTGTTAGCTCTAAAACTACGCAAGTTAATTGACGAGGGATATCATAAAAGCGAAATTATTTCTTCCTTGGAGAGCTTTATCAGCAAAATGAAAACCTACTTTGTTTTAGAAAATCTGGATAATTTGGTTAAGAACGGGCGGATGAATAAAATCACTGGAAAGATACTTTCACTCTTGCATATCAGGCCTATTTTAGGCTCGGATGGTGACGGGAATATCGCATTTTTCACTCAAGCACGCGGTCAAAATCAAATTATCGAAAAGCTGGCAGATACTATTGAAAAAAGTGGCCGGGCTACCGAAGGGGAAAGCATCGTCATTACTCACTGCAATAATCCTGGGCTGGCGGAAAAATTAATGAATGCGCTGAAGAAACGCTATCAATTTAAAGATATTCATATTGTGTCCACCAGAGGGATTAGTTCAATGTATGCCAATGACAAAGGGATCATTATGGCCTTTTGAAATATTCAGGGTTTATCCTCGCTGTAAGGATAAACCCTTTTTTAGTACATTGAGGCTTTGCGGGAGTTCAAGCCTATCTCAATTTTCTAATGAGGACAGAAGCGTTTATGCTGGCTTGAGTTCCTCCGGCTTGTGTTTGCAGGGTAACAGCATTAGTAGAGCTATGATTTCGCAGAGAAAGGACGTCACCGCATGCCAGAGCGAGGATGGCTTGCCCTGTGTTCTGTTGTGTCCCGGCTCCTGAGCCGTATACAGTTCCCTCTGCCAGTGCGCCATTAATAAAGATGGCGAATTGGTTAGGTTCCACACCGGACACCGAAAAGTGAACTTCATATTTTCCAGCATCAGATACAGCAATTTGTGTAGTTCCTGGAACATGAGCAATTCCAGGTGTAAGTATACCGTTCGTATCCCAAATAACATCCCCTTCAATCGGAACAACTTGGGGCTTCACATTATAAATATAACCGAACTGCGCTAAATCACCTATGGTTCCAGAATCCCCTTCAGGCCCTAAAGCGCCATGATTAATATTCACACTTACAAGTTGTTTTTTGACGATGATGTCTTTCCCGAACCCTTTCCGTTTCGAGCGGCCTTTTCTCTTTGGGGGCTTCTCCTCAAACTTTTTTTCTAACTTATCAAACCAGGCACGGACAAAAACATTTTTTTTACGGCCTTTTTTTCGTTTTAATTCAGAATGACCCAATACAAACACCTCCATATGGTTTGTTGTATACTACTCCATTCATCTAGAGGAGGCATGGATATCTGTCCTGTGATTCATAGGAAACGATCTATTTTGACTAAAAACAGGCTGCTGTACAAGGTGCATTCGTCTAGTATGTAAAAAAGCACCTTTGAATGTGCACTTGGATGACAACCAAGGAACAGACAAAGGCGCCAGTAGAGGTGTACATCATGATGAAGAGGTTTGAAGCCGCTTTTTGCGCACATATAGGGCGTACAAGATGCCCCCAAGCAGACACAGGATGCAGGCGAAGCCTGCCAGCAACCACGCCGATGAGACTGCTCCACCACGATCCATGCTATTTCCGAGCCATAAAGGCAGCAGAGCTCCTCCAACTCCACCTGCGCCTATAAGCAGGCTGGTGGTGGATTCTTCGGTGCCTGGCATCATTTTGCTGGCAAAAACAAGTGCGATGGAGAAGATGCCAGACATGCCCAGCCCTAGCAGTACAATAAGGATAAAGGCGCCGGCAGTGCCTTTGATCAGCGGGAACACGCACAGCAGCACGGTCGCTGCCAGCGAGCTCAGGGCGACAAAGACACCGTAGCCGTATCGATCGGCAATGTAGCCTGTGAATAACCGGCCGGTAGCCATTGCTAACCAGAAGCAGGTGACACTAAGTGCTGCTTCGGCTTGTGTGAGACCCAAACGTTCGATGAACATGGAGGGCAGGAAATTAGCCAGGCTCATCTCTGTTCCTACATAGATAAAGAAAAAGACGATAAATAGTGCAAGTAACTTCCAATTGCCTATAGGGCTACCTTTAGAAGCCTCCACCGTGGGGGATTTGGGTGAGTTAGTGGAACGCGCATGGTTGTCACCTCGGTGTTCCTGTTGGTCTAATACAGCGTCCAGCGTGCCGAAGGGCCCACGCAGCCAAGCTATGATGGTCACGGCTGCAAACATGGAAATGATGGGAAAGGCCAATCGCCACCAACCGAGAGCAATGAGCTGGCTTGCGATAGCGGGCATAGCCAAAGCGCCGATCCCAAAAAAGACTTCCAGACGGCTCATCGCCGCGCCCGTTCCTTGAGTAATACCGCTGATAATAATAGTGCCAATGAGTGTTTCTACCATGCCGAAGCCAAACCCAGCTGCTGCCCCGATGGCATATAGCCAACCCCAAGGCGGCAGCAATGAGTACAGCACTTCTGCCGCGCACAGCAGGAGCAGGGCGAATACCAGACTTCGACGTTTGCCGAAACTCCGGGCAAGCCATGGTGACAGCAGGACTCCAGCCAGAAAACCGGAAAATTGAGCAAAGATTAGGCTCCCGCCATCCGTATAGTTTCTACCGTAATGCTCTAACAACACAGGCAGTAGAGAGCCTACAACCACGTGTGCCAGGCCGATTAAAAAATAAGATAAGCTGCCGATCCATAGCAGTCGTTTCATGATGAACTCCTTTGATACCTAGATTTGACTCATGCAGCAAATTGAATTGCATGAGTCAAATCTGAGTGATTATGATAGCTCCAGTACTTGAAAGCCGTAGCCTTCAATAGAAATATCTCCTTCCAGGTATTTACCGCTGATTAGCTCATTCCCTTTCTGATCATCCAGATGATATTGCTGCGTCTGGGCGTTATGATTCAGAACGAATAGATACGATTTTCCATCTTTGGTCCGTACAGTGGCTTCTACACCCGCAGGAGTGCACAGCAGGGATGGAATCTCTTTTTGCTCACAAATGTAGCCCAGCAGGCCATCAAGGAATGTCTCTTCAGGATCTGAAGCAACGTACCATGCCTCACCTTGACCAAAACGATTGCGTGTCAGCACTGGCATGCCCTGATAGAAATCATCGCCGTATTCCGCCAGCACCTCGGCGCCTTCGCTATGCAACAAGTCGCAGAGCAGACCGCATTTATATTCACCTTGTAATACGCCAACCTTTTCTTTCAATACAATGCGATTGTGTGATTCCGGCAGAAGCGCGTCAATTTCTTCCACCCAGATCCCAAGCAAGTTACGCAGTTTACCAGGATATCCTCCGGTTGTGACCAGATCGTTTTCATTTACAACGCCACTGAAAAAGGTCGTTACGAAGGTGCCGCCATGTTCTGTAAATTGTTCCAGCTTCTCGGCGATACCCGGCTTGACCATGTAGAGTACAGGCGCGATAATGAGATCATATTTCTGGAAATCTGCATCAACAGAAACCAGGTCTACCTGTACATTCCGCCGGAAGAGGGGAGCGTAATACTTGTGCACCTGATCCACATATTTCAAGGCGACAGAAGGGCCGCTTGATTTTTCCAAAGCCCACCAATTGTCCCAATCGAATAAAATGGCTACTTTGGCATTAACGGTCGCGTCAAGTAGCGTGTTGCCTAATGCGCCAAGCTCACTGCCAAGCTGTGCCACCTCGCGAAATACACGTGTGTTCTCATGCCCGGCATGCTCAATGACGGCCCCGTGGAATTTCTCACAAGCGCCGATCGAGCGGCGAAGCTGGAAGAACATGACCGTGTCCGCGCCATGCGCGACTGCCTGATAACTCCATAACCGCATAACGCCGGGCCGTTTAAGCGAATTATACGCCTGCCAGTTCTGCTGGCTCGGTGTTTGCTCCATCAGCATAAAGGGTTGCCCATCCTTCAAGCCGCGCATCAGATCGTGTGCCATTGCGGTATAGCTCGGCGGGGTATTGGCTGCAGGATAACTATCCCAAGATACAATATCCATGTGCTTAGCCCATTTAAAATAGTCCAGTTGTTTGAATAAGCCCATCAGATTGGTCGTTACCACAGCATGGGGAATATGTTTTTTAATCGCGTTATACTCCAACAGATAACAATCAAGCATACTGTCTGAATTAAAGCGTGCATAATCGAGGGATATGCCCTGAAAGGTCGAGTGATTTTCTCCCCAATGTTCGCTCAGATTATTTGGCGGCACGATTTCATCCCAATCATAGAAGGTGTGACCCCAGAAGGAAGTATTCCACACCCGGTTTAGCTCTTCCAGTGTCCCATATTTTTGCTTGAGCCACACCCGGAATGCGGCGGCGCAATTATCACAGTAGCAATCCCCGCCGTACTCATTGGACACGTGCCACACGAGGATCGCGGGATGGTTTTTGTATCGTTCTGCAAGTCGATCAGCCATCTGCTCCGCGTATTTTCGATACGTTGGACTGTTCGGACAGGAGTTGTGGCGTCCACCGAATTTCCGCTTACGCCCGTCAGCATCGACCCGCAGAATGTCGGGATATCGGGTGGCCATCCAGGCTGGATGCGCGGCAGTGCTAGTAGCTAAACAAACGAAGATATCGCTTTCATAAAGACTGTCAATCAATTGATCCAGCCATTCAAAATGATATGTGATTTCGTCGGACTGAATTTTGGCCCATGAGAATACGTTGATCGTGGCAATATCAATCCCTGCTTGTCTGAACATCCGTAAATCTTCCTGATGCGTGGCCTCATCCCATTGCTCAGGATTATAATCTCCACCGTAAAATACTTTAGGAAGTTTGCTGCTTATCATGCTAATCACCTCTGTATATAAGAATAATTCTATCTTATAATACAAATAACTGCTTTTAAATATAATAAAATGAACGTGTATATAACAATATGGATCTACATGAGAAATATATACCCGCATACGCCGGAGGTGCCTTTTATGATTTTAACTCCCCATCATTTGCGATTTTTCCTGACTACGCGTGAGCACTCCTTACCCCTTTTTATTGAAAGTATCGGATTTAACAGCAGGCAGGAGGATGTGTCCCGTCCAGAGGGCTATCCGTGCTTTCACTGGATTCAGACGGTGTCTGGTGAAGGGATATTTACATTTAAAGGGGGGACCTTCCGTCTGGGAGAGCAGTCCGGAGTTCTGCTGCTGCCTGGGGAATCCCATGCATACAGACGGGCGACCAAGGTATGGCGAACGTTATACATTACATTTGACGGCCCCATCGCCGCTGCTGTATTGACTGCACTGGGATTGAAGCATACGCGTGGGTATCATTGGGACCCGGATAGCGAGCTACACAGCTTTGGGGAAACTATGCTCCATTCCATGGTTAGTGAACGTGATTTGTCTGGATTAGATGCTTCGGCCAATATGTATCGTTTTCTGACTCTACTGCGTAAACATGGACAACATAGCTCGATGCCTTCCCTATCCCATAATGTGGAACGTTTAACCCCTGTACTGGCCTTTATGGAGCAAAATTATGCCAGTCCAGATGTGGGCCTAGGTGATATGGCAGTTATGATGAATGTCAGCTCCCGTCATTTAAATACATTATTTAAGCAAGCGTTTGGTGTGACTTCTTATGCTTATCTGATTGTAATTCGGCTGCGGAAGGCCAAGGAAATGATGACGGAATATCCGCAATTAACAGTAAAGGAGATTTCGGAGCGAGTTGGCTTCCGAGATGCCAGTCATTTTGTGGCAACTTTTCGCCGGGCTGAAGGAATTACCCCGGAAAGGTTCAAATTACTGTATACATAAGGGTATTTTGTCGAAATACTCTTTCTTACTCGGGAATACTCTTTTTAGGGAGCATTCCTTATTGTTTTTTTCAGGATGAGGGAGTATAAAATAATAGTTCATTTGTTTCATCAATCTGATGTCCAGGTGACATAATAAACATACGATTCAAAGTTCTTGTGCAAAACCCTCATCCAAAGAAGGAGTCAACGAAATGCTGAGTAAAGTCAAAAGATTATTAATCGGTCGTCCGCGAAAGTCGACGGCCCTTGAAGATGAGAAATTGAATAAGCTCAAAGCACTGGCCATTCTGTCCTCAGATGCCTTGTCCTCTGTAGCTTACGGAACGGAGCAAATTCTGCTGGTTTTAATTACAGCCGGCTTCGCTGCCCTATGGTATTCCATTCCTATATCCATTGCGGTATTGGGTTTGCTGATCATTCTGATCCTGTCCTACAGACAGACCATCTTTTCCTATCCTGGTGGCGGAGGAGCGTACATTGTTGCACAGGATAATTTGGGAAAGAGTCCGAGTCTAATTGCAGGCGGTTCTTTGCTGGTCGATTACATTTTGACGGTAGCAGTTAGCTCATCAGCAGGTACAGATGCCATTACATCGGCTTTCCCGTCGTTACATGATCATCGGATCGCCATTGCTCTGATTATGATTATCTTTTTGACTATTATGAACTTGCGCGGGGTGACAGAATCTGCCTCGGTGCTGGCTGTACCGATTTACTTATTTGTTGTTGCCATTTTTGTTTTGATTATTAGCGGTATCATTCATTACGTGGCCGGGGGAGCTCATGCTGCAGCACCGCAATTTGGAGCTACAGTATCCAATGTCAGTCTGTTTCTGTTACTGAAGGCGTTTAGCTCGGGTTGCTCGGCGTTAACAGGGGTAGAAGCTGTCTCCAATGCCATTCCGAACTTCCGCAAGCCTGCTGCTAAAAATGCAGCAACTACACTAATGATGATGGGTTTGATTCTCGGGTGTATGTTTATCGGAATTAGTTTGCTGGCTTATTGGTACGGTGTTCGTCCTAATCCGCATGAAACGGTCATTTCGCAAATTGCGAATGCCACTTTCGGGCGCGGTGTGATGTATTACATCATTCAGGGCGTAACGGCGCTCATCTTGTTTTTGGCGGCGAATACAGCCTATTCGGCCTTTCCATTGCTTGCTTTTATGCTCGCGAAGGACAAATACATGCCGCACATGTTCATGGTTCGTGGAGATCGGCTCGGATACTCTAATGGTATCCTGTTTCTGAGTATCTTCTCGGCATTGCTGGTCATCGTATTTGGCGGCAACACAGAAAATCTGATCCCGCTTTATGCGGTAGGGGTATTTATCCCGTTTACCCTTTCTCAGCTTGGTATGATGATTCGCTGGATCAAGCTCAAACCGCCAGGCTGGATCGTCAAGCTTGCTATTAATACAGTTGGGATGCTGACCACGCTGTCGATTACGCTCATCTTTATCTTCACCAAGTTTAGCCAGGTGTGGGTAGTCTTTATCTTCCTGCCTTTGGTTCTGTATTTCTTTATGAAGATCAACCGGCATTACAAAAATACGGCTGAACAACTGCGCATTGATATCACCAAGGATAAACCTATGGTGAAAGGCAATACGATTATTATTCCGGTGGCTGGTATTACGCGAGTCGTTATGAATACGATCAGCTATGCCAAAACCTTGTCGGACAATGTGGTTGCCGTATATGTAGGTGTGGATGATGAAGCGATTCAAAAAATGGAACAGAGGTGGGAAGAGTGGGATGTGGGCATACGTTTAGTAGTGCTGAGATCCCGTTATCGCAGCATTATTAATCCGCTTCGCAAGTTCATCGATACAGTAGAGTGGAAAAAAGCAGACGAGGACCATATCACTGTTCTCATTCCACAATTCATCACCAAGCACTGGTGGGAAAATATTCTACACAATCAGACCAGCTTACTGATGAGAGCTTATTTGATTAATTATAAAGACGTGATCGTAACGACCGTTCCTTTTCATTTAAACAAATAAAATCACTGCCAATTGCAGAGTACAGCTGACATAGCATGACAAAATGAACATCTTTTGGCCGCATTTCTTTGCGGTCGGAAGGTGTTTTTTTTGCATAACGGAGATATTTACTTTAGTGATACAATTTGTGTATTATAGATACGAAATGTATCATTAGAGACTGTTATGGAGGGATACGATGCCCGAAGCCAAGGGGGAAATGGAAGATGACAAGCTGCAATTTGTAGATACGCTGAGGGCGCTGGCTATTATTGGAGTTTTACTTGTGCATGTCAGCCAGCATGTAGACGGATTAAGCGGATGGTTGCAAAAAGGCTTGAGTATAGGTGCTAAAGGAGTCGCTTTATTTTATATGGCCAGCGCTTTTACGCTATTTCTGTCCTTGAGCAGACGTTCGGGTGACAAGAGGGAAAGGATTTCAGCTTACCTGTTGCGTCGTTTTTTTCGAATTGCTCCTTTGTATTACGTGATGTTAGGAATCTATTTAGTTGTGAACGGGACAGGTCCACGATTTTGGCTTGGAGATCAGGAGGGAGTCACTACCGCCAATATCGCAGCTCATGTCCTGTTTTTGAATGGTCTGAATCCGTACTGGATCAACAGCATCATTGGTGTGGAATGGTCCATTGCGGTGGAATGTATGTTTTATCTGTTTATCCCCCTATTATTTAAAACGATCCGATCAATCCGTCATGCGACCTGGTTTGTTGTGATGGTGCTTGTGGTAAGCCTCGGGCTAAATACGGTATTTGCTCAATATCCATGGATTAGTAATCACTCTTTATGGGGGCACTATCTGTATTTATGGTTTCCGAATCAATTGCCTGTCTTTGGGCTAGGTATATTGTTGTTTTTCATTTGGAAAGACGAGCAGCATTGGAAAAGTATAGACCGGGTCAGTGGAGGTTTGCTGCTTGTTTCTGTGCTATTTGCGTTTTTAGGAGGCATGACCGATGTTCTCATAGGTGTCGGGTTGCTGCTGGGAGCGTATGCTTTGTATAACTGGCAGCCGATGTGGCTGCTTAATCGGGTATGGTCATGGATCGGCCGCCTTAGCTACAGCATGTATTTGACGCATATGCTGGTTCTGGGACTAATCGTACAGGTTAAAATACCTTTTACTCCCCTAATCAGCCTCACACTTATGTTTTTCATGACGTTACTATTCACCGTCGGACTATCCTGGCTTACCTACTTGTGGATTGAACAGCCTGGCATCCGTTGGGGGAAAAAGCTTTTATCCCGTATGAAGCCTGCGCGCAAGCAGGAAGATTCGGTCAAAGAAAGTGTTGCCTAAGCTGCAATTTGAAGCAGCATCCGATAACATTTGGTTGAAGTGCTTGAATAAATCTATGAAATAATTGAAAACACCTCTTGAAAAGTAGCTCCCAGCCCTTTATATTCGATGTACATCCAAGTTTTTGAATACACCGATGAGGTTTGTTGGAATTGCAAAGGAGATGCACGCATGCTTTTGAAGCCAATCGGCTTTTTGCTTTTCTCCACACTTGAGGGAGTAGCTGTTTTTGCGCTGATTTTGAGTATTTTTAAAGTTAAAACGACCCCTTATCTATGGCAGGCCATTTTTGTTAACCTGATTATGAATATGCAGAGCTATATGCTCCGAGAGGAATTTTCCCTTTCGTATTTGGTGCCTGTCGTAAATATGCTGCTTTTTATTTTTTTACTCGCAACGGTCGTGAAGATTCCGATTGTGTGGTCCGGTATTATGACGGTTACAGGTTATTTCACATATGCCGTCGTTCAGTCAGTATTCTTAAAAGTCATGTTCGGCAACCTTCCGGTTTCTGAGCTGCAGGATGGGTCCTTGAAGGGCTATCTGCTACAAGTAGTAAGCGCGGCAGTAGGACTGCTTATTTCATTGATGTTGTATCGAAAAGGGATTGGCTTTTCCCCTAATTTCAAGAAGCTTAAATTCAAAGAGGAATATGGCATTGTCATCACGCTGATTATCCTGTCTCTCATTTCAACTTCTATTGTGCTCTACTATAACGAGGTATGGTTAAGTATGATATTTTTTGCACTGGTTTCGGGATTTTTCATCTATTATGCAATCGGAAAGGAATACCGGGATGATTGAAGCGATGGCTTTCAAACTTGCTAACCAGATCAAACGTACTGTGCCTGATCATCCAGCCTCTGTCGCGGTACTTAAATACGCACTTGCTCTCATTCTGAATGCGTCCATGATCATTGTGTTAACACTATTCGCCTCAATCTTCACGGGGCGGATGGTAGAAGCTGTAACGATTCTCGTCGCTTTCGCCCTGCTACGCCAAATATCAGGAGGCATTCATTTGAAAACGGGCATGGCATGTGTGTTGGTGACCTCAGCAGCTTTTACTTACATATCCTGCATTGCCTTAAATAGTTGGTGGACAAACCTGTTTACCGGAATAGCTCTCATTCTCGTTTTATGTTTTGCCCCGTCCAGAATTGAAAAGCAGTCGCGCATTCCAGTACGTTTTTATCCCCTCTTGCGACTGTTATCCTCCTTGCTTGTATGTACTAATTTTGTAATCGGTTCCTCTGTAGTGGCTGTTGCTTTTTTGGTCCAAAGTCTAACATTGATCCGGGGAAGGAGGTGAGTGGAATGATGAGGAAAATGGTATATGGATTAGCCACATCGTTGTCTATGTTTGCAACATTTGCTGTATCAGTGGCGAGTTATGTGTATGTTTATCAAGGGGATACACCCGAGGAACTGCTGAAATAAACAAAATGCCGAAATCGAAAAATGATACATAGAGCTGCTATTAAGCAGCTTCTTTTTATGTAAAAAAATCAGGCGCTCCATTAAAGAGCGCCCGAATGGGAGAGGAGAAACCGGACGAAGAGCTTATGGGGAAACGTAAGTCTTCTCCGCGGTTGTCTACGACATTGGTTGAATGCCGATATCCTAAGGATGCCCAGGGAATGGTTTTTTATACCTGCCTCATCCTAAGTTTTTCAAACGGCGGTGCATGTGGTACGATAGCGTCATAATCTTATATGGTTATGAACACATATAGAAAATAGGTGAGTTTCAGCGTGAGAGTGGTATCGGGTAGTGCCAAAGGAAGGCCGTTAAAGGCAGTTCCCGGCACAGGGACGCGGCCGACCACGGATAAGGTCAAGGAAGCGCTATTTAGCATGATAGGTCCTTATTTTGATGGGGGAGTCGCACTTGATCTGTTTGCTGGTAGTGGTGGCCTGGGTATAGAGGCGCTAAGCCGGGGAATGGACAAGGCTGTTTTTATTGATATGGAATCCAAAAGCATTGATGTCATTAAAGAAAATTTGCGAAAAACTGGATTGGAAGGACAGGCTGAAGTGTTCCGCAATGATGCCGGACGAGCGCTCAAGGTGCTGGCAAAACGTGGAGCTCTTTTTGATGCTGTTTTTCTCGATCCACCCTATCGTCTCAAACACGGAGATGAATTAATGAGCCGTATGGCTGAGTTGAACTTGCTTCGTTCAGATGCAATCATCGTGCTGGAGTATGAATCGGGACATGAATATCCGGAAAGCTTCGGACCGTTCGAACAGGTCAGAAAAGCAGTCTATGGTGAAACGGCGTTATCTATTTATCATTTTGCAGCCGATGCTTTGTCGGATGTCGTAGAACATACAGAAGCCGGAGTGGTCAAATTCGGCATCAGCGAATCAGACGGGGAGGATCATCATGATTGAGCACAAACCACGTATTGCCGTATATCCGGGAACCTTTGATCCCGTGACGATGGGGCACCAGGATATTATTCAAAGAGCAGCCAGACAGTTTGATCTATTGATTGTCGCGGTTCTTAACAATATTAGTAAAAATCCGCTGTTTTCACTTGAGGAACGAATGGAGCTGCTGCGAACGGTGACTCGCGATATCCCGAACGTTGAAGTGGACAGCTTCCGTGATCTGACAGCTAATTATGTACGTCAAAAAGGGGCCCAGGTTATTGTCAGAGGAATCCGGTCGGTGACTGATTTTGAATATGAGCTGCAATTAGCCTCTACAAATCATAAGCTGAACCCGGATGCGGAAACGATCTTTATGATGACCAATCCGGCTTATTCATATCTGAGTTCCAGTATGGTGAAGGAAATTGCGCATTTTGATGGCAAGGTTGTAGATCTGGTGGCACCGGAGGTGGAAGACGCGCTGCGTGCGAAGGTCAACGCGAATCGCGGCGGCTCCACCATGAAGTCATAAAGGAAAAGGCCAGCAGGGTAACTATAATTGTACCCAGCAGCGCAATGGACAGTACGGTTAGTTGCCAGGGGTACATAGATGTTCCTTCTATTTGTGTTAGTAAGCCGCTGGCTCCGGCCATGACAGGATGCGTGGCGGATTCATTTACGCTTTCCACAAAAGAAGACACAGAACTGCGACTGACGTAAGCGGGAGTTGTATTGCTGACGATGCGGTTAAGCGGGACCCATGTCGCCAAGGTAAGTCCAAAAGCAATGATCCCATGGAGCACTCGTGACAAGGTGAAGGTGATGCCCTTGTCGGAAGGTCTGGTGACGGCGGTAATTTGAAGCCAGCCGCACAGGCCGCCCCAGCCCAACACAGCACTGATCAGGGCTGCTTGTGTACGGAGATCGTAGGGCAGACGGCTGATTTCATAGGAACCCAGATGGATTTCCATCCAAGCAGGCCATATGAAAGAAAGCGATCCTTGGCCTGTGTATATGGACAGCAGTCGAATCAGTACGGAAAAGAAAATAATGAATCCACCTGTCACCATCAGCGTCTGTACAGCATGGGATACGGTTTCGCCCAACAGTTTTCCGAAGCTGCGGCCGTCCCGTTCTCTGGCAGAGCGGGTAGCTTCCCATGCGGATTGGATCAGGGAGGGAGAAGTACGGGAAACTGAGGTGCGCCGGAGGGCAGCTGGCGTTTCCCGTTTTTGTTTTTGCAATTCTTTGGACGATACAGGTAGTCTGGCGGTGATCCAGCCTGCCAGCAGCCCGGAAATCCAGTGAACGGCAAGTAACATCACGCCTGTGGCAGCATTGTGCATTAGCCCTGTCCCGATGACGAGCAGGATGGTAATCGGATTGCAAAAATGAGCGATAGCGGTTAGACGCCGAAGCTGAAGCGCGGTCATGTCTTCCTGTTGTGACCATTGGCGTACTGCTTCCGCAGCAGCCGGGAATCCCGCGGTCAGGCCGAGAGCCAACACCCAGCCGCTTCGTCCAGGTAGACGGAACCAGAATCGCATAAACGGCTCCAGCAGGACACCTAGTCCATGTACTAGACCAAAGGCGATGAGCATTTCGGACAGCATCAAAAAAGGCAGCATGGCCGGGAAAATAATACTCCACCATAGCTTAAGGCCTTGAGTAGAGGCTTGAAATACTTCTTCTGGTGAGGCGATAACAGCCAGTACAAGCAAAATGGCTCCAAGGCCAAGCAGTACGGTTGTCCAGTAAGGAGCGGAATGGGCTTCCTTTTGCATCAAAGAATTCACCTCTCATAAATATACTAAGGAGAGTCGAGATGCTGTCTCCAGTGTTTATTCACGTTCGTTGTCTTGGGATAGGTTGTTCGTATACGTTGTCGTAAACAATGTATGCTTTTTCGGAAGGCTTGAGAACAGGTGGCGCAGAGGCACTTGGGTAAGATAGGAGAAGTTAGGCTGCAAGGGGGAGAAGCAATGAAACGAATAAACCGGAAAAGAGCTTTTTTTACAACCGGTTATGTCTTAATGCTGGCTGCAATGGTTTATGTGCTGGTCTATATGCCAACCCCTTATCTGATCTATGGACCAGGTGGGGCAAACGAGATCAAACCGATGGTTAGAGTTCAGGAGAGTGACAGCATCGAACGGGGGACCTTTATGATGACGACGGTATCGGCGCGTTATGCCAATGTTATCATGTTGGGCCTGTCCAAGATGGACCGCAATTCGGAGATTCAACGCAAAGAGGATCGTCTGCATGGAAGAAGTGAAGACGAATATGCGGCAGAACAGGTATGGTATATGGGGGATTCCCAATCTTCCGCGATGGAGGCTGCCTACACCCGTGCCCGTGTCCCCTATCGCATTGTGCCAGATTACGTGTATGTATTTAAGGTCCCAGGATCGAACAGCGTGTTTGAGCCTGGAGATGAAATATTGGAGCTGAACGGCGTGAGAGTGACCGATAATCGTTCCATTCGGAAGGCTTTGGAGGGCGAAAAACCGGGAATAATGGCTAAAGTGAAGCTAAAGCGCGATGGAAAGTTGCTGACCGTGCAAGCTCCTTTAACGACCATTACGGACAGTGAGACGGGCAAGCAACGTTCCGGATTTGGCGTCAGTATTGCCACGGTACAGAAGGTAGAGCCGAAGGATGGACGTAAAACGATTCATTTTACATCTACGGATGTTGGCGGCCCTTCGGCAGGTTTGATGTTTACCATGGAAATCTATAACCAACTGACACCAGGTGATCTGAGTAAGGGATATCGTGTAGCCGGTACGGGTACCATTGATAAGGACGGTCAGGTTGGAGCGATCGGTGGTGCAAAGTATAAAATAGTTGCTGCTGACCGTCAGGGTGCGGACTTGTTCTTCGTCCCTGCGGATAATTATAAGGAGGCCAAGGCCAAAGCTGAGCAAATTGGAACCCGAATGGTGCTTGTTCCGGTTCGCAAGCTTGGCGATGCACTGAATTATATGGAAAAGCTGCCCATTAAACCATAATGGGCGGTCGCAAGTAATCAGCATACATGTTGCGGATGGCGGGACGTGGCATCCCGGTTGCGTGTATGGCGGCTGCGGCTGTATCCCAGTCCAGATGAGGATGTGATCCGGCAGACAGCTTGACCCATACCGGAAGGGTAGCTGTCTGCTTCATACGTGCCAGCAGCTCGCGTCCAGCCCTGTTAAAGCCGAGCACGCGGATATAGCTTGGACCTTTCGCCAGCTCAGCCGGAGTCATATCGGCTTTGGCATGATTCAGCAAAATATGTGCACACATCCGCTGAAGCTTCGTACGAGTATAGCGCCTTGTCTTGATCGCGGTGAGCAGAGCCTCCACAGAGGGCTGAGGGAGCGTGTACAGCGATTGTCGCAGACGATGCTCCAGCCCTTCAGTGACCTCATGCAGCTCCGCCAGCTGCTGCGGGCTACGTGTGATCAGGGCGTTTAGTAGCGGCTGGCTGAACGCTTCCCAATGCAGCGGCGCGCGTTCGGCTTGCCACTCGCGCCGCAAAATCTCCAGTGTCGCCGCAGGTATGTACGGCGACGCGGTCTCCGGCCCGCCGTCCAGCAGCAGACGGCGGATGGCCGTGGCACTGGCGATGACTCCGTCCGCAGGGGCCACGGCTTCATGGTAGCCCGATCCTGTGCGGGCTACCGTGAAGGGCTTGATTGTGCTGCCCAGCCGTTCCAGCGCAATCAAGTAATGCAGCCCTAACGTATTGTTGGGCTGCTGCATGAGGGCGGCAAGCGCAGCGCCGTCCACTCCTTCGGCCGCGAGCGCGGCTGCGGCTCCCGCGTAGGCAGCGGGATAGCTCGCGCCGCTGCTCAGGCGCTGCGCGATGCCGGCCTTGAGCTCGGCCGGCTCTGCCGCCAGCACGCGGGCCAGCGCGCGCAGCGGGGCGATGTCTCCGCTCTCGCTGCCGAAGCAGAGCGCGTCGACGATGCCCGTCGCATGGAGCAGGGCGACTGCTCCGCGGGCAAACCATTCTGCAGGCTGGACGGCATAGGCCACAGGCAGCTCCAGAACCAGGTCCACGCCCATGGCGAGTGCCATTTCGGTGCGGGACCATTTGTCTGTAATCGCGGGTTCACCCCGCTGAAGGAAAGGACCGCTCATCACAGCCACTGTTCGCTGTGCACCAGTGATGCGAAGAGATTCCTCCCAGTGATGGACATGTCCGTTATGCAGGGGATTGTACTCTACAATCATACCGAGTGTTTTCAAGACCGTATGTCGTCTCCTTTCTTAAAGTAGCTTATTGGGTAACTATTTTGATAATAATGGTTAAGTACCCGTGAATGATTGTTTTTAGGGAAGCTATACTGATTTTTCATCATCGGCATGAACAAGACCATTGAGACCTGGACGAAAAAGCTTTATACTCGCATTATTGTACACGAAGAGTGGCGGGGGTACGAATACTCATCGGTACATGTTTAGCACAATGCATTTTTGCTTCTGCATAAAACTCGTCGAACCATTGGAAAACCGGTGAATTTGTGAGTGGTGTAAAGTGAAAGGTGTTGACAAACGACTCGATCAGTCGGTATAATAATTTTTGTTTGTTTGGAGTGATAGTGATGCAACTATTTTTTCGCAAAGTAGCAACAAGTGACGGTCCTTTTCCTATCCGTGAATCTCTTAATGTGAGTGAATTGGTGGATGATCGTGCTGATGTTACAGCCGTTTCCCCGCTGGAGACCGACTTGGTCGCCGTTAGTCTGGGTCAAGGCTTGATGAGTGTGGAAGGCACGTTGACCGCAGGTCTGGACATGCTGTGCTCACGCTGTTTAAGTCCGATGCACGAGGATTTAAAGATTGAATTCCGTGAACGGTTCAAGCAAACCTCTTCGAGTGTTGAAGAGGAGGATGAAGATGGCGATTTTATCGCAGTGACGGAGGACTCCTTCGACATTGCACCGTATTGTGAAGAACTGTTTGTGCTGCATGTGCCGTTTGCGCCTTTGTGCAGTGAGGATTGTCAGGGAATCGCACCAAAGACCGGACAAAACTGGAGTATTGGCTCCGATGACAGTAGCGATAGCGATACGGAAAAGATTGATCCGCGTCTGGCAGGGCTTAAGGATTTTTTTAAATGAGAATTGAGTTCAATTCTGAAAAATCATCATCCGCTTGTGCCGGAGAGTTATTGAACCGATGCGTGGATGTTGCAGGCTTGATTCACCGGCTGTAAGATAATTGCTTCTGGCATTTTCTTTCAGTCTTGAATGAGATAAGAAGTCATACCCGTTATGCGGGGTTGATCTGGTTAAGGAGGTGGGAATAATGGCAGTACCTCAACGGAGAACATCCAAAACTCGTCGCGACAAACGTCGTACTCACTTTAAACTGGCAGTACCAGGTATGGTGAAATGCTCCGAATGCGGCGAATTGAAACTTGCTCACCATGTGTGCAAAGTTTGCGGAACGTACAAAGCTAGAGAGATCATCTCTCAATAATGTCCGATAAGCGGATTCTTTGGAATCTTCGCAGGAAGAGTAGCGCTTCACTTCAGTGAGGCGCTACTTTTTTTGTCTGCATGCTTCCTTTTTACGTCAGCATGCTATATACTGTTTTAGTACCAGGTTCTAAGAAAGAAGGGGCAAAGGGGTTCCTTTATACATACAAGAAGACAAATCGGCTTGAAGTTTTGCCGTTAGAAAGTGAAGTAAAGTAACCCGAACTGTCGTTCTGAACGACAGTTTATTGTAGGGAAAGGAGGCGTCACTGACATCGAACGTTTGCCGAAGAGACAGAGACAGCAGCGGCTGACTCAATTAATTGATGATAATCCGTTCGTAACGGATCAGGAATTGACAAGACAGCTGAAGGTAAGTATTCAGACTATTCGGCTGGACCGGATGGAGCTGGGAATCCCGGAATTACGGGAACGGCTAAAGCTGATGGCTGAGCGCTCCTACGACCAGGTTCGTTCCTTGCCTTTGCATGAAGTGATCGGGGATATCGTTGATCTGCAGTTGGATCGAAGCGGTATTTCAATTTTTGAGATTAAAGAAGAACATATTTTTTCGCGTACTGGCATTGCGCGGGGGCATTATGTATTTGCCCAGGCCAATTCATTGGCCGTTGCCGTGATTAATGATGAGATAGCATTGACCGCGTCAGCGGATATACGCTTTGTTCGCCCGGTTCATTTAGGTGAGAAGTGCATTGCCAAGGCATATGTACGCTCAAATCCAGAACAAAAAGGGAAGGCCAAAGTGGAAGTCTTTGCCTACGTAGGAGAAGAAATGGTGTTCCAAGGCAACTTTGTCATTTATCGCTCCACGGAGGAAGAGTATAGCGAAGGAGGAAGTCAGCATGCGGATCGCCATTGATGCCATGGGGGGAGATAATGCTCCTGAGGCGACAGTAGAGGGCGCGCTATCTGCGGCGGCGGAATGGAAGGATACGGACATTACGCTGGTTGGTGACCGGGAACGAATTGAATCGGTTCTGAGCGGTAGGGCGTTGCCGACGAACCTCAGCATTCGCCATGCATCCGAAACGATAGATGCACAGGACGAGCCTGTAAAGGCAGTGCGCCGTAAAAAGGATGCTTCTATGGTCGTAGCTGGTCGAATGGTCAGAGAAGGCGAAGCGGATGCCATGATATCCGCAGGTAATACAGGTGCGCTAATGACCACAGGGTTGCTGGTGGTTGGAAGGATGGAGGGCATTGAACGTCCGGCTCTCGCGCCGATGATACCAACGATTGACGATCAGGGTATTCTGGCGCTTGACTTGGGAGCCAATATGGATGCTAAGCCTGAGCATCTTGCCCAGTATGCACTGATGGGGAGCTTGTATCGTCAGAAAGTTCATGGTGTGGCTTCTCCAAGGGTGGGTCTGCTGAATGTGGGGACCGAAGCTGGGAAGGGCAATGAACTGACGAAGTTGGCATTTCCACTTATCGAGCAGTTACCTGTCAATTTCGTGGGTAATGTTGAATCGAGAGATGTGTTAACCGGAAATTGCGATGTGCTGGTGTGTGATGGATTTGCTGGAAATATCATGCTAAAATCACTGGAGGGTACAGCTGGAGCCATATTCTCTCTCTTAAAAGAGCAATTCACTAAATCCTTGAAGACCAAGCTTGCGGCAGCCTTGATTATGCCTGAGCTTCGCAGTCTGAAAGGTAAATTGGATTATAAAGAGCATGGCGGGGCTCCTTTGCTGGGTTTGAGTGGACTCGTCCTGAAAAGTCACGGTTCGTCTGACGGCGTTGCCGTCAAAAATGCGGTAAGGCAGGCTCGTACGGCCTTGCAAAACCGGTTGGTGGAAAGTATATCCAAGGAAATCAGCAGGAAGTGAGTGACGATATGAATAAATTACGGCCGGTTGGTGTTATCGGAACAGGGAAATACGTACCTGAGAAAATTCTGACCAATAAAGATTTGGAAGCAATCGTAGAAACAAGTGATGAATGGATTGTCAGTCGTACAGGGATCCAGGAGCGCCATATTGCAGCTCCAGAGCAGGCTACATCTGATTTAGCTTATGAAGCAGCAATTAAGGCGTTGGAGTCCGCGGGTATGACGGCACAGGATCTGGATTTAATTATTGTAGCTACGGTCACACCGGATATGGCGTTTCCGTCAACTGCCTGCATTCTTCAGGACAAACTGGGAGCCAAAGGCGCAGCGGCTTTCGATTTGTCTGCGGCATGCTCGGGTTTTGTATACGGACTGGCTACGGCAACGAGCTTCATTAAGACAGGTATTTATAATAATGCATTAATCATTGGGGCAGACTGTCTTTCTCGGATTACAGATTATACCGACCGCAATACCTGTGTCCTATTCGGAGATGGTGCAGGAGCTGTAGTGATTGGCGAAGTGCCTGAAGGTAGAGGATTCCTATCCTTTGACCTCGGGGCTGAAGGTGCCGGAGGCAGCTTACTCAAGTTGGAAGCTGGAGGCTCGCGTTTGCCTGCGAGTGCGGACACCCTGGAAAATAAACAGCACTATATTTACATGAACGGACGCGAAGTGTTCAAGTTTGCGGTTCGTGTTATGGGAACGGCAACGGTTGATGTGCTGGAAAAAGCAGGGCTGTCCAAAGATGATATTGATCTGTTCGTTCCGCATCAAGCCAATGTTCGCATCATCCAATCGGCGATGCAACGTCTGGATTTACCAGAGGAAAAGGTAGTTGTTAATGTTCATAAATATGCGAATACATCTGCAGCATCCATTCCTCTCGCTCTTGTGGAAGCAGCAGAGGAAGGCCGCATGAAGGAAGGCGACCGTGTGTTAATGGTGGGCTTTGGCGGTGGCTTGACCTGGGGAGCGTCGGTTCTTGTCTGGTAATAAGATGGAATTTTTGATATAATATTAAATTTGTGTAGTGTTTTTCAGGATAAGCATTGGATACAGAGAGGTGCATACACGATGGGCAAAACGGCATTTATTTTTCCTGGTCAGGGTTCACAAGCTGTAGGTATGGCTAAAGATGCTTATGAAGCAGTTCCAGCTGCAACAGAAGTATTTCGCCAAGCGGACGAACGGTTAGGGTTCGCACTAAGCACACTGGTTTTTGAAGGGCCGGACACAGCTTTGAAGCAAACATCCAATACGCAGCCTGCACTGTTAACGGCGAGCATTGCGTTGTATGAAGCATTCAAGGAGAAAATGGGCATTCATCCCGATTATGTGGCTGGGCACAGTCTAGGAGAATACAGCGCGCTAGTCGCTTCCGGTGTCCTCGCATTTGAGGATGCGGTTGAGATCGTTCGTACACGTGGCAAGTTCATGGAGCAGGCCATTCCTGATGGACAAGGCGGGATGGCTGCTGTGTTGGGAGCTGATCGTGAAGCATTGGCAGCATTGTGCCGTGATATTACGGAGTCTGGTCAACTGGTCGAACTAGCCAACATCAATTGTCCCGGACAAATTGTTGTATCTGGTACGAAGGAAGGCGTAGCTGCTGTCGCTGAACGTGTGAAGGAAGCAGGAGGCAAGCGCGCTATTACTCTGGAGGTTAGCGGTCCTTTCCACTCGTCATTGATGAAGGAAGCAGCGACCAAGCTCTCCGGCAAGTTGGGGGCTGTAACTTTCTCCAAAGCTCAGATTCCGGTTGTTGCCAATGTAACAGCTAAACCTGTACGTGAGGGGAGCGAAATCCGCCAACTGTTGGTGGATCAGGTCTATTCTCCGGTACTGTGGGAAGACAGTGTAACATGGCTACTAGAACAAGGTGTTGACACCTTTGTTGAGTTTGGACCGGGAAGTGTTTTGACTGGATTGGTTAAAAAAATCGACAAAACGGTTAAGCTGTATAATATAAGCAGCCTGGAGTCGTTTGCTTCTGTAAGGGAAGCCTTGGAGGCCCGTTAAAAGTATAATCATTGCCTTAACGGGTTATATACTTGCAAGGGGGGACTATGATGTCTAAGCCATTAAGTGGAAAAACGGCGCTCGTTACGGGAGCGTCGCGCGGAATTGGCCGTAGTATCGCGCTGGCGCTGGCTGAAGCAGGCGCTAATGTGGCAGTAAACTATGCTGGTAGTGAAGCGGCTGCGACTGAGGTAGCAGAGCAGATTCGTGCCAAAGGTGTAGAGGCTATTACAGTTCAGGCTAATGTCGGTCGCGCTGACGAAGCAGATCAGTTGATCAAGGATGTGATTGGCGCTTGGGGCAAGATTGACATCCTGGTGAATAATGCCGGCATAACAAGAGATAATTTAATCATGCGCATGAAGGAAGAGGAATTCGATCAGGTGATCGAAACGAATCTGAAGGGTGTGTTTAATTGTCTTAAGGCGGCAACACGTCCAATGATGAAGCAGCGTTCTGGCCGAATTATCAATATCTCCTCCGTGGTCGGTGTACTTGGCAACGCAGGACAAGCCAACTACGTTGCTGCTAAAGCAGGGGTAATTGGTCTTACCAAATCCTCTGCTCGAGAGCTTGCGTCGAGAGGTATCACAGTGAACTGTGTGGCTCCTGGATTCATCGATACTGAGATGACGCAGGTACTGGCTGATGATTTGCGTGACAATATGCTTAGCGGTATTCCGCTGGCCCGTCTTGGACGGCCTGAGGAAATTGCTGACGTGGTGCTGTTCTTGGCCTCGGATGCTTCCTCATATATGACGGGCCAGACTTTGCATGTGGATGGCGGCATGTATATGTAGTAGCATGTTGCCAATCCGCATGCCCCGATGAAGAGTTGTCAATGAAAACTCTCTTCTATGGCATTTTAATTGTAATTTTCGTATAATACCTAAGAGGAGGTGAGCCGGATGTCCGATGTATTGGAGCGCGTAAAACGCATTGTCGTTGACCGTTTGGGAGCCGACGAAGCCGAAGTTACACTTGAAGCATCTTTTAAAGATGATTTAGGCGCTGATTCTCTCGATGTAGTTGAATTGGTAATGGAATTGGAAGATGAGTTTGATATGGAAATCTCTGATGAAGATGCAGAGAAAATTACAACTGTAGGTGAAGTTGTGAAGTACATACAATCTCATACCTAATTCATGTCATCAAAAGTCCCGTTCTGTTACAGGCGGGACTTTCTCCTAATTATACAGATTGAACTAAAGACGGAATTGCCGCGTATTTTTGAGTTTGGCTCAGCTTCACTTAGTCAAAGGCTGAGAAGTATGCGGCATTACTAACTTTAGTTGATTCTATATTATTTTCACGCACAAGAGCGTGCGGTCTTACAATACAATATGCAGTAGACATAGAGGTGATTATCTTTGAAACAACGTGTTGTCATAACAGGAATGGGTGTAATCACTTCGCTGGGACAGGATTTGAACACACTATGGGATAATCTGATGGCTGGAAAATCCGGCGTCAGTGAAATCGAAGCTTTCGATACAAGTGAATACACTACGAAAATAGCCGCTTCCATTAAAGATTTTAATCCAGAGGATTATATTGAACGTAAGGATGCGCGTAAAATGGACCGCTTTGTGCAGTTTGCGGTTGCTGCTAGTAAATTGGCGCTTGAGGACAGCGGACTTGTAATCGGAGAAAATGCGGACGCTGAGCGTGTTGGTGTATCTGTCGGTTCCGGTATTGGCGGATTGGGTACTTGGGAAGATCAGCACAACGCACTGATTGAAAAAGGACCTAAACGCGTAAGCCCTTTCTTTATCCCGATGATGATTGCTAATATGGGTTCCGGTCAAGTGTCGATTTCACTTGGTGCTAAAGGCCCCAATACATCACCAGTTACGGCTTGTGCCACGGGCAGCCATGCTATTGGCGATTCCTTCCGCATGATTCAGCGCGGTGACGCAGACGCCATGATTTGCGGAGGAGCTGAGGCGACGATTCGTCCGATTGGTATGGCTGGATTTTGTTCCATGCGAGCGATGTCCACGCGTAATGACGAGCCTCAAAAGGCAAGTCGTCCTTTTGATACCGAAAGAGACGGGTTTGTTATGGGCGAAGGCTCCGGTGTTCTTATTCTAGAATCGTTGGATCATGCTTTGAAGCGTGGTGCGCGTATTTACGGTGAAGTGATTGGCTACGGTCTTTCTGGCGATGCTCATCATATGACGGAGCCTGATCCAGAGGGAGCAGCACGCTGCATTAGAATGGCGATCCGTGATGCTGGATTAAATCCTGAAGAGATTGATTATATCAATGCACATGGTACGTCTACGCCAGTCGGTGATAAATCCGAAACGGAAGCAGTTAAGAAAACGCTTGGAGAGCATGCCTATAAGGTAGCGATCAGCTCAACCAAGTCGATGACAGGGCATTTATTGGGCGCAGCAGGCGGTGTTGAAGCCGTGATTTGTGGTCTAGCCCTTCAGCATCAGACGATTCCGCCAACAATTAATTTGGATAATCAAGACCCGGCATGCGATCTTGATTATGTACCTAATAAGCCGAGAAAAGCGGAACTGAATGTGGTTATGTCCAATTCCTTTGGTTTTGGCGGTCACAATGCTACGGTTATTCTAAAAAAATATGAAGCATAAGGGGTCAGTTCGTTGAGTGGAGACTTGAAGCAATTACAGCAGAAACTTCATATTCAATTCAACAATCGGCAGCTTCTGAAGCAGGCCTTTACGCACGCTTCCTACGTAAACGAACATCGGTTCAGTCAGCATGCAGACAATGAGCGTCTTGAATTTTTAGGTGACGCTGTTCTGGAACTGACAGTGTCCGAGCAATTGTACAATCAGTACCCTAACCGACCCGAAGGCGAACTCACCAAGCTGCGCGCAGCTATTGTCTGTGAGCCTTCTCTGGTGAAGTTTGCTGTCGGGCTTGAGTTTGGGCAATATGTACTGCTTGGAAAAGGTGAAGAGTTGACAGGTGGACGTACTCGTCCGGCTCTGTTGGCTGATGTATTCGAAGCGTTCGTAGGTGCGCTTTATTTGGATCAGGGTCTGGAGGCAGTCCGGTCGTTTCTGGAACGTTATATTTTTCCTCAAATTGTATTAAACGGTAAACTTCAGATGAGTGATTTCAAAACAGAGCTTCAGGAACTGACGCAGCATCATAACATGGGGATGCTTGAATACAAGATTGTAGAGGAGCGCGGACCAGCCCATGAGCGCGAGTTTGTAGCCGAGGTATATATGGACAGCGAACGGCTAGGGGCAGGTACGGGACGCTCCAAAAAAGAAGCTGAGCAGCAAGCGGCGGCAGTAGCTTTAAACCGTTTGAAGCTGGCAGAATCGTAATCGGTACCTGAGCAGCCCTGACGGGTTACGCAAGCAGGGGACACAAAGTAAGAGCAAAGGGCAGTCCGCGGGGAGTCCCGGCCCGTAATGGCGAATGGACTGCGTTTTGCTCTTTTTTCGTGGCTTTGCTGGTGTAATGTGAGTGTCGGTACTGTGCTTTATACAAGCTAGTTTATGCTACAATAGGGATAATTCATATCAATCAGGTATACGGTGTTGTACAAGCATATTTGAAATGTTAGAGGTGAGATTGAGCATGTTTTTAAAGCGCATTGAGCTGGCGGGCTTCAAATCGTTTGCAGATAAAACGGAAATGGAATTTGTCCGCGGCATTACGGCAGTCGTCGGGCCTAACGGAAGCGGAAAAAGTAATATTTCCGACGGGATTCGTTGGGTGTTGGGCGAACAAAGTGCCAAATCACTGCGTGGCGGCAAAATGGAGGACATTATTTTTGCGGGTAGTGATGCTCGTAAGGCTGTTAATTACGGTGAAGTATCGCTTACGTTGGATAATGAAGATCAGGCGTTGCCTCTGGATTTTGGTGAAGTCACGGTAACGCGACGTGTACATCGAAGTGGAGATAGTGAATATTTCATTAATCGGCAATCATGCAGACTCCGAGATATTACAGAGCTGTTTATGGATACAGGGATTGGTAAAGAAGCTTATTCCATTATTGGGCAGGGACGCATTGAAGAAATTCTGAGTACCCGATCTGAGGATCGTCGAGGTATTTTTGAAGAAGCTTCGGGTATCGTAAAATATAAATCGCGTAAAAAAGATGCGGTTCGCAAGCTGGATGAAACGGAGCAAAATTTGCTGCGTATTCACGATTTGGTTAGTGAACTGGAGGATCAGATTGGACCGCTTAAGGAGCAGTCTGAAAAGGCGATTCATTTTAAAGAGCTACGCGGTGAATTGAAATCAAAAGAAATCTCAATGTACGTCCATCAAATTGAACAAATTCATACTTCGTGGAGCGATGCGACTTCCAAACTAGCTTTGCTGCAGCAGGAGCAACTTCAGTTGTCTACGGTGGTATCCCGCCATGACGCTATGCTGGAAAGCGACCGCAACGAATTACGCCAACTGGAAGAGCAAGTAGAACAGTTGCAAAGGGATCTGCTGCAATACAGTGAAGCGACGGAGAAAAGTGAAGGCTACGGCGAATTGCTCAAAGAGCGCACACGCAATCTGGCGGCTAATCGGGAACAATTGATCTTATCACTTAGTACAAGCGAATCACGGCATTCCGAGCGCAGAAGTGAACTGGATCAGCTGAACGAAAAGCTGTCTGCACTGAATGTAGAGCTTGACGAGTTGCGTGCGCGGCTGTCTGACGAAGAGGCCAAACTGATTGGAGTTACAGGCGGAATCAGCCAAGAACAGGAAGAAAGCCTAAAGGGTGGTCTGCTGGAGCTGATGAATCAGATGGCGCAGGCGCGTAACGAAATCCGTTATACAGACCAACAGAAGGAAGCATTGGAACGGCGTGTGACTCGCGTAAGTGACGAATCCGGCAAATGGGAAGCCCAGAAAGTACAACTTGAACAGCGCAAAAAGGGTTTGGAAGCTGCGGTTCAGAAGCTGGGGCAGGAAATCAGTAGTTTGCGTAGTAGCTATATTCAGGGAAGTGAAAAGTACCAAGCCCTGCAAAAACTTTTGGAAGAAAACCAGGGTACGGTTCGTAAATGGGAACAAAAACGTGAGGCTCAAATTTCACGGCGAGATACAATGAAGGAAATGCAGGATGACTTTGACGGCTTCATGCTTGGAGTTAAAGAGGTATTGAAGGCTGCACGAAAAGAAACCTTGCACGGTGTGCATGGAGCGGTAGCGGAGCTGATTCGGGTGCCTGAGCATTTAGAGCAGGCGATGGAAACCGCTTTGGGTGCTTCAGTTCAGCATATCGTGATGGAAAATGAATCCGTATCCAGACAGGCGATCAGTTTTCTAAAGCAACGTCAACTGGGCAGAGCGACATTTTTGCCTATGGATGTTATTCGCCCGCGTCAAATCGGCGCAGGAGAACGCCAAATTGCAGAAGGAGCCGAAGGCTTTGTCGGGATCGGTGCTGATCTTGTTCAGTATGATGATCGATATGCCGGAATTGTAGGCAGTCTCTTGGGGAATGTGGTCATTGCCCGTACGTTGGAAGATGCAAACCGCATTGCGGCCCGTTGCCAATATAGATACCGCGTTGTCACTTTGGAAGGTGATGTTGTCAATGCAGGGGGTTCTATGACTGGGGGAAGCCAGTTCAAGAAAAATGCTAATCTGCTTGGACGCAAACGCCAGCTGGATCAGTTGGATCAAGATATTGTAGATACAGAGCAGCAAATTGCAAGGTTGCGTCAGAGTGCAATAGATACCAAACGCCAGTTGGAGGAGACACAGACCCGTCTGGACGAGCTGCGTCAGGGCGGCGATGTGAAGCGCGGTGAAGAGCAACAGATGGCAATGGAACTCAAGCAACTGGAGCATGAACTTCGTCATGTTCTGGAGCAGGTCGCTGCGTCTGGTCAGGAGAAAAAGGGCTTTGATCAGGAAATCAAGGAGCTGGAAACTTCCCGTGAAGAAGCGTTGGTAAAGTTGGCTGCGCTGGAGGAAGAAGAAAAGAAAACGCATCAAGCTATTCACGCTGCCGAGTTTGCCCGTAAAGCCAACGAATCTGCCAAAGAGCAGCTGCAGGGAGAACTCACGAATCTCAAGGTAAGAGAAGGAAAGCTGGACCAGGAGCGTTTTTCATTGGAAGAGCAGTTGCGCAGATTGCGCGGGGATTATGATACTCTTGGTAAGGATTCGAGACAAAACAAGACCTTACTTGCTTCCATTGAAGCAGATTTGCTGACCAATGAGCAGGAGACCGTGAAACAGATTGAAAATCTCAATCAATATCGTATGAAAAAGGAAGAAGCCGCACAGCAACTGGAATTCAAGCGGGCTGCACGCAGCAACTTGTCCAAAAAGCTTGAAGTGGCTGAGAACGACACGAAAGAACAGCGAATTCAGCTCAAGTCAGTGGAAGAGTTGCTCCGTCAAACGGAAATTGGAGTAAATCGGCTTGATGTGGAACTGGAAAACGTTCTGAAAAAATTAAGTGATGATTATGAACTCAGCTATGAGTTAGCCAAGCAGCGTTACCCTATACCGGAAGATATTGAAGGGACTCAGAGCGAGGTAGAAAGGCTCAAACGTGGTATTTCCGCGTTGGGTGAGGTGAACCTGGGCGCCATTGAGGAATACCAGCGTGTGCATGAGCGTTATACGTTTCTTGATGAGCAAAAGTCTGATTTGGTGGAGGCCAAGACAACACTTTATCAGGTTATTCGTGAAATGGATGAAGAAATGTCCAAACGCTTTAAGACTACGTTCGATGCTATTCGGCGCGAATTTGGAACGGTATTCTCCAAGCTGTTCGGAGGCGGACGTGCTGATCTCGTGCTGCTTGACCCGGAACGCTTGCTGGAGACGGGAATTGACATCGTAGCTCAGCCACCGGGCAAAAAACTGCAAAACTTGCAGCTACTGTCGGGCGGTGAGCGTGCGTTAACAGCGATGGCGTTATTATTTGCCATTTTACACGTTAAACCTGTTCCGTTCTGTGTACTCGATGAAGTAGAGGCTGCATTGGATGAAGCAAACGTGGTGCGTTTTGCCCAGTATTTACGAGAATTTTCGGAGCAGACACAGTTCATTGTAGTTACACACCGTAAGGGCACAATGGAAGAATCAGATGTGCTGTACGGGGTTACGATGGAGGAAGGCGGGGTTTCCAAACTCGTATCTGTCAAGCTGGACAACGATGAAGCTGAGATTGCCTGACATTAAATAACATACTTTCAGATCAACGGAGGGAATCCATGAGTTTCTTTAGAAAATTGAAGGAAAGCATTGCAAACAAAACTGAATCTGTCACAAAACAGTTCAAAGATGGTTTGGAAAAAACACGTAAAGGTTTTGTTGAAAAAGTAACGGACTTGATGATTCGCCGTAAAAAGATTGATGAGGAATTTTATGAGGAACTGGAAGAAATTCTGATCGGAGCGGACGTAGGAGTCAACACAGTTATGAACCTCATTGAAGACCTGCGAGAAGAAGTGAAAAAGCGCAAAATCGAGGATGCATCCGAGTTACAGCCTGTATTGTCGGAAAAGCTGTCCGAGTTGCTGCGGGGTAATGACAATAGTCAGCTCAAGATGAGTCCTGACGGGATTACAGTTATTCTATTCGTGGGAGTCAATGGCGTCGGCAAAACGACAACCATTGGCAAGTTAGCTCATCGTTTTAAACAAGAGGGCAAAAAAGTATTGTTGGCTGCCGGAGATACGTTCCGGGCGGGTGCGATCGAACAGTTGGAAGTATGGGGCGAGCGGGCAGGTGTAGAGGTTATTAAGCAGCAATCCGGTTCCGATCCGGCTGCGGTTATGTTTGATGCCGTACAGGCTGCCAAGCAGCGACAAGTGGATGTTTTATTGTGTGATACCGCAGGACGTCTTCAGAATAAAAGCAATCTGATGGAGGAACTGAACAAAATTTTCCGTGTAATTCAACGCGAAATTCCAGATGCTCCTCATGAAGTGTTGTTGGTACTTGATGCGACGACTGGACAAAATGCACTTAACCAAGCCAAGCTGTTTGGTGAGAAAAGCGGTGTAACCGGGCTGGTACTAACGAAGTTGGATGGTACAGCGAAGGGCGGGATTGTTGTGGCCATCCGTCAGGAGCTGAATTTGCCTGTTAAGCTGGTGGGCTTAGGTGAAAAAGTGAATGATCTTCAACCGTTTGATTCCGAGCAATTCGTTCATGCGTTGTTTGCGGGGTTGATTCAGGAAGAGACCGTCGAAGCAACTGCTACAGGCGAGGAAGAACAGAACTGATACGTTTAAAGTAGGCTTTCATGCTACGTTTGGGACTAAGTAGCCATCCTGTTGCTGGTCAAGTTCGCCCAGATGTATAATGAAAGAAAGAGATCTGTCGATGCCGTATATGTTTCTTGTAAATAAAAATATTAATCAGGAAGCCGGGTGAAAAACCGATGGCAAACACCTATACTTACTCCCGACGGGAAGAAGTAGCCAACGCCATTACACATGGAATTGGAGCCGTTTTAAGCGTGGCAGCGCTTGTGTTGCTCATTGTTTTTGCTAGCTTGAAAGGAACCACTTGGCATGTCGTCAGCTTTACGATTTACGGGATTACGATGCTGCTGTTGTACACCAATTCAACGTTGCTTCATAGCCTGCGTGAAGGGAAAATGAAGGATTTGTTCGAAATATTCGATCATTCTTGCATTTACCTGTTCATTGCAGGTAGCTACACCCCGTTTATGCTCGTTGCACTGCGTGGTACTCTGGGATGGACACTGTTTGGAGTGATTTGGGGGATTGCACTGTTTGGTGTGTTGTTCAAGGCGTTCTTCACCAAGCGCTTCCTGTTTATGTCTACCGTGTTTTACATTGTGATGGGCTGGCTCATCACCATTGCCTGGAATCCTCTGGTTGCGACTGTTCCCGCCGGAGGGATGACGTTATTGTTCGTAGGTGGTCTTATGTATACGTTGGGCACGATTTTCTATGTGTGGCGGGCATTTCCATATCACCATGCGATCTGGCATCTGTTTGTTTTGGCAGGCAGCATACTTCATTTTCTGGCTGTTCTGCTGTATCTTACTCCGGTAAGGGTTTAAGTAACAGTGGGTAAAAAGCCGATCCGTACTTCCGTTTAAGGACAGTGGATCGGCTTTTTTTTGTATGACAAGGGATAACGCTTGACATCTTCTTTTCTTTTAGGTATCATAAGGAACGTTGAAAAGAACTGTAAAGTGTTTTTCCTTGACGATGGAGGTATACAAGATGAGTCAGGAGAATCGGCTGGAAAAGACAAACCGGATTAACCGACTGTTTGACTTCTATGAACCTCTGCTTACAGAGAAGCAACAGATGTTTTTAAAATATTACTTCCATGATGATTTTTCTTTAGGGGAAATCGCATCGGAATTTCAAATTAGCCGTCAGGCAGTATATGAACATATTAAACGTGCTGAACAGGTATTGGAAATGTACGAGGAAAAGCTTGGTTTGCTAAGTAAGTATGAGCGCAGAATCCAAGATCTCGATGAATTAAATAAGACGTTGTATGAGGCATTCGGTAAAATCAGTGAGTCCGATGAAGGCACTCTGCAACATGTTCATCAAATTATAAATCGCCTGCAGGAACTGTAGGACATATAGATTAAGAACAAACAACCCTGGTAGACAAGGAGGTGCGGAAGTATGGCATTTGAAGGATTATCGACTCGCTTGCAAAATGTATTCAGTAAACTGCGCGGTAAAGGAAAAGTGTCTGAGGATGATGTAGCTCAGGCTATGCGTGAAGTACGATTAGCTTTGCTTGAGGCGGACGTTAACTTCAAGGTTGTAAAGGACTTTATTGCCAAGGTAAAGGAGAAATCCGTTGGTAAGGAAGTGATGGACAGCTTTACGCCAGGCATGGTCATCATCGACATCGTGAACAAGGAACTGACCGAGTTGATGGGTGGTAGTCAGGCCAAGCTTGCCAAAGCAAACAAACCGCCTACGGTCATTATGATGGTGGGTCTCCAGGGCGCAGGTAAAACGACGACGTCTGGTAAACTGGCGAAATTGCTGCAAAAGCAAAATCATCGTCCATTGCTTGTAGCTGGTGATATTTATAGACCAGCCGCGATCAAGCAGCTTCAGGTTCTTGGGGAGCAGATTAATACTCCTGTATTTACTCTGGGAGATCAGACAAGCCCAGTGGAAATCGCAAAACAGGGTTTGCAGCACGCTAAGGATAATGGCAATGACTACGTTATTATAGATACTGCCGGTCGTCTTCATGTTGATGAAGAGCTCATGGAAGAGTTGCGCCAGATTCATATCAACGTCAACCCGGATGAAGTTCTACTGGTTGTAGATAGCATGACGGGGCAGGACGCGGTTAACGTTGCGGAGCACTTTAATACTAGCCTGGAGTTAACGGGAGTTGTACTGACGAAGCTGGATGGCGACACTCGTGGTGGTGCAGCTTTATCGGTTAAAGCTGTAACGGGATGTCCGATCAAGTTTGCTACATTGGGTGAAAAGCTGGATGCGATGGAGCCGTTTCATCCTGAACGGATGGCTTCACGGATTTTAGGCATGGGTGACATGTTGTCCCTGATTGAAAAAGCGCAGTCCAATATCGACGCCGATAAGGCGAAGGAAATGGAACGGAAAATGCGTAATGCCGAGTTTACTTTTGAAGACTTTTTGGAGCAAATGGATCAAGTTAAGAAGCTTGGCCCGATCGACCAAATTCTTGATATGATTCCCGGTATGGGCAACATGAAGCAAATGAAAGATATCAAAGTGGATGACAAACAGATGGGCCGGATTGAGGCTATCGTTCATTCTATGACCACACAGGAAAAGCAAAACCCAGACATGATCAATCATAGCCGACGCAAACGTATTTCTGTAGGCAGTGGGACATCACTGGCTGAGGTAAATCGTCTGATAAAGCAATTTGACGAAATGCGTCGCATGATGAAGCAGTTCTCAGATATGATGGGACCTAAGGGTGGCAAAAACAAGGCTATGAAGCAGTTGAAGAGTATGGGTAAAGGTATGAAGTTTCCTTTCCGTTAAGGCCAATAGGCCCTCGGAATTATGGGATAACAATATACAGTCTACTTTTTGAAGGAGGTGAATTTTCGTGGCAGTTCGTATTCGTCTGAAACGTATGGGTGCACATAAAGCTCCTTTCTATCGCGTCGTGGTATCTGATTCTCGTTCCCCGCGTGACGGTCGTTTTATCGAAGAAATCGGTTACTACAACCCAATCACAGTACCAGCGGTTGTAAAAATTGATGAAGATAAAGCGCTGAAATGGTTGCAAGATGGTGCACAAGCATCCGACACAGTCCGTAACTTGCTTAGCAAAGCGGGCGTAATGAAAAAGTTTCATGAGTCTAAACTACAGAAATAAGGTGCTGATACGGAGGGTCAACCATGGAAGAATTAGTGATAATCATTGCTAAGGCTTTAGTCGATCATCCGGAAGATGTAACCGTGAAGACCTTGGAGAAGGATCGGCTTGTTGTATATGAGCTTAGTGTACATCCTGAGGATGTAGGCAAAATCATTGGTAAGCAGGGTCGTATCGCCAAGGCGCTTCGCACTGTGGTTGCATCAGCAGCCGTTAAGATGGATAAACGGGTTACCGTAGACATCATATCTTAAAGATATACGAAAGTGGGTTAGGATGTATGTCCTAACCCTTTTTCGTACATGATGAAGATGATATGGAGCGGGACCGATTACAAGCAGGAGGAACAAGATGCAACAATTGTTTAATGTCGGAAAAATTGTGAACACCCATGGAATCCGTGGGGAGCTTAAAATATTAACGACAACAGATTTCCCAGAGGATCGCTTTGCTAAAGGCAGCGAGCTTCTGATTGTTCCGGCGGAAGGTAAAGCCCCGATCCCCGTAACTGTTGAAACAGCGCGTTTTCAAAAAAACATGGTTGTCGCTAAATTTAAAGAATATCACAATATCAATGAAGTTGAAAAATATAAAGGTACTTTGTTGAAGGTATCTGCTGAGCGGTTAGGCGAATTGGAAGAAAACGAATTCTATTTTCATGAAGTAGTCGGCATGGAAGTGGTGACCGAAGACGGAAATGAGCTCGGCGTGGTCAAAGAAATTTTGACTCCGGGAGCCAATGATGTATGGGTAGTCAAAATGCCTAAAGGCAAGGAACTACTATTGCCGTATATAGAGGATGTTATTTTGGATGTAAACGTGCGCGAAAAACGGGTTACGGTACGGTTGATGGAAGGTCTGCTGTAATGCGGGTGGATGTGCTGACCCTGTTTCCAGAGATGTTTGATGGAGTATTTAATGTAAGCATTCTGGGAAAAGCAAGGGATAAGGGAATTATATCACTGCAAGCGGTTAATTTTCGTCAGTATGCTGGCAACAAGCATGGACAAGTGGATGATACGCCCTATGGTGGTGGGGGCGGCATGGTTTTGAAGCCTGACCCTATTTTTGCTGCCGTGGAAGCGCTGTTGGATAAATCAGAGCAACCGACATTAGAGCCTACCGATAAAATTATCCAACATAAAGAGGTCGAATTTAACGCAGATATAAAAGCTCCGCGTGTCATTTTGATGTGTCCACAAGGCGAGACTTTTACGCAAAAGAAAGCGGAAGAGCTGGCCAAAGAGGACCATCTTATTTTTATATGTGGGCATTATGAGGGTTATGATGAGCGTATTCGAGAGCATTTGGTGACGGATGAGCTTTCTATCGGAGATTATGTATTGACTGGTGGTGAGCTTCCAGCCATGGTCGTCATTGACAGTGTGGCACGTTTGCTGCCGGGAGTGCTGGGGAACGAAACAAGTGCGGTAACGGACTCGTTTAGTACGGGGCTGCTTGAGTACCCCCATTATACCCGACCTGCGGAGTTTCGGGGCTGGAAAGTACCCGATGTACTTCTGTCAGGGCATCACGTCAATATTGATTCTTGGAGACGACAAGAGGCGTTACGTCGCACGATGGAACGCCGACCGGATTTGTTGGAACAAGCTGAACTGACAGGCAAGGAGCGCGTGTGGATTGAGAAGCAGCGCAAAGCTGACGGTTTGGAGGATAAGCAATAAAGCGCTTTAGACATGAGTGGATTTGAAAGCAGGCAGTGACCTGTTTTATAATGGAGTCAATTAAATAATGTTTGGTCAAATCCCTTTTTGTTGTTGCAATGCGGTATCCTCCATGATACAATACATCTGTTGTGTGTAATACGGTGGTCCTCTGTGGATGATGAAGGAAACGGTTGTGTTTCCAGAAGAAGCATGAACACCTGTACGGAAGGAGGGAGTCATAGATGAATATCGTCCAAGCGATCACTGAAGAACAACTGCGTAAAGATTTGCCTAACTTTCGTCCTGGTGACACTTTGAAAGTGCACGTGAAAGTTATTGAGGGAACTCGTGAGCGTATCCAGTTGTTTGAAGGTGTTGTAATTAAACGCCGTGGTGGTGGAATCAGTGAGACTTTTACAGTTCGTAAAATTTCTTACGGTGTAGGTGTGGAAAGAACTTTCCCGCTTCATTCCCCAAAAATCGATAAAATCGACGTGGCTCGCCGTGGTAAAGTGCGTCGTGCGAAGCTTTATTATCTTCGTGAACTGCGCGGTAAAGCAGCGAGAATTAAAGAAATTCGTCGTTAATACAACGAATAACGAAAGGGGCTTGGTTACAAGCTCCTTTCGTTTTTTCTACGTACATAGGGAACTGTGGATTATTGACCGTAAAGAGAGGACAGTGAGCTATGGAGCAAGAAGTAGGACAAGGAACTGTACAGCAGCCAACTGATCAGGATGGTACGCCCAAGCGTAAACCAAAAAATGAGATTTTTGAGTGGCTCAAGGCCATCATTATTGCGTTAGTGCTTGTCTTTTTAATCCGCTGGCTTCTCTTTAAGCCGTTTATTGTGGATGGCCCGTCGATGCAACCTAACTTTCATACCGGAGAACGCGTCATTGTAAATGAGATTTTGTATGATTTCCGTGCCCCTAAACCAGGCGAAGTGATCGTGTTTCATGTGCCGGAGGAAGGAAGAGACTTTATCAAACGCGTCATTGCCGTTGAAGGAGATACGGTCAAGGTAGAAGGTGACACGATTACAGTAAATGGTAAGCCGATTCAGGAATCTTACCTGAAAGCTCCTTTGGAAGAAGCGCATCAAAATGGCGAGCTTTACAACAAGTTTACAAATTTTCCAAATGAGAAGTTTAAGGATGGAAAAGTTCCGGCTGGGCATATTTTTGTAATGGGAGATAACCGTTCCAATAGTACAGACAGTCGGATGATCGGATATATTGATTTGAAAGAAGTCGTGGGTCGGGCTGACGTTATTTTCTGGCCGGCGAAAGATATGCAGTGGATTAACCACTAGAATAACTAATAAGCAGCATAGCTGCCGTAAATCCTAACTAAGAGCCTAAGGGTAAAAGTAGGGGTTACGATCAATGGGGTGATGACGGTGACGATTCAATGGTTCCCTGGTCATATGACCAGAGCTCGCCGCCAAATTGAAGCAAAATTAAAGTTAATTGATTTGGTCATTGAGCTGATTGATGCTCGATTGCCGCTCTCCAGCAGAAATCCAATGATTGATGATATTTTGCAAGGCAAGCCGCGAATGATTATTTTGAATAAAGCAGATTTGGCGGACCCCGTAGTATCACAGCAATGGATTGCCTATTTTAAGGAGCAGGGGCATGTGGCCTTTCCGGTGGATGCCACAACTGGAACGGGGCTAAAAGAAATCCCGATTCAGGCTAAGCTGCTGCTTAAGGAAAAGATAGATCGGCAGATTCGGAAGGGAATGAACCCGCGTCCTATGCGTGGGTTGATTGTTGGTATTCCGAATGTCGGTAAATCGACACTGATCAACCGAATGGCGGGACGTAATATTGCAGCTACGGGTGACCGTCCAGGGGTAACGAAGGCACAGCAGTGGATCAAGATCGGAGAAATTGAATTGCTGGATACACCAGGTATTCTATGGCCTAAATTTGAGGATCAGAATGTAGGCTATCGTCTGGCAGTTACAGGTGCGATCAAGGAAGAAATTCTGAATGTCGAGGATATTGCCTTTTTTGCGACTAAATATTTGGTCCAGTACTATTGGGATGCAATGGCAGAGCGCTTTGAGCTCACCGAGCGTCCTGAAGATACAGAAAATCCTGATGAAATTGTTAACGTCATGGAAGCGATCGGACGTAAACGCGGCTGTATTGTTAGCGGCGGACGTGTGGATCTCGAAAAGGCGTCAAAAATCATTTTGCGTGAGCTGCGTGCAGGGAAGCTGGGACGATTCAGTCTGGAAGCTCCTTACTGATTCTACTGGTCCACCGATACAGAACATGGCATTTTGTGGCAAGGAAGAACCTTCCCCATCTCTCCGGAGAGGAGGAAGGTTTTTTTGGTATTTGAAGGCCGTTAGAAAAGGGTTTTGGACGGTGAAGGTCTGTGGTAAGCTGAATTCATCGCTAGAGCTACGGCATGAATGACGCGTTAAACTACATATAGATGGGCAGGTATTGAATATGGAAGATAAAGAGATTGTAGTGAAGGACATGCTACATTATGAAAAAAAATGCTGGGAGCAGTCTTGTGAGCGGATTGCAGGTGTTGACGAGGTAGGTCGTGGATGCCTGTTTGGAGATGTTGTGGCCGCAGCAGTCATTTTACCAGTGGATGAGTTACTGGAAGGTGTGGATGATTCCAAAAAATTGACGGACAAGAAGAGAGAAGCATACTACGAGCTGATTATGGAGAAGGCGATTGCTGTAGGAGTTGGCTATGTAGACGCGCAGACGATTGATGATATCAATATTAAGCAAGCGGCTCGTTTGGCTATGAAGCAGGCTATTGAGGCTTTACATGTGTCTCCTGATTATTTACTGGTGGATGCAGAAAAGGTAGATGTTCCTATTCCTCAGCTCTCAATTATTAAAGGAGATGCGAACAGTCAGTCTATTGCGGCGGCCTCTATCATCGCCAAGGTAACCCGTGATCGGCTGTGCAAAGGTGAATGGGATGCGAAGTATCCGGAATATGGGATCAGTATACATAAAGGTTACGCTACCAAGTTGCATAGGGAACAAATTTTGGCGCTCGGACCTACAAAGATGCATAGACGCAGCTTTCTGGGCAATCTGTTGACGGAGCAACCGACGCTGTTTGATCTGTAGTTACTTATTATGAATCGGGACAATGCCGATATAAAGGATAACTAATACCATAAGCCCATTTGAATGGGGGAGAGTGAGAGGAGGGGCGATATGAACATCGGATCTGTATTTCGTGGATTACTTGGAGATGCGAAGGCTGGAGAGGCTAAAAAACTTGATATGCAGCCAGGTCAGGTCGTGCGAGGAGTCGTGCTAAAGGTGTCTGAGGACGGCGGCGAAGCTGTGTTGCAAATACAAGGTTCTCAGGTCAGGGCAAAGCTGGAAACCCCTCTTCAACCTGGACAGACTACCACGTTTCAGGTTCAACCGGCTTCTCCCAGCGGAATGACGGTGCTTAAGCCTCTGAACGATGTGGCCAATACACCACAGCAAACCGTAGCGCTGGCAGATGTATTGGAATCGGTGGGACTGCCGGATACAGCTCAGAACAGGGAGCTTATACAGGCAATGCAAAAGAATGGTGTGCCGTTGACATCGGAAAATGCGGCTTCTTTGCGAGAAGCTATGGCGAAGCAAAGCGGCAATGTACAATTGGGAACGTTTGTGCAGGCGGCGGCAGTTGCCTTTCAGCGGGGACTTCCATTGACGGCAGAAAGCATAAACGGATTGCGCCAAGCGATGTTTGGACCTCCTTTAAATGATCTGTTGTCTTCGCTGGAGCAAGAGCTTGAAACGGTATTAAAACAGCAAGGACAGGGAATATCCACTGACCGTTCAGTGGGGGAATTGACAGCTATAAAGAACGCTGATCGAATGTCTGCTAGTCCAACAGGTGCTTCTTCTGTAGTGGTAGATGGACAGGAAGGCCAAGCTCCTATATTGTCCAAGGATGCTTCTACCGCTGCAAAGCAGGCAGAAGCTGGACAAACCACAGGTGGCAAGGAATTGTTAAAAGGGACTCAAGCAGCCAACCTTGCTGCTGCAGTGAGTGAAGCGAGTGCTTTAGCAACAGATTCAGATACTGCGACGGGGGCTACATCTGCTGCCAGAGGGACTGCTCTAACAGAAGCGGAGGCAGTTAATGGACGCGGAGCGACAGTGTCATCGGAGGCTGGCGTAAATGCGCCAGAATCGGGTGCTGATGCATTGAATGGTCCTCGCACCAAAGTGGAGCAGTCACAGTCACAGCAAGCTACTGCGGCAAGCACACAGCTTAAGGATGCGGATGGCGCTCCAGCGGCTGCCACGGCAGAGCCTGCGGGGGCAAAGCCCGCCTTAGCCGCAGCCACGGCTGACCGTCTCTCCACACAGCAGGCTGGTGGTTCTGTGTCGCAATCCACAGCAGGCAACACTGCTGCGCCAGAGGTGCCGCTCCAGCGGCTACGCACGCTGTTGCAAGAGCTACGCGCGGCGGTGCCGCCCGCACTGAGCACGGCTGCGCCAGAGCAGCCCGCAACGGAAGTGGCGCAGCGGGCGGCTGGCGCTTTGCGGGCCGCAGACGCCACTGCATCGCAGCCTGTGGCGTCCAGCCCGCAGCTCACCCCCACGGAAGACCCGTGGGTGGGCCGCGTACTGAAGCTGCTCGGTGCAGAGCACGAGCAGCAAGTACACCGTGCGACTGCGCAGCTCGCGCACGGGACGGCGGCACGTATGGAGCCGCCAGAGGGAACGCCGCAGACGCTGCCGGGATTAGCGGCTGCGTCCGCCGGGGACACGGTGTCAGCAGACGCAGACACCGTAAAAGGGGCACTGCTCCAGCTGATGAGCAGTGACGACCTGCCGCCCGCTTTGAAAGAGGCGGCTCAGCAGGTTGTACAGCACCTGACAGGTCAGCAGTTGCTGCTCAACACAGACCGAACGGCACCTTTTGCACAAGTACACATGTTTATACCATTCGTCGGACCGGACGGTCGTGAAACAGCTACGATCCAGATTCAGTCCCGCCGCGGCAAACGGGGAGAGCTGGACGCCTCCAATTGTCGTCTTTGGTTTGATTTGGACATGAAAGGGCTTGGACCGACTCTGGTAGATGTCCAGGTTGTAGATCGGATTGTGAGCGTCAAGCTCCATAATGATCATGAATGGGCGGCTTCACTGTTAACCAGTGGGCGTGAGTCCATTCATACAGCGTTGGAGTCACTAGGTTACCAACTTCTAACGCTTCGTACCGAGCCCATGCCCATAAGGACTGAACAGAACAGCCTCGCCTCTTCTGAGGTACAAAGCTATGTGCCTCAGCCGTATAAAGGAGTCGATCTGAAAATATGAAAGAGCCGTTGGAACCTCCTTCTCCTTCCAGGAAGAAGGCGGTCGCCCTTAAATATACGCCTGGTGAGAGCGAAGCACCGATTGTCGTTGCCAAGGGGAGCGGCCGTATTGCGGATAGCATTTTAGAAAAAGCCAAAGAACATGGTGTTCCCGTTCAGGAGGATGCCGCGCTGGTTGAAGTACTGTCCAAACTTGATTTGGACGAACAAATCCCTGCTGAGCTCTATCAGTTGGTGGCAGAGGTGCTTACCTATATATATCAAATGGATCGGCTTGCACCGAGGGATGACTGGTGATGAGGAATGAGATGAAGGCTGGAGGCAAGGATCAACGGAAAGCCAAAGGAGCGATGGGCGAAGAGGTAGCGGCTTTGTTTTTAGAAAACTTGGGTTACCGTATCATAGAGCGTAATTGGCGATGCCGCAGTGGTGAAATAGATCTGATTGCCAAGCAGGAGCATGCACTCGTGTTTATTGAGGTACGTAGTCGAAGTAGCTCCAAATATGGAACGCCAGCAGAATCAGTTACTGCGCGTAAAATAACTCAGGTTCGCCAAACAGCCGCTGTTTATTTGCACATGAACGGGATTGGAGATACTCCAATCCGTTTTGATATGATTTCTGTACGATTAACTGACGAAACGGCTGTTGTTACGGACCATTTAATAGGCGCATTTTAAACGAGTAAGAGCTTTTTCAAAGGTAAGAGTGCGGGACTGAATTCATATGTGCAGGTTGACAGGAAGGAAAGCTACAGGTATATTTTATTGAGAATAGTTATCATTTTCATCTTAAAGGGAATATCTAGAAGTTGTACCTGTGAAGGAGGATTTACGTGACAAAGCATACCTTTAGTGAACATGTCATAGATGTAATTCAGGAACGCCGGACGATTAAACGATTTAAATCCGACTCCATCCCGGTAGATACGATCAAAGAACTGCTGGACGTCGCTGTGTGGGCTCCTAATCATAAAATGCGTGAACCGTGGCGTTTTCTGTTGTTTGCTGGTGAAGGACGGAAAAAGCTTGCAAAAGCAATTGCAGCCGATATCGGTAAGGACAACAAGTTTGAGAGCGGCATTTTGCACAACCCGATCCAGCTTTTAGTAGTGCTGGAAGAAGACCCGCGTCAAGCGGTTTGGGATGAGGATTTTGCAGCGGTCAGTGCGCTTGTACAAAACTTTATGCTTGCCGCATGGAGCAAAGGAATCGGAACGTTTTGGGTAACAAAGCCATTTTTGTATTCTCCTAAGTTCCGTGAGCCCTTGGGAATTCAACCGGGTGAGAAGGTAATCGGAATGATATATGCAGGCTATCCCGACGTTATCCCGGAATCGAGACCGCGTACTCCAGCAGCCGAAAAGCTGACCTTGTTTGACAAATAATCTGTCGTCAGATAAACTTAGTCAAGAATTTTGAAAGCATAGTTCGGAGCTGAAATTTCGAACATCACATTTGCAAAGAATGAAAATTTGGAAGCACCTTTTTTCATATATGCAATGATTCCCGAGAGGGAGCATTCCAATATGAGGAGAGGTGCTTTTTGATATGTATGGAAAATTACACGGAGCTTGTCTGTATGGAATAGATGGCGTTTTGATTGAAGTTGAGACTGATTTGTCCAATGGCTTGCCTCAAACAGCGATTATAGGATTGCCTGATTCGGCGATTCGAGAGGCTGTGGAGCGTGTCAGAGCAGCAATCAAAAACTGTGGCTTTAAATATCCGTCCCAGCGTGTCACGATTAATTTAGCTCCTGCTGATTTGCGTAAGGAAGGTTCATCTTTTGACCTTGCTATCGCTTTAGGGTTGCTAACAACCAGTGAACAGGTCGTTTTACCCGTGGGAGAACGGACACTGTTTATTGGCGAGCTGGCGCTGGATGGCAGTATTCGCCCTGTAAATGGGGTGCTGTCCATGGTTGATTTGGCCAAGCGAGAAGGATTCAACTCTGTGCTGCTTCCCCAGGAAAACGCAAGCGAGGCTCGTCTGATTACGGGTATACGTATTTACGCTATACGTCATCTAGCAGATCTTATTCCGATTGAAAATCGTGCACAAGGGACTGTTGATAGCCAAGCGACAAATCAGAGTGGTTCTGCCAGTAAACAAGTCATGATCTGTTCCTATGACCACTTACCTCAGGCAGAGCATATACCGTTGTGGTGTGAGAAAGAAGAGATAACTAGTAACATGGAGGATTACAGCGATGTGCTGGGTCAGCTGCACGCCAAGCGTGCGTTAGTCATCGCTGCAGCCGGAATGCATAATATCCTGCTTATGGGACCGCCGGGGGCTGGGAAAACAATGCTCATCCGCAGGTTGCCATCCATCCTTCCGCCTTTGACTGAAAAGGAGGCGCTTGAAGTCACCAAAGTATACAGCGCTGCCGGGAAGTGGAAGGAGTCATCGCCCCATCTGATGAATATTCGTCCCTTCCGTTCGCCTCATCATACGATCTCTGCTGCTGGTTTGGTGGGTGGGGGAGGTATGCCCAAACCAGGAGAAATCAGTCTTGCACACCGAGGGATTTTATTTCTGGATGAGTTGCCTGAGTTTAGCCGTCATGTACTAGAAGTGCTGCGCCAACCTTTGGAAGACCACAATGTTACGATCAGTCGTTCGCGAGCTGTTTTTAAGTATCCGGCGCATTTTTTACTTGCTGCCTCTTTAAATCCATGTCACTGTGGCTTTTTCGGAAATGATACGGAACATCAGCGCTGTACCTGTTCACCTGCAGCAGTAGCCCGCTACCGTTCACGTATTTCCGGTCCACTGCTGGATCGGATTGATCTTCAGCTTGAAGTATCGCAACCGAAGGATTGGCGGGAGGAAAAAGAATCATTGTCATCCGCTGAAATGCGAAGGCAGGTGCTGGCTGCTCAAGCGATACAAATCAACAGATACAGCAAGCTTCCCTTTTCATGGAATAGTGAGCTGTCCGGTCAGATGCTTCGTAAATATGCCGTATTAGAAAAAAATGCAGCGGAGTTGCTTGATCAGACAATGGACGCACTCGGTTTAAGCATGCGTGCGTATGATCGAATTCTCAAGCTTTCGCGTACCATTGCAGACTTACATGACTCAGAGAAAATTTTGACTTCACATGTGGCTGAAGCTATTCAATACCGCCATATGGATAGAGCAAATACCAGTTTTCCAGAAAGTTAAAAAGTCGATAAAATTAGTAGTTACAGTATGATCCTTTTTATGAAAGAGTTTTTCCAAAAGGTATGTACGAGAGAAAGTGAAAAAAGGCAAAAAAAAGCTCCAGACAAAAAGACCTGGAGAAGAAAAATAAGATTATGACAATAGTGATTATACTATGAGTATATCACTTTGGTATATACGATTATGCATCATCTCCCATGTAACTTGATGGAAAACAACAAGCCCCTCGACAAAAACGGTTGAGGGGCTTGTTGTGAAATTCATTCTAACGAGTACTATTAATTTAATGAAGAGAGATGAAGATGTCCCCCTACATATGCTAAAGAAAATCTCAGTTACAAGACGTTCAGTTTCACTTCAATATTACCGCGGGTAGCGCGGGAGTATGGACATTGTTCATGTGCGCCTTCCACCAGTTTTACTGCAGTTTCATGATCTACGCCTTTTACCAGTACGTCGAGGTTTACTCCAATTCCGAAGCCGCCGTCTTCCACTTTGCCGAAATGGACCGTAGCTTTTACTTCAGTACCTTCATGCTTAACACGTTGCATGCGAGCAACCATATTTAAAGCACTATCAAAGCAAGCGGAATAGCCTGCTGCGAACAATTGCTCTGGATTCGTACCTGCACCGCCTGCGCCGCCCATTTCTTTTGGGGTATCAATATCTAAACGAAGTTCAGGGGAAGAAGACTCGATATAACCGTTACGTCCACCAACCGCTTTTACTGTTGTTTCATACATTTTTTGTTGAATGGTCATCATAATCCAATCACTGCCTCTCGCTCAATTTATATTTTACACAATTAAATTTATCAAAATAATTATTGTTTGTAAAGTATTTTGTGCAATTAGCATGTATTTTATTATATAATGTGCTAAAATAATGACGAAAGTAGGTGATCAGACAGCATGGAAAACAATCATAATGAAGGTACAGCGTTAAAACTTGATAATCAGTTATGCTTTGCCATATATGCATGCTCCAGAGAGATTACGAAGCTATACCAGCCTTATCTGGAGAAGCTCGGTGTGACGTACTCGCAATATTTGGTACTTATCGTGCTATGGGAGCGTGAAGAGTGTACAGTGAAGGAATTGGGTGAGGCCCTATATTTGGACTCCGGCACACTAACTCCGCTATTGAAGAGATTGCAGAACGCCGGGCTTATCGATCGAAAGCGTTCCACTCAGGATGAGCGTAAGGTGCTGATTTCTTTGACGACAGAGGGAAGCGCATTGCGGGAAAAAGCTCTGTCTGTACCAGGATGCATCCAGGAAAAAACAAGTATGACTCATGATCAATTTGGGTCGCTTCTGCTCCAGTTCAATGATCTGCTCGATCGTGTTCATCAAGCGAATGTACAAATTGAAAAATCATAAGGTATTTTCAGTTGCTCTTGCGAATCTTATGACATGAGTTGTTCTCAGCTGAAAGAAAAAATACCTAATCATGCTTGAAGAATTAAAGTGCCTCTTAATGTGGATTAGGTAATCCCATGTTGAAGAGGTGCTTTTTTTGTGTGAATTTGTATTAAGAGTAATATCCAATAATATCCAAACATTCGATTTTGGGAATGATAATGATATCAAAATACTGTAATTCATGAGGTTAAATTATAAGGAAAGCGTTTTAAAAACATGTTACAATGATGTAGGTTTAGTATAGATTTCCTTGTGAACCGCCCTTGTTGCAGTCATGTTGATAGGAGGATTCCAGAATGAATATCCATGAATATCAGGGTAAAGAAGTATTGAAGCAGTACGGAGTGGCTGTACCGAACGGTAAGGTTGCCTATACGGTGGAGGAAGCCGTTGCTGCGGCAGAATCGCTTGGAAGCGCTGTTACGGTGGTAAAAGCACAAATTCATGCTGGTGGACGCGGTAAAGCGGGTGGCGTGAAAGTTGCCAAAGGTTTGGATGAGGTGCGGACTTTTGCTTCTGAAATTTTGGGCAAGGTACTGGTGACGCATCAGACCGGGCCTGAAGGTAAAGAGGTCAAACGCCTTTTGGTTGAGGAAGGCTGCGATATTCGTAAAGAATATTACGTCGGCGTTGTTGTAGATCGTGCGACTGGACGTATCGTAATGATGGCCTCAGAAGAAGGCGGTACGGAAATCGAAGAGGTGGCTGCAGCCACTCCTGAGAAGATTTTTAAAGCTGTTGTTGATCCAGCGGTTGGGCTTCAGGTGTATCAGGCCCGTAAGTTGGCATATGACATTAATATCCCCAATGAACTGGTAAACAAAGCGGTCAAGTTTATGCTGGCGCTATACGAAGCTTTTGTGGACAAGGACTGTTCGATTGCAGAAATCAATCCCTTAGTCGTTACGGGTGATGGGAATGTCCTGGCGTTGGATGCCAAACTGAATTTTGATTCTAATGCGTTGTTCCGTCACAAGGATATTTTGGAATTGCGTGATTTGGATGAAGAGGACGAGAAGGAAATTGAGGCATCGAAATACGATCTAAGCTATATTGCTCTGGACGGAAATATTGGCTGTATGGTCAATGGTGCGGGCTTGGCGATGGCAACCATGGATATTATCAAATATTACGGTGGCGATCCGGCCAACTTCCTGGACGTGGGGGGCGGTGCGACGACGGAAAAGGTAACCGAAGCGTTCAAAATCATTTTGTCCGATCCGAAGGTAAAAGGTATTTTCGTGAACATTTTCGGCGGAATTATGCAGTGTGACATCATTGCGAACGGCGTCGTGGAGGCTGCCAAACAGTTGGGGCTGACTCGTCCGCTTGTTGTCCGTCTTGAAGGGACGAATGTTGGGCTCGGCAAACAGATTTTAGCGGAATCCGGTTTGAATATCGTGGCAGCCGATTCTATGGCGGATGGCGCCCAAAAAATCGTTGAACTTGTTCAATAGCCTGTTTGCATTCCGATATGCCGAATAAACGATAGGGGATGTGAAGATCGTGAGTATTTTGGTCGATAAGCATACAAAGGTGATTACACAGGGGATTACGGGAAAAACGGCGTTGTTTCATGCCAAGGGTGCACTTGATTACGGTACACAAATGGTAGGTGGCACCTCTCCAGGTAAGGGGGGCACCGAGGTAGAAATTACACTGGAGAACGGACAACAGGTCAAATTGCCAGTGTTTAACACAGTGAGCGAAGCCAAGGAAGCTACTGGCGCCACAGCGAGCGTGATTTACGTGCCACCGGCTTTTGCAGCAGATTCCATTTTGGAGGCTGTAGATGCGGATTTAGATCTCGTGATTTGTATCACGGAGGGCATTCCGGTGCTTGATATGATCAGGGTCAAACGTTTTATGGAAGGTAAAAAGACCGTTCTGATTGGCCCTAACTGTCCAGGTGTTATTACACCAGGAGAATGTAAAATCGGTATTATGCCAGGTTACATTCATCTACCAGGTCATGTAGGCGTTGTGTCACGTAGTGGTACTTTGACCTATGAAGCAGTGCATCAGTTAACGACCCGAGGTATAGGACAATCTTCCGCGGTTGGTATTGGCGGTGACCCCGTTAAAGGTTCAGAATTCATTGACATTTTGCAACGTTTCAATGAGGACTCCAACACTCACGCTGTCATTATGATCGGAGAAATTGGGGGTACAGCCGAGGAAGAGGCTGCCGAGTGGATCAGGGACAATATGACGAAGCCGGTGGTTGGTTTTATCGGTGGTGTGACTGCGCCTCCGGGCAAACGGATGGGGCATGCAGGTGCCATTATTTCTGGCGGAAAAGGAACGGCCAAAGAGAAAATTGCCACACTTGAAGCCTGCGGGATCAAGGTGGCACCGACTCCTTCCGAAATGGGCTCGACACTGGTAAGTGTGCTGGAAGCACGTGGTATTTTGAATTTGTGCACGACACATTAAATCGTGTTCCTTCATTAATATACAAGCCATAAAACTGCATCGAAATTTGCCGCAGGCTAGTGTATAATGAAAGAAAGGTAAGCAACCTTTTTATCTTCTGAAACAGGGGATGAAAAGGTTGCTTTTTTTGCGTTAAGACAGGCTTATCAGGGAAACGCTTGCAAAATGATTCATTGTGCCACAAAATAAGGGAGGGTTCACTCTTCCGTGAATGGGGGAACCATAGTTTGGAAGAAAGATGGCTTTTGGTAGGCTTACATGAGTTAGAGGGAATCGGAAGAAAAACAATTCAGCGTATTTGGTCGAGTGACTATCAATTGCATGAGCTACTGCATTTTAGCGAACAGAAGTGGATCGAGATAGGGTTAAGCCCTGCTCAGGCACGCATTGCGGCCCAGTGTTACGATGAAGAATGGGTGCATGAACGATATCAGCGAGTTCAATCCGGTGATATTGGAACGGTAACTTATGTGGACGAGGATTATCCCCTATTAATGAAGGAAACAGTTGACCCACCTTGGGTAATGTATACAAAAGGGGATAAATCACTTTTGCATACATGTTCTGTAGCCATGGTAGGAACTCGCGTTCCCACCGCTTATGGACGTAGAGCAGCGGAGATACTAACAGAGGGATTATGTAATGCAGGGATTACAGTAGTTAGCGGATTGGCGAGAGGGATTGACAGTATTTGTCACGAAACAGCCCTGTGCCGGGGAGGAAACACGATTGGTGTACTGGGAACAGCGATTGATCAAATTTATCCTCCCCAAAATGCGTCTTTATTTGCAGAGATGGCTAGCAAAGGCTTGATCGTATCGGAGTATCCTCCAGGCACGAGGTCACATCCGGGAATGTTTCCACAACGTAATCGGATTATAGCTGGCCTAACGAAGGGAACGCTCGTCGTCGAAGCAGATGCAAGAAGCGGCTCTTTGATTACAGCTGATGCTGCGCTAGAGGCAAATCGAGATGTGTTTGCTGTTCCCGGACCCATTACCTCACCGAAGAGTAGAGGCACGCTGAGCTTGATTAAGCAAGGAGCCAAAACAGTCACTGAAGCTTCGGATATTATTGAGGAGTATGAAGCAGATTTGCGTACAAGGGAGGTTTCTTCATACAATAGAGAGCAGAGTCTTAATCTGAAGCAGGTCTCCAAAGTGCCAGAAAGTGAGACTTCCGAGGAAAACCGTGTCATACTGTTGCTCGAACAGGGAACCATGACACTGGATGAACTGCTTGATGCTACGGCATGGGATTTTGGACTTTTACACGCAGTTCTGTTATCGTTAATCATAAAAAAAAGGATTGCCCAGCTAGCGGGCACAAAATACAAGCTTATTTAGTAGTTGTTTTTGCAAAGTCCTTAGTTAGTAAATGCACAAATTTAATTTTAAACATCAGGTGGAGGGCAGTATGGCATTCATCCGCGCCGCGGATTCTTACTCCTTCCCCACTTCCTGAAATGTGTTGAATTTATAGCTCGTACTAGTGAAGCGTTGGATTTGAATCTGGAAAAGCGACAGCGTTCGCCTTTGTAATGGAATTCTAACTTTGTCGAAGGTTTTATAAAATCTAAGAATTCCGTTACAACAGCGATTGTAAGATCAATTCCACCGTGTAGCTCCTCTACGAACTATAGCTCACCACATTTCAGGAAGTCTATCATATTCATGTGTGTAATTGAGAGGAGGAAGAGCCTATGGCGGATTCACTCGTCATCGTGGAATCGCCTTCCAAGGCGAAGACGATCGGCAAATACTTAGGCAGTAAATATATCGTCAAGGCTTCCATGGGTCATATTAGGGATTTACCGAAGAGTCAGATCGGCGTAGAGGTCGAAAATGATTTTAATCCCAAATACATTACCATTCGAGGTAAAGGCTCAATTCTAAAAGAATTAAAGGATGCCCGAAAAAAAGTAAAAAAAGTATATCTGGCGGCTGACCCGGATCGTGAAGGTGAAGCTATTGCCTGGCATCTGGCGCATGCGCTGGAACTGGACGATACAGCAGATTGCCGTGTTGTATTTAATGAAATTACGAAGCAGGCTGTCAAAGATGCTTTTAAAACACCCCGCAAAATCAATATGGATTTGGTCAATGCTCAGCAGGCACGACGGATACTGGATCGACTTGTTGGCTACAAAATCAGCCCGTTGCTCTGGAAAAAGGTAAAAAAGGGTCTATCCGCTGGGCGTGTGCAGTCGGTTGCGGTGAAAATTATTTTGGATCGGGAAAACGAGATCAGTGAGTTTGTACCGGAAGAATACTGGACGATTACAGCTAAACTAGCTATTAAAGACAGCACCTTTGAAGCGAAATTTCATAAGCTGCGCGGTGAAAAGAAAGAACTCTCCAGCGAAGCAGATGTACAAGAAGTGTTGGAAGCTATAGGGAAATCGTCTTACAAGGTGCGCGACGTGAAAGAGAAAGAGCGTTTACGCAATCCTTCTCCTCCGTTTACAACAAGTTCCTTGCAGCAGGAGGCGGCTCGGAAGCTCAACTTCCGTGCATCTAAAACGATGTCTGTAGCTCAGCAGCTATATGAGGGTGTGGATTTAGGGAAAGAAGGGACCGTGGGTCTAATTACGTATATGCGTACGGATTCCACACGGATCGCCGCTTCAGCTCAAGAGGAAGCGAAAGAATTAATTATTCAAAAATATGGCGAATCTTTTGTACCTGAAACTCCTCGTCAATATTCAAAAAAAGCGGCCAACGCCCAGGATGCGCATGAAGCGATTCGCCCAACCTCTGCATTACGCGATCCGGAAACAGTTAAGCCGTTTATGAGTCGGGATCAGTTCCGTTTGTACAAATTGGTATGGGAACGATTCATGGCCAGCCAGATGGCTTCTGCTATTATGGATACTTTGTCCGTAGATATTGAAGCGGGTGAGACGATATTCCGGGCAGCAGGTTCTAAGGTTCGTTTTCCAGGTTTCATGAAAGTGTACGTAGAGGGAAATGACGACGGTAAAACCGAAGAAGATAAACTGCTGCCACCACTTCAACCAGGCGATAAATTAAAAAAAGAAGCGGTTGAGCCGAAGCAGCATTTTACACAACCGCCTCCCCGTTATACGGAAGCACGACTGGTGAAGACGCTGGAAGAACTGGGTATAGGACGTCCAAGTACGTATGCACCGACGCTGGAAACCATTCAGAAACGTGGGTACGTTGCTATTGAAGAGAAGAAGTTTTTCCCTACAGAGCTGGGCGAATTGGTCATCGAACAGATGGAGGAGTTCTTTCCAGAGATTCTGAATGTGGAGTTTACAGCTAATATGGAAGGTGATCTTGACCACGTCGAAGAAGGCGAAGGTAATTGGGTCAAGGTGTTGAGTGACTTTTACGAGTCATTCGAGAAGCGACTTGAAGTGGCTGAAGAAGAAATGAAAGAAATTGAAATAAAAGATGAAGTATCCGATGTCATTTGTGATAAGTGTGGCAGCCAAATGGTGTATAAGCTTGGCCGATTTGGTAAATTCCTGGCCTGCTCTGCTTTTCCAGATTGCCGTAACACAAAGCCAATTGTTAAGGATATCGGGATTAATTGTCCTACATGCGGTGAGGGCCATGTCGTCGAACGACGGAGTAAAAAAGGACGTGTCTTCTATGGATGTGACCGCTACCCGGAATGTGATTTTGTTTCCTGGGATAAACCGTCCATTAAGCCTTGTCCAAGTTGCAGTAGCCTAATGGTCGAAAAACGTACAAAACAAGGAACGAAGCTCAACTGTACTGTCTGCGATCACAGCGAAATGCTGGAAGAGAGCGATGAGAGCGTAGAGACTTCTTAAGAACAACAATAGCAGGGGGATTTAAACGTGAGTGAACTACAAAAGGTAACGGTCATTGGAGCAGGTTTGGCGGGCAGCGAAGCTGCCTGGCAAATTGCAAGCCGTGGAGTGCCAGTCAAGTTATACGAAATGAGGCCGGTTGTAAAAACACCAGCACATCATACAGATAAATTTGCCGAACTGGTATGCAGTAATTCCTTGCGGGCAAACGGCCTAACGAATGCAGTAGGCGTACTGAAGGAAGAGATGAGAATACTGAACTCCTTGATCCTGAGTGCAGCGGATCGTCATGCTGTTCCGGCTGGCGGTGCGTTGGCAGTGGATCGTGACGGATTTTCCGGTCATATTACTGATACGCTTCATCAACATCCTTTGATTGAGATTGTTAATGAAGAGCTTCAGGAAATCCCACAGGACGGTATTGTGGTCATTGCGACGGGGCCTTTAACTTCTCCAGCTTTGTCGGAACAGATTAAATCGCTGATGGGAGAGGAGTATTTTTATTTTTACGATGCGGCAGCCCCGATTGTAGAAAAGGACTCTATCGACATGAGCAAGGTTTATCTGGCTTCCCGTTATGATAAGGGAGAAGCAGCGTACTTGAATTGTCCGATGAACGAAGCAGAATTTGATGCTTTTTATGAGGCTCTGATTACGGCTGAGGTAGCGCAAGTCAAGGAATTTGAAAAAGAAATTTATTTCGAAGGCTGTATGCCCATCGAAGTGATGATGCAACGTGGGAAACAAACGGCATTGTTTGGACCGATGAAACCTGTGGGTCTCGTAAATCCACATACAGGTGAACTGCCCCACGCAGTTGTTCAGCTTCGGCAGGACAACGCCGCGGGAACGCTGTATAATCTGGTTGGTTTCCAGACTCACCTCAAATGGGGGGAGCAAAAGCGTGTATTCTCAATGATTCCAGGCCTCGAAGAGGCAGAGTTTGTACGTTACGGTGTGATGCATCGCAATACCTTTATTAATTCTCCACAGCAACTTCATCCAACCTATCAGTTCAAGGGAAGAAGTAATCTATTCTTCGCCGGACAAATGACCGGTGTAGAGGGATATGTGGAGTCGGCGGCTTCGGGTCTGTTGGCCGGGATGAATGCGGCGCGAGCAGCACGTGGACAGGAAATGTTTGTATTTCCTGCAGAAACGACATTAGGCAGCATGGCGCGGTATATTACGACCGCTGATTTTAAGCATTTTCAACCGATGAATGCAAACTTTGGTTTGCTTCCAAAGCTGGAGAAACGGATTCGCAACAAAAAGGAAAAAAATGAAGCTCTCGCTAATCGCGCGCTGGAAAGTTTGCACGGTTATATCAACGAAACGGGAGTTATGTCAGCTGAAGTACAGGCATAAGGATGAAGGAAAAGGAGGAGCGCGTTATGGATATGTCCTTTCATGCTACCACCATCTGCGCTGTACGCCACAATGGCAAAGGAGCTATTGCGGGTGATGGGCAGGTAACGTTCGGCAACAGTGTTGTGATGAAGCAGACGGCTAAAAAAGTGCGCAGATTGTATCGTGGCCAGGTCGTTGCGGGATTTGCGGGTTCGGTGGCGGATGCCATCACGTTATTTGAAAAGTTTGAAAATAAGCTAGAGGAACACCACGGAAATCTTCAAAGAGCAGCCGTGGAACTGGCCAAGGACTGGCGTCAGGATCGTATCCTGCGCAAGCTGGAAGCGCTCATGATTGTGATGGACTCATCCGGGATGCTGCTCATTTCTGGAGGCGGCGAAATTATCGAGCCGGATGATGATGTGCTTGCGATTGGCTCAGGTGGTAATTTTGCATTGGCGGCAGCCCGTGCTTTCAAACGCCATGGCTCTGGCATGGAAGCAAAGGACATGGCACGGGAAGCGCTAGAGGTTGCTTCGGAAATATGCGTGTATACGAACAATCAGATTATCGTGGAAGAACTGTAAATCGGCTCTGAGTATTCAAGGGTGGAGGAGTGCAAAATGAATAATCAATCGTTGACGCCCAGACAAGTGGTATCCGAGCTGGATAAGTATATTGTCGGACAAAAAGAAGCTAAAAAATCTGTTGCTGTTGCCTTGCGCAACCGCTATCGGCGTAGTAAGCTGCCGGATGATATTCGGGATGAAATTGTGCCTAAAAATATTTTGATGATCGGGCCGACAGGTGTGGGTAAAACTGAAATTGCACGTAGACTTGCACGGCTTGTGGGAGCTCCTTTTGTCAAGGTAGAGGCGACCAAATTTACAGAAGTGGGTTACGTCGGTCGCGATGTGGAATCCATGGTGCGTGATCTGATGGAAACCTCCATTCGCATCGTCAAGTCGGAACGAACAGAGAATGTGAAAGACAAAGCAGAGGATATGGCAAATGAACGGATTGTCAGCATCCTTGTACCTGCAGAAAAGTCAAACAAATCGCAACGTAATCCCTTTGAAATGCTGTTTGGCAATAACACGGGAACTTCGGTAGAAGAAGAACCACAACAACAGGATGGATCTTTGGCAGAAAAGCGCCGTAAGGTTAAATTCGATCTGCTGTCCGGTAAGCTTGAGGATGATGTCATAGAGATTGATGTGGAGGATACTGCACCCAATATGCTCGATATGTTTGCTGGGCAAGGGAATGAACAAATGGGTATGAATATGCAGGAGATGTTCGGAAGTTTTCTGCCCAAGCGGACAAAGAAGCGCAAGCTACCAGTCAAGGAAGCTCGCAAGGTGTTGATTCAAGATGAAGCCGCCAAATTGATCGATATGGATGATGTGATTCAGGAGTCTGTGAAGCGTGCTGAGCAATCCGGCATTATTTTTATTGATGAAATAGATAAGATTGCCAGCCAGGGTAAGGGTAGTGGCCCCGATGTGTCGAGAGAAGGCGTCCAGCGCGATATTTTACCTATTGTCGAGGGATCTACCATCATGACCAAATATGGTCCGGTAAGAACAGATTACATTCTGTTTATTGCTGCAGGAGCTTTTCATGTTGCCAAACCATCTGACCTAATCCCAGAGCTTCAGGGCCGTTTCCCAATCCGTGTGGAATTAAGTAGCCTGACTTTGGATGAGTTTGTGTCGATACTGACGGAGCCTAAAAATGCGCTGACCAAGCAATACACTGATCTACTCCGTACTGAGGAGATTGAAGTCGAATTTTCTGCGGAAGCGATCCGTGAGATTGCCAGCATTGCTGAGTCTGTAAATCGCAACACCGAAAATATTGGCGCACGTCGTTTGCATACCATTCTAGAAAAGCTGCTGGAGGATCTGTCGTTTGAAGCACCAGAGCTTACATTGGATCGTATGATCATTACCCCGGAATATGTACGTGAGAAGCTGGGAGATATTGCCCAAAACAGGGACCTTAGTCAGTATATTTTATGAATAGGGTTTCTAAAAATAGGGTGTGTGGTCCAGAATAACACTATCTTGCACCGTCGTTTAGACCTAGATAATGGTCAAGTTGATGATTTTTCTGTCTATTCCAAAAGTAGGACGTATAATCTTTTACAGGTGTAAAGTGCTAAGAAAACATTCATTTTCTTGAAAAAAACCTGAAAAATTTAACAATTTATGCATCTAAAGCCCTCTTTTTTAAAAAAGATAGGGCTTTTTTCTTATTGTAATTAGGTCCCAACTCTACGAAACTTAGAATATATGACAGAAAGTTATTATTTTCTACTTAAGACCTAAAAGAAATGTATAATTATGAAATTTTATTGTCGAAAAAAAGTGAAAAATCTTGTTTTATTGAATCTTACTTTGGAGTAGACGCTGGAAGGGAGGAGCTAAATGAATCTGCTGGGTGATATGAGCTTTCAAAAGCTTCAGGCAGGTGTACAGGCGGCAAATACGAGACAACGTGTGATGGCTGACAATATTTCCAATGCGGATACCCCGTATTTTAAGCGTTCGGAGGTTTCATTTGAAGAACTGCTTCAGCAGCAAATGGACGGGGATGTCACACCACTACGTGGAAAAGTAACCAATTCAAGACATTTTCAAATAGGACCTGTGAACTCCATTCCAGATGCCACGGTCACCAAAGATGGGTACTCAGTCATGAATAACAATATGAACAACGTAGATATCGACAGAGAAATGAGTCTTATGGCTGAGAATCAACTAAGATATAATACCTACATCCAAGAAATTAATGAGCGCATCAAGATGATGAGAACAGCGGTAGAAGGGAGATAGGACTAGGTGAAGATTAACAACGGCTTTGATATTAGTGCATCTGCTCTTACGGCCCAACGGTTGCGGATGGACGTTATATCTAGCAACATTGCCAACGCAGAGACAACTCGGGCGAAAGTAGAGAATGGACAAGCAGTTCCATATCGGAGAAAAACGGTTGTTTTGGAGCCGAACCAATCTGGCTTTGCCGATGTTTTGAAGGCTCAAATGGAAGGAAGTAGCACAAGCGCTGCTGGCGTTAAGGTTTCGCAAATTCAGGAAGATCAGTCACCTTTAAAGCCTGTGTACAATCCGGGTCACCCGGACGCTGATAAAGATGGCTATGTATATATGCCTAATGTAGACATTATGAAAGAAATGGTCGACATGATTTCCGCGACACGCTCATACGAAGCCAATGTAACAGCTCTGAATGCATCAAAGGCTATGGTTTCCAAAGCGCTTGAAATCGGTCGCTAAGTTCTAGGACTACTAACTACTTAATAGGGAGAGTAAAACATGATTCAGAACGCCATGTTTAATGTACAGACACCGGTAATACAGCAGATTCAATCGCCTAACAATGAGTTGACGAAATCGACGCCTTCCGAATCCTTGAAGGATTTTGGTTCCTTCCTAAAGGATGCTCTTAATGAAGTAGGGCAGCAGGAAGCCGCTACGCACCAGATGTCCGACCAATTCATGGCAGGCAAAGTTGATGTAGATCAGGTCATGATCACTTCCCAACAAGCGCTGCTTTCCCTGCAGCTTACTACACAGGTCCGAAACAAAGCGATCGAAGCCTATCAGGAGATCATGCGTACACAGATGTAAAGAGGGTTTAGCAAAGTTTCGGATGGGGTGACGGAGTGAACGAGAGAATCGCCCAATATCGGGATAAGATTTCCGGGTATTGGAATAATTTCAGCAAAAAACAGAAGATATTGCTTGTTTCGACATTAGCATTCATCATTATCGCCGTTGTAGTGCTAACGATGCAGTTTACCAAAACCGAGTATGAAGTGGCTTTCCGAGATTTAAATGCTAACGATGCTGCCGGAGTCATTAAGTATCTCGATTCTGCGGGTATACCGTATCAACTTAACGCTGGTGGGACACAAATCTCAGTCCCAACCGCTAATGCGGATAAGGCGAAGGTAGATGTTGGGTCTCAAGGCCTGATTCAGAAGGGTTCAATCGGCATGAGTGCCTTTGACCAGTCCTCCTCTGCCATTGGTATGACGGAGAACGAGTTCAATGTGAAGTACAATAATGCATTGAACGGCGAAATACAGCAACTGTTGGAACGGATGGATGGTGTTCAAAGCTCCAAAGCTGTTATTAATATGCCAAAGGAAAACATTTTTGCCGGACTTGAAGAAAAGGACAAAGCCTCCGCTTCGATTCAAATGGAATTCGAGCCTGGCTTTACTCCAAATCAGCAAGCAATCGACGGTTACTTTAATCTGGTGAAAACGGCTGTACCGAATCTGCCAGTGGAAAACATTACGATCACCAATAAGGAATATGAGTTGATTCCAACGGCCAAGGGCGGCCAAGGTGGGCTCACTAGTGGTGTTCAGGAAAACATGGCTCTACAGAAGAAGTTTGAGAGCGATGTAAGGAATAATGTCCAACAATTTTTGTCGAAAATTGTTGGAGACGACAAGGTAAATGTGCTGGTTATGTCCCAGCTAAATTTCGACAAAGTGACATCAAAGGAACAAATGGTCACACCTGTTGATCAAACGAAAATGAAGGGTATTGAAATTAGCGCCCAACAAATTCAGGAAAGCTATACGGGCAGTAGTGGACAAACCGGAGGAGTTGCGGGAACAGGAACACAGGATGTTCCGGGCTACCCCGGAGGAGCTAATTCCGGCAATACCAGCTCAGATAAGAGCTCAAGTACGATTAACTACGAAGTTAACCGAATTGCAAGGGATATTATCCAAAGTCCCTACACTGTAAAAGATTTAACCATTAATGTAGCAGTTGAACCACCAACAGGTCAGCAAACGTTGGATACTGCAACTCAGACAGCAATTCAAAATATTTTGGTTAATATTGTAAGAGCGTCGTTGGCGAATTCTGGTACTACTATTACAGACGCTGATTTGGCTAAGAAGGTTTCAGTGTTCTCACAAGCTGTTCCAGCGCCTGCGAGCACGAATACATTCTTCTCAGCTTCCAACCCTTGGCTATGGGGCATTGGAGCTGCTGTTCTGGCACTGCTGGCGGGTGTAATCTTCCTCATCGTACGTGGTCGTCGTAAGCAGGAAGAAGAGTTGGATGAAGAATTGCAACTCATGCCAACGCCGACGGAGTTCCCGTCTATTACCATGGAAAGTGTGACAAATGAAAGTCAAGTGCGTAAACAGCTTGAAAGTCTGGCGAAAAAGAAACCCGACGAATTCGTCAATCTGCTTCGTACATGGCTGGCTGACGAATAGAGGTGAGTTCATTGGCAAAGGCAAGCAGTCAAGGTTTAACGGGAAGACAGAAAGCGGCTATACTTCTGATCACAATGGGACCAGAGGTATCTGCTCAAATATTCAAGCATTTGCGTGACGAGGAGATCGAACAACTTACATTGGAAATTGCCAATGTGCGGAAGGTCGATGCCATTGAGAAGGACTCCATCATGGCCGAGTTTCATCAAATTTGTTTGGCTCAGGAGTACATTTCCCAAGGTGGTATTAATTACGCTAAAGAAATATTGGAGAAAGCACTCGGATCGCAAAAAGCAGTTGAGGTCATTAACCGTCTAACAGCGACGTTACAGGTAAGACCCTTCGATTTTGCCCGCAAGGCTGATCCAAACCAGATATTGAATTTTATACAGAATGAGAATCCGCAAACGATTGCTCTCGTGCTTTCGTACTTGCAATTTGAGCAGGCGGCTGCAATTCTGTCGTCTCTGCCACAGGAAAAACAGGCAGATGTGGCCCGGCGTGTTGCTGTCATGGACAGTACATCTCCGGAAGTTATTTCCCAGGTGGAACGAGTGTTGGAGCAAAAGCTGTCTGCAACCGCTACGCAGGATTATACGAATGCGGGTGGCATCGAGTCCATTGTTCAGATTTTGAATGGCGTAGACCGCGGAACCGAACGTACGATTCTCGACTCGCTTGAAATTCAAGATCCAGAACTGGCTGAGGAAATCAAGAAAAGAATGTTCGTGTTCGAGGATATCGTCAATGTGGACAACCGTTCCATTCAGCGCATTATCCGCGATATCGACAATGCAGATTTGCAATTGGCGCTTAAAGTGTCCAGTGAAGAAGTACGCGATGTGATTTTCCGAAATATGTCGAAACGTATGGCAGAAACCTTCAAAGAGGAAATGGAGTACATGGGACCGGTGCGGTTGCGTGATGTGGAAGAAGCACAGACACGTATCGTATCGACGATCCGCAGATTGGAAGAGGCCGGTGAGATTATAATCGCACGCGGCGGAGGAGATGACATCATTGTCTAACTTGATTAAATCTTTCCAATATGTTCCTGTAGAGGCTTTGAAAACAATTGATGTGGCACATACGTATGCGCCAGAAACGACGGACGAAGAAATCACAACTGAATATACGGAGCCGGAGCCTCAGCGAGATCACGAGGCTGAACGGCTGCGGGATGAAATGCTGAATGATGCTAAGGATTTTGCCGAACGTCAGGTTCGCGAGGCAGCTGAAGAAGCGGAACGAATGCTTCAGGAGGCACAGCAACAGATTGAAGCCTGGTGGCAGGAACGACGCGAGCATGACGATCAGTTGACTCAGTCGTTAAAAGCTGATGGATTTCAGCAAGGATATGAAGAAGGCCAGAAGCTGGCTGAGGCCGAGCTCCAGACGAAATCGGAGCATATGATGGAAGAAGCACAGGATATTCTGCGTCAGGCCTATGAGATTAAGGAACAACTGATTCAGGAAGCTGAGCCTTTTTTGGTTGAACTGAGTAGTGCTATTGCTGAAAAGGTCATTGAGAAACAGCTGAGCCTTGAGCCGGACTACACGATTGAATTAATTCGTAAAAATTTGGCTCGTAAGCGGGAAAAAGGAACCATTACATTGTGTGTGTCACCTCAGCATTTCGCATTTGTGCAAGGTGCACGAGAAGAATTGTCATTAACTGTCGATTCGCAGGCAGAACTGCAAATTATTCCTGATGGTACTGTGAAAGATCGCGGTTGTGTTATCCGTTCTTCCTTTGGGAGCGTGGATGCGCGGATTGATACGCAATTAGCTGAGATCAAAAAGGAACTACTGCGTCTGGCACATGAGAATGAGGAGCGAAGACATGAAGGGGCTTAATACGCAGCGCTACATGGATCATTTGCGCCAGCTGGACCCGGTTCGGGTAAATGGCAAGGTTACGCAGGTTATCGGCCTGATGGTTGAATCGGAAGGTCCGGACGCCAGTATCGGGGATGTTTGTTACATTTATCCGGGTAAAACGGCAAAGCCGTTGCAAGCGGAGGTTGTAGGCTTCAGGGACAATAAAGTGCTTCTGATGCCACTTGGAGAATTGCAATCCATTGGTCCCGGTTGTGATGTAGTAGGAACAGGGAAGCCGTTGAATGTGCAGGTCGGGTCGGAGCTGTTAGGCAAAGTGCTCGACGGCTTGGGTCAGCCTCTGGATGGCTCATTGATTCCCTCGCGAATGGCGAGATATTCAACCTTTAATATTCCGTCCAATCCGCTGAATCGTCCGCGTGTGCAGGAACCAATCAGTATCGGGGTACGCGCTATCGACGGGTTGCTTACTATCGGTAAAGGACAACGGGTTGGTATTTTTGCAGGTTCGGGTGTAGGTAAAAGTACCTTGATGGGAATGATTGCTCGCAATACGGAAGCCGATGTGAATGTAATTGCCTTGATCGGGGAACGTGGACGCGAAGTGCTGGACTTTATTGAACGGGATTTAGGCCCGGAGGGACTAGAACGTTCCGTGGTCATTGTGGCAACTTCCGACCAGCCTGCGTTAATCCGTATTAAGGGTGCACTTATTGCAACGACGATCGCGGAATATTTTCGAGATCGTGGGTTGAATGTCATGCTGATGATGGATTCAGTTACCCGGTATGCGATGGCCCAACGTGAAGTCGGCCTAGCCGTAGGGGAGCCACCGGCAATGAGAGGGTACACCCCTTCCGTGTTTGCTAGTCTACCTAAGCTTTTAGAACGTGCAGGAACAGGTCCTACTGGCTCCATAACCGCTTTTTATACGGTACTAGTCGATGGTGATGATATGAATGAGCCCATCGCGGATGCGGTGCGCGGGATTTTGGATGGACACATTGTCTTGAATCGTGGGATTGCGAACAAAGGACATTTTCCCGCAATTGATGTGTTAGCGAGTATTAGCCGGGTCATGAAGGATATCGCACCACGAGATCAGATAGACGCTGCCGAGAACATTAAGCGCTTGATGGCCGTTTACAAAGATTCGGAGGACCTGATTAATATCGGGGCCTATCAGCAGGGTTCAAATGCAGAAATTGACGAATCCATGGAGCGTATACGGGATATATGGGATTTTACAAGACAAAGAACAGATGAAAAGGCTGAGCTGGACGAGGTAAGGGAGCGTTTGATTTCTGAATTTACGAGGAGATGAAGGTTGAACGATGAGATTTCAGTATTCCTTTCAGAAAGTTGTAGACTTGAAAACCAACGAAAAGTCACAGGCCGAATGGTTGCTTTCCAGTGCTGTCGGACAATTGCAGGCTGAGGAGCAGACATTAACACAGCTTGTAGGCGAAAGGAATCGGGTCATATCAGCCATTCAAAAGGCTGCCGAGGATTGCGCGCCACTCTCTACCATTCAGGAATTACAGGCTTATATTAATCATCTGGACCAATGTATTACACGCAAGCATAGGGATGTTCAATATGCGCAGCAAAATGTGCAAAGCAAACAAACCGTTTTGACCGATAAAATGCTGGATGAACAGGTTTGGCTGAAAGCGAGAGAGAAGGCCAACGTGAAATTCCAACAGGAAATGCTCCTGCGCGAGCAGAACGAGCTGGATGAAATGGCTTCCGTGCGATTTGCCATGAAAGCCCGGTAAGCGGAAAGTCATAGGATACGCATATCAGCTGCCTGAGGAGGAAGACGATGGCACAGAAGTTAGCAGAAAATGAACTGGATATAGATTTAGGAAAAGAATCAGGCGGGGGATTTGAACGGTTTATGTTTTTCCTGATTCCGATTGTGTTCACAATCGTTCTGGTCGGGGTCCTGCTTACATTGTTCAATATGGACTTCAGAAGCGAAATGATTTCATTAGGGAACAAAATACCAGTTGTTAAAAATTGGGTACCTGAACCGAAAGATAAGGCTACCCAGACGAAAGAGGCAGATCAGAAGGCACAGTCTGAAAGTTCTGAAGCAACCATTCAGCAGTTAAAGGCAGATTTAGCCAAGCAGACGGAGGAGCTTAAAAAGGCTACCGCTGCTAAGACGACACAAGATAAAAAGGTTACTGAACTGCAGAATCAGGTCAATACGCTGCAAACGCAACAGGAACAGCAGCCACAGGCCAGTCAGCAGGGACAGGGCGGTACGCAAACTACAGGTGGAACAACAAATGAAGATCCTTATGTAAAACAGGCCAGAGATCTTGCTAGCATGTATGAAGGAATGACAGCTAGTAAAGCGGCACCGATTATGGAGAATCTGACTACGGAAGAGACTGTGCAGTTGTTAAGCTACATGGACCCTGCCAACAGTGCAAAGATTTTGCAAAAGATGGACGCTAAAAAAGCAGCCGATATTACCATGGCTCTGAAAAACGTAACGCCATCTACGGATTTGTCAGTTGCTGCGTTGCAGTCTCGTCTGAAAAAGGATCAAGGTACCACAGCTGGAACAACGAGTAAGAGTTTGCAAAGCACTCAAATCAGTAGCACATTTGCTTCCATGGACAAGAAGAGCGGTGCCGAACTTATTTTACAAACTTACAAAATCAGTCCAGACAAGGCATTGAACATATTAAATACAGTGGATGATTCGACACGTGGTTCTTTACTACAAAATATGTCTGCCAAGGATTCGGCTCAGACCGCAAAAATTTTGAACAAACTGATGGGCAGTAAGTAATTTAAATGAAGGGAGGTGAAAAATAAATGACCCTTATTTCTCAAAGTGTATCGGTCAGCTCCAGTCAAACAGCTAGCAGTACGACAGCCTCAACAACGAGTACAGCCACGGTTGCCGGAGCAACTACAGGTGCTTTTAACCAAACACTTACGCAAATGATGACAGGTGGGCAAACGGGCTCAGCAGGCACAGAAGCGAATGGTTCTCCATTAGTTATGGTACTTCCGCTTATTGCAACTGGAGAATCCACGGAAGCTCCAACCGAGCCGCTGGTCGAAACACTGGCTCCTTTGCTGCAAAATCTCGAAAAGCTGGATGATCAAGTAGCTGCCGATCCTGCTCTGCTTGCAACTCTGCAAGCGTGGATTCAGCAAGTACAACAGTTTTTGCAAGGCGACGGAACAAATCAACAGTTAAACGGTGGAGAAACGACAGAGGCGACAGGCTTAACAGCCTTGGCATCCAACCCGGCTACTCTTCGATTTGCATTACAGGACGCTTTGTCACAACTTGCCAATGTAGCAGAGCAGGCTTCTGGAGACCAAAAGTCCCAGGTGGCACAGTTACTACAATCGCTCCAAAGCGCAACGGCAGGGACGGGAGCTATTTCCGATGAGCAGTGGAATGGTGTAATGAAAGCTGTGGAACTTGCTGATGGTGGGGATTCACAAACAGTTCAGCCTTCTGCAAATCGAGCAAATGGTACTCAGCCCGTAGCTACAGCTACTACTGACAAACAGGTTGTTGCTTCTCAGCAGCAAGCAAGTCAGGGCGAAACTAATCAACAAGGTGCAGATGGACAACGTTCATCAACTAATCTTCTCGTTCAGTCTGCAGTTAAGACGACTGTAACGGATGAAGCGAGTGCATTCGTAGATGCGACTGAGCAAGTGGATTCGACAGCAACTGACAATCAGGCTCCAGTGATCACGACTGCGGGACAGCTTTCGGTACAAACGCAAGGAACAACACCTTCTGCTCCGGCTCAACCAGTCGTACATGTACGGCAATTTGCCAAGGAGATGACCGAATTTGTAGTGCAGAAACTTGACATTGTAAAACACACTGGTTTGACGGAAGCGACTATCATGCTTCGTCCAGATCATCTGGGTCAGCTGGAGGTTAAGCTGACAATGCAAAATGGTCATCTGGTTGCCCAGTTCATGACTGAGCATAGCGGAGCGAAGGATTTGCTGGAACAGCAAATGTCGCAGCTGCGTACGAGCCTGCAGAGCCAAGGTATCCAGGTAGATAAGGTAGAAGTAACGCACAATGAGTCGCTTTCCTCCCATATGTATCAGGATGGACGCGGATCTGGAGCTAATCAGCAGCAGCAATCCAATCAACGATCCAAAGCTCAAGGTAGAGAAGAGAGCGAGGATGCTTTGAAGGTAGCTGAAATGGCAGAAGAGCTTCGTAACTGGACAGCTGAACAACGCGCAGATGATATGAATCGGACAGGCTCCTTTACAGCACAAGCGTAATGATGGAGGTGAGAACACAATGACGACTACAGACAACAATGTATCCACCAGTAACGTCTGGCCGAATTACAATGTCAACAATGTCAAAACAGCGAGTGCCAAGGATACTAAAACGATGGGTAAAGATCAGTTTTTGAAAATTTTGATCACCCAGCTACAAAATCAGGATCCGATGCAGCCTTTGGAGGATAAAGAATTTATCGCTCAAATGGCCCAGTTTTCATCGGTGGAACAACTGATGAACATTTCTACGCAGTTGAATGCATTAGGACAGTCTTTGGGTACGGCTTCCGGTTTGATAGGAAAAGAAGTCAGCTGGATTGAGGCAGGTAAAAAAGACTCCATTACAGGTGAAACAGGCGCGGGTACAGTGAAAAGTGGAATCGTGGATTCCATCGTTATTCGCGACGGTGTGCAGTATGCCAAAATGGGAGCGGCTGAGGTAGCATTAAAAGATGTAACATCAGTAAGCCAGGCTAACACAACGACTCCGGCTACAGATAAATCGGAAACTTCATCTTCTTCCTCTAATGGAAGCGGTGAGAACTCATGAATGACAGGATAACGGTCGGACGCCTTTTTCCCGCCAACGTGCCCCCGGCAGCGATCTCACAAAACCGAGTAAATTCGGTATCGAAGGATGCCAGACCATTCGGTCAGGTATTGCAGGATCAGGTGCTCAAGCTGAGCAATCATGCAGCCAAGCGTCTAGAGCAGCGGGGAATAGAGTTGAGAAGTGACCAAATGGCGAAAATTAACTCTGCTGTGGATAAAGCAGCTGCCAAAGGCGCCAAAGAATCATTGATTTTAATGCAGGATATGGCTTTGATTGTAAGTGTACCTAATCGAACAGTTGTTACCGCGATGGATAAGAAATCCATGGAGGATAACGTATTTACGCAGATAGATAGTGCTGTAATTATTTCATGAAAAATGTATACGAAGTGGCTGGCCCGAATAGGAAAGCCATGAAAAAGCCGCGGATCGACTGATGCGGTCAACTAAGCAACCAATCAGAGGAGGATTTATACTCAATGTTGAGATCAATGTATTCAGGTGTATCGGGCATGAAGGGCTTTCAAACAAAGCTGGACGTTATCGGTAACAACATTGCAAACGTAAATACTACAGGCTTCAAGTCCAGCCGAGTGATGTTCAAGGATATTTTGAGCCAAACGAGTTCAGGTGCAAGTGCACCAGACGGAACAACAACCGCCGGGCAGAATGCCAAGCAGGTAGGTTTGGGGGTCTCGGTTAGCTCAATTGATACACTGCATCTTCCAGGTAGTGCGATGACCACGAATAACCCAACGGATTTGCGGATTAATGGTGACGGATTTTTCTTGGTCAAAATGAATGATGCACAGGAAGTTCCCTATCTGACTCGTGCGGGTGATTTCCACATAGATGCAAACCGGAATCTGGTTACTTCCGATGGATTTTTTGTGGGAAATTTGGATGGAGATCCAATCACACTTGAAGACAATGTTACGGCAGTCTCTATCTCACAGGATGGCACGATTGTACAGCAATTAGATGATGGTACAGTGAATAATGGCACGCAAATTGGTATAGCCAGAGTTACTAACCCGGAAGGTTTGGAGAAAATTGGAGGCAGCCTGTATCGTACAACGGTCAACTCCAACATTGATGAACTTGAGCCTGGAGCAGCCAACTCAGAGGGGCGTGGAGCTATTATCTCAGGTCAACTGGAGATGTCCAACGTTGATCTGACAGGCGAATTTACCGAAATGATCGTAGCTCAGCGCGGATTCCAAGCGAACTCGCGTATCATTACGACCTCGGATGAAGTGCTTCAGGAAGTTGTAAACTTGAAACGATAATCTCATTTAAACGCGGAGGAGTAGAGGCTCCTCCGCACCTATCAGGAGGTTGGTATTACGATGATCCCGTTAACGCGGCTGAACGGCTCGCCTATGTGGCTTAATGCGCTGCTCATTGAGACTGTGGAGGAAACACCGGATACATACGTCACTTTGGTGACGGGGAAACGGTTGATTGTATTGGAAAAAGCGGCAGATGTCGTCTCCTTGATCAAGGGTTACAGCCGTGAAATCGGCATGCATGCCGCCACGATAAAAGTGCAACAAATGGAGGAAGACGAATGAAGAAGATGCTGCCATGGCTCATTACAATTTTACTCGCGATTACTTTGATTGCAGGCGCGGCCTTTGTACTTATACCAGCGCTTAGCGGGAAGAAGTCGGAAGTCATACCGAATGCGCAAGCTGCTCAGGCAGAACAACTTCCAAGATTGTCAGCAGATGAATTGGTGGAAGTGAGCTCTGAAATTACCGGTATCAAAACGAATTTGGCAGACGCAGATTACATTGTTCAGATGAACCTATCTTTTCAATTGAACGATGCCAAAGCAAAAGAATCTTTTGAAAAAATCAAAGACATCAGTATTAAGCCCATTGTTATTCAATTACTTGCAGACACCAAACCTGATGAGCTCAGAACGGCTAAAGGCCGGGACCAGTTCAGTGACAAGCTGACGGATCTCATCAACAAGTCGCTCCCTGAAGGTCACCTGGGGAACGCCAAAATTACAGACTTTTTGCTGGCAGCCATTTGATTCCAGGTGAACTTGTCAGGAACACGTAAGGGGGTGAATAACATTGGTGGATGTACTGTCACAAGGGGAAATTGATGCCCTTTTAGCAGCTCTTTCGTCCGGTGAAATGGATGCGGAAGAACTTAAAAAGGAAGATACCCAAAAGAAAGTTCGCGCTTATGATTTCAAAAGAGCGCTTAGGTTTTCCAAGGATCATATACGGAGTCTGACGCGGATACACGAGAACTTTGCACGGTATCTGACCACATATTTTTCAGCGCAGCTTCGTACTTTTGTCCAAATTAATGTCGTTCAGGTGGAGCAACTTCCTTATGATGAATTCATTCGCTCCATTCCGAAAATGACCATTCTAAACATTTTTGAAGCTGAACCGCTGGAAGGTCGTATGGTGCTTGAGGTTCACCCAAACGTTGCTTATGCCATGTTGGACAGGCTTCTCGGAGGAACAGGTTCGGCACCGTCAAAGGTTACTGCGTTGACCGAAATCGAGACGACGATTATGGAGCGAATTTTCAGTCGTACCTTTGATAGCCTGCAAGAGGCTTGGAAAACGGTACTGGACATTGAACCGCGCCTAGAGGCGATGGAAACAAATCCGCAGTTCATGCAGATTGTTTCGCCGAATGAAACGATTGCTCTGATTTCGCTTAGCACCAAAATTGGTGATACCACAGGGATGATTAACCTCTGTATCCCGCACGTGGTATTGGAACCCATTATGGCCAGACTGTCCACGCACCAGTGGTTTACATCCGAAAAGAAATCAAGGGCGCCCGAAGAGATCGACGCCTTGAGATTACGGGTCACCAAAGCAGAGCTCCCTATTATTGCAGAGTTGGGTGAATCCCGGATAAATGTAGCCGAGTTTCTGGGTCTTTCAGTAGGGGATGTCATTTCATTGAACAAGCCTGTCAAAGAAGGACTATCCATCCGGGTAGGCGAGAAATTGAAGTTTATGGGAAGTCCCGGCATGGTAAGAGATCGTGTTGCCGTACAAATTGATGAAATTGTCAACGAAGGAGTTGAAGAAATTGACGAGTAAAGACTATTTGTCCCAGGAGGAAATCGATGCCTTGCTGAAACAGTCTGAAGCGGGGACGGATTCTACTCCCGCAGGCAAGACCGTTGACGATTTTCTGACTCCTCTGGAGCAGGATGCTCTCGGGGAAATCGGTAATATAACGTTCGGCAGCGCAGCTACGGCTCTTTCCACACTGCTCGGTCAAAAGGTGGATATTACGACACCTAAAGTTTCAATTATTACCCGTTCTGAATTTGAAACTGCATTTCCAAAGCCACACGTAGCTGTACATGTAAATTATGTCGATGGATTCGAGGGTATTAACTCACTCGTAATCAAAAAACGTGATGCGCAAGTGATAGCGGACTTAATGCTTGGTGGTGAAGGAAACCCAGCAGATGAAGAATTGAATGAAATCCACATTAGTGCTGTGCAGGAAGCGATGAACCAGATGATGGGATCGTCGGCGACCTCTATGTCTACCATGTTTAATCGTTTTGTTAATATCTCTCCACCGGGGATTGATATTTTGGATCCTATGCACGGTGATGGAGTATCCAGTCTGCCGGATGAAGAGACGCTCATCACAGTATCCTTCCGGTTATTGATCGGGGATCTTATTGACTCTACGCTGATGCAACTGTTACCTGTTAATTTCGCCAAAAAAATGGTGAGCATCCTAATGAATGGCGGAGAGGATGAGGAACAACCGCAAGCGTCCGCACAGCAGGTAGCTGCAACAGCTGCTCCCGAAGCGCCGCAACAAGCAAGCGTTCCACAGCAACCGCCGGCACCAGCCTATCAACAGCCGCCTGCAGCCGCGCAGGCGCCGCAAGACGCAAGCTATGGGCAACAACCGCCAACGTATCCTCAAGACCCGGGATATGGGCAGCAAGGCGCTTCAGGCTATGGAACACCGGGTTATGGAATGCCAGCTGGTGTACCGCCGCAAGCTCCTTACGGAACGCCTCATCACTACGGCGCAGTACCGGGACGTAATGTAAATGTACAGCCTGTACAATTTTCTAACTTGCAGTCCGGTGCATTTGCGCAAGTGGATGAAAACAATTTAAATTTATTGATGGACATTCCCCTTAGAGTCACCGTAGAATTAGGTAGGACCCAAAAGCAAATTAAAGATATTCTGGAGCTCTCACAAGGTTCAATTATTGAACTGGACAAGCTTGCCGGGGAGCCGGTGGACATTTTGGTTAACAACAAACTGATTGCCAAGGGCGAGGTTGTCGTCATCGACGAGAATTTTGGCGTGCGTGTAACAGATATTGTAAGCCAATGGGACCGTATTCAAAAATTACAATAAAAGCATAATTTAGGGAGGATTTATTTCAGATGGCAAACCGTATTTTGATCGTGGACGATGCTGCATTTATGAGAATGATGATTCGGGACATCCTGTCCAAAAATGGATTTGAAGTAGTAGGAGAGGCCCAGGACGGATCACAGGCCATTGAAAAATTCAAGGAGCTTCGTCCGGACCTGATTACGATGGATATCACGATGCCTGAAATGGACGGCATTGCCGCTCTGAAGGAAATCAAACAAATTGACGCGAACGCAAAGGTTATCATGTGTTCCGCGATGGGTCAGCAAGCAATGGTTATTGATGCCATTCAAGCTGGCGCAAAAGATTTTATCGTTAAGCCTTTCCAATCGGATCGGGTTATCGAAGCCATCAACAAAACACTGGGTGTGTAAGGCGCACCCAGTATGGATACACAACAGGGTGCCTCTGACGCATTGAGTACATCCAGCAATATAGGCAACATTGCCTGGGTCCTTTTCGTGCTAATCTTTATCATCGTACTGATCGTGTACTTGATACGGTTTTTGAGTAAAAGAAATCAGAGCTGGTTCAGCAACCGCTCCGTTCGCATACTGGGAGGCGTGGGACTTGGTCCCAATAAATCCCTTCAGCTTGTTGAAGTTGGTAGCAGTGTGTACCTCATTGGTGTAGGAGAAGATATCCGGCTTGTTGACAAAGTATCCGATCCTGAAGAAGTGGAGCAAATTTTGGCCGCACTGGAGCAGGAAGCTTCTCTGCAGCGCGGCCCGATTGCCCCGCTATTCGCTAAAATTGCGGATAAGCTTCGCCGGAACAACGCGGCACAGCAGCAGCCTGAAGAGGAGACATCTTTTCACGAGATGTTTGAATCCAAGCTTCGGCAAATGCCGAATCGCAAGGATAAACTTGAAAAGCTGCGCAATGAGGAGAATACTACAGATCGGTCGGGAGATTCATGAGAAAAAAGATTATACTTGCATGTTTGCTGCTTGTCTTGTTCAGCTTCATTTCGGTGACGGCGGCCTCTGCGGAACCGATTCCGAACATTGATATTCAAGTCGGCAATTCGGACAAAGGACAGCCCGGTGCCACCTCGCTGTCTATTATTTTACTTATTACTGTCATTAGTGTAGCGCCCGCTTTGCTTGTACTTATGACAAGTTTTACGCGAATTGTGATTGTGCTTGGCTTTGTGCGAACTTCGCTGGGAACCCAGCAGATGCCGCCTAATCAGGTGCTTGTCGGACTGGCTTTGTTTCTTACTTTATTCATTATGGCACCGACGTTCTCAGCTATGAATGAAACTGCACTTCAGCCGTATCTCAAGGGGGATATAACACAGTCTCAGGCGCTGGATAAGGCATCGGTACCGATTAAGACCTTTATGTTCTCTCATACACGTGAGAAGGATCTACTGCTCTTTATGAAATACACCAAGATGGAAAAACCAAAGAATTATCAGGATATTCCACTAACGGTGATGGTTCCGGCTTATGCAATCAGTGAGTTGAAAACGGCATTTCAGATGGGCTTTATGATTTTTATACCATTTTTAGTTATAGACATTGTGGTGTCGAGTACACTCATGGCTATGGGGATGATGATGCTACCACCGGTAATGATTTCACTTCCTTTTAAAATACTGCTTTTTGTACTTGTAGATGGTTGGTATTTGGTTGTCAAATCATTGCTTCTGAGTTTTAACACATGAATACTTCATGCAAGGACAGCAATCAAGGAGGACGGCAATGACTTCGGAGTTTATTATTTCCCTGGCTGGGCAAGCGGTGTTCATTGTACTCAAGGTGAGTGCTCCGATGCTGATTTTGGGGCTAGTCGTGGGTTTGATTATCAGCATTTTTCAGGCGACAACCCAAATTCAGGAGCAAACACTGGCCTTTGTTCCGAAGATTGTCGCCGTATTGCTGGCATTGCTTTTGTTCGGGCCCTGGATATTGACCACATTAGTGGACTTTACGTATAACATTCTGGACAATTTGTACAAATATATAGGTTAGGCTGAATGTTATGAACATATTGTTACAGAGTTTTCCTGTTTTTTTGCTGATTTTTTGTCGGATTACCTCATTTTTTGTAGTAGCGCCTATTTTTTCAACCCGAGGGGTACCTAATATCTTTAAGGTCGGAATTTCAGGATTTCTAGCTTTGGTCGTGTATCTTACATATGGTACGCATCAACAGGTACCGACCGATGTAGCATATGTGCTGTTAGTGGGTCGTGAAGTGCTGATTGGGTTGTTATTGGGGTTTACTGCATATCTGTTCATGACCGCGATTCAAACCGCAGGTTCATTTATAGACCTACAGGTGGGCTTCGGAATGGCGAGTGTGTTTGATCCCATGACAGGGGCTTCAACGCCTTTAACGGGGAATTTTAAATTTGCCATTGCAGTATTGTTCTTTTTAAGTATAAATGGGCACCATCATCTGCTAAATGCTATCTTATACAGCTATGATTGGGTACCGTTGACTAATGATTTTTTTGTAAAGCTGTATGGTGGCAGTGTAACTGAATTCCTGGTACGTTCTTTTGCGGAATCATTTATGCTTGCTTTTCAAATTGCTGCTCCCATTGTAGTGGCTACCTTTTTAACAGATGTGGGACTCGGTTTTTTAGCTAAAACAGCGCCACAATTCAACATATTTGTCATTGGTGTACCTCTTAAAATTATTGTGGGACTGTTCATGTTACTGCTTCTTATGCCAAGTTTTGCTTTTATATTCGAAAGATTGTTTTCAGTGATGTTCGAATCCATGCGCAACTTGTTGGATATTATGGGTAATCGTCCTTAATGTCTGGTCTGGAGGAACGTAGTTTGTCATTTAAATATGCTATGAACCTGCAGTTGTTCTCAGGGGAAAAAACGGAAAAAGCTACACCCAAAAAGAAACAGGATGCAAGACAAAAAGGGCAGGTTGCCAAAAGCATGGAGTTGCCCGCCGCTGGTGTCCTGCTGGTTACGTTTTTTTGCCTTATGATTTTCGGCGGGTATTTTAAGGACCATGCGGTTCGACTATTTCAAGATATTTTTGTGAATCGGCTCACTATGGAGGTAACGCCGAACACAACGATGCTGATGATGGGCGAGTATGGCGTGCAGATCTTGATTATGCTGGCACCTATTTTTATTGGGGCCATTGTCATCGGAATAGTAGCGAATTACATGCAGATCGGTTTTTTATTAACCGGAGAGGGCATTACGCCCAAGTTTAGCAAGATTGATCCGATTAAAGGATTCAAAAATATTTTTTCCATGAGGTCATTGGTTGAATTCCTGAAATCTGTTTTAAAAATGACCGTAATTGGTTATCTGGTGTACAGCGTACTCTGGAAAACAAAGGCTGACCTACCCAAACTGGCTGAAATGTCCGGCGATCAGATGTTGAGCTTTACAGCTTCATTAACGATGGAACTGGGGCTCAAAATTGGTGTGGTGCTGTTCGTTTTAGCGGTATTGGATTATATGTATCAACGTTATGAGCATGAGAAAAACCTGAAAATGTCCAAACAGGACATCAAGGATGAATACAAGAAAATGGAGGGTGATCCGCTGATCAAAGGGAAAATTCGCGAGCGTCAGCGCCGTATGGCTATGCAGCGTATGATGCAGGAGGTTCCTAATGCAGATGTCATCATCACCAACCCTACGCACTTTGCTGTGGCTTTGAAATATGACGGTTCGGAGATGGAAGCGCCGCAGATTATTGCGAAAGGGCAAGATTACGTTGCACTCCGAATTAAAGAAATTGCCAAGCAAAACGGCGTTATAACGATGGAAAACAAGCCGCTGGCGCGGGCGCTGTTTCAAAGAGCCGAAATCGGGGATGCGATACCAGCTGATCTGTTCCAGGCCGTTGCCGAAGTGCTGGCGTATGTATATAAATTAAAAGGTAAAGTGAAATAAAGGGATCGGAGGGCTAGAGACCCGTGAAAATAAAAGAAATAACTGTCCTTGCAGGCGTCATCGGCATCGTTCTTATGATGATTCTCCCGATCCCATCATGGCTGCTGGATATCCTACTCGTCATTAATATTTCTATTGCTTTGATGATTCTACTCGTTTCTATGAATACGAAGGAAGCTTTACAGTTCTCTATTTTCCCTTCATTGCTACTCATTACAACGTTGTTTCGTTTAGCACTTAATATCTCTACAACCAAACTTATTTTAGGTGAGGGCCATGCAGGGGAAGTAGTTGCTACGTTTGGTAGTTGGATTGCAGGAGGGCAAATTGCCGTCGGTTTTGTTGTCTTTCTCATTCTCGTGGTCGTACAGTTCATTGTTATCACCAAGGGATCTGAGCGGGTTGCTGAGGTAGGCGCAAGGTTTACATTGGATGCGATGCCGGGTAAACAAATGAGTATTGATGCTGATCTAAATGCAGGTTTGATCAATGAGCAGCAAGCCCGTGAACGACGCAGTAAAATCGAACGGGAAGCAGATTTTTACGGAGCGATGGATGGTGCGAGTAAATTCGTTAAAGGTGATGCCATTGCTAGTATTATCATTTTGATCATTAACTTGGTCGGCGGCTTTATTATCGGTATGGCCGTTCAGGGAAAAGGATTTCAAGAGGCGCTGTCGACTTATTCTGTTCTCACCATTGGTGACGGACTGGTCAGCCAGATTCCCGCACTGCTCATATCCACGGCATCAGGCTTGATTGTTACGCGTGCTACGTCGGATGGCAACTTGGCAGAGGATTTAACTGGACAGCTCTTTTCTTATCCAAAACTGATCTACATTGTGGCTGCCACAATTGCATTATTGGGGCTTTTCACACCTATTCATATCATTACAACTCTTCCACTGGCGATTCTGCTGTTTTTCGCGGCTCGAAGAATGCAGGGCAATATGGAACGCAAGCAGATAGCCGATGAACAGTTGGAAGAGGAGCAACAAATTGAAGAAGTCCGTAGTCCGGAAAGTGTCATTAATCTGCTTCAGGTAGATCCAATTGAATTTGAATTTGGATACGGGTTAATTCCGCTGGCAGATACACAGCAAGGCGGGGATTTATTAGATCGGATTATTATGATCCGTCGTCAATGTGCTTTGGAGCTAGGTCTGGTTGTGCCGGTCATTCGTATTCGGGACAACATTCAGCTCAAACCTAACGAGTATGTGATTAAAATTAAAGGTAATACCGTGGGCGGCGGAGAGCTTCTGTTAAATCATTACCTGGCTATGAGTCCAGGATACGACGATGATTCTATTACAGGAATCGAAACGACGGAACCAGCCTTCGGATTGCCTGCGCTCTGGATTGATGAGAACACCAAGGATGTTGCGGAATTATCTGGTTACACCGTAGTTGATCCACCTTCAGTTGTAGCAACTCATCTTACGGAGACGATCAAGAAACATGCTCATGAGTTGCTTGGCAGACAGGAGACACGTTCGCTGGTCGACAATCTCAAAGAGAATTATCCAGTGCTGGTGGATGACCTTATTCCTTCTGTGCTTGCAATTGGGGATGTACAAAAAGTGCTGGCCAAGCTGTTGAAAGAAAAAATCTCCATTCGCGATATGGTGACTATTTTCGAAACACTAGCTGATTACGGTACTTATACAAAAGATCCCGACGTGCTGACTGAATATGTCCGTCAGGCGTTGTCCCGCCAGATTACGCAGCAATTTGCCCAACAAGGGGAGACGTTACGCGTTATTACAGTGGGACCAGGTTTGGAAAAGAAGATTGCTGAAAGCGTGCAACAGTCGGAGCAAGGTAGCTATTTGGCTCTTGATCCGGTGTCTACGCAAACGGTGTATCAAAGGATGATGGAGCAAATCAACCGCCTTATTCAATCTGGACAACAGCCTATTGTGTTAACGTCACCGACAATCCGGATGTATTTGCGGCAAGTGATGGAGCGGACTATGCAGGATGTCCCGGTGCTGTCGTACAGTGAGCTGGAGCCGAACGTTGAAATTCAAAGTGTCGGGGTGGTGAACTTATGAGAGTGAAACGATATGTAGTAGATACCATGCCAGAAGCTATGCTGCAAATCAGGGGTGACTTAGGAACAGACGCCGTCATTTTAAGTACAAAGGAAATGAAGGTCGGTGGTTTCATGGGGATGTTCAGTAAAAAGAAAATCGAAGTGGTTGCTGCGGTAGAGGAGAAGCAACCTCAAAAGCCACGACGGTTTGAACCATCTTCACAAGAGCTTGCCCAGACGGCTTCACCTCAAATGAACGCTCCTAAGCAGCCGGAAAAATCATTTATGCCAGTGGTTCCCAGACAAGCTGCTCCAGAAGCTTACCGACGGGTAACGCAGATGACGGGGAGTTCTAGAGAAGAACAAGCTGAATTAACGGTTGATGCAGAACAAGCAGCTTCAGCAACTGAGCATTTTTCATCTAAATCTGCTAATAATTTTGAGACTATGTCTCAAGCACTTGCTCATGAAGCATTGCTTTCGAACATGAAATCATCCAGTGAGCTGTTTAAACAGCCCATTGAAGTAAGTGTTCCAGACAAGAGCGGAGCAGAGGAAAATCAGGCTCTGCTTAATGAATTGCGGGAAATGAAAGCCATGATGACTCGGTTTTCCCGAAATTCTTCATTGGAAAGTACTTGGCCGGAACCGCTGCAAGAGATTTGTGAGCGTGTGCTGGAACAGGAAGTGGAACGTGATTTACTGGAGTATTGGCTCGAACAGGTATATGTACGTCGGAGTGCGCACCCCTTTGCACCTGAAACTTTTGATTGGGAACAAGCCTTTCGTGAGGAAGTGGCCAGTTTTATTCAAACAAGACTGGACAAAGGGATCTCTAAAGATACCAAAATTGTGTATGTGGCGGGTCCTACCGGAGTAGGGAAGACGACAACCATTGCTAAGTTAGCAGCAGAGCAGTTGTTTAAGCATCATCGAAAGGTTGGATTTATTACTTCTGACACGTATCGGATTTCTGCCGTCGAGCAACTGCGTACATATGCTACGATTTTGAATGTACCGCTTGAAGTTGTACAGTCTCCCGGTGACGTTCACAGAGCCATTCAACGTCTGGAACATTGTGACCTAATCCTCATGGATACCGCAGGACGAAATTATCGTAATGAATTGCTTGTTTCGGAACTGCAAAGTCTGCTTTCACCTATTAATGAAAGTGAGACGTATCTGGTACTCAGTCTGACATCCAAAAGCAAAGATATGCTCAATATAACTGGACATTTCAGTAAGTTTGGTCTTGGTAAGGTTGTATTTACCAAGATGGACGAGACAGGTAGCTGCGGTGGAATGTTTAACCTTTTGCATCAATTTCCGATGCAGCTGGCCTATATTACCAATGGACAAAATGTTCCTGACGACCTGCTTCATCCCGATACAGAAATGGTGACAAGCATGCTGCTTGGACCCAAAGCATCAATAGGAGTTAACGGAGATTCCATATGAGTGACCAAGCCCAATCACTTAGACAAATGGCTTCTTCCTTGGATAAATATCGATTGCCCCCACGTAATCGTCAAGCGAAAATTATAACGATCACCAGTGGCAAAGGCGGGGTGGGCAAATCCAATTTTACGCTGAACTTTGCTCTAGCTCTGCAATCCCTTGGTCGAAAGGTACTTGTGTTTGATGCTGATATAGGTATGGCCAATATTGATGTATTAATGGGGGCCAATTCACAATACAATCTTCTTCACCTGTTAAAACGTGAAAAATCAATTGATGAAATCATTCAAACGGGTATAGGTGGTTTGCCTTATATTGCTGGAGGATCAGGCTTGAGCGAATTGTTTACGTTATCGGATGACGATCTGAATTATTTTGCCGAAGAAGTAGAAAAAATGGCGGCAGATATGGATTACATTCTATTTGATACAGGTGCAGGTTTATCTAAAGAAAACCTTAAATTCATCACTTCAGCTGACGAATGCCTGGTCGTAACCACACCGGAACCGACGTCCTTAACAGATGCGTATGCGCTAATTAAAGTCGTCAGCGGGTTGCAAAAGGATACGGTATTCAAAATTATAGTCAATCGTGCCGATAACGATAATGAGGCCCGTCAAGTTGCTGATAAGATCGCACTGGTTGCGAAACGCTTTTTGGAGATAGATATCCCGTTGCTTGGACATATCAGTGATGATACTCATGTCATACAAGCAGTTAAAAGGCAAGTACCTTTTATGGTTGCTTTTCCGGGATGTGCGGCTTCAAGAGATGTATTGAATCTGGCACACCGTTTTGCAGCAATGCCACAGCTTCCGCAATCAGGTGCATTGAGTGGAATTAAAGGGTTTATGCAAAAATGGTTGCGGCGTTCTGTACATTGATTTTGATGAGAGGAAACAGAGGTGTTTAACATGTGTGCTTACCGGGTGCTGGTTGTAGATGATTCGGCCTTTATGCGCAAAATTATTACAGATTTAATTGTAAGGGATGAGTCGTTCAACATCGTAGGTACAGCCGCCAATGGCAAAGAGGCTGTAGAGAAAGTGAAGGAATTGCAGCCCGATTTGGTCACCATGGATGTCGAGATGCCTGAAATGAATGGTCTTGAAGCATTGCCATTGATTATGGCAGCCCATCCGCTACCTGTTATTATGCTGTCAGGCATTAATGAACAAGGTATGAAGGAGACCATCATGGCTTTGGAGGCAGGAGCTTTCGATTTTATAAGAAAGCCTTCTATTGCTCATGCGCAAGATATTCAGCAAGTGAGCAAGGCGCTGCTGGAACAGATGCACACTGCTATGCAAGCAGTGAGGAGCCGCCTGGAGCGCAAGGAAGCTAATGAGCGCAAGGCTGCATTGGAACAAGCGAAAAAAACGCCACAGGAAAAGCCTCCAGGACAGGCTGTGACTGAGAAACGAGCAGGCAGTCAAGCTTCAACAGACAAGCCTCCTGTTGTTCCGCATGCTCCTGCACCTGCTGTACCAGCTCAGCCGAAGCGTGATGCTGGTAAGTCCGCCCCGGCAGCAACCAAGCAGGAAGCTAAACGACAACAGTCTGGAACATCTGTTACGGCGGGGCGCATAGAACAGCAGCCAGCTGCTCAGCCAAGCAAGTCAGTTCAAGCACCTGCTGTTCAGAAAAAGGAAGACTTGTCCAAGGGGATGGGACGAACACCAGGGCAACTAAACAGTTCTAATACCGCTGCTGGCAAATCGCTGCATGGTAAGGATAAAGCAGGGCTGGTTAAGCCGGAGTCGCGAAAGACGGTGATTTCATCAGCTACTCCTGCGGCTGCTACGTCTCCAGTAACGGCACCTACAGTTCCTGCCGCACCTATGGGATTATCTCTAAAAAAAGGTGTACACACGTCCAATTTTCGCAAACTGGTGGCGGTAGGATGTTCTACGGGCGGTCCACGGGCGCTTAAGACGCTATTGGAACGCATTCCTGGTGATTTTCCTGCTCCAATCGTTATCGTTCAGCATATGCCGCCAAACTTCACTCGTTCGCTGGCACAACGCTTAAACACGTTAAGTCCACTCCGAGTTGTGGAGGCTGAACAGGGAATGACGCTGGAGACTGGAACGGCCTACATTGCCCCAGGGGGATATCAGCTAAGAATTGTATCAGGAGCCGGTGGTAAATACACTGTGTCACTGAAGATGGAGGAAGCTCGCAATGGTCACCGTCCTTCCGTAGACACGATGTTTGAATCGTTGCTCTCGTTAACCTCGTTGGAGCGGCATCTAGTATTGCTCACTGGAATGGGGAGCGACGGGGCCAAAATGATGAAAAAGCTTTATGATGCTGGGGTACAATCCACATTTGCTGAAAATGAGGAAACTTGTGTAGTGTACGGAATGCCCCGCTCAGCAGTAGAGTTAAAATGTGTGCGTCACCTTCTGCCAATGCAGGAGATCGCCCCCAAGCTTGTACAAGTTGTGAAATAATCGGAGTGTAACTCATGGAGGAGGTGTCTCACAATGGACATGAACCAATATTTAAACATGTTTATTGATGAGTCGAATGATCATCTGCAATCTCTTAACGAAAAAATGCTTCAACTGGAAAGCAATCCAACTGATCTAGGCATCGTTCAGGTGATTTTCCGTTCTGCCCATACCCTCAAGGGAATGGCTGCTACGATGGGGTTTGAAGACCTAGCATCGCTTACTCACCAAATGGAAAACGTTCTTGATCTGGTACGTAACAACAAGCTGGCGATGCATGAATTTATATTCGATACCTTATTTAAAGGATTGGATGCTTTGGAGTCCATGGTGCAGCACATTACAGAGGGAGGCGACGGAAAAGCGGATGTCTCCTCTATTGTATCTTCACTACAATCCATTGTGAGTGGGGATTTCCAAAAGTCCGGCGCAAATGCTTCGACTGAGGAGTCTCCATCTAAAAAAGTGGACAAAAACGATAGTGCTGGGCTTGTCTTGGATCAGTTCCAGTATTCTGTACTGGAGCAATCTATTTCTGAAGGACATCGTGTTCACTATATACAGGTAACAATCAGCTCAGAGAGCCAGTTGAAGGCGGCACGTGCTTTTATGGTGTTCAACACGCTGGAGAACTCTGGTGAAATCGTCAAGGCCTATCCGTCGGTACAAGATATTGAGCAGGAGAAATTCGAGCAAAGCTTCTCGTTATATTACATAACGCAGAAAGAAGTTGGGGAGCTGGAAAAGGAAATCGCGGGTATCTCTGAAATTGACACGGTCTCAGTGGTACAACTAGATCAGGAATCGCTTAAACAAATGAGCGAAGTTACTGCTGGACTGGCTGAGACTGCTGCGGTACAGGAAGCTCCTGTTGCCGTGCAACCACCTGCTCCATCCCAGCCGCAGTCTCCAGCTGCGGCCTCTGTGGCTAAGCCAGCTGCAGGTAAGGCGCCAGCAGCTAAGGCAGCTGCGCCTACGCATAACCGTACGATTCGTGTGGATATTGAACGTCTGGATGTACTTATGAACTTATTTAGCGAGTTGCTCATTGACCGTGTGCGGTTAGAGCAGTTGGCAAGTGAAGCTTCCAATCCAGCACTGACAGAAACGGTAGAGCACATGAGTCGTGTGAGCAGCGATTTGCAAAACGTCGTTCTTAAATTGCGGATGGTACCCGTAGATACTGTTTTCAATCGTTTCCCGCGTATGGTGCGCGATCTGGCCAAATCGCTGGACAAAAAACTTGATTTGGTTATTACTGGAGCAGAGACTGAAATGGACCGCACTGTTATCGACGAAATTGGCGATCCTTTGGTGCATTTGCTTCGTAACTCCGTGGATCATGGCATTGAGTCGGTAGCCGATCGGATTGCAGCGGGTAAACCTGAGACAGGAACGGTTAACTTGCGTGCGTTCCATAGCGGAAATAACGTATTCATCGAGATAGAAGATGACGGAAATGGTATTAATCGCGATAAGGTACTAAACAGTGCTATTTCTAAAGGGATTTTGACAGCAGAGCAAGCAGCGGTCATGACCGACGAGGAAGCCTATCAGGTATTGTTTGCTCCGGGTTTTAGCACAGCTGCAGTTATTTCAGACGTATCAGGACGCGGTGTCGGTTTGGACGTTGTTAAATCCAAAATCACCGCTTTGGGTGGTAATGTCACGGTTCACTCTACACTGGGCCAAGGCACTAATTTCTCTGTGCAATTGCCGCTGACCCTATCCATTATTGCAGCCATGATGATACAGATCGGTTCTGAAAAATATGCGATTCCATTGTCCTCCATTGTGGAGACTGCGATCGTCAAACGGACACAAATTCGTTCTGTACATGGTAATAAAATGATTGCTTTCCGCGATTCTCATATCCCGCTCATCTCCTTGAGTCAGCTGTTTGAGGTACCGGACTTCAATGAAGATGAAGAAGAAGAGACAGAGGTTGTGGTCATCCGCAAGGGAGACCGTCTGGCAGCTCTTTCCGTACAGGACTTTTTGGGACAAAGTGAAATTGTTCTTAAAAATCTGGGCAAATACCTTCCAAATATCCAAGGAATTTCAGGCGCCACGATTCTGGGTGACGGTCAGGTTGCTTTGATCATTGACCCGAATGTTTTCATTAAATAATGTCTTCATCAGAAATGAAAGAAATGTGAAGTTGCTGACATCAATAAGGAGGGTTTTTAGACATGGGAGAAGAAATTAAAGTTATCGTATTTAAGCTTGGTGAAGAGGAATACGGTGTTGAAGTAGAAAAAGTCCAATCTATTGAACGCATGGTGCCGATTACACGGGTTCCAAGAACCTACGATTTTGTGAAAGGCGTATTCAACATGAGAGGCGTAGTCATTCCGGTTATTGATCTTCGTGGCCGATTTGGATTGCCTGAAGCTGAATATACCGATCAAACTCGCATCATTATCGTTGCAGTGGGCGAAATGCAAGTCGGCTTTATCGTAGATTCAGCGAATGACGTTATTGACCTGAATACTGATAATATCGAGACACCACCGGAAGTGATTGGCGGAGTTAAGGCTAAATACCTTCGCGGAGTTGCTAAAATTGGCGAAGAGCGCTTGTTGATTATGCTGAACTTGTCCGAAGTCCTGAATCGTAGCGAAATGAACCAACTGGAAGGCTTAGAGGATTAACATATGGAGAATCTTGGGAATCTCGAAGACTTCAAGTTGGATGTGTTGAAAGAAGTCGGCAACATCGGCTCGGGGAACGCTGCTACAGCGCTCTCCCGGCTTCTCAATAAACCGGTCGACATGGGTGTCCCCAAAGTACAAATGCTGCCCTTTGAGGAAATTGCGGACAAAGTGGGCGGATATGAGCAACTTGTTGTTGCAATATTTTTTAGGGTAGAAGGGGAAGCCCCCGGCAATCTATTCTTCATATTGCAGCCTCAGGCGGCAAAAGGCTTACTTTCCCGTTTGGCGAATATTCCTTCAGATGACGAGGACAGTTTTAATGAAATGGAGCACTCAGCCCTGTCGGAGATCGGAAACATTTTAGCAGGCTCATACCTGTCTTCGCTGGCCGATTTTACACGTTTATCTATGTATCCAACAGTCCCTGCGCTGGCGTTGGACATGGCAGGAGCAATTCTCAGCTACGGACTGCTGCAGTTTGGGCAGATGGGGGATGCTGCATTATTGATTGACACATCGTTTCTGGAAGGGCAGAATCAGATAGAGGGTCAATTTTTCCTGATTCCTGATCCAGAATCGTTCGGGAAAATCTTTAGGTCGTTAGGAGTCCCGATGAACGATGATTGAGGATAAAAGCATCATTAAAGTGGGTATGGCAGACTTAAATGTTACCAGTAACCCGAACTCGATTCGCACGACAGGACTTGGCTCCTGCGTCGGATTGACTCTCTACGATCCTCATTTGAAACTGGCAGGTATGGCACATGTGATGCTACCATCCTCGGATATTGCACGTGAAGGGCAACTGAATATTGCTAAATACGCCGATACGGCGCTGCCCGAGTTATTTGAGCGGATGCTGAAATTGGGTGCTGAACGACGCAGGCTGATTGCCAAAATGGCAGGGGGAGCGCAGATGTTCGCCTTTGCTGGTAGTGGAGACACCATGCGGATTGGTCCACGTAATGTAGAATCATGCAAGGAAATGCTCGTAGATCTCGGCATTCCTTTGATTGCGGAGGACACAGGTGGCAATTATGGACGAACGATTGAGTTGGACTCTGAAACTGGCGTTTTGAATATTCGAAGCGTACAAAAAGGTGTAAAGGAATTATAAACATGTTATTTGGTAGCTTACGCATTAATCTTTGGTCTGGAGTAGTCGGATTTATTCTGACTTTTGTGTTGTCCGTTGGCAGCAATCTGCTGACCACGAGCTTAATTCGTGGCTTGATCGCCTTCGTTTTTTGGTTCCTACTTGCATTTGTGCTGCGCTGGACACTAGGTGTTGTAGCGCGGCCAGATCTGGGAAATGCCCAAAGCCGGGCAAGCTCTCAGGTAGATGGCGTAGGGGGGAATCTGGACCTGACGACACCAGACGAAAATGAAGACCTGAATGAATTGCTGAAACCGAAACCAGAGCAGACGGACGAGGGGAATAATGATTTCGCACCTTTAAACCCACCTAAGCTGGTTTCCAACAAGGACCCTGAAGAATTGGCCAAGGCCGTTCGTCACCTGACAGACAAATAAGGAGGGTGAAGCCGATGAACGAGCGAAAAGCCGCTCATTTAAACCATTCCGAACTATGGGAACAATGGAAAGAACACGGTGACAAGGAAGCAAAAAAACAGTTAATTGAAAAGTATCTCCATATTGTGGAATATGTGTCAGGCCGTCTTGCAGTAGGCTTGCCTAAAAATGTATCCAAGGATGATCTGGCGAGTAACGGCGTTATGGGCTTGATTGACGCTTTAGAGAAATTTGACTATGAGCGTGGTTTGCAGTTTGAGACCTATGCTTCTTGGCGTGTTCGTGGAGCGATTTTGGATGGTCTTCGTCAAGGGGATTGGGTTCCTCGTTCCGTTAGGGAAAAAGCGAAAAAAATCGAGGATGCCTATCAACATTTGGAACAAAGGTATCTACGCACGGTAAGCGACGAAGAGATGAGTCATTATTTGGACGTTTCTGAGAAAGAGTTTCAAAATATGATCCAGGAGGTCGCCGTCATGTCGATTGTCTCACTGGAGGACCCGATCCGCGAAGAGGAATCGGAAACACGGCTTTCCCTTTTGGTGGACGAGAAGGCAAAAAACCCGGATCATAAGGTCAATGAATTTACACTTCGTGATGCCCTTGCACAAGGCATTGATAAATTGACTGAAAAAGAACGTATCGTTGTTTCTTTATTGTATTACGAGGATTTGTCACTCAGCGAAATCGCTGAGGTCATGTCGCTATCTCCATCGCGAATTTCACAGTTGCATTCCAAAGCAATATTACGTCTGAGAGCGACATTGGACAAACAACGGGATTTGCTAATGCGTAAAGATTAACGTACGGGAGGTTACAGTAACAGTTAGACGGAAGGAGCACCCTTGTGGAGAAGCAATATGCTTTGGACCAGTTTTTAAAAGTGGTTGTCTCACCTGACAAACAAACCGCCTACTTGGAGTTTGCCAAACGTGAAGAAGGCTTTGCCTGTTCTGTGGAAGAATTAGAGCGTTTTCTAAGCAACCAAAAAATATCCTACGGTTTAATGACCGATGCAATTCGCGTATTTGCGGCAAGTCCGGAAGATCATTTCTTCGGAAAATTACTGATTGCTCAGGGAAAGCAGCCGATCCATGGCACAGACGGAAAAATTAATCTGGCTGATATTGTGACTGGCGAAGATGCACATAAACCGCTTGAAACCGTGGATGGACGGGTGGATTATAAAGAACTAACTCGTTTAAGAAATGTAAAACGTGGTCAACTGATTGCCGAACGGGTTGATCCTGTGCCGGGTGTACCGGGGATTGCTGTAACCGGAGAGGAAATTCCTTTTCTTCCAGGTAAAGAGGCGCGTTTCAAAGTCGGAAAAAATGTAGTGATCCATCCAGAAGGTGTTGCGATGTATGCGGCTATTGACGGACTGGTGACTACGACTGAAAAGGGCAAACTTAATGTATTCCCTGTATATGAAGTGAACGGGGACGTCGATTATAGTGTCGGTAACATTGATTTTGTTGGAACCGTCGTCATTCGTGGGAATGTCTTGACAGGTTTTCGCGTTCGGGCAGCTGGCGACATTCGAGTCATCGGTGGTGTGGAAGGCGCTGAAATTGAGGCGGAAGGTTCAGTGGAAATCAGTGGTGGTATTATCGGATACCATAAGGGGTTCGTGAAAGCTGCACAAAATGTCAAATGCTCATTCATACAAGATGGTAACGTGATTGCGGGAGGCGATATACTTGTATCCCAGAGCATCATGCATTCCCAGATTAAAGCGAGTGTAAACGTACTCTGCGAGGGGACCAAAGGGCTTATCGTAGGTGGCAGTGTACAAGCTGGTAAAAAGGTAGTGGCTCGTACCATCGGTAATACGATGTCCACAGCTACTGTTATCGAAGTGGGTGTGCTTCCTGAACTTCGCGATGAACTGACAGAACTCCGCGCACGTTTGAAGCAGCAGACAGATAGCCAGGATAAAACGAATAAGGCCCTTACCATATTGGATCAGCTTGCCGCCGCCGGACAGCTTGCACCTGAAAGAATGGCTATGCGAATCAAGCTGACATCTACTAAAAAATCAAATGAACAGGAGCTTTTGGAAACCAAGTCCAGAATGCTTGAAATTGAACGAACATTAGAGGATACAAGCCGTGCACGGGTAGAAGTAAAAAATGTGATTTACGGTGGCTCTAAAATAGTTATCGGCAGATATACAAAATTTATTAAAGATTCAGTGGAAAGAATGGCGTTTTATTATCATGAAGGAGACATCAGCATGTCCTCCTACGTGTAATTCGGCACACTGATAAACAACATTCAACATTGTATTCCTTGGAAGACAGATACGGATGCCCAATCGGAAAGGGTGTGGTCCAATGAGCTTGAAGGCTGTTGAATTGCAAATTGCCGTACCTCGCACCAGTGAAGCAGGGAAATACCAAAGTGAGTCCCAGCAGCGGCCGATGAATGATCAAGCATTGCTTGGACAAAAGGCCGCGCTGGAGACGGAGAACATGCGTCAGCGAAGCAGTGCCGTAGATCAGTCTGCGGAAACATTCGTCGGTGAGCGGCAAACAGGAGGGCAGAGCAGAGATTCTTCCCAGCAGAGCCGCTCCCGGTCAGATGAGTCTGAGCTGCCTAAGGAGCATCCGGCAGAGCATCCGTTCAAGGGACACCATATTGATTTTTCGCTCTGATCCGACAGGTGGAGAAGTGTTATTAAAGGAGACGATGGACAGTGGATCAACCATGGATTTATATTGTTCTGCTGGGCGCCGCAGCTGTTGTCTACGCCTGGCTTCTGCCTAAGCGTCAGCCAGGCCGGGGAACAGAAGAGGCCGTCGTTCAAAAGGTCGAGGCCACATTGGAGCAATACATGGCCGATATTGAAAACGATAATGACGAGTTGATTGAGCTCGTTTCTGGTATGAAGCAGGAGCATACAGTTAAACAGGCGGCATTACAGGAGCAAGTAGCCGAGCTTCGGAGCCGTATCGTGGAGCTTGAGCGCCAGGCTATGTTTGCTACTGTCTCTATACAAACCGAGCCTGTATTAAAGGAAATACAACATACAGCTACTTCTCATCAGGCAGCGGTTGCATACGGTCAATTTCAAAGTCCGCAACCTGGAATGTCTGTGCAGGAAGGTTACTCTGGTTCAGAAGCTCCCCTCATAACTATGGATGAGCAGACGGCATTACAAGACCCTGAAGTTGAGCAGGAAGCAGAATCCATCCGTGATCGTTATCAAGAGTTGTTTGCGCTGCATGAGCAAGGCAAGTCGGTGGACTATATAGCCAAGCAATCAGGCATTCAACGGGGTGAAGTACAGCTCATATTGCAACTCGCGGAGCGGGAGGATGTAACGTGATCAAAAACCGTTCATTTATGCTAGGCATGGGTACTGGTCTTATAACGGGGGCATTGCTGTTGCAACTGGCGATGATCGGTCAGGGACAATCGCAGCAATCTTCCACAGTCCCGAAAAACATGACGCGAGAGCAATTAGAAAAGGCAGCAGCTGAATTAAATCTTCAGATCAGTGACAGCTCTGATCCGAAAATGACAGAAGAGGAATGGCGTAATAAGGTGATCAAGGAAGGTAATAAAACTCCGGTAGCACCCCAAAAGGCTAAACCAGCTCAAACGCCGGCAACACCAAAGGCACCTACAAACAGCACATCCGCGGCTGCTTCTAAACCTTCGACCAGCACATCGGTTCCACAAAGTCCGAATAAGCCGCAGACTCAAAGATCTGGGACTACAACGACTCCCAATATCCCCAAGCAGCCTGCCACCCCACAAGTGCAGTATAGCATTGCATCGGGAAGCAATTTGAGAAGTGTGGCATCAGGATTGCAACGGGCAGGGGTCGTATCGGATGCTAGTGCATTTGAGACAGCAGCTAAGGCTCAAAAAATCAATACTAAAATTCGTACCGGTACCTATCAGTTTGCTAAAGGTGAGGATTTCAGTTCTATCATTACTAAAATTACGAAAAAGCCGTCCAACTGACCAGACCGGGAAGTAGACGGCTTTTATTCTTGCTGATAAGTACAATGAGAGGCGTAGAACGTCACATTTTGCGTTGTTCCAACTATTGTCGAAAAGTTGGTTGCAACGATGCAAGTGTTATGGTATATTAATTGACGGTGTTAAAAACGCACGTCGGTTAATTTTATAAAGGGTGCTTTCCATTGGAGAGTCTTTATGAAAAATGATATCGGCGGAGGACACACAAAAAACCAAACTTAGGAGGTGCGTGAAGATGGCAGTAATCTCCATGAAACAGCTTTTGGAAGCTGGGGTTCACTTTGGTCACCAAACACGTCGCTGGAACCCGAAAATGGATCGTTATATCTTCACTGAAAGAAACGGTATTTACATCATTGACTTGCAAAAGACAGTGAAAAAGGTTGAGGAAGCTTACAACTTCGTGAAAAGCATTGCAGCTGAGAATGGTACAATTCTGTTCGTAGGCACAAAGAAACAAGCACAAGATTCCGTTAAAGAAGAAGCAGCACGCGCTGGTCAATTCTATATTAACCAACGTTGGTTGGGTGGTACGCTGACTAACTTCCAAACGATTCAAAAACGTATTGACCGTTTGAAACAACTGGAAGCTTGGGAAGAAGACGGTACTTTCGCTGTTCTTCCTAAAAAAGAAGTTATCATTCTTCGCAAAGAAAAAGATCGTCTTGAAAAATTCTTGGGCGGTATCAAAAACATGAAGGGCCTTCCAAGTGCTCTGTTCATCATTGATCCACGCAAAGAACGTATCGCGGTTGCTGAAGCTCGCAAATTGGGTATCCCAATCGTAGGTATCGTTGATACAAACTGCGATCCAGACGAAATTGACTATGTTATCCCAGGTAATGACGACGCAATCCGCGCTGTTAAATTGCTGACAGGTAAAATGGCCGATGCAGTTATGGAAGCAAACCAAGGCGAAGAAACTACAGCATAATATTTCCATTAGGAAATACCTATATGAATTAAATGAAAAGGGTGGTTGGCAGGTGTATAACCTCTCACTACCCTTTTTTTAAGGAATAAAGCACGGTATACCACTGAAAATCAAATTTGGAGGGAAATAATATGGCAGTTAATGCTAGCGCAGTAAAAGAGCTTCGTGAAAAAACAGGCGCAGGAATGCTGGATTGTAAAAAAGCGCTTGAAGAAGCAAATGGTGATTTGACAAAAGCGGTTGAAGTTCTGCGCGAAAAAGGACTTGCAGCTGCAGCCAACAAAGCAGGTCGTATTGCTACTGAAGGTGTTGTTGAATCCTACATTCATGCTGGCGGCCGTATCGGCGTACTGGTAGAAGTAAACTGCGAAACAGACTTCGTAGCTAAAACAGACCAGTTCAGAGATTTTGTACGCGACATTGCAATGCATATCGCTGCATCGAACCCTCGTTATGTTCGTCGTGAAGAAGTGCCACAGGAAGAGATCGAAAAAGAAAAAGAAATCCTGAAAGCACAAGCTCTGAACGAAGGTAAACCAGAGAAAATCGTCGAAAAAATGGTTGAAGGCCGCATTGGTAAGTTCTATGAAGAGTTCTGTTTGTTGGAGCAATCTTTCATCAAAGATCCGGACAAAACAATCTCCACGCTTATCAACGAAAAAATCAGTACAATTGGCGAAAACATCTCCCTGCGTCGCTTTGTTCGTTTTGAACTGGGTGAAGGTCTGGAGAAAAAAGAAGACAACTTCTACGAAGAAGTTATGTCTCAAGTGAAACAATAATTACCAACGAACGGTAATTGCATATGGAAAAAACGGAAATGGAACACATCAGTGTTCCTTTTCTTGCAACAGGACACCTATCCTGTTACATAAAGTATAAATGATATTGGAGGGTGATCATTTGGAAAAACCTGTGTTTAAGCGTGTTGTCCTGAAAGTTAGTGGTGAATCGCTGTCAGGTCCTAACGGTTACGGTATTGATGCGGATACGATTGCGTCCATTGCCGAACAAGTCAAGGACGTGGTAGAACTGGGAGTAGAAGTTGCTATCGTGTGTGGTGGCGGTAACATCTGGCGTGGTATTGCTGGAAGTGCCAACGGAATTGACCGGGCCACGGCAGATTACATGGGTATGCTGGCAACGGTGATGAACTCACTGGCCTTACAGGATGCTTTGGAACAAATTGAAGTACCTACGCGTGTACAAACATCCATCGCGATGCAACAGATTGCAGAACCTTACATCCGCCGTAGAGCTATCCGTCATCTGGAAAAAGGTCGGGTTGTTATTTTTGCGGCAGGTACAGGTAATCCATTCTTCTCGACTGATACTACAGCTGCATTGCGTGCCGCTGAGATTGAAGCAGAAGTGATTCTGATGGCTAAAAATAAAGTGGATGGCGTATATTCTGCTGATCCGTTTAAAGATAGCACAGCCGAGAAATATGAGCAGCTTACGTATTTGGATGTGCTCAACAAAAACCTCGGTGTCATGGATTCTACGGCTTCCTCGTTGTGCATGGATAACAATATTCCGTTGATTGTCTTTGCTATTACAGAGCAAGGTAACATTAAACGTGTCGTGCTGGGTGAGAAAATTGGTACGATCGTCAAAGGGAGTGTAAATTAATGCCACAATCTGTGAAAAAGAGTGCTGAGGAACGCATGCAAAAAGCAATCCAGGCATTGCAACGTGATCTTGCATCTTTGCGTGCAGGACGGGCGACACCAGCTTTACTGGACCGTGTACAGGTAGAGTATTATGGTTCAATGACTCCAGTCAACCAGCTGGCGAATATCAATACACCTGACAGCCGGACCTTGATGATTCAGCCTTGGGACAAATCTTCCTTGGCTGATATCGAGCGCGCTATACAAAAATCCGATTTAGGTTTGACGCCTTCGAATGATGGTAACACCATTCGTCTGAGCATTCCTGCTTTGACGGAGGAGCGCAGAACTGACTTGGTGAAGTTGACGAAGAAGAACGGTGAAGAAGCGAAGATCGCTATTCGTAACATTCGTCGTGATGCAAATGATGACATCAAAAAAATGGAGAAAAGTGATATTTCCGAGGACGAATCTCGTAAACATCAGGAAGATATCCAAAAAACAACTGATAAATTTATTGCTGAAGTGGATAAAGTTTTAGCTGCAAAAGAAAAAGAAATTATGGAAGTTTAAAAGATTGGCAGCCCCTCCCTTACGGTGGGGTTTGTCTCTTTTCAAGCCTGAGGCACATTTTCAGAGAATGCTGGAGGAACTGGAATGATCAAACGGGTTCGGTCTTGGTGGAACGGGGAACAAAAACAGCAAATACCGGCCATTTCAAAAGACAATATTCCGCAGCATGTTGCTGTCATCATGGATGGGAACGGCAGATGGGCCAAACGGATTGGAATGCCGCGGATTGTAGGGCACCAAAATGGAATGAAGGCAGTGAAACGCACAGCAATTGCGGCGGATGAACTGGGTATTAAGTATTTGACTTTGTTTGCATTTTCAACTGAAAATTGGACGCGTCCAAAGGACGAAGTTGATTTTCTAATGCGCTTACCGCAGGAATTTCTGGCTATTGAGCTAGATGAGCTGATTGAAAAAAATGTGCAAGTGCGTATGATGGGAAATAAGGAACATCTACCTTCCCATACCGTTGAGGCGCTGACTGAAGCGACTCGACGAACTGAAAATAATACCGGACTTGTTCTTAATTTTGCATTAAATTATGGAAGTCGGTTGGAAATCACAGAATGCATGCAAACATTGGGCCGTCAAATTGCGGATGGGAAGCTTAAAACGGAAGATATAACATCTGAGCTGATCGGTAATACGTTGCTTTCTAGTGGTATGCCAGACCCTGATTTACTGATTCGAACAAGCGGTGAGCTTAGACTTAGTAATTTTATGCTCTGGCAGCTTGCCTACAGTGAGTTGTGGTTTACTGATATTTATTGGCCTGAGTTTAAGAAAGAGCACTTATACGAAGCAGTGATCGAATATCAGCAAAGAACACGGCGGTATGGCGGACTGAAGTAAATGGAGGATGAAAGCCGTTGAGACAGAGATTAATTACCGGTATTCTGGCAGGCATATTCTTTTTGGCGATGGTCCTGTGGGGCGGCTTGGCCTACCATTTGCTTATATTGGCGATGGCCCTAATCGGATTTTATGAGTTCGCACGAATGACGCAGGTATCTCCTTTTGGAGGTACAGCAATACTTGGATACGTAAGTATATTAGCTTTTGTATTCCCGTATGAATCTTTTGGTTTGCACTCGCCCTTACCCTTTGCCAGTATGCTTTGGCTGGTAATGATAGCTTTTATGATCATCACGGTAGGAACGAAAAATAAAATTCCGATTCAAACGGTAGCTATACTATTCCTTGGTACCGTTTATATAGGGTTTGGATTTTCGTATATTGCGGAATCACGTCATATGGAACATGGACTGTTATGGACATTTTTATTGTTGGCTTGTATTTGGGCAAGTGATGCAGGGGCATATTTTGTAGGCAAAATGGCAGGAAAGACGAAATTATGGCCCGCGATCAGCCCAAACAAAACGATCGAAGGATCCATTGGTGGCATTGTTTTAGCGTTGGTTATAGCTCTTGTATTCGCTGGATTATCAGGTGGACTGCTGTCATGGGGCAAAGCCATCGGTATCGGTTTGTCATGTGCAGTTGTGGGACAACTGGGCGATTTGGTACAATCTGCATACAAACGAGTGTACGGCATTAAAGATTCCGGTAATCTGCTGCCAGGGCACGGTGGTATACTAGACCGCTGCGACAGCTGGATTGTCGTTTTTCCATTTGTACATATGCTGATGCTGCTTCCATGAGTCTGTTGATACAGTTTATGCTCAGGCTTAATCTCTATACTGCTCACTCTGCGCTACTAGAAGGTGGAACCAGTAGCATAGCTGCCTGAATAACAATCAATGAGCTCCTGGATAAAAGTGATTTTCAGGATAGGAAGGTGCATCATGAAAAGAATTACGGTACTTGGTTCAACCGGATCTATTGGAACTCAAACGCTGGATGTAGTGTCCATGCACCCGGATCAGTTTACTGTTGAGGCTTTAGCAGGTGGTTCTAATATAAAGTTACTTGCTGAGCAGGCGCACCTCTATAAACCCAAAAAAGTGTCTGTGGGTACTCGGCAGTTGGCGGATGAAATTCGTCCTTTACTGCCTTCTGGAATGGAACTGTATTGGGGAAATGAAGGACTCGTTGAGCTTGCTGCGAACACAGAGGCGGATATGGTTGTGACGGCTGTAATGGGCAGTGTCGGATTGCACTCCACGCTGGCCGCGATTGAGGCTGGAAAACAGATCGGTTTGGCCAATAAGGAAACACTGGTTACTGCTGGTCATCTGGTCACAGCGCGGGCTCGGGCGAAAGGAGTGCCGTTGCTGCCGATTGACAGTGAGCATTCAGCTATTTTCCAATGCTTGAATGGTGAGCGTATGAAAGATGTGGCACATATTACCCTCACAGCATCAGGGGGTTCTTTTCGCGATTTGACAAGAGAACAGTTGCTTGAAGTTACAGTGGAAGATGCACTCAAGCATCCCAATTGGTCAATGGGGGCCAAAATTACGATTGATTCAGCAACGATGGTAAACAAGGGGCTGGAAGTCATTGAGGCGCATTGGCTATTCGGACTTGATTATGAGCAGATTCATGTGTTGCTTCATCCGGAAAGTATTATTCATTCCTATGTTGAGTTTCAGGATACAAGCATTGTTGCTCAACTTGGGAATCCGGACATGAGAGTACCCATTCAATATGCATTGACTTACCCTGAGCGTATGAAGTCCCCGGCGAAGCCGTTGTCACTGGCTGAAGTGGGCAGACTCCATTTTAAGGAAATGGATTATATTCGTTTTCCTTGTTTAAGGCTTGCCTTCGAATGTGGTAAAATGGGTGGTACAGCACCGACCGCATTTAATGCAGCTAATGAGATTGCTGTTGCCCGTTTCCTGCGTGGAGAAATTTCTTTTCTGCATATTGAAGCTATTATTGAACGTGTGCTGGAGCGGCATGTCAATGTGGCTAATCCTGACCTTTCTGCGATTGAAGCCTGTGACGGAGAGACTCGTAGCATAGCTGCGGGGTTGTAGGCTAATGTTGGGTTAGAAACGAAATGTGATTCTCTTGTGCGGGATCGGAGAATAATGATAATCTAGGAAGACAAACTCGATCTCATTGAAAGGGGAACGGAAACGATTGGAAACGATTCAAATAGTGTTGATGACGGTGCTCATGTTTTTCGTCATAGTGACGGTGCATGAATGGGGGCATTATTATTTTGCCAAACGCGCCGGGATTCTGGTACGGGAGTTTGCGATCGGTTTCGGTCCGAAACTGTTTTCTTATAAAAGAAACGAGACGCGATTTACGCTGCGTTTGTTGCCATTCGGTGGCTTTGCCCGCATGGCGGGAGAGGATCCGGAGGTCAATGAAATTGAGACCGGACAAACGATTGCTGTACGCGTAACGGATGACGTCGTTAAAACCATCTATCTGGATCAACTGGATAATCGGAAGAATGTGGTGCGCGGCGAAGTGTTGGATATTGATCTGGAACAGTCGTTAACTTTAAAATTGGATGTAGATGGCGAAGACCAGCAATACACTGTACACCCGCAAGCGATGATGGTAACCAAAGGTCAATCCATTCAGATTGCACCCAAGGATCGGCAGTACGGGAGTAAAACAGTAGGACAGCGTGCGATGGCTATTTTTGCTGGACCACTGATGAATTTTATTCTTGCCTTTATTTTGTTTGGTCTGCATATTCAGATGGTCGGCATACAAGTGGACAACCCGACTTATGTCCAAATTAGTGAAATTACAGCAGGTATGCCTGCTGCTGAAGCTGATTTGCATAAGGGAGATATCATCGAATCGGTGAATGGAATAGCCATTGGTGCGAATGTTGAAAACATGATCAAACTGATTGCGGATTCTCAAGACAAGCCGATGAAGTGGACGGTTCGCCGTGATGATAAGACCTTTGATCTTACTATTACACCTCGTGCAATGGAAGGACAAAAGGGTGGCAAGGTGGGCATTGTGCCTGAACTTCCAAAACGCCAAGCAGGTGTGGGTGAAACGTTCAAATTTGCTGGGCAATCCATGGTTAGAACGACCGATATTATTTTCCAAGGATTTAGCCAGCTTATTCAACGTTTTTCTATCAATGACCTGGGAGGCCCGGTACGTACTTTTGAAGTGACGGGGCAAATTGCCAAGCAGGGGATTGAGCAGTTGACGTATTGGACTGCTATAATGAGTCTTTACCTGGGGATATTTAATTTATTGCCTATTCCGGCGCTGGATGGAAGCAGACTTGTTTTCCTCGGTGTAGAGGCGGTAAGAGGACGTCCCGTCGATCCGAGCAGGGAAGGAATGGTCCATTTCGTTGGTTTTGCTATGCTATTCTTGCTTATGATTGCGGTCACGTATAACGATATTTTACGCTTAATTAATGGTTAATTAGAGACGGGCTTATACCAAAAACGGTCTGTATGGGAGGACATGCATTTCTATGTCGAACGATAAACAATTTGTCGAGGAAATTACGCCGCAGAGCGAAGATTTTTCCCGATGGTATATTGATGTTATTAAAAAAGCAGAACTGATGGATTATTCCCCTGTTCGCGGATGTATTGTATTTCGTCCTGATGGTTTTGAAATTTGGGAGCATATCAAGGAAGCCATGGACGTGCGTTTCAGAGAAACAGGCCACCGTAATGCCTATTTTCCAATGTTCATTCCCGAAAGCTTTTTTCAAAAGGAAAAAGAGCATGTCGAAGGTTTTAATCCTGAACTGCCTTGGGTAACCGAGGCTGGCGGTGAAAAGCTGGAAGAGCGTCTTGCAATTCGTCCGACTTCGGAAACCATGATTGGTCATATGTACTCCAAATGGATTCAATCCTATCGTGATCTGCCTGTGCTTATTAACCAATGGGCCAACGTAGTGCGTTGGGAAAAACGCACACTGCCTTTCTTGCGTACAAGTGAATTTTTATGGCAAGAAGGCCACACCGCCCATGAAACAGAAGAAGAAGCACGTGAAGAAACGATGAAAATGCTGGAAGTATACCGTGAGGTTATTGAGGAAGTTCTAGCTATTCCGGTCATTACTGGACAGAAAACACCTTCTGAAAAGTTTGCAGGTGCAAAGGATACATTTTCACTGGAAGCGATGATGAAGGATGGACGGGCTGTACAAGCCGGAACTTCACACTATATGGGAACTAATTTTGCTGTCGCATTTGACATTAAGTATTTGAGCCGCGAAAACAACCTGGAATTCGCTCATACGACTTCATGGGGAACAAGTACCCGTTTGATCGGTGCGCTGATTATGGTCCATGGTGATGACCGTGGTCTGGCGTTGCCTCCTAAAGTTGCGCCTACGCAGGTTATTATGGTTCCAATTGGACCTCCTAAGAAGCGTGATGCTGTTATCGCTCGTGCAGATGAACTATTTGCTGAGTTGAAACAAGCGGGAGTGCGTGTGAAAATGGACGACCGTAGTGATGTAAGCCCAGGCTGGAAGTTTAATGAATATGAAATGCGCGGTGTGCCGGTTCGTCTGGAAATCGGGCCACGTGATATGGAAAACGGTGTCTGTGTGCTCGTATCCCGTATCAGTGGTGAGAAAAAAATCGTGCAGCAGGATAATCTGGTTGAAGAAGTACACGCGATGCTCGCACAGGTACAACAGGAAATGTATGACCGTGCGAAAAATTTCATGGAAGAAAACTTCTATTCCGTAGATACGCTGGACGAAATGAAGACTCTCATGGAAGAAAAACGCGGCTTTACTTTGGCAGGCTGGTGCGGATCTGAAGAATGCGAAGACAAAGTTAAAGAAGTGACAGGTGCTACAAGCCGTAACATACCTTTTAAAACAACCGAGCAAAAGTCCACATGTTTGTGCTGTGGCAAACCTGCCAAGCATACAGTAGTGTTCGCACGGGCGTACTAATATAGAAGTAGGGCAATACCACTATACTCACTTCATTCTCTTCGCTGACAGGGTAGCTGTTACGGGACAATGTTCCGAAGGATCTAAGTCGTTGTGAGAAGGTTGAAGAGGGCTACGAAAAGCTTTTGCGGTCGGAGATGTTTTTGACGCAGAAGCTTTTCATGTTTTCAGAATGGTAGATTTGAATTGGGGGGAGAGCCATGGGCGGAGCTGAAGAAAAGAGAAAGCGGCTGGAACTGCTGATGAAGCAAGTTGGGATGCCGGCAGGAGTGGTTGAACCTTATTTTTTGGACGGTTGGATTGATCAAGTGGAGATTAGCCGTACCAATAAGGATTGGAATATCACCATTGCCAAGGAGACACTGGTCCCCGCTCAGGTGTATCGTACGTTCTGTATTCAAGTACAGGAAAAAATGAGTCACATCGCAAAAATTACGTTCCGTTTTCAGTATAGTGAGCAGATTCAGCCTGGTGATATCATCAGCGAATACTGGAAATTTTTTCTAGAGTGGGTACATCGTGAGATCCCATCTGTTAACGGTTGGATGAATCGGGCTGTGCATGAGTGGGAAGACGGTCTATTATTGCTGACGATGAGCGACAGTATGTCATTGGAACTGGCGCGTAAAAAACAGATAGATCAAGCTATCATCAAATTTTACGATAAATATTTCGGGCTTTCTATGCGTATTAAAGTCCAGGTGGGTGAAAGTAACCAAGAGGCATTACAGCAATTCCAAGAAAAGAAGATGCAGGAAGAACGCGAAGTTATTCAGCAGATGATGGAAAGTATGGAATCTGAAATGCCGCCTTTGGATGAAGAAGAAGGAGACGTACGGCTTCAATTCGGTTATGACATCAAAGAACCGGCTGTTCCCATGCAAGATATTCAGGATGAAGAGAAGAAAGTCACCTTACAAGGAACAATCTTCGGTTTGGATAGTAAAGAATTGCGCAATGGCAGTACGTTATTTACGTATTATTTGACCGACTTTAGTGATTCGCTGCAAATGAAAATGTTTGCTAAAACCAAAGAAGATCTGAAGATCCTTAGTTTGTTGGCTAACGGGAAATGGGTTAAAGTGCGGGGTCGAGTTGAATATGATCGTTTTATGCAAATTCCAGAGCTTGTTATGATTCCTTCTGATCTAGTTGAAGTACAGGCTCCACCCACACGTAAGGATAATGCAGAGGAAAAGCGGGTTGAGTTTCATCTACACACAAAGATGAGCGCAATGGATGCTGTCGCCTCGATTGATCAATATGTTAAAACAGCTGCCAAATGGGGGCACAAAGCGATTGCGGTCACCGATCATGGTGGTGTGCAGTGCTATCCCGATGCAGCAAAAGCAGCAAAGAAAAACGGAATTAAAATGATCTACGGTATTGAGGCTAACGTGGTTAATGATGCCGTTGAGGTTGTAATGCAGGCACAGCCATTAAATTTGAAAACAGCGACTTATGTCGTTTTTGATATTGAAACCACCGGTTTATCGGTTACACAGAATAAAATCATTGAGATTGCGGCTGTTAAAATGCATGATGGCAAAGAAGTTGATCGTTATGCTACCTTTGTCAATCCGCATGAGCGTATACCATACAATATCCAGCAACTGACCAACATTAACGATGAGATGGTCAAAGATGCGCCGGATGTAGAACCTGTTATGAAGGAGTTTGTAGCTTTTGCTGGTGATGCTGTATTGGTTGCCCATAATGCGCGATTTGATGTCGGCTTTATCCAGGCTACCCTCCGAAATATGGGGTTGCCTGAAATGACCAATCCGGTACTGGATACGCTAGAATTGGCTCGTTTACTGTTCCCAACAATGAAAAACCATCGTCTGAATACGCTGACGACCAAATATAAAGTGGCGCTCGAAAGCCATCACCGGGCCATTGACGATACAGTCGCACTGACTGAAGTGCTGAATGGCTTGCTGAATGATGCTGAACAAATTAAGGGTTTAAAAATGCTTGATCGTCTGAATGATTATGTGGGTAAGGATTTATCGACCGTCCGTCCTTTTCACTGCTGCATTTATGCCCTCAATCCGATTGGTAAAAAAAATCTGTACAAATTGGTTTCGATGTCTCATACCGAATATTTCAAGCGGGTGCCTTGTATTCCTAAATCCAAATTGTCAGAAATGAGAGACGGACTGCTTATTATTTCTGGCTGTGAAAAAGGAGAGTTCTTCGAGGCTGTATTAAACAAGTCCGAGGAAGAAGCCGAGGAAATAGCACAGTTTTATGATGTGTTGGAGATTCAACCTTTGACGATGTATATGCATTTAGTAGAAAAACAATTGGTAAGCGGGCCTGATGCTCTGAAAACGGCAATACGCAAAGTATGCGAAATTGGACGGCGACTTGATAAGCCTGTAATTGCCACAGGCAATGTTCACTATTTGGAAACTCGAGACAAGCTGTACCGTGATATTACGATACACGGCATTACGGGATTTAGCCCGCTAAAAGATATTCGTAAACCAGATGCGCATTTGCGCACCACAGATGAAATGCTGGCAGAATTCGAGTTTTTGGGCGAAGAGAAAGCCTATGAAGTCGTTGTGAAGAATACCAGTGAGCTGGCGGATCGATTTGAGGAGCTGGAGCTGTTCCCTGACAAGCTGTTTACACCTTTGCTGGATGGGGCGGACGAGGAAATCCGCAACACTTGCTACGAGACGGCTAAATCCATTTATGGTGAGGAATTGCCCGAAGTGGTCGTAGCCCGCCTTGAAAAAGAACTGGAGCCGATTATTAAATACGGTTTCTCTGCCAACTATCTCATTTCCGAGCGTTTGGTTAAAAAGTCTAATAAGGATGGATATCTGGTAGGTTCACGGGGTTCTGTTGGATCTTCTGTGGTCGCTACCTTCCTCGGTATTTCTGAGGTTAATCCACTGCCTGCACACTATATTTGTGGTAATCCTGAATGCAAACATAGCGAATGGATTTTGGACGGTAGTGTGCCGAGCGGATTTGACTTGCCGGACAAAAACTGTCCGAACTGCGGTGGCAAACTGAAGGGTGAGGGACAGGATATTCCGTTTGAAACGTTTCTTGGGTTTAAGGGAGATAAAGTTCCCGATATTGACTTGAACTTCTCTGGCGAATATCAGCCTGTCGCACATAACTATACGAAAGTACTGTTTGGTGAGAAAAGTGTATTCCGTGCTGGAACCATCGGTACAGTTGCCGAGAAAACAGCCTTTGGCTTTGCAAAGAAATATGAAGAGGCGCATCATAAAAAATGGCGTGGGGCTGAGTTGAACAGGCTGGCTTCGGGCTGTACAGGGGTCAAACGCAGTACCGGGCAACATCCAGGCGGAATTGTCGTTGTTCCCGATTATATTGAGGTCGAGGATATTACACCAGTTCAGTACCCCGCCGATGATACAAGCTCGGAATGGAAAACAACGCATTTTGATTATCACGCTTTTGATGCGAATCTACTCAAACTCGATATTCTGGGTCATGATGATCCGACCATGATGAGGATGCTTCAGGATTTGACTGGTGTCGATCCTACGACCATTCCAATGAATGATCCTAAGGTGATGAGCATGTTCAACTCCACGGAGGCGCTCGGTGTAACACCCCAGCAAATCCGCACGCCTGTTGCAACCTATGGTGTACCAGAGATGGGGACGAAGTTTGTACGCCAAATGCTAGTAGAGTCGCAGCCAAGTTCTTTTGCCGATTTACTGCAAATATCCGGACTGTCTCACGGCACGGGCGTATGGCTGGGGAACGCACAGGAACTGATTAAGAATAATACCTGCAACATCAAGACTGTAATTGGTTGCCGTGATGACATCATGCTGTTTTTGATTTACAAGGCAGGAATGGACGCAGGTCTGGCTTTTAAAATTACGGAGAGCGTACGTAAAGGTAAGGGGCTTAGTGCTGAATGGATTGAGGAAATGAAAAAATGCAAGGTGCCACAGTGGTACATTGATTCTTGTCTAAAAATCCAGTACATGTTTCCGAAGGCGCATGCTGCAGCCTATGTTATTTCAGCAGTGCGCACAGCGTACTTTAAGCTGTATCATCCGATTGAATATTATGCGACTTACTTTTCAGTACGTGCAGCCGATTTTGATATTGAGCTGTGCTGTCAGGGGTATGATGCAATCGCACGGAAAATTGTCGAAATCGAGCAACTCGGCTTTCAGGCACCTCCCAAAGAAAAAGGGATGCTTCCGATCCTGGAAATGGCTCTGGAAATGACGGCTCGTGGGTTTAGTTTTAAATCCATTGATTTGTACCGTTCCGAAGCTACACGCTTCAAGGTGGATGGAGATTCACTCATTCCGCCATTCGGAGCTCTTCAGGGAATAGGAGACAACGCGGCACGTAACATTGCAGCCTCCCGTGAACATGGTGAATTTTTGTCTGTCGAGGATTTTCAACAAAAATCGAAGGCTAGTAAAACCATTGTCGAAATGCTATCCCAGATGGGTTGCTTTCGAGGTTTGCCAGAGAGTAATCAGTTGTCTCTGTTTTAATCCGAACCACAGTAGTCAAGCTCTGGCACTTGTCACATAACTACGGTTATGTTATAATTTTTTTGGTAATCATGGAGATAAAACCGTTGCTAAAAGAGTGGGGAAACCCACTCTTTACTGTTTGATATACAGTTACAACGTGAAAAGGTTGTTTTTGGGCATGAAACCGGTACGCCGGTTTATTTGCAGTGAGCCCGAAATGAACATTACATCAAATGAAAATGAAAATGCCGGTGATGGAGAAGCATTGTCCATGCAATAGGGCGTCTTTTTTTCACCACAGGAAAGTTCACTTTTGGAGGTTATAATCTTTGAGCACACCAAAGATCAAATCAGTAGTAGAAGAAATGGCCCAACCTTACCTCGATGAGCATGGTTTTGAACTGGTCGATGTCGAGTATGTCAAAGAGGGCAGCAATTGGTTTCTTCGCGTTTTTGTAGACAAAGACGGAGGAATTGATCTGGACGACTGCAGTATGATCAGTGAATATCTGGGTCAAAAGTTGGATGAAAATGACCCTGTTTCTACAGCATATTTTTTGGAAGTGTCTTCACCAGGCGCCGAAAGACCGCTCAAAAAAGCGGAGGACGTTACTAAAGCGGTAGGCAAAAACGTATTCGTTACTACATACGAGCCGATCAACGGCCTGAAGGAATTCGAAGGTCGTTTGCTTTCTTTTGAAGATGGGGAACTCACCGTTCAAAGCGGACAAAAGAAGCATGCTATACCTTATGACAAGGTAGCTGGTGCAAGGCTCGCGATCATATTTTAATTCAGATTTGACTGTTGCTGTTTGACATGTACTACATGTTTTTTGCCTCGTGTGCCGACCAGTACGCAGGTGCATCATTTGAAAGGGGGAGCAGTAATCCATGAGTATGGATTTTATTGAAGCAATGAACGAGTTGGAAAGAGAAAAGGGGATCAGCAAGGATGTGCTGTTTGAGGCCATTGAAGCAGCCTTGATTTCCAGTTACAAACGGAATTTCAATACCGCACAAAACGTGCGTGTTGATATGAACCGCAACTCGGGAGTCATTAAGGTATATGCCCGCAAGCTGATCGTTGAGGAGGTATTGGATCCTCGCACCGAGATTTCGTTGCCTGCGGCCCGTGAGATTAACCCGCATTTTCAGTTGGAAGATATCGCTGAAATTGAAGTCACACCACGTGATTTTGGACGGATTGCTGCACAAACTGCGAAGCAGGTCGTGACCCAGCGTATTCGCGAAGCGGAACGGGGACTGATCTACAACAAGTTTGTGGACAAGGAAGAAGATATTGTAACAGGAACTGTACAGCGCCAAGACCCACGTAACATTTATATTGATCTTGGTAAGGTGGAAGCGGTTCTCCCGTTAGGTGAATTGATGCCTAATGAGAAATTTAGCCATCTGGATCGAATTAAGGCTTATATTACCAAAGTAGAAAACACAACCAAAGGACCGCAAATTATGCTGTCCCGATCACATCCGGGTCTGCTTAAGCGTTTGTTCGAACTCGAAGTGCCTGAAATTTTTGATGGTGTTGTAGAGATTCGTTCCGTAGCGCGTGAAGCAGGCTTCCGTTCTAAAATCGCGGTTCATTCCCGTAACGCCGAGGTGGATCCGGTCGGCTCTTGTGTGGGTCCTAGAGGAACACGTGTACAGACCATTGTAAATGAGCTGCGTGGCGAAAAAATCGACATTGTACGTTATTCCGATAATGTTGATGAATACGTAGCTAATGCGCTGAGTCCATCCAAGGTGCTCGAAGTGCAGGTGTTTGAAGAAGAGAAAATGGCGCGTGTTATTGTGCCTGATTATCAGCTTTCTCTTGCTATTGGTATCAAAGGGCAAAATGCTCGCCTTGCTGCTAAGCTTACGGGCTGGAAAATTGATATTAAGAGTGAAACACAGGCGGAGGAAGAACTCGGCAGACCGAGAACATCCACCGATGAAATGCATCAGGATTCCGTTTCTGTAGATTAAGCGGAGTGTAGGGGGGTTAATGCATGAAACAGAGAAAGATACCTTTGCGCAAATGTGTGGCCTGTCATGAAATGATGCCAAAGAAGCAGTTGATCCGTGTCGTCAAAACCCCTGAAGACGAAGTGTTGATTGACTTGACTGGCAAAAAGTCGGGACGCGGCGCTTACTTGTGCGGCAAAGCCGCCTGCTTCAAGTTGGCTCAAAAGAGCAAGGCACTGGATCGAGCATTGAAGCACTCGGTTCATCCTGAAATTTATGAGCAGCTAAGTCGTGATTTTGCTGCCGTCGAGGAAGAATTCCTGGCGGCACAAGGCAGCGTGCAGGATGAATAAGGCGCTGTCTGGATTGGGTCTTGCCATGAGAGCTGGCAAGCTGCTAACAGGTGATGAGATCGTTTATAAAGCGATCAGGTCTTCAGAAGCCAAGCTGGTCATTCTTGCGAAAGATGCTTCAATGAATACTCAAAAGAAATTCCGCGACAAATGCGGGACGTACAAAATCCCCTTATTGATAGGATTTGACCGGGAAAGCTTGGGAAGCAGTATCGGCAAACCTGAACGGGTTGTGCTGGCTGTGACGGATCAAGGATTCGCGAAATTGATCAAGAAACATGCGGGGATAATGTCGGAGGTGGAGTATATTGAGTAAACAAGAAAGCAAAGACAAAGTGCGGGTATACGAATACGCCAAATCGTTGAACATGAGCAGCAAAGAAATTATCACCATTCTTAAACGGCTGGATATTCCCGTGAACAACCATATGAGCGTCATGGAACATGATGCCGTAGGTAAAGTGGAAAGTTTTTTTAAGAATATTAAATCCAATGCTGCGGCCAAGCAAGGCGGAGCAGGTACGGCGCAAGTAAGCTCGAATCAGGCCGGTTCAAGCCAGAATAGTAATCATTCAACTGAGCAAACCAAAAATCAACAGGAAAAGCAGGTAAGTATGAATAGGACAAACAACAACCAAAACAGTAACCGAAGCAGCGCTCCTAAAGCGCAAAGCAGTCAGCAGGGCGGTCAAAACCGCAGTCAACAAAGTACTAGCAGACCCACTGGTCAGCAAAGTACACAAAACCGCAGTAATGGTCAACAACAGGGAGGACAACAGCGTCCTAGTGGCAACACAGGTTCGCGTCCTCAAGGTAACCAAAGCACTAACTCACGCCCTCAGGGAAGTAGTCAGGGTGGTACGGCTGTAAGAACATCATCCTCCACAGGTAGCAACAATGCGAACCGTAGTGGTGGCAACCGTACAGGCAGTAACTCCAACAACGGTGGTAACCGTTCAGGTCAAGGACGTTTTGACGATAACCGTCAAGGCGGTGGACGCGGTGGTAACGGTGGTCGTGGAGGCAATAATCGCGGTGGCAGTAATCGTGGCGGGAAATTTAACAATCGTGGTAAAGGTCAACAACAGGAACGTCGCGAGAAAATTGACAACACGCCTAAGAAAATTATTGTGCGTGGTGAGATGACCGTAGGCGAAACAGCCAAGCTTCTTCATAAGGATGCGTCAGAAGTCATCAAAAAGCTGATTATGCTCGGAACGATGGCGACCATTAACCAGGAACTGGATATGGATACCATCCTCTTGCTTGCCGGAGACTTTGGTGTCGAGGTAGAAGTGAAAATTCCGGTCGAAGAAGATCGTTTTGAAACCGTGGAAGAAAATGATGATCCTGCGGATCTGAAAACACGTCCACCAGTTGTAACGATTATGGGTCACGTCGATCATGGTAAAACAACTTTGCTGGATGCCATTCGCTCGACTAATGTAACCGGTGGCGAAGCTGGCGGTATTACACAGCATATTGGTGCATACCAAGTTGAAATTAATAGCAAAAAAATCACTTTCCTGGATACACCGGGTCACGAAGCCTTTACCGCTATGCGTGCACGTGGTGCTCAAGTGACAGATATGACGATTATCGTGGTTGCAGCTGACGACGGTGTTATGCCACAGACGGTCGAAGCTATTAACCATGCGAAGGCAGCAGGTCTGCCAATTATCGTAGCTGTGAACAAGATCGACAAACCGGATGCTAACCCGGATAAAGTGAAGCAAGAACTCACTGAATATGAATTGGTACCTGAAGAGTGGGGCGGCGATACGATTTTCGTCAACGTTTCCGCGAAACAAAGAATGGGTCTGGAAGACCTGCTCGAAATGATTCTGCTCGTAGCTGAAGTGAATGAGTACAAAGCGAACCCGAACAAACGGGCACGTGGTACCATCATCGAGGCAGAACTGGATAAAGGCCGCGGTTCTGTAGCCCGTATCCTCGTTCAGAACGGTACACTGAAAGTCGGCGATGCTTTCGTGGCGGGTAACTGCTTCGGACGTGTGCGTGCCATGGTCAACGATAAAGGTCGTCGTCTTAAGGAAGCAGGTCCTTCCACTCCAGTTGAAATTACTGGTTTGACAGAAGTTCCACTTGCTGGCGATCCATTCATGGTGTTTGAGGATGAGCGCAAAGCTCGTGCTATTGCTGACAGACGTGCGATCACACAACGCCAATCTGATCTGGGCAGTAATACCCGCGTAACACTGGATGACCTGTTCCAACACATCAAGGATGGCGAAATGAAGGATCTGAACGTCATTATTAAAGGTGACGTACAAGGTTCTGTCGAAGCGTTGAAGGGTTCCTTGAACAAGATTGAAGTCGAAGGTGTGCGCGTTAAAATTCTTCACAGTGGTGCAGGAGCAATCACCGAATCCGATATTATTTTGGCCGCAGCTTCCAATGCTATTGTCATTGGTTTTAATGTTCGTCCGGATAACCAGGCGAAATCTACAGCGGAAGCTGAAAAAGTGGACATTCGTCTACACCGTGTCATTTACAATGTCATTGAAGAAATAGAGCAAGCTATGAAGGGCATGCTGGATCCTGAATATAAAGAAAATGTGATTGGGCATGCTGAAGTACGTAACGTATTCAAAGTTACTAAAGTCGGTACGATCGCTGGTTGTATGGTGACATCCGGTAAAATTACCCGTTCAGCAGAAGCACGCCTGATTCGTGATGGCATCGTCATTTTTGAAGGTAAAATCGACTCACTGAAACGCTTTAAGGACGACGCAAAAGAAGTTGCCCAAGGTTACGAATGTGGTATTACCCTTGATGGCTATAATGATGTTAAGGAACTCGACATTATTGAAGCGTTCGTCATGGAAACAGTGGAGCGCTAACGGCAGAGAGGTGAGCATCCATGGCTAAAATACGTACAGGTCGGGTTGGCGAGCAGATCAAGAAGGAGCTAAGCCAACTCATACAAACTGAATTAAAAGACCCCCGCATCGGTTTTATCACCGTAACGGGTGTCGATCTTACAAATGATTTGTCCCAAGCGAAAATATACTTGAGCGTGCTCGGGGATGAAGAACAGAAAAATTCTTCCCTGAAGGCATTGGACAAAGCGAACGGTTATCTTCGTTCTGAACTCGGCAAACGGATACGGCTGCGCCATATTCCTGAGTTGATTTTCAAAATTGACGAATCTATTGCTTACGGCAGTCGAATTGAAAAACTGCTGAGTGATATCGACAAGGATGAGAAATAAAACTTAGTTTGTCTGAAAGAACCATGAACTGAATGTAAAGGAGAAGGCAATGCATACCTATGAACAGGCGCTTCAACAAGCGAAGGAATTTATTCTGGAGCATGATGATTACCTGATCGTATCGCATGTACAGCCGGACGGAGACGCAGTCAGCTCCACCGTAACGGTGGGCTGGCTTCTCTCATGTCTGGGGAAGAAATTTACCATGCTGAATGAGGGGCCTATTCCCAAGCGTATGGATTTTTTATGGCATGCCGATGAGATTATGGATATGAGCCAGCAACCGCCAGAACGGAAATACAACCGGATCATTTGTGTAGATTGTGCGGATTACCGTCGTGTTGGTTTGACAGAGCAGTTTTTTACGGAAGATGCCATTATCCTGAATATTGATCATCATCCAACGAATGATGCTTATGGTACAGTTAATGTGATTAAGCCGGATGCTGCGGCAACAGCCGAAATTCTTTTTGACCTACTGAAAGAGTTTGCAGTAACCTGGGATGTCGAAATAGCTACGGCTTTATATACAGGATTGCTAACGGATACAGGAGGTTTCCGTTACTCGAACACTTCACCAAAAGTGATGTCTACGGTGTCACAGCTACTTGCTTACGGTGTAGATGGTCCATCTTTATCTGAGAAATTGCTCGAGGAAATGACCTTTCCACAAATGAAGGTGCTGACAAAAGCATTGCAAACGCTCACGATGTCGGAGGATGGAAAAGTTGCTTGGGTCGTAGTATCACCTGACGACATGACAGAGTGTGGCGCTGTAAATGAGGACTTGGAAGGCATTGTGAATTATCCAAGAAATATTCGTGGAGTTGAAGTAGGTATTTTCTTTAAGGTTATTAATGATCAAGCGGTCAAGGCCAGCTTGAGATCGGCAGGGAATGTTGATGTAGCTGCGCTGGCTCAATCATTTGGGGGCGGTGGACATGTACGTGCAGCTGGCTGTCGGCTAGAGGGTAAGCTGGGAGATATCATTGAAACAGTTGTAGGGCGGGTGAAATCTGAGCTATGAACCCGATAAAGAAGGAACAGGCAACTTGGGAAGGTATTCTACCTGTCTATAAACCTGCTGGATTTACCTCTCATGATGTGGTAGCCAAGGCTCGCCGTTTATTAGGTATGAAGAGAATCGGACACACTGGAACGCTTGATCCGCAGGTAACTGGTGTTTTGCCCTTGTGTCTGGGACGTGCTACCCGTGTGGTGGAATACATGCAGGAGCGGCCCAAGGAATATCGGGCTACACTGCGATTAGGAATTGCCACGGATACCGAAGACCTGACTGGGAAAATCACGGAAGAGAGTGAACGTCCAGTAGAGGTGACGGAAGTGGAAGTCCAAGCGGTTCTGAAGCGTTTTGTTGGTACGATTTCCCAAGTACCTCCAATGTACTCCGCGCTAAAAGTGGACGGCAAACGTCTATATGAACTGGCTCGAGAAGGCAAAACCGTGGAGCGCAAAAGTCGTGAAGTGAGCATTTACGAGTTGGAAATGACGGGATTCGCGGAGACGGGGGCGTATGTGGATATTTCTTTTCGTGCCTTATGCTCCAAAGGTACTTATATCCGTACACTATGTGTTGATATTGGCCGTGAATTAGGATATCCTTCAACGATGGTTAAGCTGGAGCGAACCATGTCTGCGGGAATTCCTGCGGAACGTTGTCTGACTTTCGAAGAGATAGAGCGTTTCGTTGCGGATGGCAGTCTTGGAGAGCGACTTATTACAACGGATCAGGCGATTGACTATATGCCTGAGCATATAGTGGCTGAAGCCAAGGTAACTGCGGCTTTGCAAGGCCAACGCCTGTCGCTGAATATGATTTCACCACCTGTGACGGACAACCAGCCCTTCCGTTTGTATAAAGAGGATAAGACGTTTTTAGGCATATATGGCCGGGATGAATCAGACGCGATCGCTCCCATTAAAGTTTTTTTAAGATAATAGAATTTATAAATTTTCAGCGGAGCTGAACAATTCTATAATCGCAAGAAAAACTTCCGCTAGGCGTGGTCTGGCTTCCGTGAAATTACGTCGATAGACGTTTTTCTTACCTTGAATTGTGCTATAATTTTGACGAAGTTAGTCAAATGATGTGAAATGCAGGTGAATTAATAATGATTACCGTATCGTTATCTTATCCATTGAGTGATGAGCTTTTGCAGCGATGGGGACGTCCACAGGTCACGGCGATCGGTCAGTTTGATGGTCTTCATCTGGGACACGCAAGCGTGATACGCAAGGCCGTTGCGTTGGCTCGTGAACAGCAAGTGCCGGTATCTGTCATGACATTTCATCCTCACCCGAAGGAAGTCATGAAAAAAGGTGATTATGAAGGTTATTTAACACCGCTTGCGGACAAGCAGACTATTCTGGCTGATATGGGTGTGGACGTACTTTATATTTTGAGTTTCAACGAAGAATTTTCCAAGGTCAGCCCTGAGGCGTTTATGAGCGACGTGCTGCTTCCATTGCAAATTCGAACAGCGGTAGTAGGCTTTGATTTTCGGTTTGGCCACCGGGGAGCCGGGCATGAGGATACCCTTCGGAAGCTGGGAGGAGAGCTGATGTCTGTACACACCGTATCACCGTTCGAACTGGATGGGTACAAAGTGAGCAGTTCTGGCATTCGCCGTGCTTTACAGAACGGGGATCTAGCGCATGCCTCTCGCTGGTTGGGACGTCCTTATCGTATCCAAGGTACTGTAATGGATGGAGAGAAGCGCGGACGTACGATCGGTTTTCCGACTGCTAATCTCAAACTGGATGATACCTACGTGATTCCGATCAAGGGTGTATACGCTGTACGGGCGCTTGTAGGCGACCGTTGGATAAATGGTGTAATGAATGTAGGGGTTAAGCCTACTTTTCATGAAGGTGTGCTGAATCCGTCGTTTGAGGTACATTTATTTGATTTTAATCAGCAAATTTATGGAGAGTCTGTGCTTGTGGAGCTTCACCACTACATCCGCCCTGAACGCAAATTCTCTTCGGTGGATGAGCTGATCAGCCAAATTGGCAATGACGCACAAACGGCTAAAAAGCTGTTAGGCTAATTTATTTACATAAGACAGGCGCTGTGTTATACTGACTTATGTTGTGTAAACAACGATGAACCTTAGCTTGGTTGTCCGCTTTCACCGGCGGCTACGAGGCTAATGGCGATTATAATGAAGGAGGTGAACAGGATGGCATTGACTCAAGAGCGTAAACAGCAATTGATCGAGGAGTACAAAACTCATGAATCCGATACAGGATCACCAGAGGTACAAATCGCTATCCTTACTGAAAACATCGTCAACTTGCAAAGTCACTTTCGTTCGCACAAGAAAGACCATCACTCCCGCCGCGGGTTGTTGAAAATGGTCGGTCAGCGTCGTAAACTTTTGGCTTACCTGAAGAAGACTGATGTTAAACGTTACAGTGCGTTGATCGAGCGTCTCGGACTGCGTCGTTAATTTTCAGACATGTAATGAGAAAAGAAGCCTGGTTGTTCACCGCTTGTCCCTGCTAAGGCGACGGCGGACAGCAGCCGGGTTCTTTTTTGAAATGAGGAATCTTTTTTTGAATTACATATCCTGATTTGCCTGCGAGCTTCTTATGAATAAGACCTGCGCAGGAAATACTGAATATGTATAGAACTTTTACAATGAAATGAAATGGAGGGATACCATGGAGCAACGCGTAGAAATGCAGCTCGGCGGAAGAAAGCTGGTGCTGGAAACAGGACGTCTTGCGAAACAAGCCAATGCGGCAGTTAAAGTGAGCTACGGAGAAACAGTTGTGCTTTGTACCGTGACCGCTTCTCGTGAACCGAAAGATTTGGACTTTTTTCCACTGACCGTAAACTATGAGGAAAGATTGTATGCTGTGGGGAAAATTCCTGGCGGATTTATTAAACGTGAAGGACGTCCGAGTCAAAAAGCGATTTTGTCCAGCCGTTTGACAGACCGTCCAATTCGCCCATTGTTCCCGGAAGGTTTCCGGAATGATGTACAGGTGTTGAACCTGGTTATGAGTGTCGATCAGGATTGCGAACCTGAAATTGCAGCAATGATCGGAACCTCGGCAGCACTTAGCATTTCGGATGTACCTTTTAATGGGCCAATCGGTGGAGTCGCTGTAGGACGTGTAGACGGACAATTTGTGATTAACCCGGATATTGCACAGCAGAATGCAAGCGACATGTACCTGGTTGTAGCCGGAACGAAAGATGCCATCATGATGGTAGAAGCCGAAGGCAATGAGATTCCAGAGGAAGTTATGCTGGAAGCCATTATGTTCGGTCATGATGAGATTAAGAACATTGTGGCAGTCATTGAACAATTGGTGCAAGTAGCAGGTAAAGAGAAAATGCAGGTTAAACTGCATGCTGTTGATGAAAAAGTGAACAGTGAAGTACGTGCTTATGCAGCTGAACGTTTAATGGAAGCTGTTAAAATTGCAGAAAAACATGCCCGTCAAGAGGCGATTGATGCAGTCAACGAAGAGACAGTTGCCCATTTTGAAGCACAATACATAGAGACACCTGAGCTTTTGAGCGACGTGAGCGAAGTTCTCTATGATATCGTTAAGGAAGAAGTACGTCGTCTGATCACGCATGATAAAGTGCGTCCTGATGGTCGTAAGCTTGACGAAATTCGTCCGATTGAAAGTGACACTAATATTTTGCCGCGCACTCATGGTTCAGGCTTATTTACACGCGGTCAAACGCAAGCACTCAGCATATGTACACTTGGTGCATTGGGTGATGTACAAATTTTGGACGGTATTGATTTGGAAGAAACAAAACGCTTCATGCATCATTACAATTTCCCGCCATTCAGCGTAGGTGAGGCTCGTCCTTTGCGTGCGCCAGGTCGTCGTGAAATCGGACATGGTGCTCTTGGTGAACGTGCGCTTTCCAAAGTAATTCCTTCCGAAACTGAATTTCCATACACCATCCGTCTGGTTTCCGAGGTACTGGAATCGAATGGTTCGACTTCACAAGCTAGTATTTGTGCAAGTACACTGGCTATGATGGATGCAGGTGTACCAATTAAAGCTCCGGTTGCAGGTGTAGCGATGGGATTGATTAAGGATGGAGATCATGTCTCCGTATTGACTGATATCCAAGGTATGGAAGATCACCTGGGCGATATGGACTTTAAAGTTGCTGGTACCGCGGAAGGCGTAACTGCCATTCAAATGGATATTAAAATTAACGGTATTGACCGCCAGATTTTACAGGATGCGCTCAAGCAAGCTAAAGAAGGACGCTTGTTCATTCTTAGCAAAATGATGGAAGCGATCCAGAAGCCACGTGAGCAGTTGTCTCCGCATGCTCCAAAAATTATGACGATGCACATTAACCCGGACAAAATCCGTGATGTTATTGGAGCTGGTGGTAAAATCATCAACAAAATCATCGAAGAAACCGGCGTGAAAATCGATATTGAACAAGATGGTCGTGTGTTCATCGCTTCCACAAATCAAGAGATGAATGAAAAAGCACGTTCCATTATTGAGGGTATCGTAAAGGAAGTCGTGGTCGGTGAGATTTACATCGGTACAGTAAAACGGATTGAGAAATTCGGTGCATTTGTTGAAATTTTACCAGGTAAAGATGGTCTGGTTCATATTTCTCAACTGTCTACTGAGCGTGTAGCCAAAGTTGAAGATGTAATTGCTATTGGGGATATAATTACGGTAAAAGTAACCGAAATTGATCAACAAGGTCGTGTCAATCTGTCCCGTAAGGCTGTTCTGACAGCAGAAGCACCTGCAAAATCCTAGGTACCTGCATGTTGCAGACTAGAAAGGCCAGGAGTAGCTTTTCGTATTAACAGTACAAGGGATTTGAATAGCATTGTTTAAGCTTTTGGAAAGAGGCAGAGCTACGTTTCTGGCTCTTTTTTCATACATATGCACAAGCTGCGCCAAAGTGGGCTTCTAGAGGCTACTGCGTCATAGTTCTTGTCCTCTCCGCATACAATGTGGACAAACGGGCGGGAGGATGAAGGAATCATGAGTAGGGCAAAAAGAGCAGTGTGGGTGGTAGCTAGTTTAGCCATCACACTCGTAATCGGGCAGTTTAGTGGGGTTCGTGACTACGCTAGTCAATTACGCAATGGAGACGTTACAGGGGTTAAAGAGCCAGAGGCTGTAACCACGATGGCGGTAGCAGCTTTGCCCGACAATGCGCTTATGCAGCGACTAAGAACAGAAGCAGCACGTCAGCGGCGGGAACCAGTTGATGCCAAGATCGACAGGGTATGGAAGGCTATTCCAGGCTATAACGGACTGGAGGTGGATTTGGATGCTACCTATCGCAAAGCGATTGCATCTCCAGATCGACCCATTCAATATGTATATCGGCAATTGGCACCTAAAATACATTTAAATCAACTTGGTAATGTTCCAATTTACAGGGGGAATCCCGAAAAGCCGATGGTATCCTTCATGATCAATGTAGCATGGGGGAATGAATTTATCCTGCCGATACTGAACACGCTGGATCAGGAAAAGGTCAAGGCTACATTTTTTCTCGATGGAAGTTGGTTGAAAAAAAATCCTGATCTCGCGAAGGAGATCCAAAAAAGAGGGCATGAGCTTTCGAATCATGCTTACTCTCATCCGAATATGAGCCGTCTGAGTCGGGCAAGAGCCACACAAGAAATTGAAAAGACTCAAGTGCTTCTTCAAGAAACATTGGGTATCAAAAACAACTGGTTTGCCCCTCCATCGGGTGATTTTAATCAGCAAACGGTGGATATAGCAGCAGAGCGTGGGCTCAAAACAGTGTTGTGGACATTGGACACTGTAGATTGGAGACATCCATCACCGGAATCGGTGATTAACAAAATCAGTAGTAAGGTTGAATCAGGCTCCCTGATATTGATGCATCCAACAGATTCCTCAGCGGCTGCTCTCAAAGGCATGATCTATGCCATTCGTAGTAAGGGACTTGTGCTCGGAACTGTCAGTCAGACGCTTTCTCCTGATCGACAACTACCTGCTCCGGTTGAGTGAACGTCTTTTTTCTGTTAGGATTGAACATTATGGCTAAGTATGCAATTCAGTTTAGGAGGGCCAATCGTGGAAAGAATTCAACTCAAAAACGGCCTAAGAGTGGTCATTGAAAAAATTCCAACCGTGCGTTCAGTTTCTTTCGGCATCTGGGTTAAAACGGGCTCCCGGAATGAAACGCTGGACAATAGCGGTATTTCTCATTTTATCGAACACATGCTTTTCAAAGGAACAGAGCGTTTTAACGCTAAGGAAATCGCTGAGCAATTCGATGCCATCGGAGGAAATGTTAATGCTTTCACTTCGAAGGAATATACATGCTATTATGCCAAAGTGTTGGATGAGCATCTACCGATCGCAGTTGATGTGCTGTCTGATATGTTTTTTAATTCCAAACTAGATCAGGAAGAATTGGCAAAAGAGAAGAATGTGATTTTGGAGGAAATCTCCATGTACGAGGATACACCGGACGATATGGTGCACGATCTTGTATCTCGCGCGGCCTATGGTGAACATCCACTGGCTTATCCGATTCTCGGAACCGAAGATCACTTGCTTGCTATGGATAGCTCTCATCTCAGCCATTATATGAGGGAGCATTATACTATCGACAATACAGTTATCAGTGTGGCTGGTAATGTTGACGATCGCTTGGTAGAATTGTTGGAGCGGCATTTTGGACATTTTGATAATCATGGAACCGTTTCGCCGCTGACAGTACCTGTGTTTAACGGTGAACTGTTGTATCATGAGAAAGCAACGGAGCAAAATCATATTTGTTTATCCCTGCCTGGATTTGCAGCGGGGGACGAACTTCAGTATGCTATGGTTTTGCTGAATAACGCGATCGGCGGCGGCATGAGTTCACGTTTGTTTCAAGAAATTCGGGAAAAGCGTGGGCTGGCTTATTCGGTCTATTCCTATCATAGCTCCCATGCGGACAGTGGTATGTTCACGATCTATGCAGGTACGGCTCCTAAGCAAACAAAGGACGTGCTGGATTTGACGCTGGAGCTTTTACGAGATGTGGCTATCAACGGTTTGGACGCTAATGAGCTTCGTAAAGGCAAGGAGCAATTAAAAGGAAGTTTGATTTTAAGCCTTGAAAGTACAGGTAGCCGGATGAATCGGCTTGGAAAAAATGAATTAATGCTTGGTCAGCATTATACGCTGGATCAAATGATCGAACATATCGAGCAAGTGACGGCAAATGATGTGAACAAAGTGCTGGATCGTATGTTCTCGGAGCCGTTTGCCCTATCGATGGTTGGAGCGAGTGATTCAGCGGTAAAGGATATGAGGAGGGACTATTTTGTTAACTTACGTGGAAATTAACAGACTCGCGGGCAATGAAGATATTGAGCTGCCTCGCAAAATGTCAGAGCTTGCATCAGGGTTTGACTTGTATGCAGCAGTACAGGAAAATCTGGTACTGGAACCCGGCAAACGTTGCCTCGTTCCAACCGGATTTGCAATAGCTATGCCAGCGGGATTGGAGGCACAAATCCGTCCGCGAAGTGGACTGGCTCTTAAGCATGGTATTACCTGTCTCAATACACCGGGAACGATTGATGCGGATTATCGTGGGGAGATTAAGGTACTTCTTATTAATTTGGGCGAAGAATCGTTTACGATTACGCGCAATGAACGAATTGCACAAATGGTATTTCAGGTTGTACCTGAGGTAGAGCTGAAACAAGTAGACCAATTATCTGAAACAGTGCGTGGTGCTGGAGGCTTTGGCCATACAGGACGCTGAGGCTATGGTTGGTTTGCAATATACGAATGTCTATTTTGTAAAATCTTCAAATTTACTTGCTTAAAAGTAAGTATGCAAATAAAGGTCGCCTCATCAAGGGGCGGCTTTTTTTTGTGTTTTTTCACCCCTCTCCGGGCACTCGCATAGACTAAAAGCATATCGTGTCTCGGAAAGGAGTGATCCGGATGCTAACAGGAATACGCGTCGTTGTTTTGGGTGGCGATGCGAGGCAGCTTGAGGTAATCCGCAAATGTGTGGACATGGATGCTACCGTCAGTGTGGTCGGTTTTGACAAGCTTGAAGTACCACTCAAAGGAGTGACACTAGAACCAATGTCTGTCAAGCTGCTGGAATCGTCAGACGCACTGATTTTGCCGGTGGTGGGATGCGATGAGGAAGGCAACGTAAATGCACTTTTCGGAGCACAGAAGCTCCAGTTTCTGAATGAGCATGCTGCTGCTCTTCCACCGCATTGTGTTGTATATACAGGGATGGCGCGGACGTACTTAAAAGAAATTTGTACCAGACATGAGTTGAAGCTGGTAGAGCTGCTGGAGAGAGATGATGTGGCCATATACAACTCTATACCTACGGCCGAAGGCGCACTGATGATGGCCATTCAGCATACTAATTTTACGATACACGGTGCAGATTGTATGGTTCTAGGCATGGGACGGACTGGATTTACCATGGCAAGGGCACTACAGGGGTTGGGAGCCAGAGTGAAGGTTGGAGTACGGCGGGCAGAGGATGCAGCGAGAGCCGTGGAAATGGGTTGGAAGCCTTTTATGACAAAGGATTTAGCGCATGAGACAAAGGGAGTTGACTTGATTTTTAATACGATACCCTCTATGATTATCACAGCGCAAATCCTGTCTAAATTGCCATTGAGCACCGTGATTATAGATCTTGCTTCCGCCCCGGGCGGATGTGATTTCCGTTATGCGGAAAAGCGTGGAATCAAGGCTATGCTTGCCCCTGGTCTTCCCGGTATTGTTGCTCCCAAAACTGCTGGTGCCATTATAGCGAATACGCTGGTGCAGTTGTTAATGGAAGATAATCCTGATCGGGGGGATGCACAATGAGTTGGCAAGGGAAAACAGTAGGTTATGCAATTACAGGCTCACATTGCACATTTGAAGAGGTAATGCCTGTTATACAGCGCTTTGTTAATGAGGGTGCGAAGGTCGTTCCTATTATATCCAATACAGTACTAACAACGGATACTCGCTTTGGTACTTCGCAAAGTTGGCAAAAACAGTTGAAAGATATAACAGGGAATGATATCATTTCTACAATTGTGGAGGCTGAGCCACTGGGTCCCTCCCAAATACTCGATGTGCTGGTGATTGCACCTTTGACGGGGAATTCGATGAGTAAGTTAGCGAATGCGATGACAGACAGTCCGGTTTTGATGGCTGCCAAGGCGCAATTGCGCAACGGCCGTCCACTTCTTTTAGCTATATCTACTAATGATGGACTGGGTCTAAATGCTGCCAATATCGCCAAATTACTCGTAGCCAAAAATATCTTTTTTGTGCCGTTCGGACAGGACAATCCAGTTAAAAAGCCGAACTCGCTTGTAGCTAACATGGAGTTGATTCCAGAGGCTGCTTATGAAGCATTGCAGGGCAAACAGCTTCAGCCGATGATTGTGGAACGCAAGACCCCATGAAGTACTATAGTTAACTGCTGAGCATCCCTCGCCTAGAAGATGATTCGATATTGTATCGGGTCTAATTTCTTGTTGGCGGTGGATGCTTTCAGAATAAAAAATGGTTTTTTAGTCGAGAAGGGGAGATACACCAGATGAGCAATAGAAAGTTTAATGTAGCTGTCGTTGGAGCGACAGGCGCTGTAGGAGAACAGATCGTAAATCTGCTGGAAAAACGGGATTTTCCTGTGGACAAAATCAAATTTCTTTCTTCGCCTCGTTCTGCCGGCACGTTAATTAGCTTTAAAGGTCAGCAAATTCCAGTAGAGATTGCTACCCCCGACAGCTTTGAGGGAATCGACATTGCTTTGTTTAGTGCAGGTGGAGACGTAAGTAAGGAATTGGCGCCGCATGCTGTTCGTCATGGGGCAGTTTGCATTGACAACACCAACGCTTTCCGAATGGATCCGACAGCTCCTCTTGTAGTGCCTGAGGTGAACAGCGACAAAATTGCCGAGCATCAAGGAATTATTGCGAACCCGAACTGCTCCACCATTCAGATGGTAGCTGCTTTGAAACCATTATATGATCAGTATGGCATTTCTCGTATCATAGTATCCACATACCAGGCCGTTTCCGGCGCTGGAAGCCGAGCTATTGATGAGTTGAATCGTCAAAGCGCAGCGATTCTTAACGGTGATGAAGTTCAGCCTGATCTGTTGCCAGTAGGTTCGTTGCCAGTAAAGCATCAGATTGCTTTCAATGCTATCCCGCAAATCGATAAATTCCAGGACAATGGTTATACACTGGAAGAAATGAAAATGGTACGTGAAACGAAAAAAATACTGGGTGACGAATCTGTGGACGTAACAGCAACGTGTGTGCGTATTCCTGTTGTATACGGTCACTCGGAATCTGTATATGTAGAACTTAAAAAAGATTATGATTTAGAAGAAATCCGCAATCTGCTGGCTTCGGCACCGGGAGTAACGCTAGTGGACGATCCTACTGCTCAGCTTTATCCACTGGCATCTGAAGCAGCAGGAAAACCTGACGTATTTGTGGGTCGTGTACGTCGTGATTTGGGCAATAGCCGTGGATTAAATTTGTGGGTCGTATCCGACAATCTGCTCAAAGGAGCGGCATGGAACGCGGTGCAAATCGCGGAAATTATTGCTGCAAACGCGGAGTAACGTTCCGATATGGGGGAAGAATAATGGGTATTTTGGTGCAAAAATTTGGGGGAACCTCGCTGTCCACACCTGAAGCACGTCAACTTGTGCTGGCACATGTGAAGCGGGAGCTGGAACAAAATCTTCAATTGGTTGTTGTTGTGTCGGCCATGGGGAGAAAAGGAGAGCCTTATGCCACCGACACGCTGCTGGATTGGGCGGCGTCTAACGGCGACAGTCTTCCGAAGCGCGAACGGGATTTACTGCTGTGCTGTGGTGAAATCATTTCTGCTGCTACATTATGCAGCCTGATGGAGAAGGAAGGTATTCCTGCTACGGTGCTAACTGGGGCACAGGCGGGCTTTATTACGGATGATCAATACGGCAATGCTCGTATTTTGGATATAAAGCCAGACCGTGTTGTTGAAGAGTTGAACCAAGGCAGAGTCGTCATTGTGACAGGTTTTCAGGGACAAACAGCAGACGGTGATATGACTACCTTGGGTCGGGGAGGCAGCGATACGTCAGCTACTGCTCTGGGTGCTGCTCTTCATGCGGATATGGTTGATATTTATACGGATGTGAATGGTATATTGACCGCCGATCCGCGCATTGTGGAAAATGCAAAGCCACTTACACATGTTAGCTATACGGAGATTTGTAATATGGCTCATCAGGGAGCAAAGGTTATCCATCCTCGTGCTGTTGAAATCGCCATGCAGGCTAATATCCCGGTCCGTGTTCGCTCTACCTTCTCCGAAGGAGAAGGTACGTTAGTTACCCATCCGGAAGGCTTTAAAGACGTGCAGGCAGACATCGTAGACCGTTTCGTGACCGGTATTGCGTATGTCGGCAATGTCACTCAGATTAATGTTGAATTAAAGCCGGGTTTGGGGCACTTGCAATTACAAGTATTCAAATCTATGGCTGAACATGGAATTAGCGTTGACTTTATTAACGTAACGCCATCGGGGGCAGTTTATACTGTGTTCGATCATGATGGAAGCAAAGCGGTTGAAGTATTGAACGATTTGGGTCTAGAACCTAAGATACTGGCCGGGTGTGCTAAAGTTTCTGTCATAGGCGGTGGTATCAACGGGGTACCAGGCATTATGGCGACGATTGTGGAGGCATTGGCAGAATCAGACGTACAGATCCTTCAATCCGCAGATTCCAACACGACGATCTGGGTACTTGTTAAAAAAGAAGATATGGTGCAGGCTGTACGCGCATTGCATAATAAATTTGAACTCCATCAATAGTGCATTGTCCGTGCTCGGACTTGCAAAAAGGAGGCAGCATGGTGAACTTCGGCAGATTGATTACCGCAATGGTGACACCTTTTGATCAGCAAGGAGAGATTGACTGGACTGCATTGTCCTCGTTGATTGATTACTTAATAGAAGAACAGCACTCAGAGTCACTTGTTGTATCTGGAACAACAGGAGAGTCTCCTACCCTGAGCGATGATGAAAAAATCAAGTTGTTTGCTTTTGTTGTAGAAAAAGCAGCTGGACGATGTAAAATTATTGCCGGGACTGGAAGCAACAATACGCGTCACTCCATTCATCTAACCCGTGCCGCGGAGCAGGCAGGAGCAGATGGTGTTCTGCTGGTAGTGCCATATTATAATAAACCGAATCAGGAAGGGATGTATCAGCATTTCAAAAGTATTGCAAACTCCACATCCCTTCCAGCTATACTGTATAATGTTCCAAGCCGTACTGGAGCGAGTCTAACAGCTGAAACAACGCTGCGTCTTGCACAAATTCCGAATATTGTGGGAACCAAAGAATGTGCATCACTTGCGCAGGTCACACAGATTGCAGCGGCAGCGCCAGAAGGTTTCCTCGTTTATTCCGGGGATGATGCTTCTGGGTTGCCTGCTATGGCTGTAGGTGCTTATGGTATTATCAGCGTAGCGAGTCATGTGGTAGGTGCTGAAATGAAGCAGATGATCGATTCACTTGTAGGAGGACACTCGCAGGAGGCAGCAAAGTTGCATCAGCAGTTGTTCCCGATTTTCAAGGGTTTGTTTGGCTGTCCTCATCCTCTGCCAAATCCAGTGGCAGTAAAATATGCATTGGAGTTACGGGGGATTAAGGTAGGTTCGGTTCGGTTGCCGCTCATTCCTCCAACTGAGGATGAAGAGGAATTTATTAAGAAATTATTTAACCCTAAAGAGAAATAGGAATGTAAGGTGTTAATTAATACTAAGGAGTATCCTTGTTAAGGGCAGTCGGTAGGTACAAAACCGTTAGGGTTTATTGTCTGACAAGGTTCCCAGCGTGAAGGGCGTTCTTATAGGACGCCCTTTTTGCTGTGCTTTTAACCATGCATGTAGACAAAATGACAGATACTAATGGTTTCAGACGGCAATGGGAAACCTAGCGTAACGAACAGGATGACTTGTTTTTTCGTATTTTAATCATGTATAATGGGGTCAAGTGACTGGGTGCGGTATTTTTTTGAAAATTAAATAAACAAATCAAGGTACGACGTCCAACTACCATAGGAGGTTTAGATTCATTTGTCTAAAAAAACAAACAACGATAAATTGATGATTTTCGCTTTGGGCGGCGTCGGTGAAATCGGGAAAAATATGTATGTCGTTCAATACGGCAATGACATTGTCGTGGTGGATTCCGGTCTGAAATTCCCGGAAGAGGACATGCTGGGCATTGATATCGTTATTCCTGATATTTCCTACCTTACAGAGAACCGCGACAAAGTAAGAGGCATTGTGCTGACTCATGGTCACGAGGACCATATTGGCGGTTTGCCTTACGTGTTGAAACATTTGAATGTACCAGTATATGGTACCAAGTTGACGCTGGGATTGGTGGAAAACAAGCTGAAGGAAGCGAATCTGCTTGGTGAAACCAAACGTATTTTGATCAATGCTGATTCTGAAATCAAGCTGGGTTCCACACTAAAAGCAACATTCTTCAGAACCAACCATAGTATTCCGGATTCTGTAGGTGTATGTATCGATACTCCTGAAGGCGCTGTTGTTCATACAGGTGACTTCAAATTTGATCATACTCCGGTGAACGGACAATATGCAGATTTGCAGCGTATGGCTGAAATTGGCACACGTGGCGTACTGGCTCTTTTGTCAGATAGTACGAATGCCGAGAAACCGGGCTTTACACCTTCGGAAAAGAGCGTTGGTATTGTCCTGGAAGACATTTTCCGCAAGTCGAGACAGCGTGTGGTCGTAGCCACTTTTGCTTCTAACGTACATCGCATTCAGCAGGTAATTAATGCTGCTGAAGCAACGGGACGTAAAGTAACAGTTATTGGTCGAAGCATGGTTAATGTCGTAGGTATTGCTTCAGACTTGGGCTATTTGGAAATTCCAGATGGAATGCTGATTGAGCCTGAAGAAGTTGGCAAAATGTCAGCGGACCGTGTAGTTATTCTCTGCACAGGCAGTCAGGGCGAACCGATGTCCGCTTTGACAAGAATGGCTCGTTCCACACATCGAAAGGTTGACATTCTTCCAGGAGATTCAGTCATCATTGCAGCTACTCCGGTACCGGGTAATGAAAAATACGTTGGACGCACAATTGATGAACTGTTCCGTCTGGGTGCCAATGTATATTACAGCGCAGCTAATCCAGGTATCCACGTTTCTGGACACGGAAGCCAGGAAGAACTCAAGCTGATGCTGAATCTGATGAAACCAAAGTTCTTCTTGCCAATTCATGGTGAGTTCAGAATGCAACGTCGTCACGCTCTTCTTGCTGAAGGCGTAGGTATCGAGCCTGAAAATATCTTCATCACGGATATCGGTGAAGTCATTGAAATTCAGAATGGCGGAGCACGTAGAGCTGGTAAAGTTACAGCAGGTAACGTACTGATCGATGGACTAGGCGTAGGGGATGTAGGAAATATCGTATTGCGTGACCGCAAATTGCTGTCACAGGACGGTATTTTGGTGGTGGTTGTTACGCTGAGCAAGCAAGACGGAACGATTAAATCGGGTCCAGATATTATTTCCCGCGGTTTCGTATATGTCCGTGAATCGGAAGGTTTGCTGGATGAAGCGAATCGTATTGTCTCAAGTACACTGCATAAGCTCATGAGTGAAAATGTAAATGAATGGGCTTCCCTCAAGACAAATGTCAAGGATGCACTGGGTCGTTTCTTGTATGAGCAAACTCGTCGCAGACCGATGATCCTGCCAATTATAATGGAAGTGTGATTCAATTGAGATTTGTTCAAAAACCTGAATTAAAAACTTAAGTCACAGGCACACAGTCGCCTCTCTTCCCGCAGGAAATATTGGACGGTTTCCGCGGGAGGAGAGGCTTTTTTGATTTTTCGGGGAGAGGAAAGGCATGGGGGTGGGTATAAAATATTCCATTTCCATCCCATACTATAGGGTGAATACGGGTCATATAGATTCGTAAAGCGAAAGGAAGATCACCCATATGGAACAATACAGCAATCTATCATCTGGCAACGAGGAAACGGAAACGCCAGATCAACCAGAAATTGGGCAAAGACCCGCTTTACCTGCTATGGAGGCTTTGCAGCAACTGGGTCAAACCTCCATGCCTGGAGGCGAGTCCAATATTTTTTGCATGACGATTATCGGCCAGATTGAAGGGCATCTCATTTTACCGCCTCAAAACAAAACGACAAAATATGAGCACATTATTCCCCAGTTGGTAGCGGCAGAACAAAATCCTCGTATTGAAGGATTAATGATTTTGCTGAATACAGTTGGTGGTGATGTAGAGGCAGGACTGGCTATTGCTGAAATGATCGCATCGATGAGTAAACCAACGGTGACCATTGTCATAGGTGGGGGGCATAGCATCGGTGTGCCGATTGCTGTGTCTTCCACTTATTCCTACATTGCGGAGAGTGCGACGATGACTATTCATCCCATTCGTATGAACGGTCTGGTCATTGGAGTACCACAAACTTTTGAATACATGGAAAAAATGCAGGAGCGTGTTGTACGCTTCGTCGTTTCTCATTCTCGTATTACAGAAGAGCAGTTTAAGGAACTGATGTTTAAAACCGGTGAGTTAAACCGCGATATTGGTACAGCGGTTGGGGGAGCCGATGCGGTGAAGTATGGATTGATGGACGCGATTGGAGGCATCGGGGAGGCTTTAAAGCAGCTGAACACCATTATTGAAACGCGGCGTCAGCAAAACGGGATCGCTGGGATTCAACAGCAGGCTCCGTATGCTCCTTTTTCTCCCAGTGCCTCAGGAACTCCTACGGAGACACTGTCAGGGGAGCATAGCGGGGAGCTACCTCAATGACACTATATACTGTAATGCCAATGGAAATGGTATGGCAAGGGATGTGGAAAGAGGCTGAGGAGTTTGCAGAGGTTCGGGTAAACGGTCTACTTATGCAGGTACAGCCGCTTGAAAGTCGTCGGGGGATCATTGTACGGTTATTGGACTGTCCACTGGAAGCCTACCTGAATCCGCGTTATGGACCAGGACAAGTCATCGAGTGGTCGTAGAAGGTGTCGAATAGTACAGAAATAGGTCATTTACTGCTGAAAAAGAACATATGTGCGGATACCGGGTGACGTGGTATAATATTCTTCTGGGGGGTGACCTTGTATGTCCAGAAGAAGAAAAAGAAAAAAGAAAGCCGCATTTGGCGGAGTTCTAAAATTTGAAATTTACGGCATTGTGCTGATTACATTAGCGGTCATTGCGTTGTCGGGTGAAGCGGCAGTTGGTCGGTCGCTATCCAAGATGTTTGGGCTCGTACTGGGGAAATTCTATTTTGTTATCCCTCTGATAGGCATTTATTATGGTCTGATGGTGATGATTCACCGCAAGTGGCCGAACCAGTGGAACTCGCGTAAAACGGGTTTACTACTGTTGGTATTTGCCTTTACACTTATGAGTTCTATTTCATCTATGGAGCAGCGTTTGGGGCCGATCAACGCGCTTCAGCCGGGCGGAGTGATGACCCAGATACATATAGATATGCGTGAGCAGTTGCTGTCGCCTGACCAGCAGGGCCATACCTCAATGCTGAACAAGGATATCAGTGGGGGTTACGTAGGCGCATTACAGCTTACTGTTCTGTTGTGGCTGTTTGGTCTCACGGGAGCTAAACTGATCATGATTGTTATGTTCGTCATTTGTTTCATGCTGATGACCCAACTGTCTTATGTGGATTTGGTGCGGATTGTAAAGACCAAGCTGCTGGCAGCCGGGGGAAGCGTGCGCAAAAAATGGACTGGTAAAGCTACTCCACTTTCGGCATCTAGCAAAGGTAGTGGAAATAGAAAAATCAAGTCTGAGCCCATTCCTGCCTATGAGGAAGACATGGATGATGACTTTGACGAAATGCAGCCTCCTGCGCGCAAACAGCCGATTTTCTTTCAGTTGTTTGGTCTCAAAAATTCAGATAAAGCGGACAAGGAAGAGCATCCCGTCGATACGGATGAGGATGATCATGATCTTCCATATGAAGCTGAGGACGCGCAGGCCCAGTGGGGAAACGGCAACCAGAGTGAAGAGCTGTCTGACGTAGTCGAACACGCTGAGCAGGAAGCTGCAATCCCGGTAAAAAGGTCGCCGATTATTAGGGATTTCTTCGAACAAGTAAAGCATGAGGAAAGAAGACCGGAAGCTGAATTTGGAGAGTCCCTGACAGGGGCAGAGCAGACAACTTCCATTATTGATGAATCCCTGGATGATGACTTTGTGGATGCCAATGCGAATACGGATATGGATGATTCGACGACATTAGAAGGTGTTCGGGGACAAGCTCAGATAATTTCAACCGGGATGGCAGGCGAAGAGGCTGAAGGTACCCATACAGCTATTCCGGCTCCGCCGCCGCCTAAACCGTACAAGCTCCCATCGTTTCGTTTGCTTGCTAAACCACAAAACGCTGGCAAAGGTATGGGACAAAAGGATTACATGCAAACAGCACGCAAACTGGAAGCAACGCTGGAAAGCTTCGGTGTGCGGGCAAAGGTACTGGAGGTTGTGCGTGGGCCTGCCGTAACGCGTTATGAAATTCAGCCGGACATTGGAGTGAAGGTCAGCCGCATTGTGAGTCTGACGGATGACATTGCGCTTGCGCTTGCTGCCAAAGATATCCGCATGGAGGCACCAATTCCTGGAAAATCTGCTATCGGAATTGAAGTTCCGAATAATGAAGTTTCCATTGTAACGATGCGTGAGGTAATGGAGACAACCGTTTTCCAGGAGTCAGCTTCCAATTTATCTATTGCATTCGGACGTGATATTGCAGGACAGACGATTGTTGGTAATTTGGTCAAGATGCCCCATCTGCTTGTAGCTGGGGCAACAGGTTCGGGTAAATCAGTGTGTATCAATGGGATCATCACGAGTATTTTGTACAAAGCAAAGCCGGATGAGGTCAAATTTTTGATGGTCGATCCCAAAATGGTGGAGTTGAACGTGTACAACGGAATCCCGCATTTGTTGGCTCCGGTCGTGACTGATCCAAAGCGTGCCTCACTTGCATTGAAGAAAATTGTAGTTGAAATGGAAAAAAGGTATGAGTTATTTTCCAAATCAGGAACCCGCAATATTGAGGGCTATAATAATCTGATGAAAGGTAACCCGGATGCATTTCTGCCTTACATCGTCGTTATTGTGGACGAGTTGGCAGATTTAATGATGGTAGCTGCGGGAGATGTGGAGGATGCGATTGCACGACTTGCTCAAATGGCGCGTGCAGCAGGCATCCACCTTATCATTGCAACCCAGAGACCTTCGGTTGACGTAATTACCGGGGTCATTAAAGCCAATATTCCTTCACGAATTGCCTTCGGCGTTTCCTCGCAGGTAGACTCCCGTACCATATTGGACATGGGCGGAGCCGAGAAGCTGCTCGGACGTGGTGATATGCTGTTTATGCCAATGGGTGCTTCCAAACCAGTCCGCGTTCAGGGAGCGTTCATGAGCGATCAAGAAGTCGAAAATATTGTTAACTATGTACGTGAACAGGGTGAAGCACAGTATGATGAAACGCTAGTGCCGGAGGTGGAAGAGGTATCGGCTGATGCAGATGAAATGCTGGATGAGCTGTACGATCAGGCTGTCAACATCATTTTAGAGGCTAAACAAGCTTCCGTTTCGCTCCTTCAGCGCCGTATGCGGATCGGTTATACACGTGCTGCTCGACTGATTGACTCCATGGAAGCTCGCGGAGTCATCGGCCCTTACGAGGGCAGCAAGCCCCGTGAGGTTCTTATCTCAATGGAGCAATATCAGCAAAATAAAGTTAGTTCCTAAGCATTATCTCTATCCAGCACTACATTAAAACGCTGTTCGTTCGCAAGGTAGTTGTTCTAAAATGACAACTCCAAGTGCACAAACAGCGTTTTTTTTGTGATGTTTTTTTGAGGTGTGGCGACTACCTGCTGAAAGAAGATTAAAAGGGTGAATAGCTTTAAGCGGAGCTTGTCATAATAAACGTAGCCATCCTGTTAATCCCACAAAAGAAAGGTAGAGCGCAGCATATGAAAAAGACAATGGTCTGGATTTGCACGGGTATCCTCGCAGCCTCGGCTATTACGTACACAGGACTTTTTAAAAATGACTCTGCACAGCAGCAAGCAGAGCCGCTCAGCACACAGCAGAAAGTACAAGCGGCGCAACCTTCCCAGCCGACATTCAGCTCGGGAGCAGTTGATTTTGGATCTTACGGTCAGGATGTATATGAGTTGCAATCACGTTTGAAGTTGCTGGGCTTTTTTGGCGGGAAAGTGGACAGCCATTTTGGCAGCAGTACACTAAAAGCTGTCAAGGGTTTTCAAAAGGAATTTGGCATCCGTCCCGATGGAGTGGTCGGAGCAAAGACGAAATTAAAGCTGGTGAACGCTACTCCTAACTGGAAGCCAACGGAAACTCCTATGCATCGTAACAATCAAGGTTCCGCTCAGGGACAGGCAGCGGACAATAACGATAAAGCGGATCAAAATGATGAAACGATGGGATCGGCCAACACCATGGGACTATCTGAAAATGATCTTAAAATTATGGCCAACGCGGTCTACGGTGAATCCCGCGGCGAGCCATTTGAAGGACAAGTTGCCGTCGCGGCTGTTATTTTGAACAGGGTTAAGTCACCCAGCTTTCCCAACTCACCATCTGGAGTGATCTTTCAACCAGGAGCTTTCACAGCTGTAGCAGACGGCCAAATCTGGCTCACACCGAATGAGACTGCACAAAAGGCGGTACGCCAAGCCCTGAACGGCTGGGACCCAAGCGGAGGATGTCTGTATTATTTTAACCCAAAAACAGCCACCTCAAAATGGATTTGGACCCGTCCGCAGGTGAAAACCATCGGGGAACATATTTTTTGCATGTAAAACGCCGAAGCAGCCGGGAGCTTGTCTCCGGTTGCTTCTTGGCTTTTGCATGGTTAGAATAAAGATTGGTACACTTTACCTCTTTACAGGAGGATGATTTACAGCAACTAATGCTAATCAAAGGCTAGACGCAAATTGACGTCACAAAGGAGTTTTGGACTTGAACAAAACAGGTTTCGAGCGTGGTACACGCAGACAACTGAGGATTCATGTACTGCCGACCAAGCGCTTTAAGACGTTTGCCATATCGTTGTATGTAGGCATTCCGCTACGTGAAGACACCGTAACCCAAGTGGGGCTGGTACCTTTCGTTCTGCGACGGGGTACAGAATCGTATCCGCAGACCACACAATTCAGAGAACAGTTAGAGCAATTGTATGGCGCGGGTTTCGGATTCGATGTGTATAAACGTGGAGATTATCAGATTGTGCAATTTCGCATGGATACGATTAATGACAGCTTTGTAAATAGTCCAGATAGTTTACTGGATCGTTCGTTTGCTTTTCTCGGAGAAGTGCTAACGAAGCCTGCGTTGGAAAATGGTGCATTTCAAACGGGATACGTTCAGCAGGAACGAGAAAATGTGCGTAAGAAGTTGGAATCTATAGTTAACGATAAAATACGTTATGCTGGTGAGCGCTGCATGGAGGAAATGTGTAAAGATGAGCCTTATCGTCTGCACCCGCTTGGTCAACGATCTGATCTGGACAGTATAGATGCGCAGAGCTTGTATGAGGCTTATGGAGAATGGCTGAATCATGCCAGCATGGATTTATACGTTGTGGGAGATACGACGCTAGAAGAAGTTGAGAAGTTTGTTGATCGCTATTTTCAATTGAACCGTTCAGCGGAAGCAGGGTATGTTCCTGAACAGCCCAAGTCGGTAGAGCGTGATGTTCAAACCGTTGTAGAGCGTCTTGATGTGAACCAGGGCAAGCTCAACATGGGATTGCGGACCCCTATTACCTATGGTGACGATCGCTATGCTTCCGCTCTGATGTACAATGGCATTTTGGGCGGGTATCCGCATTCAAAGTTGTTTGTTAATGTAAGGGAAAAGGAAAGTTTGGCGTATTATGCTTCATCGCGGTATGACGGGCATAAAGGTATTGGTACGATTCAATCTGGTATTGAAATTCCTAATTATGAAAGAGCGGTTACTATTATCCGCAAGCAACTGGAAGATACGCAAAACGGAGCGATTACTGAGCTGGAAATGACCCAAACGCAGGCGATGATTCGCAACTTGCTAAAGGAGATGCAGGATTCCGCTTTTGAAATGATCGCCTATGATTTTAACAGACAGCTTTCTGGTAAAGAGCGGACAGTAGATGAGCTGCTAAGTCAGGTGGAGGCAGTCAAGGTGCAGGATGTTCAGGATGCCGCCCGGACGTTCCGACTGGACACTATTTATTTCTTGAGAGACCAGAAGGGGGAATAGCGGTGGAGCATATACCTTATGAGCATTTGCAGGAAACGCTGTACTATGAAGTAATGGATAACGGTTTACACGTTTATGTGTTGCCCAAACCGGGTTTTCAGAAGACGTACGCCACATTTGCGACTAAATACGGCTCGGTTGATAATCATTTCCGCGTAGAAGGTCAACAGCCCGTAAAGGTGCCGGATGGCATAGCCCATTTTTTGGAGCATAAAATGTTTGAAGAGCCTGAAGGCGATATTTTTGCTACCTTTTCTTCTAATGGGGCATCGGCGAACGCATTTACGAGCTTTGATCAAACGGTATATCTGTTTTCGGCAACCGAGCGTATTCAAGAAAATTTGACCACGCTGGTCAATTTTGTGCAGCATCCTTACTTTACAGATGAAAATGTAGAGAAGGAAAAAGGCATTATCGGCCAGGAAATCAATATGTATGAAGATAACCCCGATTGGCGGAGTTACTTTGGTCTGATCGAGGCGTTGTACAAGGTCCATCCGGTGCATATTGATATCGCAGGTACTGTTCAATCCATCAGTACAATTACAAAGGAAACGCTGTACAGTTGCTATGAAGCTTTCTACCACCCAAGCAATATGATTCTTTTTGTAGTGGGCGGAGTGGATCCAGCTGAAGTAATAGAGCTGGTACGTAACAATCAGGCCAAAAAGGACTATAAGCCGCAGGGAGAGATTGAGCGGATTTTCGACGATGAACCCACTATAGTTGCAGAACCACGTCGTGAGGTGAAGCTGGCCGTTTCTCTGCCAAAGCTACTGTTTGGATTCAAGGAGGCTGAAGTAGGCCTAACGGGTGAAGAATTACTTCGTCATGATCTGGAAACCAAGCTGATGCTTGATCTCCTGTTTGGTTCCAGTACACAACTGTATCAAAAGCTCTACGATGAGGATCTGATTTCGGACAGTTTTGGTCATGAGTACAATAGTACGCAACAATATGCATTCTCTGCAATCGGCGGGGATACCAAAGACCCAGATCGGCTGCTGTCGAGAATACGTGAAGAGGTGGAGTCCATCCAGAAGCAGGGCTTCACAGCAGAACATTTTGAACGGGCACGCAAAAAGAAAATCGGTGGTTATCTGCGTACACTCAATTCACCAGAAAATATTGCGCATGAATTTACAAGACATCGCTTCCGGGGCAGCGATTTTTTCCAACTGCTTCCGATTTATGAAAGTATCACGCTTGAGGATGTAAATCGCCGTCTGAAAGACCATATCCAGTGGGATCAACTCGCAATATCACTAGTGGTGAGTCCGTAATGTCCAAGGAGAGGGAAACGATGACCACCGAGGGCGGAGAATTGAAAGCGATTGGCGATACAACCGTGCTGATTACAGGAGCGAGTGGAGGAATTGGTGCGGCTATTGCTGAGCGTTTTGCAGCTGTAGGGATGAATGTGGTCATTCACTACATGAAGTCCCATGAAAAAGCAAATGAAGTTGCCCGTCGTTGCATGGCTTATTCAGGCAAGGTAATGACCGTGTCAGCGGATCTGCGGAGTAAGGAGCAGATCGAACGCATGCGGGAAAAGCTGGATAATCACGGGATGAAGCCGGATATTCTTGTGAACAATGCCGGATTATCTCAATACGGGCTGTTGACAGATGTTTCGGAAGAGGAATGGGACGAAGTGATGGCTGTCAATGTTAAGGGAACCTTTCTGTGCACACAGGTTTTTATGCCACATATGATTTCCCAACGCTATGGCCGCATTGTGAATGTTTCATCCGTGTGGGGGATATGTGGCGCTTCGTGCGAGGTGTTGTATTCCACCACCAAGGGAGGCATTAACGCTTTCACTAAAGCACTGGCTCAAGAGGTAGCACCTTCCGGGGTGACAGTGAATGCTGTAGCTCCAGGTGCAGTGGATACGTCGATGCTGGATCATTTGGATGAAGGCGAAATTACCAGTTTGGAAGAAGAAATTCCTGCTGGACGATTGGCTCGACCTGATGAAATATCGTCCCTGGTTTATTTTCTTGCGCTTCCTGAGTCAGGTTATATTAATGGCCAGGTCATAAGTCCCAACGGAGGATGGGTGACTTAAGGAAAATAGCGCTTGGAGGAATCCACCAGTATAGTAAGCGTCTGAGAAGAGCATATTACAACTGTTGATTTTAAATCTGAATCATCTAAGGAGGATTTAAGTATGTCAACAGTTGTTCAGAATTTTGATGTTTGGAAAAAGTTCCTCGGTCAGCGTGTAGAGCAAGCGGAGAAGCTGGGAATCAGCCAAGATACCATTTCAGAGCTTGCTTATGAAATCGGTGATTTTCTGGATGAGAAGGTCGATCCAGCCAACCACTCTAACCGCGCACTGAAAGAACTGTGGGGAGTTGCCGATGAGGACGAGCGTCACACCATCGCCCGGCTAATGGTTAAATTAGCCAAGAGTAACGCATAAGTAGGAACCAACATGAAAAGCTCCCTTTTGGGGGCTTTTCTGTAATGGTTACAGAGCTGTTCTTGTAATTCCATTGTAATTTATATATCATAAACGTGATTGAGGCTTACAACACAATGCAGCCTACCAAATTTCAATAATTGGTTTTGTCGAAAGATGTTATTTTATGATACAATAATGCTTTGATTTGGAGTTGTTGACGGTTTGAATGTGAATGAGGTGCTAACGTGACGGAAGAAACGAAACAGTGGTACATGGAGTACAAGATACATAAAAATCGACCCGGACTGCTGGGAGACATTGCTTCCATGCTTGGTATTCTGGGGGTTAATATACTGACGATCAACGGTGTTGAAGGCGAAAGACGGGGGATGTTGCTTGAAACGGACGATGACGAGAAGATACGCATTCTCGGAGACACGTTAAAAAAAGCGAGCAACATCACAGTCACGGCCTTACGTGCTCCGAGACTGGTTGATATATTGGCAGTAAGACACGGCCGTTACATCGATCGGGATTCGGATGATCGTAAAACATTTCGCTTTACACGCGATGAGCTTGGGTTGCTGGTCGATTTTTTGGGTGAAGTATTAAAGAGGGACGGCAATCAGGTGATCGGTCTTCGCGGGATGCCACGTGTGGGCAAAACGGAATCCATTATTGCCAGTAGTGTATGCGCAATGAAGCGTTGGACTTTTGTGTCTTCAACGTTACTACGACAGACGGTGCGCAGTCAGCTCTCTGAAGAAGAAATGAACCCAAACAATGTGTTTATTATTGATGGTATTGTGAGTACAATTCGGTCAAATGAAAGACATTATCACCTGCTTCAGGAAATCATGAGTATGCCAAGTACTAAAGTGATTGAGCATCCTGATGTATTTGTACGTGAATCGGGATACAGCTTTGATGATTTTAATATCATTATTGAACTTCGCAATAATCCGGCTGAGGAAATTATTTATGATACCTTTACAGCCAGTTATACAGAAGATCTTTAAATAAGCGTAATTACACAAGGAGATGATGACATGTCAGAACTGGGTCAGCAATTAAAGGAGGCCCGGCTGCAAAAAGGATTGAGCCTTGACGATGTTCAGGAAATGACGAAGATACGCAAACGTTATCTGGAAGCCATTGAGACGGGCGATTACAAAGTGCTGCCGGGAAGCTTTTATGTCAGAGCTTTTATTAAAACATACGCTGAAACGGTCGGGTTGAATCCTGATGAGATTCTGGAAGGGCATCAAAGCAATGTGCCTGAACCTGAACCGGAAGCAGTCATGGAGCCTGTTACACAGAAACGCTCCAGCCGTCCCGCCACGATTGGTAATCTTAAATGGTTGCCTACAGCGTTAATGTGGCTTTTTCTAGTTCTCATTGTTGGGGTTATTTATGCTTATTGGGTGAGTAACAACCATTCAACTCCAAAAACAGCAGAAAACACAACGCCGATTACAACACCAAGTACAACACCAAGTACAACACCAAACACAGAACCAAGCACGGTTACTCCTGATACCACTACAAAACAGCCGAACAATGGTCAAACGACGGCTCCAAATGGTGCTGGTGGGCAGACTCCTGATGCGGGGCAAACCGGACAAACACAGCCAGGTGGTACGGGGAATACGGATGCTACTACTCCAGATACTGGACAGCAGCCGGATACGGCTACGCCACAACAAGGTGTAACTGTGGCACAGGACGGCAAGCAAGGCAAGACAACGATTTTCAAAGTTTCCAGTTCAACGGGAGCCGCGGTCAAGGTTGATATCAAAGCGACGGGCGAAAGCTGGCTTGAAGTGTACAAGGGAGAAAATTCCCGTGGAGAAAAGCTGAGTTATGGTATGACTAAAAGTGGAGATGCCATGTCTTTCGATATTGGTCCAGAAGGTTTATATATCAAATCAGGACGGTCTTCTGCCACGGATATTTCCGTAGCAGGTCAACCGATAACAGATAATAAATCGACTACTCGTGTACTGATACAGCAAGGAGAAGTTTCTTCGACCGGAACGAGTGCAGGGGTGACGGGTTCACCTGCAGATTCTACGACAGGTGGCAGTACGGATTCAGCACAAAGTGGTACAGATTCTACAACTACTGATGGTGAATAAATACCTTGGTGCGAGGAAATATTAATGACTGTAATTCCTGGAAAGGCAGTCATTTCATTTTCCGCAAAGTGAGGTGTATACGTTATGACCGTCAGCTGGATTGTGACTGGGCTCGGTATAATTGTCAGTTTACTGGGCTATTATCTGACACCGAATGCATGGGGCTATGGCATACTGGGCTTTGGTCTTGCTCACATTGTGCTTGGACTTTTGGATATGTTCCGAACTCCAACACGAAGCCATAATTAGATATTTTGACCGTAATTGAAATAAAGGCGTTTTTGTCAGGAAAACTGGCAAGAACGCCTTTTTAGTCAGCGGATTATTGGATTTTTGTAAATGACTAGCCTATAATTAGATATTGAACTTTGTTGTGGAAAGGAAAGTGAAACGATGGCTTCAGAAAATTCATTTGATATCGTCTCCAAAATGGATATGCAGGAGTTAACAAATGCGGTTCATCAGACGGAGCGTGAAATTGAAACACGATTTGATTTCAAGGATAGCAAAAGTAGCCTCAAGCTTGAGAAAGAAGCTCTTACGATTGCATCGGAAGACGAGTACAAGCTGAATGCGGTGATTGATATTTTGCAATCTAAAATGGCCAAACGAGGTCTGTCCCTTAAAAATGTGGAGTATGGCAAATTGGAACCCGCTTCTCTAGGTTCAGTGCGTCAGCGTCTTTCGCTTAAGCAGGGAATTGATCAGGATAATGCCAAGAAAATTAACATTCTTATTCGGGACTCCAAGCTAAAAGTCAAAAGTCAGATTCAAGGTGATCAAATCCGAGTGACTGGAAAAAACAGGGATGATTTACAGGCGATCATTCAATTGCTACGTAAAGCTGATTTGCCATTGGAGCTTCAATTTACAAACATGAAATAAAGCCGTTTTCCCTCATGCATTTTGTAGGAAAAAACGTTGCTTGATGTTTGGCAGGTTATTTTGACATGCGTTTTGCGCCATATTATACTTGTAACGAAAATGCAGACAATTCAGGTGTATAGCGCTCGTCGAAAGCGATTTACATAGGATTGAATTTAATCCGAAAACTGCCATTTGTAATCAAGTACGATAATCAGGGGAGAGTGTGTTGTGAATTTACCCAACAGAATTACAATAACGCGGATTTGCCTTATCCCGGTGATGATGCTGGCTTTGCTGGTGGACTTTGATTTTTATCCGCCGCCGATTGAGATTGGAGCTTTCAAGCTGCCGTATAATCAGCTGATTGCGGCTATCATTTTCCTTGTAGCAGCCAGCACGGATGGTCTTGACGGATATTTGGCACGTAAAAATAATATGGTCACCAATTTGGGCAAGCTATTGGACCCCCTTGCTGATAAGCTTTTGGTAACCGCTATTTTGGTTTCTTTGGTAGAAATGGGGAAAATTGATTCATGGATTGTCGTTGTGATTGTGAGCCGTGAGTTTGCGGTTACGGGTCTGCGTCAGATTGCCTTACTGGATGGGTCTGTGGTTGCTGCAAGCAATTGGGGAAAATTAAAGACGATCATCCAGATTGTTGCTATTGTAGCGCTGCTCATTAATAATTTCCCGTTTGTTTTTCTTGGTATACCGTTTGATTTAATAGCGATATGGGCAGCGGTGTTGATCACCATTTATTCGGGTATTGATTATTTCGTGAAAAATATCCATTTGCTGAGCTCCTCCAAAGTTTAACAGGATAAATTTTATGGAAACAGCAATAGGGACTAAACTTATTGCTGTTTCTTTATATAATTCCCATATATTCGCAGTACAGGAGGAAGAATTGATGAAAGCTGAAATAATTGCAGTAGGAACAGAGTTATTGCTCGGACAAATAGTGAATACAAATGCTCAATATTTGTCACAAGAGTTGGCTACAATTGGAATCGATGTATATTTTCAGACTGTGGTTGGCGATAACATAGATCGGCTTCAGGAAGCCATAAGAATTGCTCAGAAGCGTGCGGATATTATTTTGTTTTCTGGCGGTCTGGGACCGACTCAGGATGATTTGACAAAAGATGCGATAGCGTCTGTATTAGGGCGAAAATTGCACATAGATCGTCTTGCAATGGACAAGCTAGATCAATTTTTCCGTAACCGTGGGGTAGAAATGACCGAGAATAACCGCCGGCAGGCGCTTTCTATTGAAGGTGCTACTCCGCTTGAAAATGAGACAGGGCTAGCTGTGGGCGACGCAATTGCACAGGACGGTAAATTTTATGTAGTTTTGCCTGGACCGCCTAAGGAACTCAAACCCATGTTTGCAAACCAGGCCAAACCTTGGTTGCTTCAGCAGGCATTGAGCGGTGAGGAAATGCCAATTTATTCAAAAATGCTAAAATTTGCAGGGATCGGTGAGTCAGCTCTTGAAACCCATTTGTTAGATCTGATTCAATCCCAGACAGACCCCACGATTGCTCCTTATGCCAAGGAAGGGGAAGTCACGATCCGTATATCCACTAAGGCGGCCAGTGAAAGTGAAGCATTAATTAAGCTGACAGCTACGGAAGTAGAAATTCAGCAGCGTCTTTCCGAATATATGTATGCAAGCGAGGATGTTACGCTGGAGAAGGTTATCGTAGATCTAATGGCCAAACGCGGACTCACTGTGAGTGCGGCAGAAAGCTGTACAGGTGGAATGCTGATGGAACACATCACTTCTATACCTGGCAGTGCTGTTATGTTTCAAGGTGGCATCGTGTGCTATTCCAATGAAATGAAGATGAAATTACTCAACGTGCCTTATGATTATTTGGAAGGGGATCAAGCGCCAGGTGCAGTGAGTAAGGAAGTAGCCCTTGTGCTTGCAGAGCAGGCGAGAATGATCATGGACAGCGATTTTGGACTTTCAGTTACTGGTGTAGCCGGGCCTGGGTATTCCGAAAGGAAGCCAGTCGGTCTAGTGTATATTGGCATTGCTGAACGCGACAAGGAAACGGAAGTACATGAACTGAGACTGAGTGGCAACCGCGAAACAATCCGACTGCGATCAGTCAAAGCAATCCTGTACAGATTGTGGCGCAGGCTGGTAGAGAACGAGAAACTCTCTTAATCATCTATATACAGTGTGGGTTGTAGAGTTGTTTTAGATAGATATTCATGATATAATTATCTTATCGGAAGAACCGTTGCAAAGCCTTTTGCCAGCGGTTCTTTTTTTGTTTTAAGAGACAGGTGTAATTATAGAAGAGAGCTGTGCGAATAAAAAAAACGAATGTATGTTCGAAAAAATGCTTGGCAAGCGTGTCAAAACAAGGTATTATTAAAGTACAAACAATGAAGGATGTGAGTTTATTGTCAGATCGTCGTGCTGCGCTGGATATGGCGCTCCGTCAAATAGAAAAGCAATTTGGTAAAGGTTCCATTATGAAGTTGGGTGAGTCTACCCACATGCAAGTGGAAACGATCCCCAGTGGTTCGATTGCTTTGGATATTGCGTTAGGAACGGGCGGCTTTCCAAGAGGCCGGGTTATTGAAATATACGGACCGGAATCATCCGGTAAAACGACAGTAGCTCTTCACGCTATCGCAGAGGTGCAAAAAACAGGCGGACAAGCCGCCTTTATCGACGCTGAGCATGCGCTTGATCCGTCGTATGCAAGCAAGCTGGGTGTCAATATTGATGAGTTGTTACTATCGCAACCAGATACAGGAGAGCAGGCGCTCGAGATTGCCGAAGCTCTTGTACGTAGTGGAGCAGTAGACATTGTAGTTGTTGACTCCGTAGCAGCACTTGTGCCAAAGGCAGAAATTGAAGGCGAAATGGGAGATTCCCACGTCGGTCTCCAAGCACGTTTGATGTCTCAAGCATTGCGTAAGCTTTCTGGAGCCATTAATAAATCGAAAACTATTGCTATTTTTATTAACCAGCTACGTGAAAAAGTAGGTGTTATGTTCGGTAACCCTGAAACAACACCAGGTGGACGTGCCTTGAAGTTTTACTCTACGGTACGTTTGGATGTTCGTCGTATTGAAAGCTTGAAAATGGGTAACGACATTGTGGGTAACCGCACACGTATTAAAGTCGTGAAGAACAAAGTCGCCCCTCCTTTCCGTCAGGCTGAGGTAGATATTATGTACGGTGAGGGTATTTCCAAAGAAGGTAGCTTGATCGATATCGGTACTGAGCATGACATTGTCGACAAGAGCGGAGCCTGGTATTCCTACGAAGGTGAGCGCCTTGGTCAGGGACGTGAGAATGCTAAGCAATTTTTGAAGGAAAATCCGAATATTGCTAGTACGATCGAACAAAAAATTCGGGTGGCCAGCAATTTGATTACGACGGTTGCTCCGCCTACAGAAGAAGAGTTGGCACAGCAAGCGAAGGAAGAACAGGAATTGTTGGAGCTTGAATAAAGCTCGGTGAATCCTGGTTTGTGAACTGGGGCCGGGGTTATGGCACAGTCCGTTTGAATAGCATGATTCTGATGCCCTGCACAGTTGTGCAGGGCATTTTTGCATCAACTAAAGTCTGCTTTGTCAGCGGAATTTAACTTTTACGTAGCAGGTGTTTAAAGGCTGCTTTCGTGAAATTTCAAAGTGAGGGAAACATATTGCAGTTGGACGATGAGGATGAATACACTTCAGAAGAAAATAAGCAACAAGGGATTTCTCTTTTTCCGGATCATGAGGAATTGATGATTACTAGGGTAGAGCAAGGACGGGGACGCAAACGTGGAAGGTATATCATTCATTTTGGCCCGTATTCACTGTCTGTATTAGAAGATGTAATGATCAAGTACAATATGTTCAAAGGAACGTCATTCGTTAAAAAAGAACTGGAAGATATCGTTCTGGCAGATGAAAAGCAACAGGCTTATGTACTTGCGCTTCGTTATTTGGGGCGAAAGCCTCGCACGCGTCAGGAAATTGTCCAGCGTTTGGTGCAAAAAGAACTGGATCAGTCTGTTATTGACGAAGTAATGGTCCGACTGCAAAGGGAGCAACTTGTAGATGATGATTTATACGCCCGGCAATGGGCAAGGCAGCGCATAACAAGCCAACGTAAGGGGAAGGTGTGGGTTAGACAAGAACTTCGTCAGAAGGGCATCTCTAAAGCCGCTATTGGGGAAGCGTTAGGTGAGATCACCGATAATGAGGAGTGGGAGAGTGCTTTGACGGTCGGACGTAAGAAATGGAATCAGGTACGTGGTGATATAATGGAGAAAAAAAGGAAAACCTACCCTTTTCTCATGAGACGCGGATATTCCGGGGATATGACACGCCGAGTGGTCAATCATCTCACTGCAGCTGAGCATGACGCTGCTTCAGATGACGAGGAATTGTTGCAGTGGGAGGAATAATTGTCTAACGGCTGCTGAACCTTTGGCTAGTATTAACGCATAGGTGAGCTAGTTATTACATGGAAAGCTGCATGGTAGTCTACTAATGTTTGCATTCCCTTGACAATGCCATTTGTCAAATAATAAAATATATATGAAACGATACTTGTGGAACGCCCTTTTTCCTTCCAAAAAAGCGGAATCCACGGGTGAGTTCTCATCGCCAAATAACAAGTGATGCCGCTATGCCAGGCGGAATTGTACATGTGAAAGCATGTGCATATGAAATGAAACGACCTTGTGTCGTTATCTTAGTTTGACGATCAAAGTAAATGTGACAATTGCAAAAAGTCCCAAGGAATGCCTTGGAGGAACCAACGGGGAGGTGAACAGTATGATGACTGCGATCTGGTTCGTTCTCGTTGCTGTAGCCGCGTTATTCTTTGGGTTCGGGATTGGTTATTTTATTCGCAAATCTATTGCAGAAGCTAAGATCTCCAGTGCGGAAGAAGCTGCCGCGCAAATCGTGGAGAACGCGAAAAAAGAGGCAGAAGCGCTGAAGAAGGAAACGGTATTGGAAGCGAAAGATGAAATCCACCGCATCCGTGCCGAAGCTGAAAAAGAAACTCGTGAACGTCGCAATGAAATTCAACGACAGGAACGAAGATTGCTGCAAAAAGAAGAATCGCTGGATAAAAAATTGGAATCGCTGGAACGCAAAGAAGAACAAGTGGCCAACAAAGAGAAACGAATCGATGAAACCCAGCAGCAAATTGATTTGATTTACAAGAGTCAGGTAACTGAGTTGGAGCGTATTTCCAATCTGACGATGGAGGATGCAAGAAGTATTATTCTGACCAACGTAGAGCAGGAAGTTCGTCATGAAACAGCTCAGATGATTAAAGAAATTGAACAGCAGGCCAAAGAAGAAGCGGACAAAAAGTCTCGTGAAATCATCACACTGGCCATCCAACGCTGTGCGGCAGATCATGTAGCAGAAACGACGGTTTCTGTTGTCACATTGCCGAACGAAGAAATGAAAGGGCGGATTATCGGTCGCGAAGGCCGTAATATCCGTGCACTTGAAACCCTTACAGGAATTGACCTCATTATTGATGATACGCCGGAAGCTGTTATTTTGTCCGGATTTGATCCGATTCGTAGAGAGATTGCGCGTACTGCGCTTGAAAAGCTCGTAGCGGACGGACGGATACATCCGGCTCGTATTGAAGAGATGGTGGAAAAATCCCGTAAAGAGGTGGACGAACGAATCCGTGAGTATGGTGAGCAGGCCACCTTTGAGGTGGGCGTGCATAGCTTACATCCGGATTTGATCAAGATCTTGGGACGTCTCAAGTTCCGTACGAGTTACGGACAGAACGTATTAAAGCACTCGATGGAAGTTGCATACTTGACAGGTCTAATGGCCGGGGAACTGGGCGAGGACGTTGTACTGGCAAGACGGGCAGGCTTGCTGCATGACATCGGGAAGGCGCTGGATCATGAAGTGGAAGGATCGCACGTTGAAATTGGCGTGGAGCTGGCGAAGAAGTACAAGGAACACCCGGTCGTTATCAACAGCATTGCTTCACATCACGGCGACTGCGAAGCGACTTCAGTGATCGCCATGCTGGTTGGGGCGGCAGATGCCCTGTCAGCAGCAAGACCGGGAGCGCGGCGTGAAACGCTAGAGACGTACATCCGTCGTCTTGAGAAGCTGGAACGCATCTCCGAGTCTTTTGAAGGCGTTGAAAAATCATACGCGATTCAAGCCGGACGCGAAGTTCGTGTCATGGTACAGCCAGAGAAAATTGATGATGCGGAAGCATTCCGACTGGCCCGCGATATTACGAAAACGATTGAGAATGAACTGGACTATCCGGGACATATCAAAGTTACTGTTATTCGCGAGACCCGTGCGGTAGAATACGCAAAATAAAAGCATTTCAATGAAAAGTGGCCGCTGCTTGTAGGGCCACTTTTCATTTATGTAAGGCAGACTAGGGAGGGCTTTCTATCAACGTATTATTTATTGGAGACATCGTCGGCAGTGTAGGCAGAAAGGCACTGAGGGAGAATCTCCCTTCGCTAAAATCAAAATACAACCCGCATGTTATTATCGTGAACGGAGAAAATGCAGCTTCGGGAAGAGGCATAACGCCAGCTATCGCCAGAGAGTTTTTTGATTGGGGCGTTCATGGGATTACGATGGGGAATCATACATGGGACAATAAGGAAATATTTGATTTTATAGATGATGAGCCGCGGATCATCCGCCCAGCTAACTTTCCACCAGGAACTCCGGGCCGGGGGTATACCGTTGTAAAAGGTGGAGGTAAGGAGCTGGCTATTGTTAATCTGCAAGGTAGAACCTTTTTGCCAGCTATTGACTGTCCATTCCGTGCAGCAGATGAAATTGTCGATGAGCTGCGCAAAAAACATAAGCATATCCTAGTTGATTTTCACGCCGAAGCAACCTCGGAAAAAATTGCTATGGGTTGGCATTTGGATGGACGTGCTTCAATCGTGGTAGGTACGCACACACATGTACAGAGTAATGACGATACGATTTTGCCACAAGGAACTGCGTATCAAACAGATGCGGGAATGGTAGGTCCTTATGAGGGAGTACTCGGGATGCAGAAAGAGGCTGTGTTACAGAAATTCCAGACCCAGCTTCCGGTACGTTTTCAAGTGGATATGGGCAAATGGCACTTTCATGCTATCAGCGTAGAGCTGAATGATAACGATGGAAAAGCCCGCAAAATTCAGAAAATTAGACTTAAAGAAGATGAATGGCGGATGGATTAACCTTTTTGTGAGCTACTTAAGGAAAGAATAAGGAAAACTGTCACCAAAAAGCAGGAATTTTTTGCTGACCCTCGAATAACATCTAATAGTGGAATCAAACCATCATCATTCCCAGGGGAGGTACTTACTATGGATGTATTAAAAGTATCAGCAAAATCCAATCCCAATTCAGTTGCAGGCGCACTCGCAGGAGTACTGCGTGAACGCGGAAATGCAGAATTACAGGCGATTGGAGCGGGTGCACTAAACCAAGCCATTAAAGCGGTAGCCATTGCCCGGGGATTTGTCGCACCAAGCGGAGTGGATTTGATTTGTATTCCTGCTTTTACAGACATTGTTATTGATGGAGAAGATCGGACTGCGATCAAATTGATTGTAGAACCAAGATAATAAATGTAAGTTACCTGAGCCTGTTTACGATTTGTAAACGGGCTTTTTTGCATTGTGAGTCTGTTACTATGATTTTTAAAATAAATTTGTGGTGCTTCATCTATACATGGAGGTAAGATGCATGAATGAAAAGCTAAAAATGAATTGGCCAGTTGTTGACTTTCACTGTGATGTGTTATGTAAAATGCAGCTCGATACGCAGATCGATTTCAGTCATCCATCGCTTGATGTCACAAAAGAGCGTTTGCTAGAAGGTAACGTGCAGTTGCAAACGTTCGCTATATATATTTCACAGGTATTGGGGACGCCAAGATTTGAGCATGTGGTTCGTCAAATTGAGCTGTTCAGGCAGCATGTTACCTCTGTATCAGGTGGATTGAGACCATTGCTGTGGAAGGAAGACTTGGCAATATGTAAAAATACGTCCGCTGTGCATCAGGAGGAGCAAGTAAAGCAGGCAGGAGAAGAGAAGCGCACGGAAAAGATTACGTATTTGGATGGTAATGGGACGGATCATACATGGGCACCTTGGGCTTTGCTCTCACTGGAAGGGGTAGATGCGCTGGAAGGGAACCCGTTTTATGCAGAATTGTGCTATGCCATGGGAATACGGTTGATTGGGCTGACATGGAATTATGCGAACTGGGCAGCTGACGGCATTATGGAACATAGAGGTGGCGGGCTGACTAGCAAGGGGCGCGATTTGGTCAATCGCTGTAATGACCTGGGTCTGCTGCTAGATGTATCGCATTTGTCCGTACAGGGCTTCTGGGAGGTGCTGGAGGAGGCCGCTCTACCACCTATCGCCTCGCATTCCAATGCCTTTGCGAAGTGTGCTCATCCCCGTAATCTCCGGGATGAACAAGTTCGTGCACTGATCGCCCGCAAAGGACGGATTGGTTTGACCTTCGTGACAATGTTTCTCAAAGAGCAGGGTACGGTAACCGCTGAGGATCTGCTACCGCACATTGAACATATTTGTTCATTAGGCGGCGAAAGGCATTTGATGTTTGGCTCTGATTTTGATGGTATCGAGCACCATGTGCAAGGCTTGGAACACTCGGGGAAATATCCGGCTTTTGCCGAACTGCTGCTGAAGCATTACCCTGAGGAGCTAGTCAAGGGATGGCTGGGAGGACATGCGCTGGAATACTTGCAAACGAATTTGCCTTCCAAAATGTTTTCTTAAATAGCTATTTACTAGGAGTTATTTTTGGCTGCGAATACCTTGACAAAGTGAGAACGATTACGAAATAATTGGAGCATCTTAGAATTTCATGGTGATAAAAAATAAGCATAAATACGCAGACGTTGGAGCAAGACTGACAGGACACCATGCTGCACCGCCATATCAGAGGGGGCTCCATTACACAATGTTAATAAAAAAGGTTACTTGGCTTGAGCTCTTTTATGATTTATTGTTCGTAGCTGCTGTCTCCAAGGCCACTCATGTTTTACTACATGTTGAGCATGGTAGTATTTCATGGGAACATATGGAAAAGTTTATTATGATTTTTATCCCGATATGGTGGGCTTGGGTGGGGCAAACGGTCTACAATAACCGTTTTGGTCAAGACAGTATAACGCATCGAATCTTTATGATCCTGCAATTGTTTTTCGTGTTAATCATGACCGCCAGCCTGAATATAGATTTTGATGCGTATTACGTATCTTTTTTTGTTGGCTATATTGGGTTAAGAGGTTTAACTGTCGTTCAATATTTACTTTCGGCACCCAAAGAAACGGCTCATAAACAGGAAACAGCTCGTTTTTTCGGAACCTATTTTTGGATTGGAATAGTCATCTCTAGTTTCTCCCTATTCTTTGACTCTTGGGTTCGATATTTGATTTTATATACCGGTATAGCTATTGATATCCTCGTTCCTTTGATTGGTCGTAAAAAGTTGGTGATCACACCAATCCATACGGAGCATCTTTTAGAACGCTTTGCACAGTTCACCTTAATTTTGCTTGGCGAATCTGTGATAAGTATGCTTTCTGTTTTACAATCCGATCATTTTACGGTTTCTTCTGTTGTATTTGCTGCTTTGGCTTTTGTATTAGTCATCGCAATCTGGTGGCAATATTTTGAGAATATGGAGAAGCGCGTAGATAAATCAAAACAATCAGCAGGCCAGACTATTATTTATGGTCATTTGTTTATTTATCTTTCCCTTAGCATGCTAGCTGCTTCGATTCAGCTCTTGTTTTTGGGACAAGTAGACTATATCTTTGTACTTTGCTTTACCTTTGCTTCTGTTTTTATTTACTTTTTGTCGGTTTTGCTAGTATTCCATCAGTACAGATTAAGTCATCTTAAACCTCGTCTCAGAGCCATTTTTTTCTTAACTGGAATACTCTGTGTCCTGTTTATTCTTAATATATTTATTGTCGTTCCCCCTCATCTCATCGTAGCTGAAATCATGCTTTTCTTTCTCCTGTTCGCTAAAACGACGATTTGATCCGATTTGTATGGACGATATTTAACGCTGATTGGGGCGAAAAAGGGAACTTTATACGCCCTCCTTTTCTTTCTTGTCAAAATAGGAGTATAATAGCATGGATGTGTAAAGTATTGTATAGAGAAAAAGGAGTGACCACACGATGAGTAAAATCGTACCTGTCGGCGTTTCCGCCCGTCATATTCACCTGACTCAAGAGCATATTGAAATTTTGTTCGGAGCAGGCTATCAATTAACTGAATTTAAACCTTTGTCCCAAACAGGACAATTTGCCGCAAATGAAACGGTAGCTGTAATTGGTTCCAAGGGCCAATTTGATAAGGTTCGCATTTTGGGACCTGCTCGTCCTGCTTCCCAGTTGGAAATCTCTCGCACTGATTCTTTTGCTATTGGTGTAAAAGCACCTGTACGCGAATCTGGTAGCATTGATGGCACGCCAGGAATCACGGTAAAAGGACCAGCTGGTGAAGTGGAACTGCAAGAAGGCGTGATTGTAGCAGCCCGCCATATTCATTTCCATACATCTGATGCAGCTAAATGGGACATTAAGGACAAGCAGTTGCTGAAAGTACGTGTCGGTGGCGAACGTGGACTTGTATTTGAAAATGTTCTTGCACGTGTGTCCGATTCTTTTGCTTTGGATATGCACATTGATACAGATGAAGCGAACGGAGCCGGTGTGAAAAACGGTGACAACGCTGAAATCGTAGACTAATATACACGTATTTAAATGCCGGAAGGCTTAAAGAGTCCGATTCTTGCAAAAGAATCGGGCTTTTTACATACTATATAATTCACAAATACTTCACTTATGTATAAAAAGAACATGAGTTCAAATTGCACTCCATGGTATCTGCGGTTGATCTATGGCGATGGCCTATAAATCATGCTATAATTTAGTGTAATGCCTTTTTTAAAGGTTTTTAGAACTTAAAATAAATTTACCCATGCCTAAAGATACAGTAAAATCACAAATTAGCTCGTGAAATAGATGGTGTAAGGAGTGACTAAGGAATGGAAAAGAAAACAAAAGATTACTCCAAATATTTTGATTTCTCGGATGTGAAGATTATTTCTGAAGATGAGCATAGCAAAAGAATCCGTATTCGCGGACGTGAAATCAACATTATGGCGGAGCCGAACCATAGAAAAGAAAAGCAACGTGGTAAAGAGGATGTACAGGTATTGTATGATAACGCAGTCCCGGATGAGCTCAAGCATATCGGTAAGGGGAAGCATTACATCGTATATACATTTGGTTGCCAAATGAACGAGCATGATTCCGAAACCATAAAAGGCCTGCTGGAACAAATGGGCTACCAGGCTACCGAGGATCGGAAGGAAGCAGACATCATTTTACTGAACACTTGTGCTATCCGTGAAAATGCGGAGGATAAAGTGTTTGGCGAACTGGGTCACCTCAAACATCTCAAAACAGAAAAGCCAGGACTGTTGCTCGGCGTGTGTGGTTGCATGTCACAAGAAGAGAATGTCGTTAACCGGATTATGCAAAAACACGGTTTTGTCGATATGATTTTTGGTACCCATAATATTCATCGTCTGCCTCAGCTCGTCAAGGAAGCACTCTTTAGCAAAGAAATGGTGGTCGAAGTGTGGTCTAAGGAAGGCGACATTATCGAAAACTTGCCGAAGAAGCGCGAGGGTATGCGGGCTTGGGTGAACATTATGTACGGTTGTGATAAATTTTGCACCTATTGCATTGTTCCCTTTACACGTGGTAAGGAAAGAAGCCGTCGTCCAGAGGATGTTATCGCTGAAGTACGGGATTTGGCACGTCAAGGCTTTAAGGAAATCACCTTACTGGGGCAGAATGTTAACGCTTATGGTAAGGATTTGAAAGATTTGAATTACAGATTCGGGGATCTGATGGATGATATGCGCAAAATCAATATCCCGCGTGTACGTTTTACGACATCACATCCACGTGATTTTGATGACCATTTGGTAGAAGTGCTCGGTAAGGGTGGCAATTTGGTGGAGCATATCCATCTGCCTGTTCAATCCGGTAATACGGATATATTGAAGAAAATGAACCGAAAATATACCCGTGAGCGTGTTCTGGAACTGGCAGCGAAGATTAAAGAAGCTGTTCCGCATGTTTCTCTGACAACAGATATCATTGTAGGTTTCCCGGGCGAAACAGACGAGCAGTTTGAAGATACTCTATCTTTGGTGCGCGAGGTCGGCTATGACTTTGCCTACACATTTATTTATTCACCACGTGAAGGTACGCCAGCTGCTTCGATGGAAGATAATGTGCCTATGTCGGTCAAAAAAGAGCGTCTCCGGCGTCTGAACATTGCTGTGAACCAAAACAGCCTTCGCTTTAATAGTCGATTGCGTGGCGAAGTGGTTGAAGTGCTGGTGGAAGGCGAGAGCAAAAATGACAGCAAAGTGCTTGCCGGTCGGACCCGTTCCAATAAGCTTGTACATTTTGAGGGTTCTCAGGACCTGATTGGTTCCTTTGTTCAAGTGAAAATTACGGAACCTATGACCTTTTACATCAAAGGTGATCTGGTTGAAACGGTTGTAGCAGTTAACGGATAAAAGAATATTCTAGCGGGTTGTATGCGGTCTGAGTAAAGGGCTGTGTGCAAGGCCGTCTATGTGAGAAAAGGAGCGATGAACAATGACAGAGGAGCGGTTGCAACAAACAGAACTTCAATCGGCGGCGCGCCAGCATGATCATTTGGTCAATCGCGAAATGATATTGGCAAAAGCCAAAGAATTGGCAGGTATTTTGGGTAGCAGTGAGGAAGTACAGGTATTCCGGAAAGCAGAAGAAAAGATTCAGGATCATGGGCGCATCCAGCAACTGATTGCAACGATGAAAAAGAAGCAAAAGGAAATTGTTGCATTTGAATCCTTGAAGAATCAAAAAATGATTGCCAAAATAGAGGCCGAGCTACAGGAGCTACAGGAAGAACTTGATGGTATTCCCATTGTAACGGAGTTTCAGCAGAGTCAGGTGGAAATTAATGAGCTATTGCAATTGGTGATCATGGCGATCCGTGATACCGTTGCTGAGAAGGTAAACGTAGAAGAGGGTAAAAGCACTTCCTCGTCGAATTGCAGTGATTAGAATGAAATCTATGGTGTGGAGGCGTAGCTTCCACGCCTTTTTTTCGAAAGCAATTTGCCATTCGTATATGTTTATAAGACATCAAGAGAAATGGGATAACATGGAAGGGATGGAAGCGAGGGAATGGATAAGTTGGGTAAGATGCTAGAGGGAGAAAATAATACTTTTTGGGAGTATTTAGGGTGTGAGCTGATTACAGCTGATGCAAACGAGGTACGGATCGCTTTGGAGGCCAAACAAGAGCATACCAATGTGATGGGTATTGTCCATGGGGGTGTGCTCACTTCATTGATGGATCAGGCGATGGGGATGGTCAGTATGGCTTCACGAAATATGGATCCATGTGTAACGACGAACCTGAATGTTCATTTCTTGTCTGCCATGAGGCAAGGACGACTGGAGGTTAGGGCGCGGATTCTTCATCAGGGAGGTCGCACTATAACCACTGAAGCGGAAGTAAGAGATAGTGAAGGCACACTCGGTTCTACATCTACAGCAACCTTCCGAGTATTACGTACACAAGCAAGTGATTCAGGTAAGGCCTGACACTTGACAAAAATTTTTATTATGTCATAATGAATTTATCAAAACGATATAATATGGTGATGCCAATGGATAGCAATCGTATAAACGAAGAGGCGCAAAAGGCGTCTTACAACATTAAGAAATACCGCACCCCGGATGGAGCTCCGGCGGATATCGTTATGTTTACCTTAACGAAGCGGGAGCGCAAGACGGTAACAAAGACATTGCCGATTCGGGAGCTGAAAGTGATGCTCATCAAGCGCCGCAGCTGGCCGTTTGCAGGACGCTGGGCGTTGCCTGGAGGGTTTTGTCAGGAAGATGAATCCATGTATGGAGCTGCCAAGCGGGAGCTATTAGAGGAAACGGGTGTGGACGGCGGGCATCTGGAGTATTTGGGTGTATATAGTGGACCGGGACGTGATCCGCGCGGGTGGATCATATCGCATGCGTTTTTTGCGCTGGTAGAAGAATGGATGTTGGAACAGCGTCAGGCGGCCGATGATGCTTCCGAGGTCGGGCTATTCACGATCCGCGAAGCGTTGGAGGAATTGGAGCTGGCATTCGATCACCGGGATATCATAGTAGATGCTTATCGCAAAATTCAGTTGCAGATGCTTCAGACGACGATAGCCAAGCAGTTTTTACCGCTACATTTTACACTGGGTGAATTATATCAGGTGATTCAGAGTGTCGTACCGGATTTCGAAGAGCCAAACTTTATTCGCAAAATAACATCGACTCGTAGCAGACAGGGAATACTGGAAGAGGTGCGTGATGAGAACGGCAAACCGCTCAGTTCCAACCAGTATTCACAAAGACCGGCACAGTTGTACCGTTTTAGTGACAGAGTACCGCGTTTATCTATCTACACGTAACGTCTAATGTAATAGGTTACGCATAGAACGTACAATTTCACTTTGAGGATAAGGAGCTGACCGTACGATGCAGGCACTAATTGTGATTGATTACACAAAAGATTTTGTGGACGGTAGTTTGCCTGTAGGACAACCTGCGATTGAGTTGGATGAACGGATCGCAGCAATTACGCAGGCATATGTAGATCAAGGGGACTTTGTCGTCATGGCTGTGGATTTGCATGAGGAGAACGATCTTTATCACCCGGAGAGCAAGCTGTTTCCTCCACATAATATACGTGGAACCAACGGACGACATTTGTATGGCAAGCTCCGTAGCCTCTATGAGCAACAAAGTGATCTTATCTACTGGTTGGATAAAACACGGTATAGTGCTTTTGCGGGCACAGATCTGGAGCTCAGGCTGCGTGAACGTGGTATTCTGGAAGTTCATCTGATTGGTGTGTGTACGGATATATGTGTGCTGCATACGGCTGTAGATGCTTATAACAAAGGTTTTGCTATTACTGTATACAAGGACGCTGTGGCGAGCTTTAATCAAGCTGGACATGATTGGGCTTTGGGTCATTTTGAGGGAAGTCTTGGAGCCGCGGTACGGTCGGCTGAGGATACGGTTTTACGCCAGAAGAAGTAAAATAACTTAACGATTGTGCACCAATGTCCGATAACAAAATGGAGCCGGATATTGCTGAATCTGGGCAGATGAGGCGGTAGCGCCACAAACCTGGGGACAGTCAGAGAGGATGATTACAATGCAGTCAACGAGCCTCGCATTACATACAGATAAATATCAGATTAATATGATGTACGCCCACTGGGTGAACGGAAGTCACCAGCGTAAAGCTGTGTTCGAGGCGTATTTTCGTAAACTCCCTTTTGGTAATGGATATGCCGTGTTCGCGGGTCTGGAACGCATTGTGAATTATATTGCAAATTTGCGGTTTACAGAAGAGGACATTCGCTACCTGTCTGAACAGGAGGAGAAGTACGATCCCATGTTCATGGAGGCGCTTCGCCAGTTTAAGTTCGGTGGAACGGTCCATTCGATGAAAGAAGGGGCACTTGTTTTTCCAAACGAGCCTCTGGTACGTGTTGAAGGAACGATTATGGAAACGCAGCTTGTCGAGACGGCATTGCTGAATTTTATGAACTATCAGACACTTATTGCGACAAAGGCATCGCGCATCAAGCAGGTGGCAAGTGATGATACACTGCTCGAATTTGGAACACGGCGTGCGCAGGAAGCAGATGCGGCGATTTGGGGAGCACGAGCAGCTTATGTAGCAGGTTTTGACGCGACTTCTAATATGCTGGCAGGCGAGCACTTTGGAATCCCGACGAAGGGGACACATGCCCATTCATGGGTGCAGACCTTTATGACGGAGCAGGAGGCGTTTGACGTATATGCGAAGGTTTTGCCAGATCAGGTTACACTGCTGGTAGATACCTTTGACACGCTGGAAAGCGGTGTTCCTCATGCGATTCGGACAGCAAAAATGCTGGAGAGTCAGGGCAAGCGTATGAATGCAATCCGTTTGGATAGCGGTGACTTGGCTTATCTATCCATTCAGGCCCGGGAAATGCTCGATGCTGAAGGTTTAGATTACGTACAAATTGTAGCTTCCAATGATTTGGATGAAAATACGATTTTTAACCTGAAAGCCCAAGGGGCACGTATTGATGTATGGGGTGTAGGAACACAGCTTATTACGGCTTCAGATCAACCATCGCTCGGCGGGGTGTACAAGCTGGTTGAGCGTGAAGTAGATGGCGAAATGCTGCCGACGATTAAGATTTCGGGTAACCCAGAAAAAGTATCCACACCAGGCAAGAAGGATGTATATCGCATTGTGGATAAGAAGAAAGGGAGAGCCGTAGCCGATTATATTTCTTTCCCGGATGAAGAGCGTCCGCGTAATGGTAAGCGCCTGAAGCTGTTTAACCCTTTGCATCCGTATATGAAGAAGTATGTAGAAAATTACGAAGCCGTGCCGATGCTTGAGCCTATTTTTATAAATGGACAGAAGGTATATGAGCTTCCTGAGCTGGATGAAATTCGTGCCTACCATACTTCACAGTTGAAACTGTTCTGGCCAGAATATTTGCGGAAGCTGAACCCTGAAATTTATCGTGTAAATCTGAGCGAGAAGGTATGGGAGCTGAAGCAAAAGCTGATCGACAGCTATATGCAGCCCGAAGTTGAAGAAAAAGAATAGTTGGAAGAGGCACCTCATGAATGCATGGGGTGCCTTTTTGTGTCGCGGCATGTAGGAAATAGGAGCTTATTTATAAATTTCTCTCATTACATGTCGTAGCTCAGGGACAATAATGCGTTCCATTGCCAAACGAACGGCTCCGCGTGAGCCAGGCATAGAAAATACAGCTGTCTGGCCCACAGTGCCAGCTACAGCCCGGCTTAAGATAGCTGCTGAACCAATGTCCTCAGCAAAGCTTAAATAACGGAAGATTTCCCCAAAGCCAGGTAGTTCCTTATCCAGTAGAGAGGAGACAGCTTCATATGTAGTATCACGTGGAGAAATACCGGTACCACCTGTCAAAAGAACAGCCTCGATGTCATCCTGTGCCACTGCTTCGGATACTAACTGCTGAATACCTTCGTAGTCATCCTTGACGATGACATATCGAACAACTGTATATCCATTGGTTTCTAGTAGATCCATGAGCAGTCGTCCCCCAGTATCTGTTTCCACGGTGCGTGTGTCCGAGACAGTCACGACCATGCAATTAACCTGTTGCGGGGATTCCTGTCGATGCTCCTCTACGGAAGACATATTCATTAAAATGTTCACTCCTTGATCGGTGGTTAGACATACACTTTTTACAATAGAGCAATGACTGAGTGTATGCAAGTCAGAAACAGGGGCTAAAAATCCATGTGATTAATATCCTTGCACTTGCACACTGGAATATAGTACACTTCCTTACATAAGTCGGGATTACTTTGTTTTTATTTTATTGTAAGCGCCCACATCAAATGATTAATCTCAAGGATCAGCGGGTAATAGTACAGCAGGGTCAACAACTGGGAGGTAATGTAATATGAATCACTCATACCAACAATGCGTGGATGCTTGCCTGGAATGTATGAACGCTTGTAATGTATGTTACGTAGCGAGTTTGAAGGAATATGATTTAGCTATGCTACGTGAATGTATTCGAGTGAGTAGGGAATGTGCAGAAATATGCGGATTTGCTGCTCAAATGCTGCAGCGCGGAACGGATTTTGCCGAGCAAATCTGTGAGCTGTGCGCCAAGGCCTGTGAGGTATGTGCTGCTGAATGCAGCAAGCATTCCCATGATCATTGCAAACATTGTGCAGAAGCCTGCCGTCGTTGCGTTCAGGCATGCCGCCAATTGGTGGCAGTGTAATTACATATATGGAACTAGTTCCTGAAGAGGAAATAAAAGGTTGCTTTCTACTGAATAGGTTTGTATAATGATGGGAATTAACGTCATGGAACGGGAGAGTAGCAGCGGGGCCGTATCATTACAGCGAGCCGGAAGAGGTGGAAGCCGGTATGAGGTCCGATGTGAAGCGCACCCGGGAGACGGTTGATCCAACGAGCAGAATTTCTAGTAGATCAGCCCGGCAGACACCGTTATTAGTCATTGGAGTGAAATCGCGATTTGTGTAAGTTAGCTTTAGCTGCACAACCGATTTACGAAGAGTGGTACCGCGGGGATATTGAAGTTCTCGTCTCTTGAATGTTTTCAAGAGGCGGGGGCTTTTTTTGTTAGATTCTATAAAAAGAAGGAGAGAGATCATGTTGATGAGGATTGCTGCTCAAGCGATATTGGCCCATACGGGCTTGGAGGAAAAAGAAATTTTATCATTATTTGAGATGCCTCCGCAGCCTGAATGGGGAGATGTGGCGTTTCCCTGCTTTGTGCTGGCTAAAAAGTTTCGAAAGTCTCCGCAGCACATTGCACTGGAATTGGCGGAGCTAGTAGGCCATGAAGAAGGTTTAACCGCTTCAGCATTGGGTGCCTATGTAAACATAACCTTGGATCGATCTGTTCATATTCCGTTTATGCTTGCTGAATTGAGCAAGGCTGATTTCCTCAATCCCAATATCGGACACGGACAGCGGGTAGTTATTGATATGTCCTCACCCAATATTGCGAAACCGTTTGGTATCGGTCATCTTCGCTCTACTGTTATCGGTGCTGCTTTGTATCGCATACTTGGTGAAACAGGTTATGTACCGATTAGTGTGAATCATCTTGGAGACTGGGGAACACAGTTTGGCAAGCAAATTGCGGCCTATAAAAGATGGGGAAATGAGGAGCAGCTACAGCATGATCCGATTGGTGAATCGCTGAAGCTGTATGTGCGTTTTCATCAGGAGGCCGAGCATGATCTGTCTTTAGAGGATGAAGGCCGCGAGTGGTTCCGACGTTTGGAGCATGGAGACGCTGAGGCTCAACAACTATGGGAGTTTTTTGTTGAAGTCAGTCTGGGTGAATTTGATCGTATGTACCAGCGTCTAAACATTACATTTGACCATGTACTGGGAGAAAGTTTTTACAATGATAAGATGCAGGCAGTTATTGATCAATTAAGAGCAAAAGGATTGCTGGAGGAAAGTGATGGCGCGCTCGTAGTTCGTCTGGAAGACGAGGAACTGCCTCCGTGTCTTATTCTAAAAAAGGATGGGACCACCATTTATCCGACACGTGATCTGGCAACAGCGATTTATCGTCATGAAGTGATGAAGGCTGATCGGTTGCTGTACGTCGTTGGTGGGGAACAGAAGTTGCATTTCCAGCAGGTGTTTGCGGTGCTGAAGCATGCAGGGGAGGCATGGGCGGAGCAATGTGAGCATGTGCCGTTTGGATTAATGCGGTTTGCGGGTAAGAAAATGTCCACAAGACGCGGAAAAGTTGTCAAACTGGAGGAGGTGCTGGATGAAGCTATAGCACGTGCTCAAGCCATCATTACTCAGAAAAATCCCGATTTGCAGGAACAACAGGCAGTAGCTGAGGACGTTGGCATCGGGGCGATTATTTTTGGTGATTTAAAAAACAACCGGCTGAATGAAGTGGATTTTTCGTTGGAGGAGGCGCTGACCTTTGAAGGCGAGACCGGGCCTTATGTGCAGTATACTCATGCGCGCATCCGCAGCCTTCTGGAGAAAGCTTACGCTCGCGCCGATGTTGTTGTTAATACTAATCCTAGCAGCAACGCCCTTGTCCAAGATAGCTATTCTAGTGATTTTAATGACGTATCGGATGAAATGTTGGGTGACGCAGGTTGGGCGCTGCTTAAGCAGTTGGGTCGCTATCACGGACAACTGATACGTGCAGCTCGCCAACTGGAGCCTTCGGTTATTGCCAGATTTGCACTGGATACGGCCCAGGCGTTCAACCGTTTTTACGCCAAGGAAAGGATTGTCGATGGTGGACGCTGGCGTATTCAGTTGGCGGAACAAACTGCGGATATTCTGGCATGCGCGCTGCAACTTCTTGGTCTGAAAGCACCGAATCGGATGTAAGTAATGCGAATAAAGGAGAGCAGTTTTTGCTGGTGGAATGACTGCTGCCCAGATATGGCTCTTCCAAAGGAATACTATAAAAGGTTAATCTGTCACAGGCACTTTTGGGTATGTATAAAGATTGTGAGCAGAAAAGAGTTAGACGGGTTACACTAATCGCAGGTATTCCACTGTTTTGCAACCAATTTGTGTATATTTGAAACATTTGATGATTCTATTGCGTCGGTAAGTGTAGAAGCAAAGTAAACATGGAGGTGTATCACATGAAAAAGAATAAAAGCGTGACAGCAGCTCTGCTTGTCATCTGTTCATTGGCAGTAGCTACGTCGGCCTCTGCTTTTGGTGATATAAAGGGAGCTGAACAGGAGAAGATCGTAAACTCACTACAGGACAAAGGAATTATTCAAGGAATAACTAAGGATAAATTTGCACCAGATCAAACGCTCACGTATGCACAAGGAGTACACTTGGTTGTTCGTGCAATGGACCTTCAGGTAATGCCTGATTTTACAACGGGTTCCTTTGCAAACATTCCGGCTTCGGCATGGTATGCCCAGTCCTATCGGATTGCAGCCCAACACCAAATCCCTTTGTCACCAGATGTTGATCCAAGCACCCGTATGACAAGAGAACAATTTGCGAATATTTTGTATAAAGCAGTGAGTGCAACGGGTGAATATCCAACTGTCCGTATGTTAATTAATGTAGCGGATGGCAAAAAACTAGACCAGGAATCAAACGCAGCCGTTCAATTTTTGCTATTGACCAAAATTGCAAAATTGGACGAACAGAGCAACTTTAACCCGGATCGTAAAGTAACGCGGATGGAGGCAGCAGAAATGGTCTATAACGCATCCGAATTTGTACAAAGTCATAAAACGGTTGAAGCTACTCCTGAAAATCCGGCTGAGCCTGCAGATCAGGTTCAACAAAATAACATTAGTATGAGCATAGAGAAGGCAAATGACCAGCAGAACAAAGTGACAATCACCCGTCTGCAGGCACCTAATCCAGGTTACGGCATTGAAGTGGATCACGTCGACTACGTAGATGATACAAATGCAGTAATTTACTACAAGCTGATTAGTCCAAAGCCAGGGGAAATGAACATTCAGGTCATTACGGATACCCATACAAGTACATTGGTAGACAGCAAGTATAAGGTTACGCTTAAAGCAGTAGATGGAACAGTGCTTCCGCCCACAGGAACAGGCACGTCTGTAGCTAAATAAAATTACGAGCCATATGTTATAGATATAAATAAAACCAGCGAGCCTCCATGTGTAGGGGGGGCTCGCTGGTTTTTTTCATAACCAAATGTTAATCGTTAGCCCTAAGCAATAGGGCTATTCAAGCTTTAAATGCTGACTTTGCCTGTAAGCAAGTCATCTTGCGCAGGGGGTGTAGCAGAGGATGAAGCTGATTCTGTTGCCACTGTCCCCGACTGGAGCTGATACATTTGGAAGTAACGACCGCCTTGGGACATAAGTTCGTCATGGCTACCCCGTTCAACAATTTCGCCCCGGTGCAGCACCAAAATTTGGTCCGCACTGCGAATGGTGGACAAACGGTGAGCAATGATAAAGGTCGTACGTCCCTTCTTGAGCACCTCAAGAGCGGATTGGATGAGCGCTTCCGTTTCGGTGTCAATATTGGCAGTAGCTTCATCCAGAATTAAAATTGCGGGATCAAAGGCTAGTGCACGAGCGAAGGAAATAAGCTGGCGTTGCCCGGCTGATAAGGTGCTGCCTTTTTCAATAACGGGCTCATCGAATCCTTGCGGCAAATGGGCCAGCAGTTTGTCGGCTCCAACGTCATGCAGCGCTTTATTCACCTGTTCTCTCGTGATTCGGCTGTCGCCGAGACTGACATTGGAGGCTACCGTACCTGTGAACAAATATGGATCTTGAAGAACAATACCCATATGATGGCGAAGCCATTGCTTAGGGATGTCTTTGACAGACGTTCCGTCAATGGTGATCGTTCCTTTTTGCGGATCATAGAACCGGAATAGCAGGTTGATAATCGAACTTTTGCCTGATCCGGTATGTCCGACAAGGGCAACTGTTTGGCCGGGCTGTGCTGTAAAGGAAATATGTTTAAGTACATCATCCTTTTTGTAGGCAAAGGAAACGTCGTTAAATTCTACCTGGCCTTTGTAGCGCGGCATCGTGCCGTCCGTCACCGGCTCTCCAGTTTCGTCCATCAACTCAAATACGCGTCCCGAGGAAACGATGGAAGTATCCAGTACGGCGAGTTGGTTGACCATACCCGTCATAGGTTGGAACAGTCGTCCCAGCACATCGACGAAGGCATATAATACGCCTAGTGAAACAGCACTACCTGTAGTTCCGAGCGCCTCAGATCCGAAATACCACAACACGACGGCAAAGGCAAGGTTTCTCAACACGTTGACTAAATTGTGCGAAGTGAAGGCGTTCAAATTCAGCATTTTATTCTGATGCTTCATATAGTCATCATTCAGTTCTTCAAACTCTTGCTGCGTTTGTTTCTGGTGGCGGAACACGCGAATAATGGACATCCCTTGAATCGATTCATTGATAATCGCATTAATTTCACTGAGCCTGGACCGAATGATCGTATTATAGCGGGTGGCGACCTTGCGATACAATACAATCCACAAGATCAGTAACGGTACTATAAACAGAGAGATAAGACCCAGTCTGAAGTCCAGCAAAAAGAGTGCAACATATACTCCTGCCATCGTCACAATCCCTGAAGTGAAATTGGAGAGCACAGCCACAAACAAATCTTTGACTGCCTCAGTGTCATTCGTAACACGGGATACGACTTTGCCTGCGGGCAAGTTATCAAAAAAGTAAACCGGCAACCGCTGGATGTGTGCGTAGAGATCAAGCCGAAGCTTTTGAATGACCTTGTTCGCCGAGGATTGCAGCCAGTATGTTTTGCCGAATTCAGCAAAAATGGAAATGACCAAGAAGAAGCAATACCAGCCAATCAGCTGAAAGATACCGGGCATTTCCGGTTTGTAAAAGCTATACAGTTCATCAGCTGTCAGAGCCTTAGCTTCATAGCGAAAGGTGTCGGAGCCGCGTGTCACAGTCAGCGTTCCATTCGTAAAGGAGCGGTTACCGTCAGCCACTTGAACCGAGCCATCCACAAATACGAAAGATTTCCCAACTTGTAAAATCCTCGCTTCGCGACCTTTAGTCTCCCCGGCCTCAAAGCGATCTTCACGCTTAAAGTGGGTGTCAGCATAACTTACAGTTCCGTCCACACGAGTCGTTTCATAAAATGGTTTTTCAATAGCGAGCATATGGTCGTCAATCATCGTTTTGGCGATGAAGGGTCCAGCCAGCTCGGCGGCTACTCCGATAGCCAAAGCGATGAGAGCGGCGATAAAGCCTGCTTTGCTCGTCAGCGCGTACTGAAATAGCCTTTTGCCGATATTGGGTTTCATTAGGATACCTCCCCTGAGGTCAGATCAGATTCCACTTGTTGCCGTTCATACTGTTGTCGGTACCATCCGTCAGCCTGAAGCAGCTCGCTGTGGGTTCCTTCCTCAATAATGCGTCCTTGCTCCAGCACGACGATCCGGTCTGCATGTTCTACAGCGGAGAGGCGGTGGGTGGAGATCAGGGTTGTTTTACCCGAGCGCTTACGTCGGATATTGTCAATAATTCTTGCTTCCGTCCGGGCATCTACTGCAGATAGTGCATCGTCGAGCAATAGAATATCCGGGTCACCGATAAAGGCGCGTGCCAGCGAAACACGCTGCTTCTGGCCGCCGGACAGGGAGATACCTTTTTCTCCGACCAGTGTATCCAGCCCATCAGACAGGGTACCTAAATCCTGGTCGAAGGCAGCAGTACGGATAGCTTCCATAATGTCGTCATCATTTGCATGAGGTTTCCCGAACTGAATGTTCTCGCGCACCGATTTGGAAAACAAAATTTGCTCTTGCGGCACGTAGCCGATCCAGCTGTGTAGTTGCTCTACTGCAATGTCCTCCAAACGTATGCCGGAGATTAAAATATCACCGCTACCCGTCGGATATTCATGCAGTAGCTGTTTGAGCAGAGTGGATTTCCCGCTGCCGGTTCTACCGACAACGCCCAGCGTTTCTCCGCGTTTGAGCTCCAGACTCACATGTGACAGATTGTCAATAGTAGAGGTAGGATAACGGAAGGTAACGTCTTTCATCCTGATGGATTCTAGGCGGTCTACTGGAACAGGTTGAGCTGCATCCTGAACGTCTGGCTGGACATCAAGGGTTTCATTGACCCGGTCCAGGGAAGCGCTACCGCGCTGCATAATGTTAATCAACTCTCCAATGGCAAACATCGGCCAAATCATCATTCCTAGATACATATTAAAGGAGACCAGTTCGCCTAACGTGATATCGTTATGAAATACCAGATAAATACCATAACCGAGTCCAATGACGTAGCTAAGTCCTACACATAAACGGATTGTTGGTTCAAAGAGAGCATCCATCCGAGCGACAGCCAGATTTTTACGAAATACATCGTCAGTAATATCAGCGAAACGCTTTTCGTCCATTCGCTCTTGCACATAGGCGCGAATGACCCGGATACCTGCCACGGATTCCAACACCTGATCGTTCATATCACCAAATGCATCTTGTGCCAGTGTGTAACGCTCATGAACGGCTTTACCATAAATGCTCATAGCCAGTGCGATAAAAGGTAGGGGCAGGATAGCTGCCAGTGTCAACTTCCAACTGATTAGGGTGCCCATGGCAACTAATACCACGCTCAGATAGACCGTAGAGTCTGTCAGTGTCAACATGCCGAAGCCTGCTGTACTTGCTACGGAGCGAAGGTCGTTCGTAGCACGAGCCATCAGATCGCCAGTGCGATTACGTTCGAAAAATGGAGGGGTCATCCGCAGTAGATGATTCATAAAGCGGGTGCGCAGTAAGCGCTCCACCAGATTGGCACCACCAAACAGCTTGTGCATCCATATGTACGTAATGTAGTAGATGACGGCTAGAACGCCTATGATGTACAAAATATAACGCCAAAGTGAGGACCAGGAAATTGAACCGCGCACAATTTCATCAATGGCACTACCTAGCAGCCGAGGTGGAGCAAGCTCCAGCACACCAACGGCTATCAGCAAAAACAATCCAATGGAGTATCGGCTTCGTTCTCTTTTAAAAAACCAGCTTAAATTTTTAAGTACAGAAAACAAGAGGAATCCCATCCTTTCATGACAAGTTCATTCGAGAGTTGTGCACCATTTTGAAGAAACAACAGGGCTTGCTGCCAGAAGTAAGATCCGGCAACAGGCGCAAAAAAGGCATACCGTCCGCAGACGATATGCCTTAAATCTCAATATCATATGGCGCGCAGGTATTTTCAGCACACTCACCACTGAAAAACTGCTCAAACGCAGGCAGCCACTCGTATTAAACCATACAACGTGAATGGCCCAATTCTGAAGGATGCAACAGGGGAGATGCTCCGGTATGAAGTTGTAGTGTTTGTAGATGTGGGTAAAATGCAATAGGAAATTTTAGCACCGGTAACACTCCTTTCTTCCTCAAAATGGGTTCATTCTAACATGAGTAATCGTTCGAATTGGTAATAAATTTCAAAATGGATCTCGTATGGTTGAATCTTAACACCCTTTTTTGCGAATTGTCAAACCTTTTTCAAAAAAATGTATATGACTTGTCCAAGAAGCTCGCCGGGTTGGGACGGTTGGTGGTCATTCTAAAAGATGCTATGATATAGTTGGCAGACGTCATTGTACAAGGAGATGAGCATAACGTATGAGCATACAGGTAGCTGAACCTGCGGCACAGTGGTACATTAAGGAGCTTGGTTTGAATCGTGGAGATTCGATCCGTTTTTTTGTTCGCTATAGTTCTGGTGGCGGGTTGCATCCAGGCTTTTCTCTGGGAATTGCCGTAGAGCCGCCGCAGCACCCCGTATTACAGCATGAAGCGGCTGGCATTACGTTTTATATGGAGGACCAGGATTACTGGTATCTGAAGGGCCATCATCTGGAAGTTAAGTATTTGGAGGAACATGACGACATTGTTTACACCTATGTTGAGGATGGACAAGCTTAATGCTCCACTGTCAATCATAACGTGCAAATAGTTGTTCTTGGACAAGAAAAGCGGTGGAGTATCGTGTTACAGGAGATGAACCTGTACATGATGCTCCGCCGCTTTTTTGTGGTTAAGCCGGGTATATCGTATGTTAAGGGTTGTTAAGTATCGGGCCATCGAGTGCAAAATCAAAATCATCAATGTCGTACACATGTACAGGTACGGAAGCTTCGATAATGCGGTGAATCCAGTCCAATTGATCCGTCAGAATAGGTAATGATTCACGCTGAGCTGTCAACACCAGTTCAGTCTCAATTGGATCAAAATATTCTCCGTAATGCGCTGTATCAACAGCATTAATGATAATAAGTGATGTATTGGCATCGAATAGAATAGGCAAGCTCTTGGCCCAAGGCATCTGAAGGGCACGCCGAATTTTTTTCTGATTCAACGGTTCCTCAAAATAACTGATCAACTCGCTTACCTTCCGCTTCACATGTTGATCGTCCATAGGATTATCCATAAGCGGCTCTGTGCTGTCCTGGAATTCGTATAGCTCTAGCAGTGATGTGTAAGGCACTATATATTCCACAGGGGCGGGAGATGTAAGTAGTTGGCCGTATATAGCCACCATTACAGCTTCCGTTACAAATTGTCGAGACATCGGTCAAGCCTCCTGCATTTACCAAATTATGCGATATGAGTATACCACAAAGCGGGACTGAATTCAGCCCGACATGCAGATTGCTATCATTTATTCCTATATTTGTTGTACGAGTTTAACTGCGGCCGATTATCAAGGAAAGCAATCCGGCAGCAATGAGAGGTCCAACAGGAACTCCTTTAAAGAAGGCAACGCCAATGACGGTCCCGATCAGTAGACCTGTCACAATAATGGGCTGTCCAGACATCAAAGTTACTCCGCGGCCGCCAAGATAGGCTACCAGAATTCCGATACCAATCGCGAGCAGTGATTTCCAGTGAAGGAAAGACTCCATCACCTGATTGATACTGATTTTACCGCTGGCTAGCGGGGTCATGACCCCAATCGTCAAAATAATAATTCCGATCGTCAGGCCATACCTTTCAAGCCAGGGGAAAGCAGAATGAAAGCTGGTTACCCGCAGCAGCAGTAAAACAACCATGGCAATAGTCACGGTAGAGTTGCCACTAACAATTCCAAGACCAGCCAATACCAGTAAGATAAGTGAGCTGTAATCCATACAGATGTTCTCCTTCGTTTATTTAGCTTTGGATATGTTCGGCGATTTGTCGCCCGTGCCAGCGGCCTGTTTCAATAAACACTTCATTGGCATTGCTGCCTGAAGCGATGACCCCGGCGACATATATACCTGGGATGTTTGTTTCCATCGTGGCAGGATTAAATTCTGGTTTGTCCAGATCCTCAGCCATATGGACGCCAACAGACTCCAGCAGTTTTCGCTCCGGGTGAAATCCAGTCAGTGCCAGTACAAAATCATTTTCGAGTCGGAATGCTTCAGTGTCCAGCGGAGTGACTACGACATGGTCTGGATGAATTTCGGTAATGCGTGCGCCTAAGTGCAGCGTGATCTTCCCTTTCTGTACCATACTGTCAAACAGTGGACGAACCCACGGCTTGATGTATTGGGACAACTCGCTTCGACGATATACCATATCAATCGTAGCTCCGACCCGCACCAATTCCATCGCAGCATCTACCGCAGAGTTGCTACCACCGATGACTGCGACCCGGGTTCCTGTATAGGGATGGGCTTCGCTGAAATAGTGAGTGACTTTATCCAATTGTTCCCCGGGAATGCCCAAATAGTTCGGATGATCAAAATATCCTGTAGCCACAACGACATAGCGTGACGAATACGTTTTGGTTATTTCCCCTTTGCTCAGGGTATGTACGGTAAATGTACCGTCATCCTGGCGATGAATGGACTGGGCCTCCTCATAATGCTGAATGTTCAAGTTATAGTGTGTTGCTACTTTACGGTAGTACGCCAGTGCTTCATGACGAAAAGGCTTGTCATTAGGGGTGCTGAACGGTACATCACCGATTTCCAGTAGTTCGGCGGTGCTAAAAAACTGCATGTTCGTCGGATACAGAAAAATGGAGTGAACGATGTTGTTTTTTTCAATAATGACAGTTTGCAAACCTCTGCGGCTGCATTCGATTGCAGCGGATAGTCCGCAGGGTCCGCCACCGATAATGATTACGTCTTGCATTTGGATGAACCTCCAGTTGTATTGGTTTATTACGCCAGTTTGTAGGGTTAACATTATTTTGACGATTAAAAACAGCTCTTAGAATAGATGCAAATGGGTCGGGTATGGGAGAAGTTTTCAAATAATAATCCTACCGCAATGCGAACACAATATCCAGCCGTTTTCAGAAAGAGATGACGGACGGTGAAGATTGACAGCCACTTTTAGCGAACATATAATTAGATATATATCTATTTTATGTGATTGAATTCGCTTGCATAGCAAGTATGTACTAGTGAAAAGAGGTGCAATAACGATGCAACTGGATAAAATGGTCAATTATCATAAAGCACTTGCTGATCCAACGCGAATGCGGATATTACTTATTTTGTCCCGTGGGGAGATGCACGGCCAAGCTTTGGCGAAAAAGCTGAATTTGTCCCAGCCGACTGTTACACATCATGCTTCCAAACTCCGTGAGGCAGGGTTGGTTAAGGAACGACGTGATAAAAACACGGTGTATTTTACACTGAATCCAGAGCTGATCCGGCAGCATGCCGAGGCGACGGTGCGATTTATTTTCAAAAAAGGAGAGGGGGAGGAAGAGATGTCAGAGTTGAATGAAACGTTGGAGGCGTCGGTCTTACGCAATTTTTTTTCCAAGGACGGCAAGTTGCGCCAAATCCCTGCGCAGTATAAGAAAAAATTAATCGTACTTCAGATGCTGGCAGAAAAGCTGGAGCCAGGCCGCATGTATCCTGAACGTGAATTAAACGAGTGGATCAAGCAATACCATGAGGATTTTGCAACGATTCGGCGTGAACTGATTATGCATCAGTTTATGTACAGGGAACGGGAAATGTACGAATTGAACCCGCGTGAGATGTGGACGCGCTGGGATCAGGTACGCTAAACGAAACTTGACAAAGATTTCAAAAAAGTTTCTTGCGCAGCCTTGACAGACAATTGATGGACTTGTATGATAAAGGAAATTTTAGGAGGAGGCGATGTTATATGCGTACGAACATGAATGGAAGGGTTCAGCAGCAGAATGACTTGTCTCCCGCACGGACGATGCACGGTTAAAGACTGTATAGATCTATAGTCTTGGCTTAGCAGTTGGTTGGAAAGTAGAACCAACGAAATCCGCAGGGAGTGATTCCCTGCGGATTTTTTATGGTTAGGCGTCTTGTTATCCAGTTGTTGGTTCTGGGGAGTGGTCTGTGAGAGACTGCTTGCTTAAGTGAACGAACGGATCGCATCGACCTGAATCGTATACCCTCCGCAGGGAAACCCCTGCGGATTTTTTGCGTTGTTCGCATGCGGGGAGAAAAATGTACACCTATCAAATAACATTACGATCAAAAATGAACAATGAATTCAGGAGGAAAACAATGAGTATACATGAATACGGTTGGTCTGATTACTGGAACGGTTTTTGGGACCAATGGAAGCAAAGCTTTGAGGAACGCACGGGAAATACACAGATACGTCCTGCTCGCTTGATTGCCGATTATGGACAAAAGGTGAAGCTTATCACAATGGATGGAGAACGCTGGGGAGTGGCTTCAGGTAAGCTACGACATGCTATTGTCGATCCGGCGGAAATGCCTGCTGTAGGGGACTGGCTAGCAATCACTACGCCAGATGAAGTGTCGGATGCAGTCATCCATGCCGTCTTGCCGCGGAAAAGTCGAATATCTAGACAGGCCGCGGGCTTTGAGACGAGGGAGCAGCTGATCGCTACCAATGTGGATACGCTGTTTCTTGTTAATGCGCTGAATCATGATTTTAATATGCGCAGACTGGAACGGTATTTAATTATGGCTTGGAACAGCGGGGTAAACCCGGTTGTCGTTTTGAGTAAGAGTGACCTTTGTGAAGATGTCGAACAACGGGTTGCTGAAGCGGAGGGAGTTGCGCCTGGTGTACCTGTTATCGTTATTTCTGCTTTGCAGAATGAAGGCAGAGAGCAACTGGAGACGTTTCTTCAGCCCGGCTCTACAGTTGCTTTGACAGGCTCTTCCGGTAGTGGGAAATCCACGATAGTAAACTGGCTCTCCGGGTCTGAGGTTCAACTGACACAGGATGTGAGGGAGGAAGACAGTCGGGGCAGGCACACAACCACTCACAGACAGCTTTTTCCTATCGCAAAGCAAGCCGTTTTGCTGGATACACCTGGTATGCGCGAGCTTAATCTGTGGGATGATTCCATGGGTGTCGCTCATACCTTTACGGATATCATGGAAACGGCGCAGCAATGCCGTTTTGCAGATTGCAAGCATAAGGGCGAAGCTGGATGTGCAGTGGAGGAAGCTATAGAGAGAGGGGAATTGTCGGAATCCAGAGTGAACAATTATCGCAAAATGCAGCGGGAACTGGAATATCAGGCGCGTAAGGAAGCAGACCGGCGCAGGAAAGATAGCCGTTCAAGCACAACCCCGGGTCGTAGGGATCAGCGAAGCGGCTGGCGACGTGATGTGGAGTGGTGAGCCGAACTACAGTGAAGTATCAAATGTAAAAATATAAGAAAATCTATGTTGTAGTCGGCATATGGTAATAAAGGGGTGAATATATGCCGAACTACAGCATTGTGGTGGATTTATCGGATCGTCGTTTATATTTGAAGGATGGAGATCAGATTGTTCTTAGTTATCCAGTCGGTATTGGCAAGCTGGCTACACAGACACCGCATGGGCAATTTACGATTATTAACAAACAACCCAATCCCGGCGGTCCTTTCGGAGCGTTCTGGATGGGGCTGTCCAAGCCGCATTATGGCATTCACGGCACCAATGAGCCATGGTCCATTGGCAAGATGGTGTCACATGGCTGCATTCGAATGCAGAATAAGGATGTGCTTGAGCTTCAGGAGAAGGTAAGTATAGGCACGCCAGTCACGATACAGCCGTAGCAGCTAGACGACATTGGGTTCTGTATCTACTCAGACGTGGAAACCGCGTCATAGGCTGTATCTGTGAAGCGTATTTCATGGCGAACGGCCGTAACTTTAGGTTAGATACTGCGTGTTTAGTTACGATTTGGGTTGGATAGGGATACGGGCTTCAATCTGTTTGGAGCCCTCTTTGTCGTTTGCGGATTTGACTAACGGTCCCGAAAGATGTTCTCCCTTTGCACCGTAAGTCTGTTTGGCGTTGACCCATATATCTTCGTTGGGTTCGAAACTGATGACTATGGTGTAACGGTTGGCAAGGCTCGGCTTTTTGACCCTCATGCTGAAGGAGCCGTCAGGCATAACTTTGGTTTGATCATCGTAGCCAAACTGCCATCGTCCCGGAAAATCAATCGTGAGTTTGACGTCCGATCCTTCCAGCAAATTGCTGCGCGCATATACATGATAATAGTTCCCCTCTTGCTTCACATCAGGCTTAATCCACACTTGAGGGCTACCGTAGTCCTTAGGTTTGTTCCAGACGGGCTTAACTAAAGGGGTATTGCGTTCTTGTTCAGGATCAAATTCAGCCCCAATCCGAACTTCATGCAAAAGCTGTCCGTTTTCTTCGTATTGATATACATAAGGACCTTCCAATTTGTTGCCACCGCTGCCATACAGATTTCGTATCTTGTTGTCTTGGTCATCCGGACGGAACAGAACAGTCAGATCCATACTGCCCTGTATTCCAGGGCGCTGTACCTGGAGTACAAAACTTCCGTCCTTTTGAATGGTGGTCTCATCCGTGTACCCAGTTAACAGGGAGTTTTTGACCGCAAGATTTCCTTTGATCCGTGCTCCAGCCGGGAGGTTGGAATGTCCTGTAACCTTCACGGTGTTTTTATCAATGCTAACGCCACCTGATATTTCGACATAGCTGCTGCCTTGCTGATGGACAGGTGTATGATTGGCAGCTCGTTCATCAAGGGATGATGCACCTTGGTTGGGATTACCCGTTACGGTGTAGGCGCGTGCTTCGGCTTCATGTTGGGCCATACTTCGGGTTGAAGCTTTCTCCCTGCTGCATGCAGCCAGCATCGTTAGGATTAAGAATGTACATAAAAGGTTCCAGCCTATTTTATTAATCATATGTTTACTCATGGTTTTTGCTCGCTCCTTGTCCATAGCTTCCAGGCTTAACGTGATAAAATTTTCGAAACTTTATGTATTTACCCTAATTAAAGGGTATGTAATCCCGCCAGCTTTATCCTATAAGGCACGCACCTGTTTAAACAACAGACAGAATGGTTAAAAATGGATAGTCTGATCATCCCCTTGAAAAACGCTGTAAAGGAGCCTGAGTCATATGTCCATTGACCGTTTTATCTTAAAAAAGCTGGACAACTGCCGGGAAGAGCATACACGCGCTAATTTACTAGAACTGTTTAGAATACGGATTGAGAAGGCGCAGAATAAGGAACGAGGCGGTAAAAAAGGTTATCGCAGAATACTTTAAATAGAGTCTGATCAAATGCATAAGCTGCGGTAAGTCACATGTATCATGTTTTAAAGGCTGCTGATATGGAGAGGGTGCTGAAATGCCCCTCTCTTTTTTGTGTCTAATGTGGACAAAAAAAATCCCTCTTAATAGAGGGACAATGCCAATGAATCATTTTCACTAACGCTATGCAGGATGGCTTCACAACCGACAATCTCTATACTGATCAAAGAGTTAAGACATTTTTGAAGGGCACGCTTGCCGCTGGAGATTTTATTCTCCAAAGTGTTACTTAGAAGCTTTAATGTTTTTTGTACCGGTTGCTTATTTTCTTGATTGAAGTATACGGGAATACGTTTGTTTTGAAATGTAATTAATGTTCTCACAAAAATCACCTCGCCTGAGTTATTTCATGGCTTAATTGTAGTGCCCGTTTCTTAAAATTACCTTAAAAACACCTTATAAAAACATAAAGGTCTGAAAAATTTACAAAGTGTTCACAACAATCTAGGTAACAATCGAATTTAGTTCTAACTAATCGACAAAATGACGTATATACCCATATTAGAACCGATCAAATACATATTATCGATACCAATGACTCTACTAATATGAGAAACTATGACTAAAGTCGCTGTTTTATTTTTAGAGTGGGTATTTTGTAACAAATTGACAGTCTAATAGTCGGATGCTACAGTTACGATAGCCATATTTCCGTGGAAATAGGCTTTTTGCGTGAACTTTACTATATATTAAGGATCGGGAGGGATGACAGATGATCCTGACCGTGCTTTCAGGACGACAGGAAACAGAGTGGTTTGACATCGAGGTAGCTGATGAATACTCGGTGGAACATTTAAAGCTGATGCTGGGTGTGCGCATTTTCGGCGAGCCTCCGGCGGAAGGCATGCAATATATTATGGAAGCAAAGTTCCCGGAAGGGCTTTGGTTCAGGGTGGGAGATAACCAGCTACTTACAGGATCCGGCTTGCGGGAAGGCTGTACTGTGCGTATTCAGCGCGCTTTTTCGACAACTCAGGACGAAGCGCCTGTGTATGGAAGGCGTTCTCTGTTTCAAAATGAAAAAAATGGGTAAATACACACATGAAATTATATGAAACCTTGGTAAAATGAAATAGTAAGCGAAAAGGGGGACTTTTGTCTTGAATGCATTATACCAGCGATCCCCGAGATTAAGGCCGGCGCTCCGAGAGGAGAAGCTGGAGATTTTACGGCCTCCGGCTGAGCCGAGCAAGCCGTCTTTTTCTATTATATCTATACTTATTCCGTTAATGATGACGTTGGTGACTATAGGCTTTTACGTATATATGAGCAAAACAGGCAAGATGGGCAACAGTAACTATTTGATGTTCCAAATGGTCACTGTGGTCATGATGCTTACATCTTATACGATTCCTTTTTTTGTCTATCTAAATAATAAGAAGGAATACAAGCGCAAGCTAGAGGAACGGGACCGGATGTATCGGGAACAGCTCCAAAAGCATCGTGAAGAACTTGAAATGAAACGCGAGGAGCAAATTCGCACACTATATGAAATTCACGGTGACCCGCAAATATGTACTCAAATCGTCAAAAACCGCAACAGTTCACTTTGGGAACGATCACCGGAGGATGAGGACTTTTTGCAGGTGCGTATTGGGACTGGACAAGTTCCCTTTCATATAAAATTGCAAATTCCACGCCCAGACGGTTATGACCGAGATCCCTTGCTGGGAGCTGCGGATGAACTGGAAGAGGAATTCCGTCTGGTAGACGCTGCTTCCATTGCATTACCGCTATTTCAATCCAAAGTGGTTGGATTGGTCGGCGACCGGGAGCATACCCTTGCTGCGTTAAGAGTCATTTTGGCACAAGTGACGGTTCGTCACTCGCCAGATGAAGTGAAAATCGCTTCCTTCTATGACGAGCGAGAGGAAAGTGAATGGACTTGGATGCGCTGGCTTCCACATGTATGGGATGATGACCGAATCCAGAGAATGATGTCAGACCGCAGTAGTAGTGCACATCAATTAGCTGATTTTCTGTTTGCCAGGCTGAACCGCCGTAAAAATAATCGCAATGATCGTCAGGGCAAAGGGATGGAAGTCCCGTGTTATGTCGTTGTTTTATCTGACACCCAGCTGATTGAGGAAGAACCGTTGCTGCCGTTGTTATTGGAAGACGGCCGAGCCATTGATGCGTGTACGATTGTGCTGGCTTCTCGTAAAGAGGCTTTGCCGATGCAGTGTCAGCTGATTGTGGAGGCTTCCAAAGAGCAGGGCGTATATGCCCGTAAATCAGAATCGGCGGAGGTTGAACAGCAAAGTTTTAAACCGGATCGTTTGTCAAAAGAGGAAGCCGATGCATTGGCACGGTACATGGCTCCTATTCGTTTGAAGCGTTCCTCTGCTTCTGATATTCCCGCTGTGCTGCCTCTGTTTGATATGATGAGCGTAGCGAGTGTGGAAGAACTGGATGTGGCAGATCGGTGGCGACGTAACCGCCATCCTGATACCTTACCTGTGCCAATGGGCGTGCGAGCAGGCGGCAAGAAGATTATGATTAACCTGCATGATAAGATAGAGCGTCAAGGACATGGTCCCCATGGCTTGATCGCCGGTACAACGGGTTCAGGAAAGAGTGAGGTTATACAGTCCATCGTAGCCTCGCTTGCTGCCGAGTTTCATCCGCATGATCTTGCTTTTATGCTGATCGATTACAAGGGTGGAGGCATGTCCAACACGTTCGTTAACTTGCCGCATGTTGTGGGTACGATTACGAACTTGGACAATAATTTGATTGAACGTGCCAAAATATCTCTTAAAGCAGAACTGGTTCGTCGACAGAAGATATTGAACGATGCAGGCAATTTACAGCATATTGATGAATATTACAGACTACTCCGGCAGCGGCAGGAACAACCGCTGCCTCATCTGGTTATTATTATTGATGAATTTGCACAATTAAAGCGGGATCAGCCAGAGTTTATGGATGAGCTAATCAGTATTGCTGCGATTGGGCGGACACTAGGTGTCCATTTGATTTTGGCGACGCAAAAGCCCGCAGGTGTCGTGGATGACAAGATCTGGAGTAACTCCAGATTCCGCATCTGCTTACGGGTGCAAAGCGAAGGTGATAGCCGTGACATGTTGAAAATACCGAATGCCGCGTGGATTACGAAGCCGGGACGAGGATATTTCCAAGTGGGTAGCGACGAAGTATTTGAAGAGATGCAATTTGCTTGGAGCGGTGCGCCGTATATAGGCAACAGCGATATTTCTTCTGCACTACCTGTACATGAAGTGAGACTGAACGGAAAACGTGAAGCGCTACTGACGGGTGGCGAACGGGCAAGCTCAGGCTTAAAAGGAGAAGAAGCCCCTAAACAGCTTCAAGTATTTATTGATTATATTGCGAATGAGGCTGCTAGGGCAGGGATCGAACGGCTTCAGGGACCTTGGCTTCCGCCGCTGCCTGAATTGCTGGATTTAACAAATTTGCCGGCATGCACCGAAATAGATAGTACATCATCACCTCTGGAGCTGAAGGCTCTTATTGGTCTGGTGGATGATTTGCCGAATCAGCGACAGGAGCCAATTTATGCATCGCTAGATCATGGTCATTGGGCTGTGTATGGCATGCCCGGCATGGGAAAAACAACCTTTTTGCATACGTTGCTGATGTCCACGGCTCAGCGTTTTGCTGCGAATCATTGGAACGGTTATATCATTGACATGGGTCGAACGATGCGCGACTTTGGGGAACTTCCCCAAATCGGGGCTGTTATGATGGCTGAGGAGGATGACCGAATCAAGCGATTGTTCCGTTATCTGTTCAAGATGGTGGCCGTACGCAAGGAAATGCTTTCCGAGGCTGGTGTCAAAACAATAAGCTCTTATCGACGTTCTGCTGTCGAGGATATTCCGCAAATTGTCGTAGTTATTGATGGATATCTTAATTTCCGTAATGCTTATCCAGATGAAAATGAACTGCTGGAATCTCTTTTGCGAGAAGGAGGTAGTCTAGGCATCACGTTTATCATTACAGCGAACCGGATTACCGATGTGTTTGAGAAATTCCGCAGTAACATACCGAATGCTGTTTCTTTTGAAATGTCCGACCCGAGTGACTATTACTATGCGGTAGGGCGACCAGCCAAAACGCCAGGACCGTTAATTCCAGGTCGCGCTCTGGTTAAAGGGCATGTTCCTCCGCTGGAGTTCCAGACGGCACTGCCTTCACCAGGAGAAGATGAGGCGGAGCGATCAGCACGGCTACGCCGCAATATTGCTGGCATTGTGCAGGAATGGAAAGGCAAGCACGCACCAGCTATCCTCCCATTACCTGAGCGGATTCCACTATCGGAGCTGCTTCAGCAGTGGGATCGGACAAGTGGACCATCGGGCGCACTACCTTACGAAGTACCTGTAGGTCTACAGAGTGACGATCTTGAGCCTTTTCTCCTGAATCTAAAAGAAGGGCCCAATTTTATTGTGGGTAGTCCAATGGAGGGTGGAAAAACCTCTTTTCTAATGAGCTGGATTATATCGCTTGCTTATTACACATCTCCCGATCAATTGGAAGTCTATACGATCGATACACGCTATGGAGGCGGAGGACTATCTAGATTAAGGCATCTTCCTCATGTTAAGGCTGCTGCTGAAAGCGAGGAAGAAATGGGACCTCTGGTACAGAAAGTGTATGATATCGTTCAACAGCGGAACAAGGAGGGGAATGATCCCGAATTGCTCCTGGTCATTGATGATGCGGATATGTTAAGCAAGCAATTGAACGATTTTATGATAAAGGATCAGCTCTCCGCCATTGTACGGTTGGGACGTGATCGCAATGTGCATGTCGTGCTCTCGGGTGTGCCATCTGATTTCCCTACCTTTGGTGTGGACTGGTTTAATGATGTCAAGGCAAGCCAAAGTGGTATGCTTTTTGGAACACTAGATTCGAATGATCTATCGTTCTTTCGTATCCCTTATTCGGAGGCGAACGCCGCTACTGGTGGCCTAAAAGTCCTGCCACCTGGGCAGGGATACTACGTACGGCGCAAATTTACCAGGATAAAAGCGGCAATTCCCTTCTCAGAGCAAGTGAGCTGTGAGGATTGGATAACGAAAATTCGTGACCGATGGCATGTTGTAGTTTGAAGGGAGGTGGCTCATAATGTTAACGTTTCAAGCTTCCAAGCAGAAGTTAATAACCCTCAAGGCGAAGGAACTGTTTTTTCTGGCAGGCGTATTGGGTTCTGACAGACTGCTTGGGGTAGAAGATCCGTTTAAGGGCTATCTAGCAGAGGAGTTGGCGGAAGAGTGGGAGCAGGTAAAAGCTACTCTTTTGGAAAAGGGTTATCTAAAGCGGGTAGATAAGGGCAAAGAGCTAGCAATGCCTCCTACCGTTTTTTCAAGAGTCGCTATCGCGGGACTATCCAACAGGGCTTGCCGTATACGCTATGCGCGGGGAGGTAAGCAGTTTGAAGGCTATCTCCATTGCACGAACGAGCGTGTAGTGGAGCTCGTGAAATCCGCTGATGAACCCGATGAGTATCGACTGTATGATCTGGGTAATGTGGAAAAGGCTTGCGAGACATTGATTGATAAAATGGGTTGGGTTGATCGACTTGTGCCTGAATCCCCCGCACTTATGTTCTCCAAGCAGGCATTTAATAAAATTTACGAGCAATCGGCAGAAGAAAGTGTGTCTCTGATCAGCAGTAAACTGACCGAGGCTAGCGGAGATGCAGAGGGGGCTGCAAGACTGGCTCAGTCTTTGAGTTCCCGTGTAGCCGAAGGAGAACTGCAATTGCTGGTATGGAACGGCAGGGAGTGGGAATCACAACGGGCAGCCTTTGTCCTGTGTCCTGCAATGAACTGGATATTTCGAATGAGCTCTAGTGGTAACGGAGACTGGCTGATTGCAGCTATGGCTTCAAGAGATCAGTTTGTGGATTTATTATTAAATTGGTTGAAACAGTCGGCAGTGAATGAAGAAGTGACAGAAGAAGGGTGATGGATATGCGCATTCGAGTTGAACCGGATGTGCTTCGGGGGCTTAGCGGGCAGCTACAGCATGCGGCGGAGCAAATTCAACAGTTAACAGCAGGTTTGGAGCAGGCGTTACAATCGCTGGATTGGGATGTATCTGCACGCGAGGCGATCTTGAATCATTGGATGCAGGCCAAACGGATGTCAGAACAGATCCATGCTTACCTCCATACATCAGGTACACAACTGAACCGAAAGGCAGAGCAGTTTCAGTCTGTTGACCACAACTATCAAACGATACTGTCATTTGCCAGCCAACCATTGGGACGACCCGTCACGATGCTCGATTGGTCGAATCAGCAATCACCGTCTATTCTGCCTGGGCAAGCTTCGGAAGGAAGCGGCCTGATTTCTAACCCGCAGTCTGTCGTACATGCCATTGCTGGTGTACAGTCTTCGGAGGTAGAAACGTTGCATCAGGATATTCTGATGCAGGCGTCTTCTAGCAGTCCGCAGGATTGGTATTTTACTGATCCGTCTACAGCAAGAGATCAGCCTGTCGCTTAGTTGGGATCGCGTTCCGGGACAATCTGGATCGACTGCAAAATTTATTTGAATTCGTTTCACAATTCCCGGCTTTATGGGACTTATTAGGTGGTTGTTTTGTTAAAATTATACTGTTAGGCGCTGTTTTATAGTTAAAAAGTGGGATTATTACAATTAGGTCCTTTGCCTTTTGTAGGGAATTAAATAGCCATAGTACAATTTGAACCAGATAAAACAAAAACATTTTTATCATCAAGGAGGACGCAAAAAATGGCAGGACGCATTTTAATTACCCCAGAACAGGTTGATCAGGTGGCTAACCAATTTAAACAAAGTGGTGAGCAAAGCCAACAGATCGTTTCCAGTTTGACACAGTCCATCTCAGGTATGGAGGGTCAATGGGAAGGTATGACTAAACAACGCTTCTTCCAAGAGTTTCAGGAAGCTAGCAAACAAATGCAAGCTTTCGTAACGACTTTGAACAGCATCAGCCAAGAATTGACAGCTATCGCTAACAAATTCCGTACGGTTGACCAAACCAAATAAGTTGCCTTGCCTGATAGGCATTAACTTATCATATACCACTCTATTAAGAAGCAATACGTGAGCAATTCCTCACAGTTTGGCACAGGATGTTCAGGAAAAACCGGGCGATCTTCGGATACCCGGTTTTCTTGCCATCCATAGATGTATATAATAAGGTGAGGAAAACTAGCATACTGAATGATGTAAGGAGAGGGATGTTTCATGTCTTTTCAACCGAATCCGGGAGACGAATTGATCATAAACGGCACAGCTTATGTGGTTGGACGACATCCCGCTGCACCCGGTTTAGCCTATGCTCAAGCAGGACGGCAGGGAATTGTATACCAGTTGAATGCCAAAAACGGAGCACCGCATGAGGCAAAAGCCCTTAAAGTGTTTTTTCCGAAGTTCCGCATCCCGGCTATGGTTTATCAATCTGAGCATATGGAAGCATACGGGGATATTCCCGGTTTGCAGGTATGCAAGCGTGATGTGCTCACTCCAGAAAGAAACGGAAGTCTGATCGCCGAGCAGCCTGATTTGCTGTATGCGGTGCTGATGCCATGGGTTCACGGTATGACATGGTTCGATTGTCTCACAGATCAGCGTCAGCTTGAGGCTTCCGATAGTCTGGCTTTAGCCAGAGCATTGGCAGGGATCGGTTCAGCTATGGAGCAAAAAGGATTGGCGCACTGTGATTTATCGGCGCCGAATGTGATGCTTCCGTTTTTTTCTGAAGTGGAACTGCCTCAAGGCACGTCAGCTGTGGAATTGGTGGACGTGGAACAAATGTATAGTACTAAAATGGATCGTCCAGACGCTCTATTGGCAGGCTCGCCAGGGTATGCCGCCCATCGTACCGTCCACAGCGGGTTATGGAGTGCGTATGCAGACCGTTTTGCAGGGGCAATTATTATAGGAGAAATGCTAGGCTGGTCTGACCGTGTAGTAGTCGACAAAGCGTGGGGCGAAAGTTATTTTGATCAGCATGAAATGCAGACGCCTTGCGAACGTTATTTTATTTTACGAAAATCGCTTGAATCCCGTTGGGGCAGCAAGGTGGTAGAATTGTTTAGCCGTGCCTGGGATAGTCAGGATCTAAGCAGTTGCCCTACTTTTGGCGAATGGCTGGTTGTACTAAATGCGGTTACTGAGCAGGAAATTCCAGTTGAGGCTATAGAACCGGAGCCTGCTGCGACAGAAACAATAGAATCGGCAGTGGTGGGCGGCCTTGCCAGTGAAGCTGCACCCTCTTTGTCAGCGCCTGCACCGCTCAGGGCTGAACAGGCTGCATTGCTAAATCAGGCTGCCCTGGAGCAGGGAGAGCGTGGGGTCACGGACAAGCTGTTCCGACAGGCACGTGATTTGGAGCAGCAAAACAAACCTGCTGCAGCGCTGGAAGTATACCGGTCGTTGTATCATTTTGTAGAAGACGGCAGTCCTCTGCATGTGGAGGTGTCAGCTGCGATCACAGGTCTAGAGGAGCAGTTGAATCCCAAGACGCCAGAGCAACCTGAAAAATCAAAAGCCTGGTATCGCTCCAAAGCGTTTATCGTGACAACTGCGGCCGCAGTCGTTCTATTGGCAGCTGGAATCCCAGCCGTGAATATTCTTGCAGATCAGTCCAATCAGCGGCAAATCGAGGAAGCCAAGCAGAAAGAGGCAGCGAAGGCTGCAAAGGCGGCCGAGGAAAAGCTGGCAGCCGAGCAGGAAGCGGCTCAAAAATTGCTGACAGAGAAACAACGACAGGAAGCGGAACAGCAGGCCAAGCAACAGGCACTTGCTGCTCAAAAGCAACAGGAAGAGCAGAAGAAACAGCAAGCCCTTATCGCTCAACAGGTTAAATATGAAGCTTATCTCGCCCAAAAGGAACAAAACAAGCAGGTGGCTGCCAAGTTGGCGAAGCAAAAAGCGTATGATCAACAGGCAAAGTATGAAAAATACTTGGCCTTGAAAAAAGAGCAAGAAGCCCGTGCCGCTCAGGAAGAGGCAGCTCGTAAAACAGCAGCCGAGGCGGAACAAAAGCAAAAAGAGTCCATGCATGCACGAAACAAGGAGAACGTTCTTCAGCTTATTTCCCTCTACAACAAGGCGTATGCCTCTCAGGAAGGTGGAAGCGCTGCGAAGGCTAAGAGCTTTGCGAAGCGTTTTAGAGCATTATATGATAGTAATCCTTCTTATTATCGTTCGGTAGGTGAAGTGGGATATCGGGCCTCCTCTATTTATAACTTTTTAGGAGATACAAATTTTAGACTGCCTAAAATTTAATATTTCATATGTTTATATATGGGCGGAATGATAGATACGAAACAGATGGAGATAGAAGGTAACTGAGGGGAGCATGTACAAACCATGAATTATACAATACAGGCTTCACAACGTACTCCCGCCCTGATCATTTACCTGATTGACATCAGCGCGTCGATGAACATGCTGATGGAGGGGCGGCGGCGTATTGACGTTGTATATGAAGCTATATCGTTGGCGATCCGGCAGATGGTTTTCCGATCGACCAAAGGAAATCGGCTGACAGCGCGCTATCGGATTGCGATTTTGGCTTATAGTGACGATGTGTATGACCTGCTGAATGGTGTTAAGGGAATTGATGAAATCGCGGCCATTGGCTCGTTGCCCGATTTGACACCCAAACGATTCTCAGATTCTGCAAAAGCCTTCTTGCAAGCTGAGCGTATTTTGCAGGCAGAATTACCAGGGATGCAGGACTGTCCTGCACCATTGGTCTGTCATATGACAGATGGGGTTTCCACAGGCGATGATCCGGAACCGATTGCGAAGCGCATTATGAGCATGAGTGTACCGGACGGTAATGTACTGGTGGAAAATATATTTTTATCCGACAGGTTGCTGGAAACGCCTATTCAGGACCCCCGTCGCTGGAAAGGTCTGACACATAATACGCCGTTGCAGGATGAACATGCTGTGAAATTGCGTGATATGTCTTCTGTACTGCCTGAAAGCTATCGGGAAATGCTATTTGAGGCAGATTATCAGTTAGGTGAAGGAGCCATTATGATGCTGCCCGGAACCTGTGCGGAACTGGTGTCCATTGGGTTTCAAATGTCGGCCGCAACGCCTGTACGGTAAGGAGGTAAAAGCATGAATCCACTGCTGTCCCTGCTCCCCGCGAGCAAAAAAAAGGGAATGAATGCAAGGCTGACTCAGCAATTTGCTTACATAAGCTCTCAGACAGGCGATCAGCCTTTATCATCTCATCACAGTCGTTTTATGTGTCGTTATGGCTATGGAAGATCTGCCGAATCTGCCAGTATGGGGGAAAGCGGACAGGATTTCGCCGCAGTACGTATTCATAAATCCGTCTGTTGTTTTGTCTTGTGTGATGGTGTCGGACTCAGTTACCGAGGAGATTTTGCAGCCCGCTATCTGGGTTCTTCTTTACTGGATTGGATGGAACGGGGACAAGATCTGTCTGCTGATCAATTGAGAGTGTACCTTGAACGTTTGGCAGGTACAGCGGCAGAAGAACTGGATCGGCAGCCTTTGGATCACGAATCAGGGTTAATGCGTTCGGTATTGGAAGATAAACGTCGTCAGGGAAGCCAGTCCATGTATATTTGCGGTAAAATCGAACTGCCGAAGCGTGGTAGCCGTGGCCGTCTCCGACTTGCCTGGCAAGGGGATTCACGTTTGCGACTATGGAACGGTGCCGAAGAAATCAGCGAACTGTTCGATCATACCTTCTCTACAGCGGAGCGTTGGTCTACAAGTCGTGGGCCGATTGGAGGGAAGCCTCATTGGTATGAGAGAAGCATTCCCGCAGATATGCCGATGAGATTACAGGTATATACGGACGGTTTATCCGATTTGGACCCCATTCGCGAGCTTGTCCCTGATGAGCAGATACAGGTGTTGCTGGATGCATCCCATACCGGGGGACTTGATGATGATGCTGCATTTATTGAGCTGCAGTGGTAAATAATTAAGCAAAAGGACGTTATACAACCATGGATATGGATGTATACGTCCTTTTTTTGATGAATACATAGAACATTACGATTCGTTAAGATATTTATAGAATGTAACGAGGAGGAGAAGAAAAGAAGCGCTAATGCGCGTAATATTCGTCCTTTTCTTAAATATCGCAAAGGAATAGCAAAAAATGCGCAAAAATGGTGATTATAAAGTATATCCTTTTGGGTAATCTTGTGATTATACAGATTACTGAAAGGGAGCGATACATATGAGCTACACATATGCAGGAGGCGCACGCTTTGAAGGCAAAACTGCTCTGATCACGGGAGCTGGTTCTGGCATTGGCAAGGCAACGGCCATTCAAATGGCCAGAGAAGGAGCGAATGTCGCTCTTTTTGACGTAAGTAATGAGCGCATTTTGGAGACGGAAAGAGAAATTAATGCTATACGTGAAGGATCAGCGCGAGCTTTTGACGTGGACATTGCCGATCCGGTGCGTGTGGAAAAAGCAGTTCTGGAAGCGGTTGAATTATTTGGCGGTCTGCATATCATTTTTGCCAATGCGGGGATTAACGGGGTCGTCGGACCGATTGAGGATCTGAGCATTGAGGATTGGCGCCAAACATTGTCTACGAATCTGGATGGTACCTTCCTGACGGTGAAGTATACAATACCACATTTGAAAAAGAACGGTGGCGGCAGCATTATCATTACCAGTTCTATTAATGGTAATCAGCGCTTTACCAGCTTTGGGATGTCAGCCTACAGCACATCGAAGGCGGGTCAAACTGGTTTTGCTAAAATGGCTGCGCTGGAGCTGGCTAAGTTCCGTATTCGTGTGAATGTCATCTGTCCAGGTGCCATTTCGACGAATATTGATGAAACCACGGAGAAATCGGAAGGGTTAAAGCAAATTACCATCCCCGTCAAGTTTCCCGAAGGAGGACAACCATTGGCTGATGGACCGGGTCAACCTGAGCAGGTAGCTGATTTGGTGACATTCTTGGCCTCTGATCATTCGCGTCACATTACTGGCGCACAAATTGTCATTGACGGGGCAGAGTCGTTATTATTTTAGAAATAGAGCATAGTCTGGGACAGAGAAATGTTTTGTGGTATCCTGAGTGTATGGTCTTGGTTAAGGTGCGAATGTGAAGCTCACATAAAAACCCTGGATCCTTCGCACCTCGAAATTTGTCGAATGCATGTCGAATGTGAACAAAATATGAACTTGTGTAGTGTGTAAATTCATTTTTTGATATCAATTGTTAAAATTTATGCTAAAATTGGACTGCATAAGATTGAATTTCCCCACTTTTCGCTGTCGCACTCTATATGAGTGCGTGGATTGAAATATGATGAATGGAGGACGTCCTCAAGAAAGAAATAGGCGACTCCATGTGACAATTGACGATGCGGCAGGATTCACGGTCAGTTGTTACGGTATATGGTTTTGTTTGACTGGTATGCTTTGCATAGTTCTCAGGGCTTCAGCCGCAGAAGGAAGAAAATAAAATCGAAGTAAAACGATGCTTGGTGATATGTACAATGCTCGCAATGGGCGCGATGAGAGGCAATGATGCGGGGGAATGAGGCAAGAATATGAGGGCGTACAGGGGATAAAATGCGGAAGAACCACCGAAGGATGAAAAATCCAGTGCGGTGGTTCTTTTTTTTCACTCGTCTTGTATGCCATCATTATAGGGGGAGGCGATGAAGGATGTTCCAGGATTTCAAGCTCGTCAGTGACCGGCCGGTCTCGATACAAGTAAAAGAATACGTCAATCGTTTAATTATAAAAGGGGCGCTTCAGGCGGATCAGAAGCTGCCTTCCACACGAGAAATGAGCCTTCTGCTTAAGGTGAGCCGCAATACAGTCATTGCAGCCTATGAAGGCTTGGAGGATGACGGATTTACGTATGCGATTCCCGGAAAGGGTAGTTATGTGGCCGCCATGGTGGGCCAGTCGGCCGTAGATAACGGAGGAGCTGGCGGTTCTGCCACCTGGGAGATCGACTGGAAGGCAAGAATGAACGAGTATGCTGTATCGGCTGTTGATCTGGATATGATGAAGCAGGGCATTCGTGCCCAAAAGGGAACTATCTCGTTCACAAGCATCGCTCCGGATGAGCAGCTGTTTGATCTGGGGGATGTAAGGCGAGCTTTTATGGACCGGATGGCAATCGAAGGGCAGGTGCTGCTCAACTACGGCTATGCCAAGGGCTACAAGCCGCTGATTGATTACCTGATGCATTATATGGAGAACAAGGGCGTCGATATAAGCGGCAAAGATATGCTGATTACAGGCGGGTTTACAGAAGGCTTTGACATTGTGCTGTCGGCTTTACGCCCTTCTGCACGCCGCGGAGCGGCAATTTGTGAAAATCCGACCCATCACACAGCGATCAAAAATTTGAAGTTGCAAGGATTTGAGATTACCGGCATTCCGATGGAGTGTGACGGTATTGATGTGGAGCGGCTAGAGGAGGTACTGCAGACCAATAGCTTCGATTTGGCCTATTTGACTCCTTCCTATCACAATCCGACAGGCATCGTCATGTCGCCAGCAAAGCGCAGCGCTGTTATGAAATTAATGATGCGCTATCAGATTCCGGTGATTGAGGATGGATTCAATGAGGAGCTACGCTACTCGGGAGCGCATGTTGCGCCCTTAATAGCGACAGCAGGGCAAGGGAACGGAGTAATCTATATAGGCAGCTTCTCCAAGGTGCTGTTCCCTGGCTTGCGAGTAGGCTGGGTGCTTGGAGACCGAGCACTGATTGACACTCTGGAAAGCATTAAGCGTGCGCGCACCATTCATACCTCAACAATCGATCAATCGATTTTATACCAATATATGCTTAACGGAAATTTCGATAAACATGTAAAAAAAGCACGTACAGAGTATAAGCGTAAATATGAGCTGACAAAGACATGCTGTGAAGCACATCTTCCTGAGGCGCAGGTGTCTGGTGACGGGGGCTTGCATTTGTTCCTTACCTTCCCGACAGGCATAAATACACGCCAGCTGCTAGAAGCTTGCACAGAACAGGGCGTCATTTTTACACCGGGAGACAAGTTTTTTATTCAAGAAGGCGAAGGGACGAATACATTGCGGCTTGGGTTTTCACGAGTAACAGATGAAAATATCGAACGGGGTATTCAAATAATCGGTAAACAGACGCGTAACTTTCTTAAGGCATAAGGATTAAGAAAAGAGCTATAGAGACGGAATGTTGTTCTGAAGAAGCACTAGCGATCGGATGAACATCCGTAGCCACATAAAGATTTTGAAGAAAAATGAGGTGCATGATGAAAATTGGCGTTATTATGGGCGGTATTTCCTCTGAGCGTGAGATTTCTTTGCAGACAGGTCAAGAGATGATCGATCATTTGGATCGCAGCCGTTATGAAGTGGTTCCAATTGTGATCGAGCAGCGAGCGGATTTAATCGCGCAGGTCCAGCAGGCAGGCATCGATATCGCGCTGCTGGCACTACATGGTCAGTATGGGGAGGACGGCACGGTGCAGGGAGCGCTGGAGACGCTGGGCATTCCCTATACAGGCAGCGGTGTCCTGGCTAGCAGCTTATGCATGAATAAGCAGTTGTCCAAGACGCTGTTGAAGGCAGCGGGTGTGCATACGCCTGCAGGCCTTTGTTGGCAGGGGATGGACGATTATGATCCGCAGGTGGTGGAGCGTTTGGGCTACCCGGTTATTGTGAAGCCGAATACGGGGGGATCCAGTATCGGCATCCAGCTTGTACAAAATGAGAAGGAACTGCTGCCGGCTGTTCAGGGGGCTTGCAGCTTAGATCAAGCGATCTTGATTGAGCGCTATTATAAAGGGACGGAGATTACCTGCTCCATCGTAGATGGCGAGGTATTACCGATTATTAGCATTAGCTCCGCTCGTTCGAAGTGGTTCGACTATAAAGCTAAATATGAGGTCGATGGTGCTAAGGAGGAGGTGATCGAGCTTCCTCTCGTTATTGAGCAGCGTGTGCGCGAGGCGGCACTGGCCAGCTACCGACTGCTGCAATGCAAGGTCTATGCAAGAGTCGATATGATTTTGTGTCAGGATAGGCCTTACGTGCTGGAAGTGAACACATTACCGGGAATGACCGCCAACAGCCTGCTTCCGAAGAGTGCGGCAGCTGCGGGTATAACCTTTACACAGTTACTGGACCATATTATTGCCAGCTCGCTCCATGAGCGGAAACAGGAATGGAGGATGGCGTAATATGTTTAGTGAAAAGGGGACAGGGCGGTTTGTATCCTCGCGTGTACGGGATATTCGGCCATCGGGAATTCGCGCTTTTTTTGATCTGAATGCAGCAGGCGGAGGTACAATCGCCCTTGGGGTCGGAGAGCCTGATTTTGTTACACCGGAAAAGGTACGTGAAGCTTGCATTCAGGCATTGCGTGAAGGGCAGACGAAATATACTTCGAATGCCGGCTTGATGGAGCTGCGGGAGGAGATCTCTGCTTATTTTTCCGGCAGCTTCGCGCTTTCCTATGACCCTGAGCAGGAAATGATTGTGACGGTGGGGAGCAGTGAAGCCGTCGACCTGGCGCTGCGAGCAGTGATCGATCCAGGTGACGAGGTGCTGATTCCAGCACCAAGCTATATTGCCTATGAACCCATTACCCATCTGCATGGCGGTAAAATTATAGAGGTGGCGGCTACGGCAGAGGAGCAATTCAAGCTGACCCCGCAAGCGCTGCAAGCGGCAATTACACCTCATTCAAAGGTTTTAATGATCAATTATCCCTGTAATCCGACTGGAACAGTTATGACGGAGCAGGATTGGCTGCCGATTACAGAGCTCATTATCAAACATGATCTGGTCGTCATTTCGGATGAAGTGTATGCCGAACTGACTTACGGGAGAAAGCATGTCAGTATCGCCTCTTTGCCGGGCATGAAGGACCGTACGATTGTCATCAGCGGTTTTTCTAAAGCATTTGCGATGACAGGCTGGCGGGTAGGCTATGCGTGCGGTCCGCATGAGCTGATTGCCGGCATGCTGAAAATCCACCAGTACACAGCCATGTGTGCGCCCACCATTGCACAGATTGCCGCGCTGGAATCATTGCGCCATGGCTTGGCTGCCAAGGATGAGATGATGGCGAGCTACAATGAACGTCGCAAGCTGTTTGTGGCCGGCTTGAATGCAATCGGGCTTGCTTGTCATGAGCCTAAGGGGGCTTTCTATGCCTTCCCTTCAATTACTTCTACTGGCATGTCATCTGAGCAGTTTGCACTTCGTATGCTGAAGGAAGCGAAGGTGGCGGTCGTACCGGGACATGTATTCGGATCAGGCGGAGAGGGCTTTATTCGCTGCTCATATGCAGCCTCGCTCGTCAATTTGGAGAAGGCGCTGGAACGGATGGGAAGGTTTATGCAGGTAATGCAGCCGGTATGATGAACAGGGTTAATAACTCAACTTTTGCCGAACGTTTTCATAAAATATTTTACAAATACCTTTATGATTTTCGAAAACATACAGGTATTTTTCTGATCATTGTAGTCGATATTTCCGGATGTATTTACCCAAAGCCCGAACATTCAGCTTTGGAGTTAACTGGTGGAACCTTGCTTTTAAATGCGCTATCGATGAATTAAATATATTCGAATGTGCACTTCCTCCTTCACAGGTGGCAGAACTGGCAGAGGTGAAATAAGTCCAGGCAGGTATTTGTAGCTAAGCCAAAAAGCGAGTCTGTCCAGGTGCGAATGTGAAGCTCACATGAATTCTCCGAGAGATTCGCACCTCAGATTTTGTCGAATTATATCGAATGTGAACAAGTTTTAAACGATCGCAAGAGGATGAGGTAATATTAGATGCGTTTTTGCCAAAATAACGCTAGAATGTTACTTAAATAGGGGGCATTTAACCCATTTTCGCTGTCGCACTCTATATGAGTGCGTGGATTGAAATAATCTAACGATAAGGCCGTAGCAAGTCTGTCAGAGTCGCACTCTATATGAGTGCGTGGATTGAAATAAGTATCTATTGAAAGTAAGCAGAATACGGGCCGGTCGCACTCTATATGAGTGCGTGGATTGAAATTGATGCGTATCCATTTCCTGTAACGTTTCTTGTTAGTCGCACTCTATATGAGTGCGTGGATTGAAATTCCAGGTCGCACTCTGTATGGAGTGCGTGGATTGAAATAGCTCAGGCGTTTGCTGAAGCTCAGGCGTTTGTTTCAAGTCGCACTCTGTATGGAGTGCATGGATTGAAATAACAAGGAACCGGAAGCGGAACTACCGTTCAGCGGTCGCACTCTGTATGGAGTGCGTGGATTGAAATCGAACGTCAAGGGGCTAAAGGGCAAGGTTACATGGGTCGCACTCTGTATGGAGTGCGTGGATTGAAATTTTAGTTGCATGAACACTAAATGAAACAAATAATGCAGTCGCACTCTGTATGGAGTGTGTGGATTGAAATTAAAGCGTTATGCAACGATTCTATTGAACTACGCAATAGTTATAGGGGTATTTTACGCTTTGGGATATCAGATGAGCGCTATGGGAATCTATGCAATTCTGACAGGAATTGTGACTGGAGAAATAATCAACTTGGTATTATCAAAGCGAGAGAAATGAACCTATGTATCCCTTGATTACATCAAAATCAGGGGATTTTTCATTTGATTAAAAGGTTCAACAGAGTTATTACCTGGGAACTCTATATCATTTACTAATAGTAAAGAATATGGAGAAATGAAATAGTCATGTCAACTCTGTGAAACCTTTTATTTCGGCAATCCAATTTCACTTTTGTTATTCGTTTTCACAATCTTCCCTTGTGTGTAAGTTATGCTGAATTTTCGTTATAAACATTAGTTGCATAATATATTGACAGATGGTTAATTATGGAGAAGAATAGAGGGTGATTTTTAAAATAATGGAATTTTTATGTGAAGGGTGGTTATGACTTGAAGCATACACCTACGATTTCAGCGGAGTTTGAGTATTATCTAAAACAAAATGATATGACATTGAGTCAATTTGCCGAATATTCAGGGGTTCATCAAAGAACGCTTAGTAATTGGATTACTCAGCATCGTCCTGTTTCTGTACAGCAGCTAGACCGAATTACTGCGGCTATGCATTTGCCAGAAGGCTATTTTTACGATCTATACATAGAAAATTACATCATTGACCTTTCTCCGAATTTTAGGCGAATCGAGCCATTATTGTATCGTTGTGCGGAGCTGGACAAGCTGGATGCAATCCGTCGAATGGTTGGACATATCATGGATAATCCGCTGTATGCGACTAGGCTATTTGATGTTGCAGAAGCATTATTTGAACAGGGACGACATGCTGCTGCGCTGCCTCTCTATGAGAATGTCGCAGAAGTGGAGAAATATCAGCATTCTGAGCGCTTGGCCACCTGCCAATATCGTATATTCACGATTCAAGTTGGAGATGATCAGAGCCGTAATCTCAAGGCAGCGATACTATTTGAACCTTATGTCGAGCGTCTGGATGAAATAGTTCAGCTTGATGCATTAAAGGATTTGGCGAATGTGTATAGGTCTTTACGTAAATGGGACAAGCTTGATGCAACAGCTTGCAAAATGAGGGTTAAAGCGAGAATTCAATACACTATGAAGCATAAGCAGGAAAAGCGAAAAGATTCTGGCAAGAAAACAAGGAGTCCATTATTTGGTTACATCGCTTATGCTGACCTGTTGTGTGCATGTGTCTGTGAAGCTCAAGGCGACTATAAACAAGCTCTGCAATATACATACGCCTACGCTAATTTAGATTGGGTCATAGAGACAGACGAGGCTACTCAGCACTGGGTCAATTTGTACAAACATTGGTCCGAAGGTAATACTTACGTTAATAAACTCTTATCTGGAGATATAGGTGTACTTACGGATTATGTTGAATACATTGCATCAACAAATGTAACGAATAAAGAAATGGTCACTAAACTGCTTAATGTTTTGATGGCTGCTAACCGATATCAGATTGATGTAGATAAAATACTTCAGCGTTTTGAAACTGAAGTTTATTCTCTCACTCAGCCGGAAATGTTGTTTGATGATATGTATACTAATCAAGTTATACCAGAGCAATGTGCACGCTTTGGATATGAATTAGCTTATTATTATTTACATCAAGGTGTGTATAGTGATGGTTTTAAATATTTGATGTATGCAATGGTAAGTTATCATACACTAAATAATGAGACTTATTTTATAAATTGTATGGGGCTACTTTTACATTTTCGGGATTATGCGGTTCTTGAAACTAAAGCAGGTTTTTTTAATCTTATTGAAAAGGTGTGGTTAGAGAATGTTGAAAAAAATGGTACTGCTGATCATCGCGGCTAGTTTTTTGTTTATTGTTACTGTGCCGGTTCATTCGCATAGTCACATTCAACTTAATGATCAAATTGGAGGTATGTAACAGAGGAGAAACACAAACAATGTTCTGCTAACTTTACAACTGACGATTATAAGGGTTCCAAAGTTTAACTCTGAACAACTTGAAACCAACTGAAAATAAACATATACCGACAAAAAGCGCCTCTGGAATGTTCCAGGAGCGTTTTTTTTGTTAAGCGTATTTTAAAAAAATCCAAAAATTTACGTTTTGCATTAGGATATGACACAGAAGGGGGAATCATGCTGATGAATCCAGGTGTGACTTTACTTCGTGTCGAACGGGCCAGAAAAAGACTGTACCAAGTCCAGAAGAAATATGGATTTTTAACGCATCCCAAAGTGATTGAACAATCCATGAAACTGGATGAACTATTGAATCAATACCAAATATACAAAATGAAATCCTAACAAATGAGTTCATGACATGTTGCTAAAGGAAGAGCGTGAAATCCAATCTCCAATCTCCAATCTCCAAACCCCAATCAAAATTCTAAATCCTAAATCCTAAATCCTATACTATGAAGAGGTGGTAGCGTTGTTGAACAAACGAAATCCTGTAACTCCTTTTGGCTGGAAAATCAAAGAAAAGCTAGTCGAGAGGCAAATGGATCAGAGAACATTTTGTGATACCTACCATATTCCTGCTAGCCGCTTGTCCAATCTCATTCATGGAACACGCAGGGCCAAAAAATATAGAGAACAAGTATGTCAATTGCTTGGGATCGAAGAATAACCAGCTCTCTCCTACAGGAATACAAGACATCCTAATGATATGTAAGCTACAGTGGCAAAGGACTCCAGGTTTCTTTAATATAGAGTGTACATAGGATGTTTAATACAAGAGTGGAAAGGATCGATGGAAATGTTCTCCAGAATGGCAGAGCAGAAGATTGCCGAGGCGATGGCCAAAGGTGAGTTTGATCATTTACCGGGAGCGGGCAAGCCACTGGTGATCGAGGATTTGTCGCATGTTCCAGAGGAGCTGCGGATGTCGTACAAGCTGTTGAAGAATGCAGGCATTTTACCGGAAGAGCTTCAGCTGCAAAAGGAATGTGTCCAGCTCCGTGATTTGCTTCACGCTTGCCATGAGGCAGGAGAGCAACAGCGGATCAGTCGCAGGCTGACTGAAAAATCACTACGTCTCCGTATGCTGCTGGAGGAAAGAGGGCTGAATACGTCGTCTGTATTTTATGAATATGAGTCCGCTATGCGTAAGCGACTGGAGGAATAGAAGCGAGAGGAGCAAAGGGCGAATGCCCCTGCCCGTACACTTTAATCTCCGTGCTTTACCTCATTATCGTTGCAGTGCAGATAATCTCGTGAGGCATTGTTTCGTCAGGATGACGGATTCTTTGGGCAGTTTGTCCAAATGAAAGGCATCGATTAAATCCACAGCCTTCACAGGCTCAGGTGAATCTAGCAGCCCGGAAAAATAGGCGAGCCAGCCAATGACTGCTTCCGGTGTGACCCCTTGTCGACGCATGGCTCGGAGTGCTACGCCACCGTGTCGTTTGGCCAGCCTTCGCCCATCAGGGCCTAGGACAAGGGGAACGTGTGCGAAATGTGGCGGCTGCAACCCCAAAGCTTGGTACAGCAATAGCTGACGGGGAGTCGAATCGAGAAGATCATACCCGCGGAGTACGTCGGTCATATGCATATCCGCATCATCGACAACGACAGCCAGCTGATAGGAAAACATGCCGTCGGCCCGTTTGACGATAAAATCGCCACCCTCTGCCGCACCGAAGGCCACATGACCTGCTACCTGATCATGAAACGAAATAACGGCATCTGGATGTTGCGGTACTTTAAAGCGAAGTGAAGGGAGTTTATATTGTCCTTTGGCTACGGCATCTTGAGAGCTAAGGCTACGACATGCCCCCGAATACGCAGGCCCTTCACCAGACAGTCCATGCGGAGCATGGGCGGCGGCCAGAATGTCGGCCCGACTGCAAAAACAAGGATACAGTAAATCTTGCCTCTGTAGTTTCTCCAATGCAGACTGGTAGCGTTCCAGCCGCTGGCTTTGAGTGTAGGGGCCGTAGGGACCGCTTACGTCGGGTCCTTCGTCCCAGTCCAGACCGATCCAGCGCAAATCTTCCATAATCCCTTGCGCCAACTGGCTGCGAGCTCGCTTCATATCAATATCTTCCATACGCAAAATATAGGTTCCACCCAGGGAGCGAACGTGCAGCCAGGATAATAAGGCAGTACGAGCGTTTCCTAAGTGTATCCATCCCGATGGTGTTGGGGCAAATCGCCCTCTGATGGGTTGGGCCTGTAATTCCATACGAAAGTGACCTCGATTCTATATTCCGTCCTTCAGCAATCCATATCAACCATATTATAAAACGATCTTGCCGCGAGTGCATCCCGACAGGTATAGGAGCTAACACAGGAAACTTACATAGCCGCGATGGCCAGACGGGAAATTTAAATATCTGTATAATAGATTTAGAAGAATTATGCACTATAGACCGAAGAGAAGTCCCAGAGGTGGCAGCATACCTTTTCTATTCAAGATTCGATAATTACAGGTAATGAAAAATTCACAATAACAAAGGAATTAAAACTTAGATTCTACGCATCAAGCGTATCATTGGAGAGATTTCATTGACAGATAAACAACTGCCTATTATGCAAGTGATCCCCGAGCTTAAACATACACTGCAATCCCATTCGGCGGCGGTACTGATTGCACAGCCGGGAGCGGGGAAAACGACGGTGACACCGCTGGAGCTACTGCATGAGCCGTGGCTGGCAGGGCAAAAAATGATGATGTTGGAGCCGAGGCGTTTGGCAGCACGTGCAGCAGCAGCGCAAATGGCAAAAGCGCTCGGAGAGCCCACCGGGAAGACCGTGGGTTACCGGGTTCGTATGGATACAAAAGTAGGGCCAAACACACGGATTGAAGTGGTTACGGAAGGTGTACTGACCCGGATGCTGCAACATGATCAGGCGTTGGAGGGAGTCGGGCTGATTATTTTTGATGAGTTTCATGAACGCAGCCTGCATGCAGACTTGGGATTGGCACTTGCTCTACAAAGCCAGGCGTTGCTGCGACCGGATTTGAAGATATTGATCATGTCTGCCACCCTGGAGGCAGAGCCTGTATGCAGACTATTAGGGGATGCGCCATTGCTGGAATGTCCAGGCACTGTATTTCCGGTAGAAACCTTTCATATGTCCAAACCTTCGTCAACTTCATTAGAGTCCTTTACGGTTGAGACGGTAGAAAAGGCACTTCATACTCATGAAGGTGATCTGCTGGTGTTTTTACCAGGGGCTAGAGAAATTCACAGAACGGAACGAGAATTGGCTTCAAAGCATTTACCAGCACATGTCAAGGTCATTCCGCTGTATGGGAGCATGAAGCTGGAGCAGCAGGATGAGGCAATACGCTCGTCGGCTTCTGGCAGTCGAAAAGTGGTATTGTCCACCTCGATTGCCGAGTCCAGTTTGACCATCGCCGGAATCACGGTGGTGATCGACAGCGGACTGTCGCGAGAGTCGGTATTTTCCGCGCGGACCGGTATGAGCCGTTTGACCACGGTCAAGGTGTCCAAGGCCTCCGCCGACCAGCGGCGTGGACGGGCGGGCCGCCTCCAGCCGGGCGTATGCTACCGGCTGTGGAGCGCGCAGGAGCATGCCGTGCTCCCCGATGCCAGTCGCCCGGAAATCGCGGCGGCGGATCTGGTCCCGCTCGCGCTAGAGCTGGCGGCCTGGGGAGTGCGCGAGCCCGCCGAGCTGGCCTGGCTGGATGCCCCGCCTGAGGCCGCGTACCGCCAGGCTACAGGTCTGCTGCACCAGCTCGGCTGCCTGGATGAAGCAGCCGATGGCACTACAGGCGGCATCACCGCGCATGGGCGCGAGGTGTCCGCCCTGGGCACACACCCGCGCCTCGGGCACATGCTGTTGCGCGCAGCCGCCCTCGGCCTGGCACCGACTGCCAGCCGTCTGGCGGCGCTGCTGCAAGAGCGGGACCCGTTCCGCGCCCATGGCGGAACGGATTTGCGCCCGCGGCTGGATGCCCTGCGCGAGGCGACCCATGCCCGCAGCACGCACAGCCTGCTGCGGACGGCAGACGATACGGTGATTCGCCGTATCGTGCAAGAGAGCCGGCAGCTGCTAGCCACGCTGCCGACAGCAGCCGCAGCGCAGGACGAGCCTGACGGCTCCGCGGCTTGTGGGCTGCTGCTGGCCTTTGCGTATCCAGATCGGATCGCGCAGGGCCGGGGGGATGGCCGCTTTTTGCTTAGCGGCGGCCGGGGGGCGCGACTCCGACAAGTGGAGTGGATGTCGCGTTCGTCCTATCTCGTCGCCGCCGAAGTGGACGACGAGGGAGCAGATGGCGCCATTCAGTTGGCGGCCCCGGTTGAACTGCAAGAGCTGATCCAGCATTGTAGCGATTTGCTGCTGGAACAAGCCAACGTATACTGGGATAGCTCCGCCTCAGCAGTGAGAGCCCGCAAGGTACTCCGGCTGGGCTCACTCGTCTTAAAGGAAACGTCCTATGATCGACCTCCGACAGAGGAGGTTGCTGCCGCCTTGATGCAGGGTGTCCGTGAACGCGGTCTGAAGCTACTGTCATGGAATCGGCAAACCCTCCAGTTGCAGGCGCGTTTGATTTTTATGCACTTCTCGGCGCCTGAGGACTGGCCGGACTGCACGGAATCGGCATTGCTGGATTCACTGGAATCGTGGCTGTTGCCTTTTGCTCTAGGAGCCAAAAATGTATCCGATTTGCAACGGCTGGACAGTGCTGCATTGCTGCTGGGCAGGCTGGGTTGGGAACAGCGGCAGCAGCTTGAACAGGAAGCGCCGACGCATATCCGTGTACCCAGCGGTTCCCGCATTCCTGTCGATTATTCGAATCCTAAGGCGCCAGCGCTGGCTGTACGACTACAAGAGCTGTTCGGCATGAGGGATACGCCTCGTATTGGACGCGGACGTGTGCCGATTGTATTGCATTTACTGTCACCTGCCCAGCGACCTGTCCAAGTGACTTCCGACTTGTCCAGCTTCTGGCGCGAGGCTTATTTTGAAGTCAAAAAGGACCTGAAAGGCAGGTATCCCAAGCATTATTGGCCGGATGATCCACTGGAAGCTGTGGCGACCAACAGAGCAAAGCCCAAGCGTTGACCAGCAGCTGTCTTATTATGCGACAGAACGGTGTGAGAAGTAGTAAGCTGAATTCAAAAAATTCACATAAAAACGGAGTAGGCAGAATGGTGCTGTACAAGCGGAAGCGGTCGCCTTTGTCCCCAGGTTTCTACTCTTGCACGTTCGTTCAGGAAATCTGGGGACAACAGCGATGGGAAGCACCATCTGACTGCGCAGTGGCTCCATATGTAACTTTTATAGAATGGTTTCAAATTGAAGGGTATCGACTTTTGAATTTTCGTAAAATCGTTTAAACGTCATAATAGCGGGGTAATGAAAAACGAACCACTCAACACTAAAATATTGGGAGGTAACTATCATGGCTAATAACTTAAACGATTATAATGAAAAGAAAATTGTTGGTGTTTTTGATACAGAGCAGGAAGCATCTCGTGCGATAGGACAATTGCAGAGCAAAGGAATCCCAAGCAGTGAAATTTCTGTGATCACACGTGACCGTGACGAGCTGAGGGCGATCAGTGAAGAGACAGGCACCAAAGCACCGGAGGGTGTAGCGACAGGTGCAGCTACAGGTGGTGTTGTGGGCGGTGTCGCTGGCTTGCTGGCAGGCATCGGAGCCTTGGCTATTCCGGGTATCGGACCTATTCTCGCCGCTGGACCTATCGCGGCCACCCTTACCGGAGCAGCTGTTGGAGCGGGAGCAGGTGGCTTGGTCGGTGGACTGGTCGGGCTGGGTATTCCAGAAGATGATGCACGTCAATACGAGACATACGTCGATCAGGGCAAGATTTTAGTGCTGGTGGATTCCGCTGACCATCACAGGGATGTTTATGATATTTTCCGCACCAACCGTTCGCTGAATGCGGATCGTTACAGAACGTATGATGATACAGTAGCGGATACGCGGACAGATGCGTACACAGATACTAGAAGGAACCTGTAAGCAACACATGGCTAGTTAAGAACGTGATTTAGCAGGCTTTCCTATCTCCTTTGTATATAGGTTGTTTCTACAGCAGCAGTCTCTCCGAGAGGGAGGACTGCTGCTTTTACATATGGTTACTCATTGATAAACTTGAGATCAATGATGCTTGGCTTGCTGTTGGCACGTTTATCCTTCTATATATTTTTACAGAATTGTCGTTATAATAGATTTATAAATTGCTAGATGCAACAGGAGAGTGACATGAGTCAAAAAGAGAGAATTTCGGAAGTTGCTTTGCTGAGAGGATTGGCTTTTGCAGCCGTCGTTCTTCAGCATTCCGTCGCACATTATGCGGTTGCGCAGGGGGCGCGCATCCAGGACGGGGTTTTGATGACACTTTTACTGCTGTGTTCCAAATTTGCAGTGCCTGTATTTGTTTTTATTACAGGAATGGTGCTATTTTACAATTATGATGGAGCCTTAAAGTACGGAACGTTTTTACGTAAAAGATTCATGGACATCATCGTTCCTTATATCATATGGTCTCTTTTATACGAATTGGGAAATCAGCTTACCCAAAGTGGTGGATATATTCACCCGCTGGATTTTTTCCAGAAGCTGTTGAATGGGAAAAGCAGCTATCATTTATGGTACATCGTAATGATTATCCAATGTTATGTGTTATTTCCCGTGTTTCGTTATGCGGTCCGTCATTTGTCTGCGTTACTGCCGTCAAAATGGCGACCCGCTGCATTGGCTGGATTCGGCGTACTATATATTTTGCTCATGTTCGCCGTTGGACCCGTATACCAAGTGATGGATAAGCTCCAGCTTCCGGTCATTACCTCTTGGTTTACCCTGTACGCTGACCGGAACGTGATCTACTTTTTCTTTTATTTTGTGCTGGGAGCGGCAGCCGGGATGAACGTCAAGCGTTGGAATGCTTGGGTAACCAAAGCACAGATGATATACTGGCCGTTGTTTATCCTGATTACAGGCTACTTACTGTATGAGATGATCGGTCAGTTCCAGACGCCACGAGGTACAGTTCTTTCCTTTAACTATTTGTCTCTGCTGCGTCCGGTCATGGCTGTATATTGCGTCGCGTCTATTTTTGTAGCTTATCGGGTAGCGACGTGGATTGCTCATAAGGGGGGACGTGCGGCGAGTATGCTGACCGCCATCGGAACGTTGTCCTATGGAGCGTATCTCATGCATGCCTTTATGCTGCGTGTGACCTATTATTTTGACGAGACGTTGTTTGCAGACTGGAGCCACGTTCTTCGTACGCTGGCTTCATTCGTTCTCTGTATGATCTTTTCCGTTGCCGGAACATGGCTGCTGGCACGTTTGCCTCTAGGCAAATGGATCGTGGGGCTCCGGGTTCGTCCTCGCCCGACTGGAAGTCCGCCAGCCGTACAAAAGCAAGCTTGATTTGATAATCCGATCATATATGTTCACAAGAGTATCCCAAAGCCAAGAGATAAGGCCAAGGGATACTTTTCTATCTACATTTGTTTAATAGTATACATACTGATAGACTGGATGTTCCTTTACCAGTAAGGTGAAGAACATCCATATGGGAGGGTCGCAAAATGAGTGGTCCAGATACAAGAAGCGTTTTTCCGATGAAAAATATTAGAAGTCTGTGTTTTTTGAACAATATAGTGGTTAATCCATATATCGAAATCGGGGATTATACCTATTATGACGATGATAACCCTTTGGATTTTGAGAAAAATGTCCTTTATCATTTTGATTTTATAGGAGACAAATTAAAGATTGGTAAGTTTTGCGCGATTGCAGCCAAAGCCAAATTTATTATGAATGGCGCTAATCATAATACCAATGCATTTACCACTTTTCCTTTTGGAGCGTTTGGCGGAGATTGGGAAGTTGGTTTACCCAATTTAAGTGGGGGCTACAAAGGGGACACTGTGGTTGGAAATGATGTCTGGATTGGCTACAATGCTACCGTTATGCCTGGAGTTCAAATTGGTGATGGCGCGATCATTGCGTCCAATGCCGTGGTGACTAAAGATGTTCTGCCATATTCCATTGTAGGAGGAAATCCCGCGAAGTTAATTCGTTATCGGTTTGATAAGGAAACTATAGCTATGCTCCAAACCCTGAAATGGTGGGACTGGGACATCCAAAAAATAACAGAATATATTCCTGTTTTGACAAGTAACGATACAGAGGCCTTAAAACAATTAATCCAGTCTTCGTAATCTATAACTCTATTTTTTAGTATTAGTTACATTCTTTCAACATATGAAAAATTCATAATAGCAAACCATAAAATCATTTTTAGCGCTTCGCACACTACTCTATATCGCCTCATTCTATACCTCTCGCCATCTTAAAACAGGTCACAAGGGATGGAGAGTTCTCATAAACTCTTATCTCATCAAAGGAAATAGTGTATGGACGCAGAGTGGTTTATAATGGAAGATAAGGTGCACGAATAAGGTGTGGAGGAGGCTGTGAAATGGCGTTTATGATATCCCAGCGGGCTTTTATCAAAATTTATCTGATCACAATGGTGGAGAGGCATCGCGGTTATGGATATCAGATGCTCGAATCGATGAAGGATGAGTTTAGTGGCTTTGGATATGTTCCACCTCAGAGCGAGGTATACCGGGCGTTGCATGAGCTGGTACAGGAAGGTGTTTTTTACCGTACCAAGCGATTGAAAGGAACAGACCCGCGCGTGGATTTTCAGGAGATTGTACTCTATCACTTTACAGATGATGGGGAGGAGAAAGCCCGACTGTACAAGAAGCAGGTCAAAGCCGATTTGGACCGTTGCTTAGGTATGCTGCATAAAGCGGAACAAGACAACTATTCCTAACACGAAAGGATGAGAATGATGGGTAGAAAGCTGAAATGGGGAATTTTAGGCACTGCGGAGATCGCTCAAATCGCTGTAATTCCTGCGATTCAGCAATCCGAACGCGGAGAAGTGCTTGGGATTGCTAGTCGTAATGCGGATAAAGCCGCTGAGGCCGCCCGGGAGTTCGATATTCCGAAAAGTTATGGAAGCTATGATGAACTGTTGGCTGATCCCGAAATCGGAGCGGTGTACATTCCGTTGCCGAACCATCTGCATGAAGAGTGGACCATTCGGGCGGCGGAGGCTGGGAAGCACGTTTTGTGTGAAAAACCATCTTCTCTTAGCTCGGCCGGGACAAGCCGCATGATTGAAGCATGTCAACGTGCAGGAGTGATCTTTGCAGAGGCTTTTATGTATCGCTATCATCCCAAACATCGAAGAATTAAGGAAATTATCAATAGTGGGGAAATTGGTGACATTCGCGGCATTCATTGCACGTTTACGTTTAACAATACCGATCAGGCAGATAATGTGCGCTTTAATAAAAACATGGGCGGTGGCTCGCTATATGATGTGGGCGTCTATCCGATATCAGCCGCTCGTATGTATTTGGATCGGGAGCCGGAGGCAGTGACGGTACATGCCTTATTTTCCCCAGAGCATGACAATGTCGATATGATGGCTTCCGGCTTGCTGGAATTTCCGGGTGGAGTCAACCTTACTTTCGATTGTGGCATGTGGGCAGCCAACCGTTCCAATATGGAAATTCTCGGTAGCAAGGGTACGATTGCGATGCCCAAAATGTTCGGTTGGGAAAGAACGTCTGTTGTACCACAAATTTTCGTCCACGTCGGTTCGGTCACGCGTGAGGAACGTCTGAAAGGTTTTAATTCCTTTGAACTGCAAGCGGATGCTTTTGCAAAAGCAGTGCTTGACGGTGTCCCGTTGCCGTATGAGCCAGAAGATGCGGTGAGCAATATGAAGGTGATCGACGCTTGTATTGAGTCAGCTCGCAGTCGGAAACGGATAGAAATTGGATAAACGGGATCACCGTATTCCCGTAAAGACATAAAAAGCAGCCTGTCCTTTGGACAAGCTGCTTTTTATGATGAACGAATACATAAGCATGTAGTACTACATATTTTTATCATAATCTGTGATATCACGCTTGGCGGCAGTTGCAGGCGAGTTCGATGTACCGTATTTTTCTACGGCGTCCCATGCGCCCGCATCGTCAAATTGTCCTGCATTCCGTTGGCGAACCTCACCTACACCCTTGGGTGGCGGAGTCATGACCTGTTCCTCTACCGGGCGGTCATTCGATAATTTTCGATTTGGAGTGTGCTCGACGGTATAGGCTGTATATGGAATGGCTTGCAACCGTTCAAAAGGGATTTCTTTCCCGCTCTCCACACATATTCCGTACGTCCCATCCTTCATCCGTTGAAGGGCTGCATTGATCTGCTCCAGCTCGTTTTGTAGCGAATCATTAATCGCCAGATCACGGGACCGTTCAAAGGTTTCTGTCCCTATATCAGCGGGGTGGTTGTCATAGGATGAGAGCTCACCTGTAGAATCTGTCAGTGTTTCTCCCAATGTAGCGTTTTCCTGACCGTTTTGTTCAAAATGCTTTTCTAAATCCTTTTTCTGCTCCAATAACATATGTTTCAGCTCTGCAAGCTGCGAATCGTTCAAGTGGTTCATGATCATCTCTCCCCTTCGTGGTCTGGATAAGTGACACGTATGCTCTTTTATACCCGTTCATAGGGCCAGGCAATCAGCAGAGACTTTTATTCCCAGCCTAGAATGTGATATAAAAAGAATAGTGTGTTAAGGAGGGAATAACCGATGGATGAACATATGAAGCGTCGTCTGGATAAGCAAAAGCAGTTGTTTAAACAACTGGGCATTCAGCTGGACGCGCTCTCCATTCATGAGAAACAGTTTAAGAATAAAATGCGCGGCTATGATCCAGACGAGGTGGATGCCTTTCTGGATGAAGTGATCAAGGATTATGAACGCTTTTATGCGAATATAGCCGACCTGATGGACAAGTGGCAGGAGCAGCAGGCAACCATACGTGATTTGAAAAATGCACCCAAGCCTGCGGCTGACCTTAATGGACTGGACCGTCGTCAACTGGAGGATATCGTTAAGCAGTTGGAATATAGTGTACGCCAATTAAAAGTGCGAGTACGTCCTGAAAATGACTATTTTCCGGAGTAAGGTGCAGTAAGCACTGTGTTGGTGCCTCTATTGTGGTATGATGGAAACAAGCATTTTACCAAACATTTAATGAGGCACACACATAAAGGTGGTTAACATGAGTACCCATTTTTCCGTTAGTATCCATTGTCTGCTTCTTCTGGCTGAAGGGGCACCGGAGCGAATGACATCGTCACTTATTGCTTCCAGCATCAATACAAACCCGGTAGTTGTGAGAAGGATTATGAGCCGACTCAAGCAAGCGGGTTTGGTTGATTCATCGCCTGGAGCACGTGGCTTTCGTCTAAGCATGTCTAGTTCAAACATCAATCTGAAAATGATCTATGAGGCGACCAAGGATGAAGGTCCGTTGTTCGCCATCCATACCGATAGCAATCATAATTGTGAGGTAGGCAGGAACATAGACGCATTGTTGGATGGTTTATATACCGTGGCAGAGCAGAAAATACAGGCGTTTTTCGAGACCGTTACGCTGCGAGATCTGGAGCAGGCACTTCAGCAGCGCGTGGGGCAACAAAGTTCATCTGTGTAAAGACGCTGGTAAGGAGAAATTGATATGAAAATCATCGTACTTTCAGACACTCATATGCCGCATAGAAGCAAAACGTTGCCTAGTCGGCTTGTACAGGAGTTAAAAGGCAGTGACCTCATTCTCCATGCCGGAGACTGGACGGATTGGTTCGTATATGAACGTCTAGCTGAATTTGCGCCTGTGCAAGGCATTGCCGGAAACAATGATGGAATGGACATCGTGGAGCGTCTAGGCTATCAGCGAATTGTTGAAGCCCAAGGCAAGCGGATCGGCATGGTTCACGGTCACGGCTGGCTAGGTTCGACAGAAAATATCGCATTGAATACGTTTAAGGGAGAAACGCTGGATTGCCTGATTTATGGACATTCGCATATTCCGGTGGTCAAAACGATTGACGGTCAGCTTGTCCTTAATCCGGGGTCTCCGACGGACAAACGCGGCGAAGACGAATATTCATTTATCGTGCTGACGATTGAAGCTGATCAGATGGAAGCACAGCTTGTTCTTTATCCAGATAAACATTGATTTAAAACTAACAACTGTTGATTAAAGGGGAAGCTATGGCTATTTTTGAATTAGAACCGATGAAGCATCATGTGTTGATCTGCAATGGAGGCACATGTATGCGACATGAGGGCGAAGAAGTTACACAGGCAATTCGGGATGAAATTCGTAAACAAAATGCAGAAGCATATATTCATACGACCAGAACTCGCTGTAATGGTCGTTGTCATGATGCTGCGGTTGTGATCGTATATCCTCAAGGGGACTGGTATGGTCAAATGACCCCCGACTCGGGGACTCAACTGGTGCAGAAGCTCGTAACGGGTGAGAAGCTGGAACCTCATCTTTTTCATGAGTGTACAGGTCCATCCAGCTCGAAATAATCCAATCAACCCTCTATAAGTACATGAGTAGAGAAAATCTTTTCGGAGATTTTCTCTTTTTTGCGTTTAATCCCCGATGTGAAAGGTAAAAGTATACTGTGGACACCAATCCGATAGGGAGGGAAGTAAAATGGCCTCATTTGAAGATAACCTGCACGATCAGAATGAGCAGAAAGGACAGACGGGGAAAGGAACAACGGAGTCTAAACATCAGGAACACTCGCTCAATCGAGATCATGCAGAGCAGTATCCGACAGAGCAAGAAAGCTTGTTCGACCGTTTTGAAATTGAGCAGACGGTAGACGCCATTCCCGTAGAGGATTTGAAGATGGAAAGACAAGAGGAGAGAGACAAGGATACAACCAAGCATACCTCTTCCAGTGAGAAAAAATATAATGGCGGCGTATAATTTTCGACTAACTGGTAATATTTAAAAAGAAATCTCTTGACTTTAAGATATATGTAATGTATATTAAGTTACGAAAAGTAATTAATTTTTCTCAGGAGGTAACAAAATGGCTAAAGATTTCTTCACAGCTCTGAAAGACAGACGCTCCTATTATGGTATTAGCAAAGAACAGGTCATTTCTGACCAACGGATTCAAGAGATTGTAGAGGAAGCTGTTAAGTACACACCTACCTCTTTCAACTCCCAAACTTCACGTGCTGTAGTGTTGCTCGGAGAGCATCATGATAAACTGTGGAATATTACAGAAGATATTTTGCGTGAGGTTGTAGGCAATGAGGAGCAATTCAAGTCTACTGCCGAGAAAATGAACGGTTTCCGCAGCGGATACGGAACAGTCTTGTTCTTTGAAGACAATAACGTGGTGGCTGGTCTGCAACAACAATTTGAAGCCTATGCAGACAATTTTCCAATCTGGTCCAACCAATCTAATGGTATGCTGCAATTGGTAGTATGGACGGCTCTGGAGCAAGAAGGATTGGGAGCATCCCTTCAGCATTACAACCCATTGATTGATGAAAAAGTGAAAAACGAATGGAACATTCCTGAGCATTGGAAACTGATTGCTGAAATGCCATTTGGTAAACCGACATTCCAACCAGGTGAGAAAGAATTCCAGCCTGTTGAGGAACGCGTAAAAACATTTAAATAATGTTCACGATAAAATAACGTTTCAGGTTCAGCCTGATTAGAGCACTGTGGTTATCTACAGTGCTCTTTGCCATTCCATTTTTAAGCCATGTAAGCTTTGATATATATGGACAAGGGGTTAATTCATCCGTTAGTGGGTGATATTATGTTTAAAATTGGATGAGAAGTTTACATAGGTGTTATTGCGGTTTTATGCAGATGTCTAGGATAACGCGCATTCAAAGGAGGAAAAGTGATGAACTATGATTGCATTATTGTTGGTGGGGGAATTGCTGGATTGCAAGCAGCGATTCAATTGGGGAGATACAGCAGTCATCGGGTGCTGGTTATAGATTCGGGCTATGGCCGATCTACGCTGTGCCATCAGTATCATAATATTTTGGGCTTTCCTGACGGAATTTCTGGTGAAGAACTGCGACGGCTTGGACGTAGTGAAGCCACGAAGCTAGGCACTGAATTTGTTGATGGCAAGGCGGTAAAAGCAACCAAGAGAGATGAGCTTTTTGACATTGAAGTGGACGCAGGGTCAGTATATACGTCAAAAACGCTGTTATTGGCCACAGGGCTAACGGATCGTTTTCCAAAGCTGGATGGGTTACAAGCCTGCTTGGGCAACAGTGTATATGTGTGCCCAGACTGTGACGGTTATGAGGTTCAGGATCGCAGCACAGTCGTTATGGGGGCAGGCAAAGCAGGAGCTTCTATGGCTCTAATTTTATCAGCGCGCACTGATCAACTTGTATATGTCAATCATGAGCGTTCAGAGGTGCCGGACGAGCTGATCGTAAAGCTGCAGGAAAAAGGGATTGGCTATAAGGAAGCAGCCATTTCTGAGATTTTAACCGGAGAACCGGGCTGTTTTGAAGGAGTGCGGCTGGCTGATGGACAAGTGGTTCGAGCAGAGCGGGGCTTTTTAGCTTTTGGCAGCAATCATGTTCATTCAGAGCTGGCAGAGCAACTGGGTGTACATCTGCTGCATAATAAGCACATTGAAACTCATCCTCGCAGCAAAATGACAAATGTGGAAAATGTATGGGTAGCCGGGGACTTAGGAGCACATGCCGAGCAAGCGACTGTGGCGATGGGAGAAGGAGCCATGTCAGGGATTTGGATACACAAGGTGTTAACTGGTATGAAAACAAAAGTACCGCAGCTCTGAGAGCTGCGGTTTAGAACGATGGGCGTGTACTCGTTGGGAGATGAAGTTTGAAGCGTTTTAATTGATCGCTCATACCGTACTTACGTAAAATTTCCGTCTGTTTGTTGCCAATAAGATCAAAATGTGGATAGGGCTGACGCTGATGAATATATTGGGGGTCCAATCCGTTATGGTTGCACCATAAACGCAGCTTGTCCAAATCAGAACATCCCACCTTGGTGACGGTTGTAATGCCTGGAAAGCGATCATCCAGCCAGTAATGTGTCAGAAAAGCAACTTCGCCGCGACCGACCTCTTTTTTCCAGGTCATAAGCTCCTGCCGGGTAATGCCAAATGCCATCGTTCTCATCCTTCCTTGGCTCATTCTGAAATCATGAGCTGCTACGCGGTTGTCCCATTATTTTCGTACTGTAGTTTGTATTATGATCCACATGGGGTAACACAATAACAGGAGACCATGTGTGACGATCTCCTGTTAGCGGTTAAAGCCATCTCTCGGCCCAGCTCTCCACACCATTCAATGCATCACCTAGCTCTTTACCCTTGCGTGTCAGCGAATACTCAGTACGCACAGGCCGCTCTGTGATGACATTGCGAAGGATCAGGCCGGAAAGCTCTAGTTCCTTGATGCGTTCGTTCAGCATGCGTTTGCTAAGATCAGGTATGGAGACGTGAATTTCACTAAATCGTTTGGGATGTTCCATCAAAGTATGAATGATGAGAGCGGTCCATTTTTTGCTGATGATCTGAAAGGACTGTTCCACCTTACCGCACAAAAGCTTAGGCTGCCTGTCGTCGCTCATCTGAATCCCCTCAATTTCATTGTTGTTTTAAACAGTATACTAAAAGTAACTCTGTATACCAATAGTAACTATAACGCTTTGTATCAACTGTGACATATTTAACAGTTTTTTCTCTTTCCTTTCGTCAATCATACCACAGAAAACGTTATCATTACAGGATATATCGAATGTTCACGATTTCGCTAAAATTTGATTGACTTGCCCCTTATTTTGGGTGTATTATGGGTTACGTTAATTCCTCAGGTAACTTTTAATAACCTCATCTTTATAATGGGAAGAAGGAATAATTCATGGATTCAATGACATTTGTCTTATTTGGAGCGACAGGGGATTTGGCCAAACGCAAAATTTACCCTGCCTTGTATAATTTGTTTGTAGAAGGTAAAATTCCGGCTTCCTTTTCTGTAATTGGGATGGGGCGTCGTGAAGTGGCGGACGAGCAATTTCAAAGTAATGTAGAGCAATCCATTAAGGATTTTTCCAGACACGTGAATAAAGACCGTGCACAGATGGATCAGTTCTTAAGTGCTTTCCGTTACAGTGCATTGAACGTCAACCACCCGGAAGATTATAAAAAGCTGCTGCAGCTTGCTGAGCAACGTGAAAATGACTTGGGAATTCCGGGGAACCGCATGTTTTACTTATCGGTGGCACCGGAATTTTTTGATGTGATTGCCCTCAATATTCGGGAGAGTGGTTTAGCTGAAACAAAGGGTTGGAAACGGCTCATTATCGAGAAACCATTTGGACATGATCTGGAATCCGCACGTGAGCTGAATGATCGCCTAAGCAGAACCTTTGCTGAGGATGAGATTTATCGTATTGACCATTACTTAGGTAAACCCATGGTGCAAAACCTGGAAGCCTTAAAATTTGCTAATCCATTGCTTCAAGGGATATGGAACAATCAATACATCGCCAATGTGCAAATTACCGCATCCGAGACTGTAGGGGTGGAGGAGCGAGCAGGATACTATGATCATTCCGGCGCTATTCGTGATATGGTACAAAATCACATGCTGCAGGTGTTGATGATGACGGCGATGAACAAGCCAGGACATGTCACAGCTGATCAGGTGCGGGATGAAAAAAGTAAGGTTATGGACGCGCTTCGTGCGCTTGATCCTTCCGATATTGCTTCCAACGTGGTTAGAGGTCAATATACAAACGGTGAGATCAACGGAAAAGCAGTTCCTTCCTATAAAGAAGAGCCGGACATCGGTCCAGATTCACAAAATGATACTTTCATTTCAGCTCGCCTATGGATTGACAACGAACAATGGTCGGGTGTGCCGTTCTATATTCGTACCGGCAAACGTATGAAAGAAAAATCTACTCGTATCGTCGTGGAATTCAAAAAGGACAGCACAGATCCTTATGCTGCTCAAGGGCAACCGACTGCCCCGAACTTGCTGATCATCCATGTTAACCCGGATGAAAAGGTAACGCTGCGTCTGAATAGCAGAGACCCGCTAAACGCTGGTCAACTGGAGACGGTTCTGATGAATTATCATTCCGAAGCCAAGGATGTACCTGAAGCCTATGAACGCCTCATTTTTGATGCGCTGCGCGGCGATTCCACCTTTTTTGCTCATTGGAACGAAGTCGAGCTTTCATGGGTGTGGGTTCAACCTGTACTGGAAGCTTTTGCTCGTGGTGAGGTTCCACTTCACACGTATGCAGCAGGCTCTTACGGTCCAGAAGCTTCAGATCAATTGTTAGAGGAGCAAGGCTTTACATGGTGGTTGGACGAAAAGTCCGAAAGCTCTGAGAAAGCAGTCGTTCGTTCTTAACACTTATAAGAAAGTATATACAAAATATGTTTGCTACGGCAGGAGGCCTTTACTATGCAAGTAGGATTAATTGGTTTGGGAAAAATGGGCTTGAATCTCGGAAAAAATTTGATCGATCATAAGCATGAACTTGTCGCTTACGACGTCAATGCAGCCGCAATTCAAGAAATGAAGGATTATGGAGCTACAGGTGCTTCTACATTGGAAGAGCTTGTACAAGCAACTCAATCCCCTAGAGTATTGTGGATTATGGTTCCTCACCAAATTGTGGATTCTGTGCTGGATCAGCTTCAACCGATGTTGTCCAAAGGGGACATCATTATTGAAGGTGGTAATTCTCATTACAAAGAGTCTATTGCTCGTCATGCCCGTCTAAAAGAATATGGTATCAGTTTCATGGATGCCGGAACCTCAGGCGGGATGGAAGGCGCACGCAATGGCGCTTGTTATATGATCGGTGGCGATCCGGAAGCTTGGGCGGTTGTTGAGCCTATTTTCCGCGACACAGCAGTGGAAAATGGATATCTGTATGCAGGTAAATCCGGAAGCGGACATTTTCTGAAAATGGTTCATAACGGTGTGGAGTACGGTATGATGGCTTCCATCGGTGAAGGATTTGAAGTGCTGGAGAAAAGCAGCTTTGACTTTGATTATGAACAAGTAGCGCGTGTGTGGAACAACGGTTCTGTTATTCGCTCTTGGCTGATGGGCTTGACTGAACGTGCATTTTCCAAAGATGCAAACCTGGACGAAATCCGTGGGGTTATGCACTCTTCTGGTGAAGGGAAATGGACGGTTGAGGAAGCGCTGGACATTCAGGCTGCAACTCCAGTCATTGCTTTGTCCCTGCTGATGCGTTACCGGTCTCTTGATGCGGACACGTTCAACGGGAAAGTGGTTGCTGCGCTGCGCAATGAATTTGGCGGTCACGCGGTAGAAAAGAAGTAATAACAATATAAGCTAGTATCTATCCCCGTAGCTTCACAACTGCGGGGATATTGCTATTGTTTTGTCGTTTATTGGATTTTTGCAATACCTGCATATGCATATTTTTCCTTGTATATCCGCACAATAGGTGAAAAAGGCGGAAGGATGAATAGCATATGTGCAAAAGGTTTTCGTTATCGGCTGATTTGGATGAGGTAAGGGATCACTTTGGTATACAACGGGTCATGTATTATTACAAAATACGCTATAACATGAGCCCTACCCAGCATGTTCCAATTGTGCTGCATCAGGATGGAGAACGGGTACTTGATGAATTTCGCTGGGGATTTATTCCCTACTGGGGCAAGGATTGTGTCAATGCAGACTTGAATACAGTTCGGGTAAACCCGAGTTATCGCAAGATGGCGGAAACCCGTCGCTGTATCATTCCATGCAATGGATTTTATTATTGGAGAAAATTGGGTAAACGCATGTGTGCTGTACGGGTGGTATTGCCGGAACAGAAGATGTTTGCAGTCGCGGGGCTATATGAAGTATGGCAGGATAGTCGTAAGGAGCCTTTACGCACCTGTACGATGATGACAGTTCATGCCAATACGGATATACGTGAATTCGATACCCGTATGCCAGCTATTTTGGAAGCTGATCATATAGATGCATGGCTGGACCCGTCTGTCCAGAACATAGATGAGCTGCTACCTCTACTGCGCACGTATGAGCAAGGAGACATGAGCATCTATCCAGTGACCCCACTGGTGGCCAATGATGAACATGATAACCGTGAATGTATTCAGGAAATGGATTTGCAGTGGTCCTGGATTAAACCTTAAAACGTATGGAGATTTTCATCCATGATTGATCATAAGCTTCCCGCCACCTGCATAGGTATGTATTGGGGAACAAGCGTCATGATCCGGGGAGAGGGGAAACGGCCGAAGGAGTATCTCATATGGGATGGAGGCGATTGGTATGAGTAACGATACACTCATCCAGCTGCTGGTGCTCATGGTGACGATCATCGGTCTGGTCCAAAACCGGTAAGTGGCAGGTTCCAGAAGGCGGGAGAATTGCCGTAGGCAATCTTCCGTTTTTTTCTGTGTTAAAAAGCTCGCAGATTAAGGAAGCTTACGGTACAATAGATGCTAGGCTGCAGGTGACAAGACACCTGAATATACGTCTACATACGATATATTTTTAAGGGAGAGCGAATCATGAGTGAATTAACTTCATTACCACCAGCCAAAAAAAGAAAATTGCTGTTTAGCGCAGGGCTCAGCTGGTTGTTTGATGCTATGGATGTGGGGCTGCTTTCATTTATAGTTGCAGCGTTGGCAAAGGAGTGGCATCTGGGATCTGAGCAAATTGGACTGCTCACTGCAATGAATTCGATAGGAATGGTGTTCGGAGCCGCTTTGGCGGGGATTTTGGCTGATCGTTACGGCAGACGCGCCATATTAGTGTGGACATTGTTGATCTTTTCTATTGCCAGCGGCTTATCCGCTTTCGCGACAGGCCTCGGAATGCTGTTGGTGCTGCGTTTTATTGCTGGTGCAGGCTTGGGTGGGGAATTGCCTGTTGCTTCGACGCTGGTGTCAGAATCAGTGCCTGTGAAAGAACGAGGGAGAGCAGTTGTGCTGCTGGAAAGCTTCTGGGCGGCGGGCTGGATCCTTTCGGCTCTTATTGCTTATTTTGTTATTCCAAAGTATGGTTGGCAAATGGCATTTATTCTCGGTGCAGTACCTGCGCTGTACGCTCTTTATCTGCGCAGAGCTATTGATGATTCACCGCGTTACAAGCAGCAGAGCGTTAAACTTCCGCTGCGTGCACGATTGGCTTCGATTTGGTCGGGACCCCATCGCAAGTCTACGCTGATGTTGTGGATTTTATGGTTCACAGTTGTATTTTCATACTACGGCATGTTCCTGTGGCTACCGAGCATCATGTTTATGAAGGGTTTCGAACTGGTTAAAAGCTTTGAATATGTGCTGATCATGACACTTGCGCAACTACCAGGTTACTTCACCGCCGCCTATCTAATTGAAAAGCTGGGGCGCAAATTCGTACTGATCATCTACTTGCTGCTCACAGCAGTGTCCGCCATTTGGTTTGGGACCTCGGAAACGGCGGGAATGCTGCTGGCTGCTGGTATCTGCTTGTCCTTTTTTAATCTCGGTGCATGGGGAGCCATGTACGCCTATACACCGGAATTGTACCCGACAGCTGTACGTTCAACTGGTGTGGGTATGGCGGCTGCGTTTGGCCGTATTGGAGGCGTTATCGGGCCCTTTGCGGTCGGTATACTCGTAGGACAGGGCGTAGCGTTACCATCTATTTTTGTGATTTTCTTCGTAGCTATCTTGATCGGAGCAGCGGCTGTATGGTTTCTGGGTACGGAAACCAAAAACCAGGAGATTGACTAACCTTTACATTCACCTGTGTAAAGATTCATAATATAAGAGAGAGGAGTGACCTGAAATGGAGCATACCTTTCTGCTCAAGGCAGACTGGAACGGGGGGCGCAACAGCGACGGCCGTATTGAGGCTGGACAGTTGCGGACTGCAATTTCGATCCCGGCTGAGATGGGAGGCCCCGGTGTGGGCACCAATCCAGATGAAATGTTGCTCGGTGCCGCCGCTACCTGCTATTTGATTACTTTGGCGGCGATGATGGAGCGCGCGAGTCTCCCGGTGGCATCACTGGCGCTAGAATCCGAAGGGATCGTCGATGTAACGAACAATATTTTTACATATCGCCAAATTGTGCATCGTCCGCAGGTTCAATTGGCCACCGATGCGACAGAATCGCAGATCGAACAAGCATTGCGACTGGCAGAGCAGGCAGAAACCTCATGCATGATCTCGCGTGCCGTAGCGGGAAATGTGGCGTTGTCCACAGAGCCCGTGGTGGAGCGCGCCTCTTAAAGCGATATTTGTAACAGGAGTAATCATTCCCATTGCCCATCATTTTTTTAATCCAAGGAGGACACAACCATGACAGCACAACAAAAATTGCTCGTATTCGCAGGCTCTTACGCCGAATTGGAAGGTAACGGAGTATATTCGTACACTTTTAATGAACAGACAGGAGCACTTACACTACAGGATGAGTTCTCCGGCTTGAAAAATCCTACATTCCTAAATGTGGACGTCAAAAATCGGAAGCTGTACTCCATTGGAGAGACGACTTCTGCTGCTGGAGCGAAGGTAGGCGAAGCTTCTGCTTTCGAAATTGATCCGGTTAAAGGAACATTTACATTGCTGAATCGTGCGGAAAACGTGGGTGCAACAACTTGCCACATTCAGCGTGATCCGTCTGATCGTTACCTTATTGTAGTCAGCTACCACGGAGGTATGGTGGGACTAGTGTCTCTGACTGAGGACGGACGTATCGGTGAGTTGTTGGATGTTAAACAGCACGAGGGTAAAGGAGCGCATCCTGAACGTCAGGATCGTCCACATCCACATTCCAGTTTCTTTAGTCCAGATGGCCGCTTCCTGTTCGTACAAGATCTCGGTCTGGATCTGATCCGCGTTTATACTATTGATGACAGCAAAGGACAACTGGTGCTTCATGGTGAAACAAAAACCCATGCAGGTGCAGGTCCACGTCATTTGACGTTTCACCCGAATGGTAAATTTGCTTTTGTGATTAACGAAGTGGATTCTTCCATTACTTCTTTTGCATATGATGCAGAGGCTGGCAAGCTCACTGAGCTTGAGAGCGTACCGACATTGCCGTCTGACTTTACAGGTGAAAACACAACTGCTGAAATTGCGATTTCGGGGGATGGAGCTTATCTGTACGGGTCCAACCGCGGGCATGACAGCATTGTGGTATACGCTGTAGACGGAGCAACTGGCAAGTTGAGCTTGGTTGAGCATGTACCTGCCGAAGGAGAGCATCCACGCCATTTTGCTTTGACTCCAAATGGTGACCATATGCTCGTGGCCAACCGCGACACCAACAACATCGTTACGTTCAAAGTGGACAAGACAAGTGGACGCTTGACCTACACCGGGCAACAAGTAACCGTGTCCAAGCCAGTATGCGTACAGCCTTTTTACTTTTCTGTATAAAGTTTGATAGAGGCTGGATGAATAAGTAACAGTATACGGGTAGTGACCGCTACGAGAACGGATCATTCTTCCGATCGCTGTTGCCCCCAGATTTCTTGTTTGTATGTTCAAGGGTAGAAATCCAGGGGCAAAGGCGAACGCTCCGCTTCTTCAGAACGATTCCGTCCTCTCCGCTGCTTTGGTGCTTTTGGCAACTTTTAAGGTTACTTGGATTAATCAAATATAAAAAAAATCTTGAGAATTACGACCGTAGGTTTTAAACCTGCGGGCGTTTTTCTTTTTATGACCTCTTTATTTTTAAAGAAGTCATTACCTACGAAAATAATATAAAATTTTAAGGTTACAAATAAGATACGAATAATATCGGTAGGAAAAGGGTACATATGTTATAAGCAGAACAATGATCCCTAATGCAAGTCTAGGACAAGCATTGCAAATTCAATATAAGGATTAGAAGATTTCTTAAATGGAAGTTTAATTTAAGGCTCAGTATAGAGATCAAGCCTCTAACTTCACAAGGATGGTAGAGATGAACTGAGTAACGAAGCGGGCAGATGGATTTCGGAGAAGCGGTAGCGTTCGCCTTTGGAACCTGATTTTAACCATTAAAAATATAATTCAAAAAATCAGGTTCCAACAGCGATCGGAGAAACCATCTGTTTGCGTAGTGGGCCGCACAGACCGATAAGAGTATTAATGGAGGGATTCACATGAAAATTATTATTACTCAAAAGGAAGCCGTCGACAAAGGAATATGGACAGAGATCATGGGGATGTTTGCTGTAACCAAAGACGACGAAGTATGGCAAAATGAAGAGTTTATTCTCACCGAAGAACAGGCACGTCAGGTCGGGTTGTTAAGATAGCAAAGATAAATAGGACATGTTATCAAGTTTTAAGACCAAGTCTTAAAAAATCGTAACTTATTTTTTATGTATCTGATACACTTTTTAACCGTGCAACGTTTATGATAAGTACACAAGGGTAATGAAGCTTACAGACACCGTGTACATACCCAAACGGCAAGGAGAGATCAGACATGATGAAACTAGCTTCGAAATGGACCGTATTGGCTTTAATGATGATGCTGATTACGACGGCGGGGGCAACAGCGCAAGGCTACACGCCTGTAGCAACTGCTGAAAATCAGGAGACCGTATATATAAACCAAATGGAGATTCGTGACGGACAAATTTATTTGTCGGCAGACCCGATTGAATGGTATGAAGGCGCGGCGGCAGACAAAGCATTGTTGGAACATGAAGGAAATACAGGATTGGATGGAGCTCCGGATGGCTACTACATCGTAAACAATTCTGTGCAAAATGACGTGTATCAGGTTGCACCAGATGCTTCGGTAGAGGTGCAGATTTATGATCACACGGGTAACATAGAAGATACAGACGTGCAATGGAACGAATCGATTTCGCTGGCACAGTTTGAGAAAGATTTTGCTAAAAAGGACGTTCTAGACCTCAGTCAATTTCCATACCATGTTACGCTTCGTGAGGGTAAAGTTGTAAAAATCGTGCAGCAATTCATTCCTTAAAATAGAAGTAACCTCATTTTACAAACACGTGCTTTCACTTGATTATAGATCAGGAGAGCACGTGTTTTTATACTTTATAACAAAAAAGAGGATATCCAGCCCATATAGGGCGCGGATATCCTCTTCTCTTCATAATATATGATTAGAACGATTTTGCTGTGTCCACTGCACGTTGTACGGCAGAAGCAACGATTTCTTGTGCTTGATCTGGAGCTTGGTTATGTCCTTCCAGAACAACTTTCACGATGTCTTTCACTCCGAAGAAGGATAAGATGTTGTTCATGTAGTTCAAAGACATTTCAGCTGCAGCAGCTGGTCCTTCGGAATAAATGCCGCCTCTTGCATTCAACAGGGCTACTTTAGTTTCAGTTACGAGACCAACAGGACCTTCAGCAGTGTATTTGAATGTTTTACCAGCTTGGTTCAGGTAGTCAATGTACGTATGCAGTACAGCTGGAATCGTCATGTTCCAGAGCGGGAAAGCAAATACGACTTTGTCTGCTGCCAGAAATTGATCCAGGTAGCCATTAGCGATGTTTGCCAGGCGAGCTTCTTCTGCGTTCAGCTCCATGCCTCTAGCAGATTTGAACGTGCCGTTAATCATGTTAGCGTTCAAATAAGGAAGCTCGACGGAGAACAGGTCCAGCTCAGTGATTTCATCAGTTGGGTGTGAAGACTTGTAGCTTTCCACGAAGGCGTTATACAATTTAACTGTTGCAGATTCCTCAGCTGTACGATCATTAGCTTTAACAAATAATACTTTAGACATGATTTATTTCCCCCTAAGTATGTTGAATAAGTAAGTTAAGTTAGTAAGTTACCACGTAATATTACAATATAAAGATAATATCTGTCAACACTTTTATATTAAATTTACTTTGAAAAGCTACTTTATTTTTTACACTGTAAATTTTACGTGTTTCTTTTGCAAAATATCAGTTTTGCGGTAAAATTTAAATGTAAAGTCTAATGAAGAGAATGGTTTGAGTAGGCGAAGAAGAAAATGAACATGGTGCCTGTAAGATATGGCACAATAGTTGAACGAAAAAAGGTGAGTAGCTTGAAGATAGGTTTTTTTGATTCAGGATTGGGTGGAATTACAGTATTGTCCGAGGCACTAAGACGTTTGCCAAACGAAAATTTTGTATACATGGCGGATACGCTTCATGTGCCTTACGGGACGAAAACTCCTCAAGAGGTGCTTGGTTATGTCAAGGCTTCAGTACAAACGATCCTTAAAGAAGATGTTAAGGCATTGGTCATTGCCTGCAATACGGCTACAAGTATCGCAGTTGCGGAGCTAAGAAAGGAATATCCTATTCCGATTATTGGTATGGAGCCAGCAGTGAAGCCAGCGGTCGAGATGAACCGAGCCAATGGTAAAAGAGTTCTGGTGTTAGCTACACCATTGACGTTGAAACAATCCTGTTATGCAGCGCTGGTATCCAGAGTTGACGATCATGGGAGCGTGGACTCATTACCTCTGCCGGAGCTAGTACATTATTGCGAACAGTTAAATTTTGACCGGGCAGAAATGTCCGAATATTTTAACCGTGAGCTGTCTCCGTTCAATCTCGACATATATGGTACGGTGGTTTTGGGATGTACTCATTATCCTTTTTATAAGGAAATTCTAAGGGAACTACTGCCTTCTCATATTCAGTTAATTGACGGGAGTCAGGGAACAGTTAGACGGTTGAAACAGGTGTTGTCTGAGCGTAATTTGCTGGAACCTTCGCCAAAATCCAGTCCATCGCAGGAGGGACACATTACATTTCTATGTTCTAGTCAGGATGAGGCTTATGTGCATAAAATGGAGCGGGCGCTTGAAATCTATGCGGAGCATGAAAAGATTTATTTTTAAAAGAAGAGCGGCTGGTGAACGTGGGATCTTAATGAAATATCCAAATCGCCAGCCGCATTGTGGATCAGACGCATGGAGGGAGGCGTGTAATGGATGTTCAACTGATCCTGAATGAGCTGCATGAGACAGGCGTGCTTGAAAGCCATATGCTAAATCTCAAACCGCTGACCGGTGGAACTTCGAGCAAAGTGGTTGTTGTCATGGACGGAACTGAGCCGCGATACGTGATTAAGCAAAATGATCCCGCTGTCGTAGAAGCCGAGGCGGAATTCTTACATACCTATGCACAGATTGAGAAACTATCGCGTTTGGTTTATGTAGATCCGCTGCACCGTTATTTGGTATACACGTTTAGGTCAGGGCTCACACAGTATCATGGACGCAACAAAAGCGATTTGTTGCTTCGTCTGGCAACGGAGGTGATCTCGCACTACAAGCCTATTGGTGAGGAACGGCATTATGGTTATTCGGATCATCCGTTTGTGGAATGGAGAGATTTTCTGCTGCACAGAACGAAAGAATCCGAAAAAATTATACAAGACGTTTTACCCCCAGAAGATCATCGGTTCGTCCATACCCTTGTGGCCGGATCGCCGCAACAGAATATTAAATATTTGCTTCATGGCGATTTTGGAGTACATAATTTTGTGTTTGCCGAAAATGGTACGTTGACAGGCATTATCGATCCTGACCCAGTCGTGGGAGAGCCTCTGTACGATTTGATATACGCCTTTTGTTCTTCACCGGATAGGCTGACCGTCGATACTATTTTGCCTGCCTTAGAGAAGCTTGGGCCGGAGATGACAGGGGAATACGAGCTGAACAGGGAAGTGTTACTGGGATTATACTTTCGTATAGCTACCTGCATTCGCCATCATCCGGAAGATCTAGACCAGTATACAGAAGCATGGTACTACTGGCTGAACAGGGTTCGCTGAAAGGAATAGGAAGCATGAGCATACAAGGATGGAATCACATTTGCTTTTCGGTGTCTAATTTGGAGAAGTCTATACAATTCTATCAGAATGTATTAGATGGAAAACTGCTCGTCAAAGGACGTAAGTTGGCTTACCTAGACTGTTTGGGAATGTGGCTGGCTCTCAATGTGGAGCAGGATATTCCAAGAAATGATATTCATCATTCTTATACGCATATTGCATTTTCGATAGCGGAAGCTGATTTTGAGAGTATGCTCAACAAGCTGAGAACTTTCAATGTCCCCATTTTGCCCGGAAGAGAGCGGAATGAACAGGACAAAAGGTCGGTCTATTTTACAGATCCAGACGGACATAAGTTTGAATTCCATACAGGACAATTGCAGGATCGCCTGCAATATTATAAAAATGAAAAAAAGCATATGACTTTTTATGATTGAGTAAGTGTTATTATCGATATTGACGTGTAGGTATTAAGTAATAATTGGGTCGCATTTAGGAGGAATACGGAAGGATGTCATTGTCTCAAGAAAACGGTTCCAAGCAAGCACAAGTCGTTAAAACGATGACGGTTTTTGCAATCACTTGGCCGATCTTTATAGAGATGTTGTTTCACATTTTGATGGGTAGCGTGGATACGTTCATGCTAAGCCATGTTTCTGATGAGGTTGTATCGGCTGTGGGTGTATCAAGACAGTTGATTGAATTTACAATTATACTGTTCAATCTGCTTGGTCTTGGTGTAGGTGTGATCATTGCTCAGCTATTGGGGGCGCAAAAGCATGTGGATGCAAGCCGTGTTACGGCTTCGGCACTAACCTTTAATCTGGTGTTTGGTCTGGCGCTGAGTTTGATGTTTATTGTGAGCCGGGACTTTTTGCTATCCTTTTACCATATTACCCCGACGATAAAGGAAAATGCAGAGATTTATATGATGCTGGCAGGGGGTTCGCTGTTTCTGGAAGCGCTTATGCTAACCGCAGGTCCGGTTATTCGATCGCATGGTTTTACTAAAGACACGATGATCGTGGGCATTGGTATGAATATATTGCATATCGTGGGGAATGCGCTGCTCATTTATGGCTGGTTTGGTCTGCCGCAGATGGGAGTGGCGGGTGCAGCGATTTCAACGGTTATTAGCCGTGCTGTAGCATGTGTCTGGATTTTTTTACTGCTGTACAAGCGTGTAAGTGCGCCGATTCGCATCCGGTATTATGTACAGCTTCAATGGAGTAAGCTGGTAGCCATCCTGAAGATTGGTATTCCTGCCGGGCTGGAATGGTTGTCTTATCAACTTAGCCAAATGATGGTGACCCGGTTTGTCAGCTTTATGGGTACAACGGCGATCGCAACCCATTTTTATACGAATACAATTGTGTACTTTTTTATGGTATTTGGAATGGCTGTAGGTGAGGGGACGGAGATTATTGTTGCCCGCCTGATTGGAGCAGGAGACAAGGAAAAGGCGTATCATCAACTTTTACGAAGCCTGAAATGGTCTTTGGTCATTACAATTTTGGTGATCGTAGCAGTATCCTTTTTCCGATATGAAGTGATGGCGATCTTTACGGATGAGCCAGCAATTATTCAATTGGGGGCAGCAATTTTGCTGTTCTGTATATTGCTGGAGCCGGGCCGTGTATTCAACCACGTGGTCATTAACTCCTTGCGAGCAGCGGGAGATGTTCAGTTCCCGTTAATGATGGCCATTATTTCAATGTGGGGGATTAAAATCCCGCTAGCATATGTGCTGGGCATTCATATGGGATATGGTGTGCTGGGTGTGTGGATTGCACATGCCTGCGATGAGTGGGTACGAGGTATTTTTCACTATTTACGCTGGAAAGGTCGGAAGTGGCAGCACAAGTCGCTGTTATCTAAGGCTGAGCTTCAGGCGGAATCAGTCTAAGGCTGAAAGAAGAGATTCTACAACAGACATTCTCCAAGCGAATTGGGGGATGTCTGTTTTTTTACAAAAATAAGCAAAATGGGGATGTTCAAACTTTTCAAAAATTGCTAGAATATAGTAACCTCGAATGTAGTAGAGGTTTTCAAAGTTTCAGAGTTTCAAAGACGGGTGGTTTCCGATTGAATCCATGAAGGAGGGAATAGAATGGAACGTAAAGTGCATATCATTCCTTACCAAGTGATCAAGCAGGAGCAACAAGTGAATGAAATACCGCGAGGTGTAGAGCTGATTCAGGCTCCAGCGGTATGGAACCAGACTCGAGGCCGAGGCGTGAAGGTGGCGGTGCTGGACACGGGCTGTGATTCGGACCATCCTGATTTGAAGGCGCGCATTGTTGGCGGCCGGAATTTCACGGATGATGATCAAGGTAATCCGGAAATTTTCAAGGATTACAACGGTCACGGTACACATGTGGCAGGGACCATTGCGGCAGCAGAAAATGCAGATGGTGTCGTGGGTGTTGCTCCAGAGGCAGACCTGCTCATCATCAAAGTGCTAAACAAGCAGGGCTCCGGTCAATATGACTGGATTATTCAAGGCATCTATTATGCGATTGAGCAAAAGGCAGATATCATCTCGATGTCACTTGGCGGTCCTGAGGATGTCCCAGAGCTTCATGAAGCAGTAAAAAAGGCTGTAGCTAGCCAAATCTTAGTCATCTGTGCAGCTGGAAATGAGGGAGACGGTGACGACAGAACGGACGAGCTCGGCTACCCCGGCTGCTATAATGAAGTGATTAGCGTAGGTGCTATCAACTTTGACAGGCACGCCTCAGAATTCAGTAATTCTAATAATGAGGTGGATTTGGTTGCACCGGGAGAAGATATTTTGTCCACCGTGCCGGGCGGCAAATATGCGACCTTTAGCGGAACTTCGATGGCTACTCCACACGTAGCAGGTGCATTGGCGTTGATTAAGCAGCTGGCGAATGCGAGCTTTGAGCGTGATCTCACCGAACCGGAATTATACGCACAACTCATCAAACGCACGATTCCACTCGGCAATTCTCCTAAGCTGGAGGGCAATGGTCTACTGTACTTGACAGCAGTGGAGGAGCTCTCTCGTATTTTCGACGCACAGCGTGTAGCGGGAATACTAACTACAGGATCATTGAAAGTTAAATAAACCGTGACTTCAACTTCGGATATAGAGCGGCTCTCCTAAAGGGAGGGTCGTTTTTTTGTGCAAAAATTTATCTTATGAAGAAAATTTAGGTTGACAAAATATTACATACTTCAACATAATGATATAGTACTAAAGTTTGTATAAATTTGAAAAGGGGTTCTAAATAACTAATGAAAACGGGAATAACGCGTTATTTGTGTGCTGCTGCAGAACTAGATCGAAATTTTCGGCAAAAGGTGTTAGAGCAAATCGTTTATAATCGTTACTGCTTTGTAGCTCCTAGCTATGGAACAGATATTGCTAAAGTTGCAGCTCAATGTATACAGGCAAAAAAACGGGACTTTTTTATGGATTGCGCCTTATTATTTCTTTTGGGATGGTTTGTTACGGCGATTTTCACAGATTTATTGCTTTCTTGGCCGTTATTCTTATCCTTTCTAGTTAACATTGGATTTAGAATATACCCTTACTGGTATGTAACAAACAAGCTTTCTTCAAAAAATATTTCAAGTGATAAAGCACCTGATCTTAAAGAGATAGGGAATGATTTTTCAAAAAAAATGGAGGAGATAAATCAGGAAGGCAACGTAATCTATTTCGGAGGGGATTCGCCATTTGTAGGAGCTGGTAATCGCTTATCAGGATGGTCTTTTTTAGCAGAAACAAAAATTAAAAACTCGGATGAATATATTAAACTTAACAACGCTGACCTGTATACATACATTGATAGCAAGATGAAAGAGTTGAGTATCTCTCACATGACTACTTCAAATGCTCTTTATGTAGATGGCAGTAAGATTAGGAATGATTCAAGGTTCCTAGAGAAAGAAATGAGTTCTCCCAAAAGGAAAATTGATGCAAAATATTTGCAAGAATACACTGAACTAGAAGAAGAACACATTCGTTTCTACAAATCAGTTCAAATAACAGCATGGGATGGTGATTTTGTATTTACAACGTTTTTCAGAGTGCATTTTACTGCGCAAAACTTATTTGTTGAAATGCAGAATTATCTTTTGCCTCCTTTAAAAAAAGAATTTTATGCAATAGATAAGCATGGTTCTGATATTCCTGTGCCTTTTGTTATAAAAAGCATTCTTTCTTCTATAATCCCAACGTTTACAGGGCTTTTTAAATCTATTGGTGGTGTTATACGAGGATTTAAAGAATTTGTAGCTCAATCTTATAAAGAAGAGATGACCCGTACGGAAATTAAACATAATCAAATTTTCAACTATGGCGCTAGAAAGAGCATAAGAGAACTTGCAGCAGATCATAAATTGCATAATTTCTTTCAGGAATCGGACGTGGATATGTATAGAAAAAGAATAGAGAAAAGGCTCTTACAAAGTATTCTCGAGTACCTTGAAGAAGTTAATGTGGATACAAGAGAGTTTAAAGCACGAGAGAATGTGATTGTAAATAATGGGGTTATGGTTGCAAGTGGAGGACAGATTAACAACTCTCAAATAGCTGGTAAAGGAATTTTTCAAAATACGTTTGTAAAAGTGAACGAACAAATGAGAAATTAAATTTGAAGGAGCTGTGTAGGCTATGAAATTTGGTTCTATAGTTAATAATGGGGTCATGATTACAGGTGGAACTGTACAAAATAGTAGTGTTGTTGGACAACAAGTATCCGCGTCAGTACAATCTTCAGAACGGAATTCAAAGCAGGATAAAAAATATGATATTGGCCTGTCATTCGCAAACGAAGATCGTGCTTTTGTAGAGATGGTACTTCATCATATTAGGAAATACGAGATTCGGTATTTTTATGACAAGGATGAGGTAGCCCAAATATGGGGAAATGACTTATACAGATATCTAACAGATGTATATGTTAATCAGTGTAAATATACAGTGGTATTTCACTCGGCTTCATATACAGAAAAGAAGTGGACCCAAGTAGAATGGGGCGGCATAAGGTCAAAACAACTTTTGGAACAGAAGACCAGCTTGCTCTTGGTATTACTGGATGATTCAAATATCAGCGAAATTACGAATCAATGGTCATATCTGGATGGTAGGGAGTACAGTGCGAAGGACATTGCGGAGATAATTTATAAGAAATTATTTAAAGTGGAGGGGGGAATATGAGTGCAATCCTTATAAATCCCAACCTTACAATCGGGGATGATCCAGTCGCAAACGCTTTTTACCATAAATTCCGTTCCGAATTAGAAGAATACACAGATGTAAGAAGTCTTAAAACGGCTATGCATATACATTCAGCTTCATTACAACCTGATGAAGTATTGGTTATCTTCAATAATCAGGATCAGGAATATTCTGAAAATATTTTGGCGCTTTTACGTCATGCATTGGACAGAGACTGTGCTATTATTCCAGTATCTTTATATGAACAATCGCGAGCTCCCGCTACTCTTATTTCTCATATTCAGAGTTTTGAGGTAGTTGATCAATTGCGGCAAAGAAGATTAACTCATAGCAATATAGATACAGTTGCTTTTGCTCTGACTCGGTTGATTATGTCTAAAATACAACCAACCATGTCAGTAGATCGCATGGATCTCTTCATAAGTCATCGACGAATAGATGGGGAAGAGATAGCGGCGGAATTTTACAATGAATTTAGAAGACGTGCCGACGAAGTGGAAGCTTTTAGGGACTTAATTAGCATTAAAGTAGGACAAAATGCGCAGCAAGAAATAGAAAATAATTTGTATCAAAGTGATGCTGTTATATTCATTGATACTCCTCTGTGCGGAGAATCAAAGTGGGTCGAGAAGGAATTACAAATCGCTTTGGGATTAAATCTACCTATAGTCTGGGTAAAGGTGGGCTCACCATCCGAACGAGCAAGGCTTAATGTTTTGCCAGGGGACAGTCCACATTTTAATTTTGAATATCTGGATATAGATGGGCTTCAACAGCCATCAAATATTATCGATGACATAATTCACAAGGCGTTCCAGATTAGCAGAAATAATGCTATGAGCGTTATAGATCATTTTAATAGGCTTCAACAGCTTGCAAGTTCTGATAAAATCAAACTGTTTCCTATTAATAAAAAAAATATGGTCTATCGGGTGGAAATCCCTAGAAGCAAGAGGGAATTTAAGTATTATCAGCGTTCGTTGAGTCATGTTCTTCAATTATTTGGTAGAAATCCGAAAACTATAGACCGAAACAGTTTTGAACCATTAATTTCTGACCTTGGCTTTCAGTTACACCCGGATTTTGGATACCACTTTGATTCGGGCCTGCTACTTGGTCCAAATATATCATTAAATTCAACATATTCCAGGGAACCTATTTGTGTAGATTCAATTGATGGATATGTAACATCACTTCAAAAATATCTATCATCAGATCAAATAGAGTTGTCTAAAAAAGGAATTATCATCTCTGGAGCATTTCCAGATTATGAACCGGAGTTCCAGCAACAACTCATAAATGCAGTTTTTTGCATTGCTAAAGCAGTATTAGATAAAGGAGGGACTATTATTTTTGGAAGCCACCCTACCTTTCAACATATGATATTAGACTTGGCCAGAAGGCAGCGCCCGAAAGATTATATAAATGCTGTCCATATGTATATTTCAAAGTACTTTGTTACTCAAGCCACTATTAACGAAATAACTAATAAAGCAACTGTATATGCAACCGAAATTGTTAACAACGATCGTACAGAAAGTTTAACCACTATGCGTCAAGCCATGATCTCAGACGAGGAAGTAGCTGGTATTGTTTTGCTCGGTGGAAAGCAACATACACACATTAAACCAGGGATTGATGAGGAATTAGAATTGGCTCAACAGAAAGGGATACCCGCATTTATTATTGGGTCAGTAGGCGGACGCTCTTCAGAAATGGCGAAAGAAATTATACAAAAGGGAAATAATCCAATCAATACATTAACTGAAGAACAGAATAAAAAGCTACTTACAAGTTTAGACTTCAGGTCGTTAGCAGATGAAATCTTACAATCATTAGGTTTTTGATTTGTAATTAAGTGGAGCACATTAATATTCAAGTAAGTATTCTTACTCAAAAAAGGTGTGAATAAAATATGGCTTATAAAACTTTTATTTCATATAAGTATTCTGAAGCGAGAGAACTCAGAGATCGTATTCTTGAGTCTTTAGGAGAAGATGCAAACTATTATCAAGGTGAAACAAGCGATTCTCCTGATTTTTCTGATCAGACCACTGATTATATTAAAGATAAGTTAAAGGATATGATTTACTCGACATCCGTCACAATAGTTGTTATTTCCCCGAATATCAAAAATAGTAATTGGATTGATTGGGAAATTGAATATTCATTAAAGCAAATTAAACGAGGGGATAAAAAATCCGGTACTAATGGTGTTTTTGGAGTAGTCATGAAGCATAATGGAGACTACTCTTGGCTTAGACCAAAAACTACTAACCACGATGGACATACAGCGATACAAACAAATAATGAATACCTATATGACATTATTGTTAATAATCGCTTTAATCAAGATCCAAAGGAGTATACCTGTGAAGTATGCGAAAATACAGATGCTCTTCAAGGCTCATATATTTCGTTAGTAAATGAAGAGGAATTTTTTAATAATCCTAATAAATATATTGATAATGCTTATAATAAAAGTAAAAAACTTCGAAATTATAAAATTTCTAAAACAAGATGAAACAGTTGAATAACTGTAACATTACTAAGTAGACAGGAAAATACTATCTTTCTATACAACTGCACTTGTAGAAACAACTTTTAAATAATTAGATTTTAGAATTAAAACTATTTTAGTGAGAGTTATTAAGGACGTTTATTTAATATTGGCTAATATCGAAACGAGTGATCTGACAAGAACGATATCATCGCGCAAGCTGGCGAGCTTAGACGCACAGGGCAAGCAGAGGAAGCACAAAAGCTTCTTTTGAGGGCATTAGAACAGATGCAGAACTGTGGTATCAGACAGCTTGGGCGTATGATGCATTGGGCTTAGGGAGAGAAGCGGTTGCATATTATAAAAAAAGCGTGGGTATGGCGTTATCCTAATTTAAATCTATGCAAATAAATTGGATCAGGTCGAGGCATAAGTAGACCAATGCGTGAGCTAAAGCAGCACCGTATATTTTTTGAATTTGTATATCAAAAAAGATCGCAGCCAGAGAGCATGAAGCCTCTTTTCCGAGCTGTGATCTTTTAGTTTTAGGTTCTGCATGAGGTACAATTTCATGTATAAACAAAACTGATAGAGCTGCTGAATTTTACGCTGTGATTACTGTGCTCCCTCGGTAACGGCGATTTCCTTCTCCAGGTTTTCTCTGGACAGGTTGGCCTTCAAGTAATCCGGGGTATCGGGCAGGACCAGGTGTAGATTGGATTTTTGACAAATGCGGATGGTACACTTTTCGACGATAAAATCAAAGACATGCCCGCCCCCAGTGCGTTCATCGTTAATAAAATGCAGATGAAATCCGGCTACCCCAATACCTTGAGCATAGGCAGGTGTCCAAAAACCTGTAATCACCCCAGAAGCATCATTAAAAGTAAAGGTAGGCTGTGACTTGGTTGCTTCAATAAAAGGTTTGTAAGGCTTCACTTGATGAGGCACGGTACGTGTCTTTACTTCACGAAAAGTGCCATCCATACGGAAGGCATAGAACAGATTACGACTTGGAAACAGCTTTAACAGCAGAGCTTCCAGCTCTTCACGATGCATGGGACGGTCAATAGTATATGTGAAATCTTCCTGGAAAAAGGTGACGGTGGAAAAAGGTGTGGTTTCTTCCGGTTTTACGCGATGGGCCGTACCGTCTGGAAGCAAGTGATAAAATTCACCATCGAACGCGATCATCTCGCCATTCAGTTGATCAAATGTACCAATTCCGAAATCCCCGTGCTTTTGCAACTCCTCAAAGGCAACGACTCCGTCATAAAGACCATCTAATAAAGCAAGCATGGTGGACGTTTGGTAAATATCATGATCAGTTTCTTGCTTGGTTTCCAATTGTGCAACGGTCATGGCAATACACTTCCTTTTGTAATTGTATACATTTATTTTCTTTCTTTTTCAATAATAAACGTAAAATTTCAGTAAATAACATGAATAACTCAAAAAAATCATAAAAAAAAACGTTATACTCCATAATTGTCATAAAGCCGTCACGAGTGAGGCATGGTTAAGGTTAGTTTAATTGGTTAGGCAGCAGTTTACGTCCCAACTGGATGTTATCCTGATAATCAATCGGAATATCGACAACCACAGGACCATCGGTATGAAGTGCCTGCTGCAATACACTTTCCAGTTCTTCAGGAGAGTGCACGCGTAATCCAGTGGCCCCGAAGCTTTCGGCATATTTCACTACATCAACATCTCCAAATTTTACACCAGAAGTTCTTCCGTATTTAATCTGTTGTTGAAATGCGACCATGTCATAGGTACCATCTCTCCATACGATATGCACTAACGGTGAGTTAAGACGTACGGCGGTTTCGAGCTCCATAGATGAAAAAAGAAATCCTCCGTCTCCGGAAATAGAAACGACTTTTTGACCGGGGTTGACGAGTGTAGCAGCAATCCCCCAAGGAAGTGCTACGCCTAACGTCTGCATCCCGTTGCTGAATAGAAGGCGACGCGGTTCATACGAACGGAAATATCGTGCCATCCAAATGTAGTGTGAACCAACATCACAGGTGACAGTGACATTATCGTCGATCAGGCTGCGCAATGTACGAATAAATTGTAATGGATGAATCAGATAGTCATGACTGTGTACAGGAACAGCTTCTTGCTCGTTCAGATCATGACGAAGACGATTTAATTGGTCACAGGAGGCTTTAGGTAGCTTTAAGGTAGGCAATTCTTCTGCAAGGCCACTCACAATCAGGGCTATATTCCCGATAAGCTCGTAATCAGGTTGATAATCATGATCAATATCTGCTTGATGATCATCCAGATGAATGAGGGTTCGGTTTGCAGGAATGTTCCAGTTTTTTGGATCATATTCAATAGGATCATAGCCAATCGTCAGTACCAGATCTGCCGCTCCAAGAAGCATGTCACCCGGCTGATTATGGAACAGGCCCACTCTTCCAAAATAGTGGCTTTCCAGCTCCCGGGAAATAGCTCCAGCGGCCTGAAAAGTTTCAACTACAGGCAAATCCGTGTTTCTGATCAGTGCACGGATGGCTGCTGTGGCTTCGGGCGTGCTGGCTTTCATACCGAGGAGGAGTACAGGCAGTTTGGCTTTTTTGATTTGTTCTGCGACTTGTTTGATGACTCCGGTTGGTGCGATTCCAAGCTGGGGAAGGGAGATCTTCTCAATAGCTGTTACTTCAGATGACGAAGTCAACACGTCCTGCGGCAGACTGACAAAGGTGGCTCCAGGCTGGGCTGAGGTCGCAATCCGAAATGCATTAGTAATTGCTTCCGGTACACTATCAGGATGTTCTACTTCTACACTGTACTTGGTGATGGGTTCGAATAGTCCGGCGTTATCCATAGATTGATGCGTGCGTTTCAGGCGTTCTGATCTTGGGACTGCACCAGCAATGGCGACGACAGGATCACTCTCTGCATTCGCGGTGACAAGTCCTGTCGCCAAATTGGATGCGCCGGGGCCAGAGGTGACAAGACATACGCCCGGCTTTCCAGTTAATCGACCGACTGCAGCGGCCATAAAGGCAGCATTTTGTTCATGACGGCATATGATCAATTCTGGACCCCGATCTTGAAGAACATCAAAAACAGAATCGATCTTGGCACCTGGAATGCCAAAAATATGCGTAACCCCTTGCTTGATCAAACAATCGACAACAAGGTCGGCTCCTTTTGTATCGGATTTAGTTTTAGTTTGAACAGCTTGAACTTTGGTACTCAATGCTACCACCTCTTCTTTTCGTCTTTGAAATAAACCAATGAAATACTTTCAATGTAAAACAATGGATGTATATTACAATTATAATGCAATAACTGGTATTTTCAAGAAAGAAATTTTCTGAAAAAAAGAGAAAAATACATAAAACGTTTTCAAAGTTTAATTTATCGGGGAAAATTAAAAATTGTAGAATTTTCTTTTGGTATTAGTCATCGAGAAAATATAGAACATATCTGCTCCAAAGGGTGGAAGGCGGTTTTTTTGTCCTCTCACATGATAAAAATCACTTTCCTCCACAAAGGATAGCGGTTACAATGTAATTGTTGTTAACGTAAACATTAAATTTAAGGTGAAGTAATCCAACTTGAAATGATGTACAGGTATCGTATTATAGCTATATTATCTTGTCTAATCACGAGACCTGCTATGTGATGGAGAATGCTATTATTGAAAAACGAGTACAGTACAAGCATTTTTGTTAACGTTAACAATTTATTAGGAAACACGATTATAGAAGGGATGAGAGAGTAATGACTAAAGCGTTTTTAGACGAAAACTTTTTGTTGAGCAATCCAACGGCTGAAATCTTGTACCATCAGTACGCCAAGGATATGCCGATTATTGACTATCATTGTCATTTAAGTCCACAAGAAATTTATGAAAATAAAGCGTTCAAGAATATTACGGAAGCTTGGTTGTACGGAGATCATTACAAGTGGAGACTTATGCGGGCCAATGGGGTTGAGGAACGATTGATCACGGGGGATGGCGAAGATTATGACAAGTTTTTGGCTTGGGCCAAAACCGTACCTACACTAATCGGCAATCCGTTGTACCATTGGACGCATTTAGAGCTTCAACGTTTTTTTGGTGTCTATGAGCTGCTGAATGAACAGAACGCACCTGTGATCTGGGAAAAGGTAAACCAAAAGCTACAGGGAAAGGGCTTTGGCGCACGTGATCTGATTGTGAACTCGAAGGTAACTGTGGTGTGCACCACGGATGATCCGACGGACCATCTCGAATACCACAAACAAATCAGCAAGCTGACCGATTTCCCAGTGGCAGTGCTGCCAAGCTTCCGCCCCGACAAAGCTTTGGAAATTAATCGTGAAACTTTCCAGCCTTGGGTGGCTCGGTTGGGTGAAGTCAGCGGACTGGATGTTTCTGGCCTGGAAGGATTTTTGAATGCGCTGGCGAGCCGGGTGCGCCATTTCCATGCTGCCGGAGGTCGGGTATCTGATCATGCGCTCGATACTGTTGTCTATGAAGAAACGACACTGGAGGAAGCAGCAGCCATATTCAGCAAGGCGCTGGAAGAAGATCATGTGACTCCTTTAGAGGAGGCGAAATATAAATCGTACGTTCTGGTTTTTCTTGGAAAACAGTATGCAGAACATGGCTGGGCAATGCAATATCACATTCACGCGCTGCGTAACAACAACACGGCTATGTTCCGTCATTTGGGACCGGATACAGGCTACGATGCCGTAAATGATGGCTCGATCGCACGTCCATTGGCGGCATTGCTGGACGCACAGGAGCTGGCAGGAGGATTACCGAGAACTATTTTGTATTCGCTTAATTCGGTTGATTATCCAGTACTGGCAAGTCTCGCAGGCTGCTTCCAATCTGGTGGAACTGTAGGGAAAATCCAGTTTGGCACGGCATGGTGGTATAACGACCACATCGAAGGTATGCAGGAGCAGATGAAGCTACTGGCTAACTACGGAGTGCTGTCCCGCTTTATTGGTATGCTGACGGATTCCCGCAGCTTCCTATCCTATACACGGCATGAATATTTCCGCCGTATACTCTGTGACTTAATTGGAACGTGGGTTCAGGAGGGTAAGGCGCCTGAGGATCTGGAACTGCTCGGAGCCATGGTACAAAACATTTGCTACAATAACGCTGAGCAATATTTTAATTTCCCAACGGTTGTTCATAGTAAGTGAAGTTATTGCCTAGGTGAGAACTCACTAACTTCATAAGAAAGGGCTCTTGCCAGGAGCTTGTTTCAAAACTCCAGCAAGAGCCCTTGAAAACAAAATAGTTATCAACTGAGGATTTTGCAAAATCCTGAACTAATTATGTGAAAATAATTACAAACATAGAGGAGTGTGTAGGTATGGGAGTGCCTATCGTGCAGGAGAGCGTCCAACCTGACAACAAGACAGGCGAGCTTATTAGCCTGAAAGAAAAGATTTCGTATGGTATGGGTGACTTTGGAAACGGATTCATGTTTGATTTGGGGCAGTTGTATTTGCTGAAATTTTTTACAGATGTAGCTGGGGTTTCTGCAGGAGCCGCCGCAGGCATTTTCTTGGTCAGCAAGCTGTTTGCCGCCGTCTGTGATCCCATTGTCGGGTCCTTTGTTGATTACCGCAAACATATCGGTACACGTGGAAAATTTAGACCTTTTCTTATCGTTGGAAGCGTTATCCTTGCAATTCTTACGATTCTTACCTTTATTTCGCCGAATATTTCACCCACAGGCAAACTCATTTACGCCTATGCGTCCTATATGATCTGGGGGATCGGTTACTCTATTGTAAACATTCCATACGGCTCGCTGGGCGCCGCCATTACGCAGGATACTCATCAGCGTGCCTCATTGTCATCTTTCCGTCAAGCGGGATCGCTGGGCGCATTATTCGTCACCAGTGTCGTTGTCATGCCACTTATTTTACTGTTTCCTAACCATCATGTTGGCTATCCGGTTGTGATGGGGATTATGTCACTCATTGGTGTGATCGCTTTCATCATATGTTACCGAGGAACGAAAGAACGTATTATTAGCCAGTCGGGACCAAAAGAGAAGCTATCTATAGGCGTTATCGTGCATACCTTTACGAATAACAAGCCTTTACTGGTACTCGTTTTGATGACGATTTTCACCATATCCGCGTACAATATTAAGTCCGCATTGCTGATCTATTTTGCCGAATATAACTTGGGGCATGTAGAATTAATGGCTTATATGAATTTTATTATTATTGGTTCGTCGTTGCTGGGTGTGTTGTTCCTGCCCAAGCTGGTACGGCGCTTCGGTAAACGAAAAACAGCCATACTGGGGATGCTGGTTAGTGTCATTGCCGACTCCATTAACTTTTTTATGCCTTCCAATGTATATATTTTTACAATCCTGGCCAGTATTTCGTTCATTGGTATTAGTATTCCTAACGGGGTGACCTGGGCATTCGTGTCCGATATCATTGATTATGGCGAATGGTCATCTGGGGAGCGTAAAGAAGGGATTACTTACTCGTTATTTAACTTTTCACGTAAGTTGGCTCAATCCTTGTCTGGCTTTCTATCGGGTATTGGACTAGCGCTCATCGGGTATGTTCCGAATGTGGTTCAGTCCTCTGGAACGCTGCTTGGGATCAAAGCCTTGCTTTGTCTCTATCCGGCTGTTGCTTTGGCTTTGGCCATGCTGGTCATCGGTAAAATGTATAAGCTGACGGACAGCAGACATGCAGAAATGGTTCAAGAGTTACAGCGTCGACATGCGGATAACCGCGTATAATTTGTGAAAGTCTTCTTTTCCGGGCGGCTCCTGTGGTATGGTGGGTATATAATTTTTTTAGAGCCTCACTAAGGAAAGGATACGTATATGGCAGCTACCATTAAAGACATTGCCAAATTGGCTAATGTTTCCCATACAACCGTCTCCCGGGCGCTCAATAACAGCCCGCTGATTAAAGAAGATACGAAACGCAAAATTATGGAGTTGGCAGAGCAACTCAATTACATTCCAAATTTTAATGCCAAAAGCCTGGTTCTTCAGCGCTCGCATACGATTGGCCTGTTTTTCACCAGTATTTCTGAAGGCACCAGCTCCAGTTTTTTTGCGGATACCATCCGTGGAGTTAATCATGTCATCGGGGTGGATTACAATCTGTTTGTGCGAGGGATTGACGATTACGCCGATTTTTCGGCCATTCACCGCAAGCGTTTTGATGGTATCATTCTGATGAGCCAGAGCGAGGCGGACAACCCTTTTATTTATCATGTGCTCGGTCAAGGTATTCCGCTTGTTGTACTGAATCGGCAGGTGTCCGGGGCGGGGATTGTAAATGTGATTTCAAATGATAAGGAAGGCTCCTATGAAGCAGTCTCCTTTCTCGTTGAAAGTGGGCATGAACGCATTGCGATCATCGAAGGAGTAGAAGGCTTCAAGTCTACCCAGCAACGCCGCGAGGGCTTTATGAATGCGCTGATTGATAGTGGTAAGCCGATTCGACATGAATATATCGTGCAAGGTCATTATGATACTGAAAGCGGAAGCCAAGCAATGAAGCAACTGCTTTCCTTGCAGGAGCCACCGACAGCGGTATTTTGCTCTAATGATGATATGGCTATTGGGGCAATGAATGCGGTATTCGAAAACGGCTTGAAGGTACCGGACGATATCTCTGTCATTGGCTTTGACGATATCGGTTTCTCGATGTATACGACCCCGCCGTTAACGACGGTCAAAAGACCAATTGAGCAAATTAGCGAGCGCGGAGCCGCTTGCATTCTGGAACGAATTCAGTCACCGTCTAATGAGGGTGAGCTCATATTTATGGAGACCGCGCTCATGAAGCGGAAATCAACGGCAGGCAGACCACACTAAGTTTCGTTTGATTAACAGGCAGGCCAAAGGGGCAGGAACCATGCTAGATGTATGGTTTCTGCCCCTTTTAGGTTGAAATGTGCTCTGTTTCGTCTGTATTTAACGAAAGAGATTGGTTTTAGCCAGTTCTACAATCTCGTCACCACGTCCGTTCAGCATCGCTTTCATCATCCACAGTGTAAATCCTTCTGCTTGTTTAAGATTAATTTTGGGTGGCATGGACAGCTCCTGACGGTTCACCACCACATCTACCACAACAGGACCGTCATGAGCCAATGCTTGCTGAATGGCATCCTCCAGCATTGTCGGGTCTTCAACCCGGATGCCCTTGAGTCCCATGGCTTGCGCTACAGCACCAAAATCAGGATTCACCAGTTCAGTGCCGTTTTCCAGGAATCCGGCCGCTTTCATTTCCAGCTCGACAAAACCGAGAGCGCCATTATTGAAAACAATGACTTTAATAGGCAGCTGATGTTGCTTCAGGGTGAGCAGGTCGCCCATCAGCATCGTGAGTCCGCCATCGCCTGAGAGGGCAATCACTTGTCGGTCAGGCTCAGTGGCCTGCGCTCCGATCGCCTGCGGCAGGGCATTTGCCATCGTGCCGTGGTTGAACGAGCCGAGAAGCCGACGCTGTCCGTTCATCTGCAAATAACGCGCCGCCCATACAGTGGGAGTACCGACATCACAGGTGAAAATAGCATTTTCCTGCGCGGCGTCACTGATGACCTTGGCGAGATATTGCGGATGGATCGGCGTATGACCTGGTTTACCGACGGCAAGGTCATCCAACTCCTGGCGTACCTTGGTATAGTGGGAGACGGTTTTCTCTAGATGCTTGGAATCATGCTCTGACGTTAAATGCGGTAGCAGCATTTCCAATGTGGCTTTTACATCCCCGCATAAACCATACGTCAACGGAGTACGTCTGCCGAGATGTGCTGGCTCTATATCTACCTGTAGGACAATCGCATCTTCAGGGTAAAATTGTCTGTAAGGGAAGTCTGTTCCGAGCATAAGCAGGACGTCACAATCCATCATCGCATGGTACCCGGAGGAATACCCGATCAGTCCCGTTAATCCAGCATAATAAGGGTTGTCATACTCTAGATATTCCTTGCCTCGCAGAGCGGATACCATGGGGGATTTTAACTTGTCGCATAGCTGCATGAGCAATTCATGAGATTGTGAACAGCCGGCGCCGCATAGTAGCGTAATTCGTTTGCCTTTATTCAAATATTCGGCCAGTCGGGAAATTTCAGAAGCTGACGGATGCACTACAGGTGCAGTGGGATGGTAGACATGTTCAGGGACGGGTACCTTTTCCGCCTCCAATGCTGCTACATCACCGGGAAGAACAATGACGGATACACCTGAACGTGAAATTGCCTGTTGAATGGCCATCGTCACCGTTCTGGGAATTTGACGCGGTGTCGTAATAACCTCACAAAAGTGACTGCATTCTCCGAAAAGATGCTCAGGATGTGTAGCTTGAAAATATTCACTTCCGATTTCGTCGCTTGGAATATGAGCGGCAATAGCCAGTACAGGCACCCGATTGCGGTGGCAATCATATAAACCATTAATCAGATGTAAATTTCCGGGACCACTGCTTCCAGCACATACAGCAATGCTGCCACTAAGGTCAGCATCCGCTCCGGCTGCAAAGGCAGCCACTTCTTCGTGCCTTACATGAATCCATTCGATTTGACCATTGCTGCGAATGGAATCAACCATATTATTTAGAGAATCTCCAACAATGCCATAAATCCGCTTGACCCCTGCATTGACCAAAACTTGTACAATAGTATCTGCGATTGTCTTCATAGATGTTCCTCCTGCCTAGTAGGTAGTGTTATCCTGCCCGTGCTTTCTTGCGTCTATTCTCCTGAAATGTATATAAGAACAAGGTCTCGGGATAGGGTGATAGTTAGCCTTAACCGTCTTGGATCAGATGCGAAACAACAGAAAAAGGGCGATATCCTTGCAGATTTTTATATAAACGCATATGTTAACGTGTTCATATTATTGTCATTATTATTTTTTTAAACTAAAAATGTTGATAAAACTATTTTGTTAACGTGTGCATTGTGATAAAATAATGATGAAATCATTATGGTAATTGTGGGAGGTTACTCCGGATGAAACAAGTAGATGAATTAGACCAATTAAACAGAAAAAGCTTTATCGTTACTGAACCACATCCCGAGAGGGTGCTGCAATTCGGGGAAGGGAACTTCCTGCGTGCTTTTGTAGACTGGCAATTTGACAAAATGAATAAGCTGGCAGAATGGAATACGGGAGTTGTGATTGTACAACCGCAGCCAGGAGGCCTCGTGGAGAAGCTTAACGAGCAGGATGGCCTGTATACGGTTATTCTTGAAGGGATTAAGGATGGGAAGGCCATGAAGGAGCATACCGTTGTGGAGTGCGTCACTCGTGGGATTAATCCGTACGGTTCGGACTTTTTGGAGTATGAAGCATTATCCCAAAAGCCGGAGCTGCGTTTTGTCGTGTCGAACACGACGGAAGCGGGAATCGCTTATGCCCCAGAGGATCAGCTAGAAGATCGTCCGCAAAAGAGCTTTCCAGGCAAATTGGCCGCCTTTCTGTACAAGCGCTTTCAATTCTTCGGGGGCGATCAGAGCAAGGGACTGGTGATCATTCCGTGCGAGCTCATCGACCGTAATGGAGACGCTCTCAAGGAAATCGTGCTGAAATATGCGAATCAATGGAAGCTTGGGGCTGAGTTTATTGCATGGATAGAGGAAGCAAATACGTTCTGCAACAGTTTGGTGGATCGAATTGTACCTGGTTATCCCAAAGACCGGATTCATGAAATCCAAGCGGAATTGGGTTACAAGGACGATTTGGTTGTTGTGGGCGAACAGTATCATTTATGGGTTATTGAAGGGCCACAGTGGCTTAAAGAGGAATTACCTGCTCATTTGGCAGGATTGAATGTCCTGATTGTTGACGATATGGCACCATACCGTACACGGAAAGTGCGCATTTTGAATGGAGCACATACGGCGCTTACACCTGTAGCTTATTTATATGGCCTGGACACGGTGGGGCAGGCGGTCGAGCATGATATTATGGGAAACTTTATCCAGTCGCTGATTCGAGAAGAAATTATTCCGACGTTGGACTCGCCAGAGGCGGAATTGAATGTATATGCCGACGATGTTATTGAACGATTCCGTAATCCATATGTAAGTCATTATGTCATGAGTATTGCGTTGAATTCGGTGTCTAAGTTCAAGACACGGAATTTGCCATCTTTGCTCCAGTATGTGGCACAACGTAAGGCGCTGCCTGTCAAAATCGTATTTTCACTGGCGTCCTTGCTCGTATTTTACCGGGGTGACAGAAATGGCGAGTCGATTGTGTTGGCAGACGAAGCTGAAGTGTTGGGTACGTTTGGTGAACTGTGGAGTCGATATGACGGTACTCTCGCCGGGGCGAAGCAATTGACTGCGCTGGTACTTGGCCGGCAGACATGGTGGGGTCAAGACCTGAATCAGATCGAAGGGCTGGCTGAACAAACGGCACAGCACGTGTATGAAATTACAAGCAGAGGAATGAAGGAGACGCTCGATTCTCTAACCGGGAACAGCGTGTCCAGAGCATAAGCAAGGAGGAGACCGGAATGCTGGAATTCATTCAAATTCATGATCAAGATAACGTGGCTGTCGCCTTGCGTGATTACAAGCAGGGAGAGACACTGGCGTGGGGAGCACAAGAAGAACAACGGGTGGAGCTTGCCGAGGATGTAGCACGTGGGCATAAAATCGCCTTGCAGGATATAGCTGAAGGTGGGCATGTTCTGAAATACGGATATCCCATCGGTCATGCCATTCAGCCCATTCAGGCAGGTCAGCATGTGCATACGCATAATACAAAGACGAACCTGACAGGCGTGGAGGAGTACACTTATAAGCCTAAGCCAGCTCCTCATTTATATGAACAGGAGAGTCGTACGTTTCAAGGTTTTCGGCGAAAGGACGGTCGTGTGGGGATTCGCAATGAGTTGTGGATTGTGCCGACGGTCGGCTGTGTGAACGGGATCGCTGAACTTATTTTAAATCGTTTCAAGCAGGAAGCGGGAGATATTTCACCTTTTGAAAATGCACTTGTGCTCAAGCATAACTATGGTTGTTCTCAGTTGGGTGACGATCATGCACATACGCGCACGATTTTGATCGATGCTGTGAAGCATGCGAACGCAGGTGGCGTACTTGTACTGGGTTTGGGCTGTGAGAACAATGAAATGAAAGAATTTAAGGAAGCCATCGGGGAATATGATTCGGAGCGGGTAAAGTTTTTGCTTTCCCAGGATGTGTCGGATGAAGTAGAGGAAGGGGTAAGGCTGCTTCATGAAATTTTTGCGGCCGTGCAAGAAGATCGACGGGAACCTGTACCTTTGTCTGAGCTGAACATCGGCTTGAAATGCGGTGGATCTGATGGCTTATCGGGTATTACTGCCAACCCACTACTCGGACGATTGTCGGATTATATGGCAGCGCAAGGTGGAACAACGGTATTGACAGAAGTACCTGAAATGTTCGGCGCGGAGACGATTTTAATGGAGCGCGCTGCCGATGAGCAAGTATTTGGTAAGATCGTACATCTGATTAACGATTTCAAACAATATTTTCTGGATTATAAGCAGCCAGTATACGAAAATCCATCACCAGGCAATAAAGCAGGGGGCATCACGACGCTGGAGGATAAATCACTGGGCTGTACGCAAAAATCCGGGTCTTCCACGGTCACTGATGTCATTCAGTACGGGGAACGTCTCAAGACCAAGGGACTCAATCTGCTTAGCGCGCCGGGCAACGATCTAGTGGCATCTTCTGCTCTCGCCGCAGCGGGCTGCCAGCTCGTCATTTTCACAACCGGACGCGGTACGCCGTTTGGCTCCTTCGTTCCGACGATGAAGGTCTCAACCAACTCGCCGCTGTATAAGGCTAAACCTCATTGGATCGACTATAATGCCGGTTCACTCGTGGAGGATGTCAGTATGGAAGATGCGCTCCGCAACTTTGTCGATTACATCGTCGATGTAGCCAGCGGAACCTGGGTGAACAACGAGAAAAACAATTTCAGAGAGCTCGCTATTTTTAAAAACGGTGTTACGTTGTAAAGGCTGTAGTGTAAGGGAGGCGGAATTATTCCGCTTCCCTTTTTGAGTTTGTATGCTTCTAAATAGGCATGTTAGACTTACTGCAAAACATGCAATATCGATATTTAAATAAGGGGGAAGTACCGTGCAAAATGAAATTGTTGCTTATCGGGAAGAAAATCATGATCAACTCGTTGATATTTGGCAGCGGGCTGTACGCCGGACGCACACATTTTTGTCGGAAGAGGACATTCAATTTTATCATCATATCGTACGCAATGGTGTTTTAAGAGAACTTGAAGTTTGGATGGAATGGAATACAAGTCAAGAACCAACAGGTTTTATCGGGCTGGACGGATTGAAAATAGAGATGCTGTTTGTGGACCCTGAACGGCATGGGCAGGGCATAGGTAGCCGACTCATCCAGCATGCTGAAAAAATAAAAGGGAAGCATCTCAAAGTGGACGTGAATGAGCAGAACGAGAAAGCGCATGCTTTCTACAGACATTACGGCTTTGTACAAACGGGGCGATCTGCACTGGATGGATCAGGTAGGGCATTTCCTTTGCTTCACATGGAATTGAACAAGTGAACGCTCCACTTTCATCGCTATTTTAAAAACTGGAATATATTATCATAATGTACTTGTCATATGTTTGATTTTATGATATAACTTAATTACGTAATAAATACGTAATTAAGTTATTTTTAGTTAGGATTTAGATCTTACTTTTGTTTGGTGAATATAAAAGTCAGACAAGGAGGCGGAAAAGGTGGATGATCTTGTTCACTCCGACATCACAGATCTAGACACACTTGTCAACATGATTAAGCTGTCTTTTTCATTTGCGGATGGTGCCAATATGATTGCTTTATGCGACCGGCTGTATAGCCATGTCAACCAAAAGTATCAGGAATTGCAGCTCTACAAAGCGCGCAAGAAACCTCTGCAACCCATACATACCAAACGGCCGCTAGTCTACTACTACGGCTACAGTCATCTCATGAAAGGCATGGCCTTCCAAAAACAGGGCAAGTATGAGGCCGCTCGCGATTGCATCGAAAAATATGCAGAATTGGGCTGGTTTAATGGTCTTGATCAATATGGGGAAGCAGAGGTCGAATATTACCGCTATGCTGCCAGAGCTAATTTGTATGCCCTTGATATTTTGTCAGGCCATGCCGAAGTGTTGCAGGAATACATCCAATTTCTTCGTAACAATCCGGAAGAGCTGTTACCGGGGCTTCTTTCCATCGTTGAGGGAGCGTCGAGATATGACTATCCTTTAGAGGCTGTGCTTGAATCATTTGCCGAACAAATTGAAGGTTTTAAATATTTTGAAGAGCCTATGAATGTATCTTATTATTTTCGCTTCTGCTATCAATTGGCTCTTTATTATATTAAGCAACAACAGTTTACGGTTGCGTTGGGCTATATCCTGCAATCTCTCATGCTGTCCGATACTCTGGGTATGGAACATGAACATGAGTTTAGGAAATGTACCGCTATATTTGAAATTTTCAGATCCCAAGCTACAGCAACACAGCAAGACCAATATATAACTATTTTAAAAGGAGTGTTAAAGGATGAAAAAATTGATTTCACGCCCTCTGTCGCTCAGTCTGTTTAGCTTGCTAGTGTTTGTTACAAGTCATGATCTCATCACGGTGTTTTATCATGGAGCCAATCATTAAGAAGGCAGAAGTACAGTAGAAAATTAGTTGTTTTAGCAGGTAGGTAGTTGATTTGAAAATATGATGTGGAAGTACACCAAATAGCAAGTAAGCTCATTAAGATCAGGGCTTATTTGCTATTTGACGTATTCTGATGAACGATCATAACGCATATATATATATATATATATAACGTTGGTACATGTCCCAAAAAAATTTAAGCTGTTGTAGGTTTATGTAGTAAACCCTGTTCTGATGGATGCAATGAAATCCTTGTCTGTTGGTAAACCGGGAAGGGTTCTTCCGTACTGTATGATCCACTTTTTAACGCTGCATCCAGTGCCCGTAGCAAGGAACCTATGAATTGCTCTGGAGAAAAGAAAATGCTTTTCCCGACCATATGAATGTGAAGCTCGTTATGGTCACGGTTGCTTACAGACAGCAATAAGCCTTGACCCTGAAAGCCCGTACCGATTGCGCGTATTTTGTTTATACCCGAGAGTAACATTTCCGTCTTCACCGCACGCCCCTGTTCCTCCACAAATACAGAAATCAGGCGTTTGTCTGTAACGATAACAATTTGATTACCCCGAAATGTATGACTCAGGTGTAGAAAATCTTTATATACCCCAATAGTCTGCTCATGCGGAGAAACAATCCCCATCCGTACAAACTCCTCCAGCTCAGTGACATCGGGTTCCTGATGATTTTTAATACGTTTTTTGATACTGAACTGAATAGTCAGGATACCCAAGATAGCAATGAGAAAAGCGCTAAGTCGTACGTTAAATATAAAGAACATCAGGACAATAAGGCCGCCTACTAACCACTGTCCCCAAGTTAGATAGCGCAGCTTTTGTTGTATCGTACGGCGATAATAACCGTAGCCCTTTCCCGGTTGATACTCTTTAGTAAACTTTGTCATGCCACGCAACATGCTTAATCCATAGACGGATAAAATGGTCATCGCGAGCGCCAAGAGCGTCATAAGCCATTCCTGAGCTGCAACGCCAACTAAAGTACACAGACCAAACATGATGAGCCCCGCCCAGCAGGCAACCTTTTTAATTCGAACCTGTTTCTGAATCGAACGAACCAATTCTTCCATTCTTAATCCTCCTGATCTAGGTATATAGGTAATGATTGGAATCACATATAGTCTTATCGTACCATTTGATAGTCTTCTTCGTAAATGAATAGATATAAAGATCCAAAGGATGGAAGGAGATTTTCACGTATAGTCAGATCCCCACCTGAACTTTAGATACCAAAATCAAAAAAAACGGTACTACTCATTCGAAGCAGAAGCCTCTAAAATTATAATGTAAGTGCTTACATTGAAGAGAAGGGAGGTCTTCTGTATGAGTACAGGATGGAAAAATCCGCAGCCACAGCCGCCGGTTCGATCAGGTAGAGGGGCATCATCACTAGCGCGCAAATGGGTTCAACAAAGACATTTGCAGACCATGGCGCTGCTTGGGGTGGTTTGGATGATTATTTTTCATTACATTCCGATGTACGGTATTTTAATTGCGTTCAAACATTTTGACATCATTGGAACCATATCAAGCGCACCTTGGGCGGGGTTAGAGCATTTTCGGGCCTTTTTGGAGGATGATAACTTTTGGTACATTGTCAAAAACACACTGGGCATTAGCTTGCTCAAGCTGGCGATTGGCTTCCCGTTGCCCATTGTATTTGCTCTGTTCCTGAATGAAATACGATCTATTCGGTTCAAAAAATCTATTCAGACCATTTCGTACCTTCCTCACTTTTTATCTTGGGTCATTCTTGGCGGGATCTTAACGACGTGGCTGGCAGATACCGGGATGATCAATCAACTGTTGCTAGCCTGGGGTTGGATTGACCAGCCGATCAGTTATTTGGCAGAGCCGAGCTACTTTTGGACTATTGTCGTTAGCTCGGATATCTGGAAGGAGCTAGGATGGTCAGCCATTATCTATTTAGCAGCAATGGCGGGCGTATCTACGGACATGTACGAAGCGGCCACCATTGACGGAGCCGGACGGTTTCAGAAAATGTGGTACGTCACCCTTCCCGCTATCAAGGGGACAATATCTATTTTATTTATTTTGGCGGTTAGCGGCATATTGAACTCCAACTTCGATCAAATTCTCGTCCTGCGTAACTCGCTGAATGAAAGTGCAAGTAATGTAGTTGATATTTATGTATATCAGGTGGGTATTCAGCAGGGCCGTTTCTCGTATTCTACCGCGGTGGGTTTGCTAAAATCGGTTCTTGCTCTCATTTTGCTGCTAATTGCCAATTCGGTGACCAAACGGGTAAATAATACATCCCTATTTTGAAGGAGGACGGATGCATGCAGCTATTGCAACGTAGAACAGCAGGCGAAGCGATATTCGATTTCATAAACAACGTCTTCATGCTGATCATTTGTTTTGTAACGTTGTATCCCGTGTGGTATGTACTGGTGAACTCCTTTAACGAAGGAGCAGACGCTATGCGGGGCGGCATTTACTGGTGGCCGAGAGTCTTCAGTCTGGGCAGCTATCAGGCCGTATTTGCTAACAACGGTATTATGACTGCGATGGGAGTGACTATTGCCAAGACACTTATCGGCACGATTGTTCATGTGTTTTTTACCGCTATGATTGCATATGCATATTCCCGTAAAGAGTTGATCGGGCGCAAGCTGTATATGCTGATTGGCACCATTACCCTGTTTTTCGGTGGGGGATTGATTCCAACGTATTTGCTGATTCGTGATCTCGGACTGCTGGACAGCTTTTGGGTGTACATCATTCCTGCGATGTTCAGCTTTTTTGATCTTATTATTTTTATGGCTTTTTTCCGAGAACTGCCAGATGCACTGGAAGAGGCGGCGAAAATAGACGGTGCGAACGATTTTGGTATCTTTTGCCGGATCGTGCTTCCTGTATCCATGCCGGTAGTAGCGACGATTGCGTTGTTTCATGGGGTATACCAGTGGAACGATTATTTTACCGGAATGATCTATATTAATAATACGGATCTTCAGCCGATTCAAACGTATTTGTACCGGGTTGTTGCCCAATCCAGCTCTAATCAGATGATGGCTGCTGCACCGGGGATCGTTGCCCAGTCCGTCACTTCGCAATCGATCAAGCTGGCGACGATGGTTGTGACGACACTGCCGATTGTACTGGTATATCCTTTTCTGCAAAAGTATTTCGTCAAGGGTCTGATGATCGGCTCGATCAAGGGATAGCACATCATCCAAGGGGGAGATTTATGATGAACATTCGCAAATGGCAGAAGGGGCTGTTGGCATCTGTTCTGCTGGTGGGTTTGCTCGCGGCATGTACGTCCGGCGGAGGCGGTACTGTCACGGAATTGAAGGACGAGAAGACCAAGGCTACGGCAGATGCACCGGGATGGAAGGCGGATATGGAGCCGATTACGTTTGACTGGTATTTGAATTTTTCCTGGTTCCCGAACAAGTGGGGAACGGATATGACCTCGAAGTATGTTACGCAAAAGACCGGGGTCAGTGTTAATTTTATCGTACCCGCAGGGAATGAAAATGAAAAGCTCAATACCATGCTGGCCTCCGGCAAGCTGCCTGATTTTGTCACGCTGGGTTGGGGAGAGGATGCGGTCAAAAAAATGATTGAGGGCAAGATGGTGCTTCCGCTCAACAAGCTGGCCGAGAAATACGATCCGTATCTGATTAAAATAGCTGATCCGGCGAAAATGTCCTGGTATCGCCAAACGGACGGGAATGTATACGGGTATCCTAACGCTTCTTCTTCGCCACAGGATTATCAAAAATACGGCCAAAATTTTGTTTCCAACCAGACGTTTATGGTTCGGAAGGACATGTACGAGGCGATCGGCAAGCCGGATATGAGAACACCAGAAGGATTTTTGAAAGCGCTTCAAAAAGTGAAAGAGAAATTTCCGGAGGTGAACGATCAGCCTCTTATCCCGATAGGATTCCACGAATTTACGGATAACGGAAATTATTCTTTTGAAGACTATTTACTTAATTTCCTAGCCATTCCTCATGAAAAGGACGGCAAGCTATATGATCGTCGTTCGGACGAAGAGTATATTCGCTGGCTCAAAACATTCCGTCAAGCCAATGAGCAGGGCCTGATCGCCAAGGACGTATTTATCGACAAACGTCCGCAAATGGAGGAAAAGGTGGCACAGGGTCGATATTTTGCCATGTTATATCAGCGTTCCGACTTTGCTACACAACAGGTGATGTTATATGCGAAGGACCCGAACTCTGTTTATATCGCGGTGGATGGACCTTCGAACAGCAAGCTGGACCCGCCGACGCTGGCTGGGCCGGGTATTTCCGGCTGGACGGTGACGCTTATTTCGAAGGATGTCAAAGACAAGGAGCGGGCTATTGAATTTCTGACTTATCTGATTAGTGAGGAAGGAAATCGCGACCTGTATCTGGGGGAGCAGGGCAAGCTGTGGGACATGGTTAACGGTAAGCCAGCCTTCAAGCCGGAGGTGCAGGAGCTGCTGAACAAGGATCGTTCTGCTTTTGATAAAAAATATGGCGCCTCCTTTACCTTCTGGATGCTGATGGATACGAATATGAATTTGCAGTGGGCCCCGCCCAGCGTGGAGCCGTATAAGCAGCCAGAGGATTGGACGAAAGGCAAGACGAAAGGCTTCTCCCAATATGACAACATCAAACCGAGGGGGACTTCGACAGAGGGCATTGCATCAGGTCAGATAGATAAAATTTGGGGCAAGGCATTGCCGAAGCTGCTGCTGGCTTCCTCGGATGAGGAATTCGACCAGCTGTTTGCTCGCTTTTTGGAAGACCGCAGAAAAGCAGGATATGACAAAGTTATGGCCTATCAGCAAAAAGCATATGAGGAAAACCTTAAGAAAATTGAACAGTTCACTAAATAATCCAATTCAATAAATTTATCTATTGAACCCTAAGGATGTGATTTCATGCCAGGCCGTGTACGTTCACAGATGAAGAGCCTGCTGCGCCGCCGTATTTGGCAGTGGCTGACGGATACGGCCGATCGGCTTGGCGGTTGCTCCCTTCAAGTCAAGCTCATTGTCGCGTATATCGGAGTCATTTTAATCCCGGTGGTATTGTTCTCGCTATATACCTTTCACCAACTGTACGAGAATACCATGCAAGACATCACCGTACAAAATCAGTATGTGTTGGATACAGAGCTGGCCCATATTCACGGCAATATGGAAATTATGGAGCGGACCACACAGCTTGCGATTTCAGATCGTAACGTACTTCGTTATCTGACCGAGGAACGTGAAATAAGCAGTGATGAGCTGGTTCAATTCAACTTGAATGTGTTTCCAAATTTACAGCACTTGCTGTACAGTAATCCCAACGTAGAGAACATTCGGCTGTATACGAGTAATCCCCAGGCACATGAAATATGGCCGATGATTTTCAATGAATCACGATTGCCCAAGGCTTCCTGGAAGAAAACGGCTCAACTCCGACAAGGGAAAATATGGTGGGAAATGTACAAGGGGCCGAAAAGCTTACTTGGGGGACAATCCCGGCAGGAAAGTGAGACAGTGCAGTATATGGCATTGCTGCGTGAAATCCAGTCTACCGGTGGAAGACACGCAGGGTTGGTAGAAACAAACATGAGGCTGGAGCTATTTTCACCTAGAGTATTTGGAATCCCACAACGTGATCGCGCATGGCAAATGTTCATTCTGGACGGCGATGATTCCAGCTCAAGGAACGCTGACAAACCAATGTCTTCTAGCGATATAGCTACAGCTTCCTCTCAGTCAGATTCAATTTCGATCCCGCTGTCCCATGTGCACCATCTGTTTCAGTCCCAGGTTCAGGGACCGGATGGTGCTTTTGATTTTTCCTATGAGAATAAACCTTATCTCGGTATGTACCGTTATATAGAAGGGTTGAATGCCTATCTGCTAAATGTGGTGGCGCTGGACGGTCCGCTGGGTGATCTCCGTCAGAAACGCAATGACATGCTGCTCATTATTAGTATGCTGATTGTGTTGATGTCCGTCATTTCTTATACCCTGCATGCCTTCATTCTCAAGCAGCTACATACACTGCGTGAATCCATGAAAAAAGTAGAGCAGGAGGGTGACTTTCAGCTTAGAATTCCAGTGTATGGGCGGGGAGAAGTGGCTGAGCTGGCTCTATATTTTTGCAGTCTGCTGAGTCGGATTAACGGACTCATTGCCGAGGCAGTACACAAGCAGGCCGCTGCTCAGGAGGCTGAGCTGCTAGCGCTCAAGCATCAGATTGATTCCCATTTTCTCTATAATACATTGGAAAATTTAAAAATGATGGCGGAGATAGAACGACAGTATCCGCTGTCGGATGCCCTTACCTCCCTTGGCTCGATGATGCGTTATAATCTCCAATGGTCGGGGTCGTGTGTTGCGTTGCAGGATGAAATCCGCCATATTCAGCATTATGTGGCCATCATGAACATTCGCCATGATAACCAAATTGGATTGGAAATTCATCTATCGTCGGCGTTTATGGAACTGGAGATGCTGAAAATGTCGCTGCAGCCTATAGTCGAAAATGCTATCAAGCACGGTTGGAGTACATTGCAAAGCCCATTCAGCATCACGATTGAAGCCTGCCCTAAGCAGGATATTATAGAATTGCGCATACAGGATAACGGAGTGGGGATATCTGAAGAAAGAAGAAACGCTATCATGGCTGGTCTAACGCGAACGGATATGGATTCCCACGAGCCCGAAATGAATGGGGGAATCGGTTTGTATAATGTGAATCGCCGTTTGAGTATGCAGTATGGCGAAGAGTATGGCTTAAGACTGGACAGCATCCCCGGACAATCGACGACAGTGACCCTGATTATGCCTAAACGTTACATGATGAGGGGGGTAGACCATGACGACCAAGCTGTTGATTGCGGATGACGAGAAAAATATTCGAATGGGACTTCAAGCCATGATCGAACGGGAATTTTCCGATCTCTATGAATGTGTACTGGTCAAGGACGGAATGGAAGCCTGGCAGCATGTGAAGCAGTTTTTGCCCGAGTTGGTGATAACGGATATCCGTATGCCTGTTATGGATGGCATTATGCTGATGCAGCATATTCGCGAGCTGGAGCCGGGTCGCAGACCTTTGGTAATCATTCTCAGTGGATATGACGAGTTCCAGTATGCGCGCGAAGCGATTCGCTGCGGGGCACGGGAGTATTTGCTCAAGCCGATCGTAAGGGAGGAACTGTTCGGTGCGCTGGCAGTTTTGAATGAGGAATTGAAGGAGAGGAACCACCTCATAGACGATAGTGTTGTCAGCGTAGAGAAAGATAGACTGGCTGGCGGGAGTGTCATCGCCGATAGAAACGGTAGCATGACACGTGCTATCCAATACATCCATGCTCATTACAGCGAAGATTTGAATATGGCAGTAGTATCCAATTCAGTATCCTTGAATTATACGTATTTTAGTCAAGCGTTCAGAGCCTATACAGGCCTCAGCTTTGTTCAATATGTAAGAAGGCTGCGCATTACAGAAGCCAAAAAGCTGCTGGAGTGCCAAGGGGGCAAGATTTATGAAATTGCGGCTAACGTGGGCTTTGACAATGCAAAGCACTTTAACAAAGTGTTTCGGGAGCTGGAGGGGATGACCCCGCAGCAGTTTCGAGTACAGAATCAAAGGGGTAATTAGATATAAAGAGGCGGAAAACCTTCACTGCCTTTTTAACCTTATCCTGATATAATAAACGTAAGCATAACCATGGCCTTCAATCAGAGAGTTTGTACACAATCACACGAATCGCCGAATGGAAGGGGAGAGCATATGGTTATTTATGAAACGGACCAAGCTTATATCATGACGACACAGCATGACCATGCTCATATTTCAGGTGAGTTGGCTTCACAATGGGAAGAGAATGCCTTCAAGAATAGACGTCATAAGCAGGATTTTGTATATGCAGCAAGGGAGCATGATCGGGGTTGGATACAGTTAGACGCTGCTCCTTTCTGGAATGATCATGTGTCTGCACCTTATACGTTTATTGATTTTCCGCTCAGTCCACGTTTTGTTTTCTATCGTCTTGGGATTGATGAAGTCGAACAAGGTAATACGTATGCGGCGTTGCTGTGTAGCTTGATGTACAAGGAGCTAGTCGGACGGACCGAGCATCAAAACGCTCAGGACAAGCAGATTACGCATGCTTATCAGGAAGCGGAGGGACAGCGTCGTCATAGGCTCAAACAGGAGCTGGCATGTGGCGTAACCTTCGACCATCAGGTGCGGACGGATGTACGGAGAATGTTGTTTTGCGACGAATTGAGTCTGTTTTTGTGCAGTCGAGAGCCGGGTACGCCTACAGCAGATTATGAATGGTTTGCTGAAGGTTTGAGCTTCCCGGCTGTTCGTCATGAAAGCGGGCGAGTTTGGGCCGAGTGGCTATCGGATCAGGCTGTAGGTCTTTCTTTTTTTCCTTTCAAGGGCAAGGTAGGGATTACTCATACCTTTAAGAAGGTGGACAAGGAGAAAATTCGCACCTTCGGCCTCCTAGAGGCCTACCGTTCTTCCGAATGGACGCATCGAACCTTTACCGTTGAACATATCATGGAAGTAGAAGAACATAAGGAGAATGCCTGACCCTCTACGGATACAGCCTCGAACAATATTTTGTTCGTAGACGCAGAGAAAAGTCAGAGCAAAGCCTCCCTGAACCATGATTCAGAGAGGCTCGCTTTTTCCTAGCTTTAACATTTTACGATTTTGCAGATGTTTTCGCACGATTGACCATAGTCTGTACCTTATTCAATACCTTATCGCGTGCCCCTTTATTTTTCATCAGATACGTCACACCCATTCCCAATGCTGCTACCACCCATTTTTTATTCTTCATGAATAACGCCTCCTTATGATCATGTTGTCATACACAAATGCTTAAAAGCATCCAAAATGTGAAAAGATGAACGGGATTTTACGATTTAGTGATTGCTTGCACTCGTTCCGCATAACTATGATTTTACCCTTTCCATCACATCTTACCCGTTCCTTTGGCAATGAAACGATTACGACTGTCTTTTCACGTTTAATGGATATTATCAAATATCCTGCCGCAATTGCTTCAGACGCACATGACAGGGAGGTCTTTGTTATGAGAAAGAAGGAAGTGGTTGCCATGCTGCTCGCCGGCGGACAAGGCAAAAGACTCAAAGGACTGACCCGTACACTGGCTAAACCGGCTGTATTTTTTGGAGGAACTTACCGCATTATTGATTTCCCTCTCAGCAATTGCACTCATTCTGGTATAGACACCGTAGGCGTATTGACCCAATATGAGCCGTTGGTGCTTCATTCCTATATCGGCGTAGGCAGCGACTGGGATTTGGATCGCCTGGATGGAGGAGTGTTCGTTTTACCTCCGCACGAGAAAGAAAATGGAAACAACTGGTACAGGGGCACGGCGGATGCAATTTATCGAAACCTGCATTTCTTGGATCAGTATGACCCGGAGCATGTACTCATTCTGTCAGGGGATCACATTTATAAAATGGACTACAGTCGAATGCTCCACTATCACAAGGAGAAGGGAGCAGACTGCACCATTTCTGTTATCAATGTCACGATTCAGGAAGCCCAACGATTTGGGATACTGAACGCCGACGATGATCTGAAAATATATGACTTTGAGGAGAAGCCTGAACAGCCGAAAAGTACATTGGCCTCCATGGGTATTTATTTTTTCAAATGGGAGGTGTTGCGACGCTATTTACTGGAAAGCGCAAGCGATTCTGAATCCTCACATGATTTTGGCAAGGATATCATTCCATTGCTGCTTCAGCATGGCCGGTCGCTGTATGCCTACCCGTTTGCTGGGTATTGGAAGGATGTGGGTACCATTCAGAGCTTGTGGGAGTCCAATATGGATCTTCTGGCTCAGGACCCGCCTTTGGATCTGAACGATCCTTTCTGGCGCATCTATACCCGCAGTCCCAATCAACCGGCCCAGTATATAACCCAACGGGCGATTCTCAAAAACAGCATTGTAAATGAAGGCTGCATGGTGGATGGAGAAGTAAGGCACTCTGTACTATTTTATGGGGTCGAAGTAGGTGAAGGGAGCGTCATTACGGATTCTGTCATCATGCCAAACGTAAAAATTGGGCGCAATGTACGTATCCACCGGGCTATCGTGAATGAGAACATCGTTATTGAAGACAACGCGTTTATCGGACCTGAAGATAGTTCTGACGAGATTATTTTGTTCGATCAGGAAAGCCAGCTTCATGCACGAATTTAACCCGGATAAGGACGGTGTCTGCTATGAGCCGACTCATTGGAGTTATCAACCTGGATCACGAACTGGATCAGTTGAAGGAGTTGACCTATTTCCGGTGCGGGGCCGCAGTTCCCTTTGCCAGTCGATATCGGCTCATTGATTTTACCTTATCCAACATGATGCATGCAGGGGTGCATGATATTGCACTGTTTATCCGTCGCAAATACCGTTCGCTGCTGGATCATCTGGGTGAAGGTCGGCCTTGGGATTTAGACCGCAGACGGGGCGGGTTGTTTATTTTGCCACCGGACTGGAATGATCCGACGGATGCATCACGTGGGGATTTGCAGCATGTGCACAACAATCTGGACTTTTTCCATCGCTCATCGGGGCAAACCATTGTTCACGCAGGAACTCAGCATGTCAATAAGGTTGATATTGAGGATGTATACCGTTATCATCGGGAGAAAAATGCAGATGTTACCCTCGTATATAAACCCATCGACCAGCTCGAATCTGAGCATGCTCCTTGTGCACGACTGGAGATTGATGAGAACGGACGAGTGACGGGTATTCATCAGGAGCAGGATCATCATAATATTTATCTGGAAATGTTCGTGATGGACAAAGGCTTATATCTGGATCAAGTGAAGCATTGCATTGCCCATCAGGATAATCATTTCTTTCGCGATGCCATCCAGAAAAACCCAAGTGGGCTGCGCATTTATGCGTATCGTTATGAAGGTTATCATGCGGTTATTAATTCTATTGAGAGCTACTATAAAAATAGCATGAAGCTGCTGGATCAGCAGCAGTATCAAGCACTGTTTCAGAATCAGCCGGTGCATACCAAAATCAAGTATGAAGCCCCGACCCGCTATACGCACAGCGCCGAGGTGGATCATTCACTTGTTGCCAATGGCTGCACCATCGGAGGCAAGGTCGAGAATAGTATTCTTTTCCGTGGAGTGCGGGTGGAGGAGGGCGCGCGGGTAAGCAACTCGATTATTATGCAAAAATGTGTCATCCGTAAAGGGGCAGTTGTGGAGAATGTGGTTTTAGATAAAGATGTACAGCTTTCACCAGATCGAACTCTGATTGGAGACATTAGAGTGCCCTATGTCATTGCCAAGAATAGCGTAATTTAAAGGATATACTTAGCCATTAAAACGGAAATAACAGGAGGTACAACTTTGTTCAGCAATAAAGAAGCATTTAAGCAGGCTTTTCGAGAGCAACTGGTCGGAAGGCTGGGCAAACCGATGCAGGAGGCTCAGTCGGAAGACGTATATAAGGTTTTGGGTGGCATGATTCGTGAACAAGTCGGCAAGAATTGGGCAGAAACGAACCAAGCCTACAAAGAAGGACAAGAGAAGCAGATTTATTATTTTTCACTGGAATTTTTGATAGGTCGTCTACTGGGCAGTAATCTGTTGAATTTGGGCGTACTGGATATGGTTCGGCAGGCATTGGGTGAACTGGGCTGGGATCTGGAGGAAATTGAAGAACAGGAGGCAGACGCGGGGCTAGGCAATGGGGGTCTCGGCCGTCTGGCGGCTTGCTTCATGGACTCGCTGGCATCCCTTGGCTATGCAGGACACGGCTGCGGCATCCGGTATAAATATGGTCTGTTTGAACAGCGTATTGTGGACGGCAATCAGGTTGAACTGCCGGATTACTGGCTACAGAAAGGGAATGTCTGGGAGGAACGCCGTCCTGACAAAAAGGTCGAGGTTCATTTTTGGGGAAGAGTGGAAACCCGTGAACAAGAGGGCCGTCTTGTATTCGAGACAAAGGATGCCGAAACAGTCTGGGCTGTCCCTTACGATATTCCGCTGGTAGGCTATGGTCATGCGCAGGTGAATACGCTGCGGATTTGGAGTGCAGAATCAGCACTTGATCCCGTTCGAGGACCGATTCGAGGCGAGGGCGGTTATTACCGCTTTCTCGACTACAATCGATCGGTAGAATCCATCTCGGCATTTCTATATCCGGATGACTCCAATTATGAGGGAAAGCTGCTTCGCTTGAAGCAGCAGTATTTCCTGTGCTCGGCCGGATTGCAAAGTATTTTGCGTACATTCGAAAAGCTTCGTTTACCCTATAGCCAACTGCCCGATAAAATAGCACTGCACATTAACGATACACATCCGACCCTGGTTATACCGGAACTGATGCGTATTCTGATGGACGTGAAGGGCTTGGGCTGGGACGAAGCATGGGATATTACGACGCGAACCGTTTCATATACGAATCATACGATATTAAGTGAGGCGTTGGAACAATGGCCTGTCAATATGGTACGGGAGCTGCTTCCTCGTATTTCCTTAATCATTGAAGAAATTAACAAACGTTATTGCGCTATGCTACTGGAGCGTTACCCAGGCCAGGACATCAAAATTGGTGAAATGGCGATTATTCACGGCGAACAAATCCGTATGGCCCATTTGGCAATCGTCGGCAGCTACAGCGTTAATGGGGTGGCTGCGCTGCATACGCAAATATTAAAGGAACGAGAAATGAAGTCGTTTCACGAGCTGTACCCTGACCGTTTTAACAATAAAACAAATGGGATTGCCCACCGCCGCTGGCTGATGCACGCCAACCCGGAGCTGGCAAGCTTGTACGATGAGACCATCGGCATACGCTGGAGGACCCGTCCAAGGGAACTCATCGACCTGCTGCGTTACAGTGGGGACGAGTCGTTCAAAGAACGGATACGGGCGATTAAGCGAAATAATAAAGTCAGGCTCGCTGAGCATGTTTTTGCAAAACAGGGCGTACGACTGGATACGTCCTCCATTTTTGATGTACAGGTCAAACGGTTGCATGGTTATAAGCGACAACTGCTCAACATTTTGCATGTGATGCATCTATACAGCCAGCTTAAAAGTAATCCTGGCCTGGATGTGACGCCACGCACGTTTATTTTTGGAGCCAAAGCCGCCCCCGGTTATTTTCTCGCCAAACAGACGATCAAGCTCATTAACAACGTGGCGGACACCATCAATCGGGATGTAGATGTCAAGGACAAGCTGAAAGTCGTTTTCCTTGAAAATTATTCGGTCTCGCTGGCGGAGCTGATTATTCCTGCGGCGGATGTCAGTGAGCAGATTTCCACGGCAGGCAAGGAAGCCTCAGGCACAGGGAATATGAAATTTATGATGAACGGTGCGCTCACACTGGGTACGTTGGACGGAGCCAATGTTGAAATGCATGAAATGGTAGGCGATGCCAACATGTTCATTTTTGGATTGAAGGTGGATCAGATCGAGGCATATTACCGGGACGGCCAGTATTCGGCGCGCAAAACAGCCAACAGTGACGAAAGACTGCGTGAAGTGTTGGATCAACTCGTGAACGATGCTCCTTTTACGCGGCATGAACGGGAATTTGAGGCCATTTATCAATCCCTGATTGATCATAATGATGAATACTTTGTGCTCAAAGACTTCGCAGCCTATGTGGATACACAGGTTCATATTGAACAGGTGTATCGGAATCCCTCGGAGTGGACTCGGCGTGCTATTGTCAATATGGCACACTCCGGGAAATTTTCTAGTGATTGTACGATTCAGCAATACGCGGCTGAGATTTGGGACATTGTGCCTCTCCAAAACGATGTCAACAAGCGAATTCTGTCCTAAAACGGCGAAACAGGCGGAATAACATTGCTTTTCGAACGCTGAGGGTTATAATGACAGTATAGACATAAGTAAGGATGGGGAGCTTCATATACTCATTCCTGAACTTGAATTGTACTGTTGAAGGAGTCCTCCTATTGATAAAGCTCAATCCGAAAAGGCTCAAACCTCATAAATCGAAGAAGAAATATAATATGTTTGAAAATATATGGCGTGCGATTCGGCTGAATTTCATCAAGCTGTTGCGCGCCCCTGGTGGAGTTAAAAAGATCTCTTTGGGCTTCGCCATTGGCTTTGCGCTGGAGATGATTGTGATTTCCACGGCTTCTCTGGTATACCTTGTTTTTTATCCGATTGTTCGTCTGTCCGGCGGCTCGCTGCCTGCGGCCATTGTGGGTAACGTTGTAGGTAAGCTGACCTTTTTGCCAATTGTACTGATGCCATTCGCCAAGCAAGTGGGGGCTTGGATTTATCCATCTCATTATCCGGTACATGTCAGGGGCGGACGACTTCACGAGCATTCATTTATGGAGCTGTTTCACGGCAACTGGTCTGTATTCAGAGACTTGTTGCACGGAGGCTTGCACATCCTGATCGGTATGTCGATTTTCGGTGTGGTGCTGGGCATTATCTCGTATTTTGTCATTCAGGTTCTGTATAATCGTTCGCTGCACAAACGGTTGGAAAAGCGGAAGTTGCGTCATGGCGCAGCATTTTCGGCGGCCAGACTGCTGAAGAATGGATAACGATGCATAAGAAAGAAGCTCTTCGAGCCTATTATTAGGTCCGAAGGGCTTCTTTGAGCTGGGGCAAGAAAAAGCGTATGACCTCTATAAGAGGCATGCGCTTTTGGCATATTTTGTAACGGGATTGGCTTCATTCACTCGAATCGTTTACAATACGTGTGCATACAACAATGGACGACAGGTTAATGTACATACAAGGAGTGATGAAGTTGCGGAAGATATGGCAAATCTACTTAACAGACTGGAGAAATGTATTCAAAGTATCGACCGGGACTTTATTAGTCATTGGCATCATTCTTTTGCCTTCCGTCTATGCATGGGTGAATTTGAAAGCGATGTGGGATCCGTATGCGAATACATCTGGGATTAAAATTGCAGTAACCAGCCAAGATCAGGGTGCAGAAGTGAATGGTAAAAAGATTAATATCGGCGATGAGGTTTTGCATAACCTTCAAAATAACAAGAAGCTGGGTTGGACTTTTGTCAATGAAGCGGATGCACGAAAAGGTGTGTTGGAGGGTGATTATTATGCCAGCCTGCTGATCCCGAAAGATTTTTCAGAGAAAATTACGAGTGTGCTGACGGAAAATCCGCAAAAGCCAGAAATTGATTACGCCGTAAATGAAAAAATTAATGCAGTAGCTCCGAAAATTACATCTTCGGGGGCAACCTCTCTAACGAATCAGATTAGCCAAAACTTTATTGAAACTGCAAGCCAGGCGGTATTGACGAAGTTGAAGGAAGCCGGAGTAAAGCTGGAGGAGGAACTTCCGACGATTCGTAACATTGAGAACCGGGTGTTGGAACTGAATAATCGATTACCGGATATCGAAAGGTTGGGCAAACAGGCATTGGAGCTGGAGCAAAATCTGCCGAAAATTAAGGCACAGGGACAAAAGATCATTGCATTGAAGGAGAAAATTCCTGAAATTAACCGTGCCGGTGACCTGGTGCTCAAAATTGACAAAAACATGCCTGAGCTGGACAAGGTAGCCACTGTTATTCTGGATATCCAAAAAAGACTACCTGATATTCAAAAGGCCGGTGATCGAATTGTTGAACTGGATCAAAATTTTAGTAAGGTAGAAAGCGCACTGGCCACCGCCCTAGAGGACACGCAAACAGCTCTTAAAGTCATTAATGCTGCTCAGAAAGCACTGCCAGAAGTACAGAAGATAGCGGACACAGGCAAAGACTTTACAACCGGTTTACTTGAATTTCTGGACAAAAACGAGGGCGCGCTTGATTCGATGGGTACCATAGTTAAAGAAGACTTACAGCTGGTACAACAAATCGCGAATGAAGTTTCTCAGATTACAGATATCATTCGTGGTGTGGATTTTGATCCTAAAGCAGCACAAGCTGCGGTGAATCGTGTCAGCGGTAGGCTGACAACTGCCGTGGGGGTGCTGGATCATATATCTCAATTGCTGAACCGTGTGAACGGATATTTGCCAAGTCAACCTCTGGATTCACTTATTTCCCGTGTGAGCGGGGTGGAGGATCGTTTCCGTCGTCTGAATAGCACAGTAACTAGCATTGGGGATGCCATCCAGCGCGGTGAAAAGCCTGCGCAAAATCTGCTGGATGACACTGATCGCCTTGCTGGAGAAATCAGTAGCGGAATTGACAGCATTTTGGGCAATTATGATACGGAGTATGCACCCGCCATTCAAAAGGCGCTAGATCAGATCAAATCCGTTGCCCGCAATTCTGCCAATGTGCTGACTACAGCTCAAGAGCAGCTACCGAATATTGAAAAGCTATTAAATGACGCACAGGCTGCAGCAGAATTCGGTCAGCAAGAGCTAACACGTCTCCAGCAGGATCTGCCACAATACCGTCAGAAACTGCATGAAGCGGCGACAACGATTCAGGGACGTATGGGAGAGTTTACGAATGCTGTGAACAAAGCAGCAGACTTCGTAAATAACGATTTGCCGACGGTTAAAAGTAAAATTCATCAGGCGGCAGATTTTGTGCGTAATGATTTGCCCAAAGCGGAACAACAGTTTGTCAAAATGGCTGACTTAATTGAAAATAAATTTCCTGAAGCGGAAAAAGCGGTACACCAAGTAGCCAATTTTGTAAGGACCGATCTTCCAGCTGCCGAAGATTCCATACGTCAGGCTGCAGATACCATTCGCAAGCTTAAGGGCGAAAATGCACTCGGACGCGCTATTGCATTGCTCAAGGGGGATGTGAAAAAGGAAAGTGAGTTTCTCGGCAGTCCAGTATCGTTGAAGCAGGAACGGATATACCCAATCCCTAACTATGGTTCTGCGATGTCACCTTTTTACACTACATTGTCGATTTGGGTAGGTGCGATGCTACTGGTATCAATGTTCAGGGTAGATGTGGATGACCCGGAAGGACAATTTAAAAGCTACCAAGTGTATTTCGGACGGCTGATGACATTCTCCACAATTGGTATTTTTCAGGCGCTGAGCGTATCTCTCGGTGACTTGTTCCTGCTCGGGGCGTATGTGGATGCCAAAGTAGCCTTTGTGCTGTCCTCTATGCTGATCAGTCTGGTGTTTACAGCGATGACCTATACACTAGTTTCTGTGTTCGGCAATATCGGCAAGGGACTGGCGGTCATCCTGCTGGTGCTTCAATTCTCCAGTTCAGGAGGGACATTCCCGATTGCGACAAGTACACCGTTCTTTCAGGCGCTGAATCCATTTGTACCATTCACCTATGCGGTTAGTCTTTTACGAGAGACAGTAGGAGGGATGTTGCCTTCAACGGTGACACGGGATGTGGTGATGCTGTTTGTATTTATCGGTGTTTGCTTCCTGTTTGGATTGGTGTTGAAGAAGCCGCTCAGCAAGCATACGAAAAAAATGGCTGAGCGAGCGAAAGAAACGAAATTGATTCCTTGATTGTAAAAAGAGAGTGAGTTACGGTGGCTGAAGTGAGCCGCTCCGCGAAGGATTTGATCTTACGATCGCTGTTGCCACGGGATTCTTTGGATTGGATTAGGACATGACAAGGTAAAAATCCCGTGGCAAAGGCGAACGCTCCGCTTCTCCAGATTCAAATTCTCCGCTCCGCTGGTAACCACCGTAAAGTCATTTCTTTTAATATTTGGCGGGTAGTATGAGGGGAGATGGCCTCGCGCTTGCTGCTTCGGCGGTGCGTGGGGCTTTTTTGCATGCGCTCTTCAACCTTTAAATTGCATTTGGGGGTGTTTCAAAGTGGTTTATTCTGGTGAATAAACGGAGTATGGTCTTTTTGGCATGTCATTTTGCGGAATTTTAAAATCCTTAGGCAAAGGCGGGAGGTAGTATGGAGTATTCATACTTAGGAAAGTCAGGCTTAAAGGTTAGTCGGTTATGTCTGGGGACGATGAATTTCGGACCAGAAACCGAAGAAAAGGATGCGTTTAAAATTATGGATGCCGCGCTGGATGCGGGCATTAACTTTTTTGATACGGCTAATGTATATGGCCATGATCGTAAAGGTTGGACAGAGGAAATTATCGGACGTTGGTTCCAGCAGGGCGGCGGAAGACGCGAGAAGGTCGTGTTGGCAACGAAGGTATACGGAGATATGAAAAATGAATATGACGGACCCAATGCAGGATCAGGCTTGTCTGCTTACAAAATTCGCCGCCATTTGGATGCGTCTCTGAAACGTCTGCAGACCGACCATGTAGAGCTATACCAAATGCATCACATTGACCGAAACGTGTCATGGGATGAACTGTGGGGCGTATTCGAGTCCGTGGTGGATCGGGGACAAGTGGGTTATATCGGTTCCAGTAATTTTGCGGGCTGGCATATTGCGGTGGCGCAGGCCGAAGCGAAGGCACGGCGTTTTCTGGGGCTTGTATCTGAGCAGCATTTGTACAACTTGAACGAACGTTCCGCAGAGCTTGAAGTATTACCGGCAGCTCAAGAGCTGGGGCTGGGTGTGATTCCATGGAGCCCGCTGGCGGGCGGACTGCTGGGACGGAATGCGTTAGCTGGTACAGGTTCCCGCAGCGCGCGCGCCAAGGAAAAGGTGGAGCAGAATCGTGCGAAGCTGGAGCAATTTGCAGCATTGTCCCGCGAGCTGGGTGAAAAGGAAGACGTGATTGCACTGGCTTGGGTACTGTCCCATCCGGCTGTAACGGCTCCAATTATCGGACCACGAACCTTAGAACAGTTAGAGGATGCTCTACGGGTACCTGAGGTCAAGTTGAGCGAAGATGTGCTTGCCAAGCTGAATGAGATTTTCCCGGGTCCGGGAAAACCTGCGCCAGAAGCCTACGCTTGGTAATAATACTTCGTACTCGTCATAAAGCATCATTCTTTGTGAGAAACAATCGGCAAAAAGCAGCAGATCAGGAGCCTCTCTTTGATCTGCTGCTTTTTTTCGGGTGTCTATCCACACTTGAACGACCATGACAAGAATAAATATGCACTAAATGGGATCTATCTTTTTAGATATTATTGGCTGAGTGGTTTTCTTATGATGTGTTACATACATTTCAAGAGTTTCTTTACAGTTGACAAGGCAAAAGGGATGCTGTATATTACTAAAAGTTGATGTTAATAGTAATTATTACGATTTAATAAAACGCAAATGAAAAGCCAATATTCAAGGGAGCGTACCAGCGATGAATAAGAAAGCAATACCGGTAACAGTGCTGAGCGGATATTTGGGAGCAGGAAAAACAACGATTTTGAATCATATATTAAACAATCGGGACGGAATGAAAGTGGCAGTCATCGTCAATGACATGAGTGAAGTGAATATAGATGCCGAGCTGGTTAAAAGAGAGGGCGGCTTGTCCAGAACAGAAGAAAAACTGGTCCAGTTATCTAATGGTTGTATTTGCTGCACATTGCGTGAGGATTTATTACTGGAGGTCAAGAAGCTGACGGAACAAGGCGAGTTTGATTATATTTTAATCGAATCTACAGGCATCAGTGAGCCCGTGCCAATCGCTCAAACCTTTACGTACGCTGATGAAGGAACTGGCATTGATTTGGCTTCGCTGGCAAAACTGGATTGCATGGTGACCGTAGTTGATGCGAACCGTTTCTGGCATGATTTTGAATCAGGAGAAACGCTACTGGATCGCAGGCAGGCTACTGGTGAAGATGACACGCGTGATATCTCGGACTTGCTGATTGACCAGATTGAGACCTGTGATGTATTAATTCTGAATAAGTGCGATCTGGTTCAGCCTGCGGAGCTGGACAAGCTGGAGGGTGTGCTGCGGAGATTACAGCCTGAAGCCCGAATCATTCGCACTTCCAAGGGAAAGGTCGCTCCTTCGGACATTTTGAATACAGGGCTGTTCAATTTTGACAAAGCTAGTCAATCCGCTGGATGGATTCGTGAGCTGGAGCTTGAGAGCCATACACCGGAAACGGACGAATATGGGATCAATTCCTTTGTATATCGTCGTAGAAGACCTTTTCATCCTGCGAGATTGGCTGAATTTATGAATTACTGGCCGCAGGAGGTCGTTCGCGCCAAAGGTTTGGCCTGGATTGCCACCCCGCAGGATTGGGCAGCGAGTATTAGCCAGGCAGGACCATCTATTCAATTTGGCCCTGCGGGAAGCTGGCTTGCTGCGTTATCTGAAGAAGAACGGCAGGAGATCGTTGCAGCCGACCCTGAGGCTCTGGACCATTGGGATGAACAATGGGGCGACCGCATGAACGAAATCGTCATGATAGGTATCGCAATGAATCGACCGGACTTGGAAGAAGAGTTAGATGAGTGTCTACTGAACGATAACGAAATGGATATGGACTGGTCCAGTTTTGAGAATCCGCTTCCTTGGCCGACATGATGAAGCTAGTTGATCCATTCAGTAATAAAGTCCATACATTTTTTAGCTGCTGGAGAAACATTTTTTAAGGAAGCGGTAGCGATACCGATAGTACGGGAATGCTTTTCATCCAAAGGACGAATAGAGATGTCGTAAGGAATGTGAGACAGGATCATTTCAGGAAGAATACTCACGCCTAGGCCATTCTGCACCATAGCCATAATCGCATGGTCATCTTCTAATTCATATTTAATTTTGGGTGACATGTTATGCTGTGAAAAAATATTTCTTACATCCGTGTCACAGCCTGCAACAGGCATAATGAAAGGCTCATCTCTGAGCTGTTCTATTCGAATTGAGGCTTGCTTCCCAAGAATATGATCGGAAGGAAGTAGACAAAGCATGCTTTCTTCTTTTAATGGCATTGTCTCTAATGCGTCTACCGTGGGTAGGTTCACAAAGCCAAAATCAGCTTCCCCACTGACTATCCAGCTCTCAATTTCATGGTAGTTCCCATCGAGCAGTTTTATTTCAATAAGAGGAAACTGCTCATTGAATTTTTTTAGAATACGGGGCAGCCAATGAATGGAGACGCTTGAAAATGTGCCGATCTTTACGGTTCCGAGTTCCAATCCTTTAATTAAAGCTACCTCTTGGTAGAGCTTTTCGTCCATTTGTACGATCTCTCTAAATCGCTTCATCAATCTTTCCCCGTTATTGGTTAATCGGATGCCTGAACGACCTCGGATCAGAAGAGTCAACCCTAATTCATGTTCCAATCCAGAGATCGCATGGCTGATTGCTGATTGTGTAAGATTTAAAACTTCCCCGGCCTTTGTGAAACTTCCCATTTCAATTACGCAAAGAAAAATCTTATATTTAAACAAATTCGTGTTCCCTCCTACCTCCATGAAATATATTCATGCATCATATCAGATATATTCATTTTTTTTATTTAATATTTATGATTATAATCAAATTTAAGAAAGGTTATTTATTTTTGTTTTAGGAGGAACATATGAACTCAATTGCTAAAACTCCTCGTCCGCCCTATTATGCGGCTATCTTTACTTCTGAACGTAATGAAGGAGATGGTGGATATGGAGTGATGGGAGACAAAATGGTGGAACTGGCTGCCGAGCAGCCTGGTTTTCTAGGTGTGGAAAGTGTTCGTGACCACAATGGAGTAGGCATTACAGTTTCCTATTGGGAGTCTCTAGACGCTATAAAAAATTGGAAACATAACGAGCTGCACAAGGTAGCGCAGGAAAAAGGGAAATCCGAGTGGTATAAAACATTTGGTTTAAGAGTGAGCAAGGTAGAACGAGATTATTTTTTTACAGTGTAAATAGGTTCAATATCGTTCTATTCATATTCAGTTCATAAACGTGGGTTATCCTCTCTATAGAAACCGTATAGGGAGGATATGAATGTGGATTATACAGACAGAAAAGAGACCTTGGCCATTGAGGCAAGGGGACTCGTTAAAGTTTTTGGTGATAAGCATGCGGTTGACGGTGTCGACCTGAATGTACATGCTGGCACGATCTACGGAGTGCTCGGTCCTAATGGAGCGGGTAAGACGACTACCATCCGAATGCTGTCAACATTATTGCGGCCTGATAGGGGATCGGCCCGTATCTTCGGGCACGATGCAGTAAAGGAACCGCAGGTTGTGCGTCAATTGATCGGGGTGACAGGCCAGTATGCATCGGTCGATGAGTCGCTTAGCGCTACCGAGAACCTGATCATCTTCTCCAGACTGCTTGGACTGGGACGTGCCGAGGCGCGTCATAAGGCAGCGGAGCTGCTGGAGGAATTTGGCTTGGCCGAAGCGGCCAAACGACCGTTAAAAAATTTTTCGGGAGGCATGCGCCGCCGGCTGGACTTGGCCGCCAGTCTCATTGCTAGGCCGCCGCTGATCTTCCTGGATGAGCCGACTACCGGACTAGACCCGCGCACGCGTGTCCAGATGTGGGACACGATCCGACGTCTGGTCAAGACCGGTTCCACCGTACTCCTCACTACCCAGTACCTCGACGAGGCGGATCAACTTGCTGACCGAATCGCGGTGATCGATCATGGCCGGGTAGTCGCTGAGGGTACGGTGGATGAACTGAAAGCGGCTGTGGGGGCGTCGACTCTGCAACTTAAAGTGCAAAATCAACAGGACATTGAGAGGGCTGTTCAGATCGTTGAACAGGTGCTTTCAGTCAAGTCCAGCGTGTCAGTGGAAGCTGGAAAGATTATTTCTCCGATGGCCAATGCAGATCGGGTAACGGACCTGCTGATTGCCCTCCGTACTGGAGAGGTTCGCCTAGCAGAGATGAGTGTGCAAAAGCCGACGCTTGACGAGGTGTTTTTGTCCATCACTGGTCATGGGGCACAAGTAAACGAGCAGCAGACGTCCCAAGGAGCGCATGCTGTGGAGGGGGCGAGAGCATGAAGAGTACTACGGTTATGACAGGTTCTGATCGCACATTGAAGAAGTCTGTGAGTTTCAGGCAGGCATTCTCCAATTCCATGACGATGGCCTACCGGGGCATTCTTAAGATTCGGCATACTCCCGAGCAATTATTTGATGTCACGCTTCAGCCGATCATATTCACCCTTATGTTTACCTATATCTTTGGCGGCGCCATCTCAGGAGACGTGCAGCATTATTTGCCGGTTATTATTCCAGGCATCCTCGTGCAGACTGTGATCTCGACCTCCGTCGTTACCGGCGTCCAACTACGTGAGGATATGGACAAAGGAGTGTTCGACAGGTTCAAGTCACTCCCGATCGCACGTATTGCGCCTTTGGCTGGAGCTCTGCTGGCTGACAGTATCCGGTATACTATTGCGACTGTATTTACCTTCGCCATGGGGTATATTTTGGGGTATCGGCCAGAGGGAGGACTGCTGAGTGTCGCTATCGCCGCGCTTTTGGTCATCGTGTGTTCCTGGGCAGTCAGCTGGATTTTCGCCTTCTTTGGCGTGATTGCCCGCACTGCTTCAAGTGTACAGGGAATCTCTATGATTGTTCTGTTTCCGCTCACTTTTGTTTCCAACGCATTTGTGCCTGTGGGCACAATGCCTGGTTGGCTGCAGTGGTTTGTGAACGCCAACCCGATTTCGCATCTTGTGAACGCAGTCAGGGAGCTTGCGAATACGGGAACGATTGGCGGAGAACTGGCGATCTCCCTGCTTGGCGCTGCAGTCATTGTAGCGGTCTTCGCGCCGCTTACGGTGCGTGCTTATATGCGTAAAGCATAAAATGGCGGTCTTCTTGACGAGGACGAGAGATTTAAGGCAGAGTTAGGTGGGATTGAAATGACACGTATATTGGTTGTTGATGATGATCCGCATATTCGTGAACTGGTCGGACACTTTTTGAGAATGGAAGGTCTGGAGGTAGTCGAGGCCGTGGATGGTTTGGACGCGATGCGCATTTTTGATCAAATCAAGGTCGATTTGCTTGTTCTTGATATCATGATGCCGGGAATGGATGGTTGGGAGCTGTGTCGTAAGCTGCGAGAGCAAACCGACCTGCCGCTGCTTATGCTTACAGCTAAAGGCGAGACGTCACAGATCGTGAAAGGTTTCGCGCTCGGAACGGACGACTATCTTGTCAAGCCATTCGACCCCATGGTGCTTGTCGCACGTGTAAAAGCTTTATTAAAACGTTATCGTATCATGGCTTCAAAATCAGTAACTGTCGGAGATCTTGTCCTGCGCAGCGATACATTTGAGTGTCGGGCTGGAGAGAAGGAGATTACCCTGCCGCTCAAGGAATTTGAGCTGCTCTTCAAGATGGCCAGCTATCCTGGCAAAACCTTTACCCGCGACCAGTTGATCGAACAGATCTGGGGTTATGATTATGAGGGAGATGAAAGAACGGTTGATGTCCATATCAAACGCCTTCGCGAACGTTTTCCGGAGGCAAGCCACTCCTTCCGAATCAGTACGATCCGGGGATTGGGTTATCGGTTGGAGGTAAGGCAATGAAGCGGGAACCGGGATTCCTCCATATCCTTGCGAGACTCATGCTGGTGTTGTTGGTGCTGTATCTCAGCTGGACTGCTGCGTTCTTTATTATGGAGGCGATCTATTCGCACATGTCATGGGCTCCCCATGGTTTGTTCGTCTTTCTTATGAATACGACGCTAGGCTTTTTCTTCTTCGGTATCATCAGTATGACGGTAAGGCGTTTCTTCCAGCCTAGAGAGCAGCACGCTTTTACCGAAATGATCGATGCTTTAAAACGTATTTCGCAAGGAGACTTTCACATTAATCTGGATTGGGATCTCGGCGGGAGGAACGGAAAACATCGGAGGCCGCATCCTTATGTACAGTTGGTGGACAGTATCAATGATATGGCTGCAAATCTGAAGGCTATGGAAAAGCTGAGGGAGGAGTTTATTTCGAACGTATCCCATGAAATCGGCTCACCGCTGACCTCGATAATTGGATTCGCCAAGGCGCTCAAGGACGAGAATCTGGATCGTGAGCAGCGAGATCGGTATTTGACGATCATCGAGACGGAGTGTATTCGTCTATCCAAGCTAAGCGATAATCTCATGAAGCTGGCAATTCTGGATTCGGAGCGGCATCCGTTTCGTCCGTCCCTTTATCGGCTGGACAAGCAGCTGATTTCGCTTATTCTCGCCTGCGAACCGCAATGGGAGGCTAAAAAAATCGAGATGACTGTTGAAGTGGATATAGTTGAGATCAACGCGGACGAGGATCTGATGGGTCAGGTTTGGGTAAATCTCCTTCACAATGCCATTAAATTTACTCCACAGGGTGGAAGCATATCTGTTTCTCTTTCAGTTAACGGTGATCAGGCGGTTATCTGCATTGCGGATACGGGGCAGGGCATCAACGAACAGGATCAGCAGCGTATTTTTGAACGATTTTATAAAGCCGATCAGTCACGGGCTCGATCCGCAGGTGGCAGCGGATTGGGACTTTCCATTGCCTATAAAATAACAGAGATGCATACCGGTTCTATCTCTGTATCCAGCAAGGTGGGAGAAGGGACGGTATTTACAGTTATGCTCCCGCTGCGCCAGAAAGTAATGAAAGGCAGCAGCAACTGTGAAATGTACACCGGCACAGTAAGTTAAAAAGGAGCGCCTTCAAAGCCATAAACGGCTGAAGGACGCTCCTTTTTAGTTCCCATACTTATACTCTTATAGCATATGCGTATGTGCTCAGGACTTAGATGTATTTACCGGCTGCATCTCCTGTATAGCTTCTTTCAAGCTTTGTGAGCATTGCTCATAGAGCTGTTTTCTTTGTTGCTCACTGGAACCAGATGCGAGTTTTTGCAATTCCGTTGTGCATTGTTCCAGCAAAGTCAGCACGGCTTGATTCGAATCCTGCACCTTGCTAAGCTGTACATTATCACTATATTGGTCAATGTACAGTTCTCCTTGCGGGTCCACCTGCGCGAAAAACACATCTTTAACCGTTAGACTCTTTTCCTTTAGCTTGGCATCCAGCCATTGTTGAGTGATCCCCATATATGCCATTTGTTGCTCCATAAGTTGTCCATCCATAATGACTGCTGTTGGTTCCTTTTCCGGTAATTGCTGCATATTCAGATCCTTAAGTGTCACAGGCTGCTTGTCTTTGGTTAACAGCACATTGACTTCGCCACTGGTTTCCATAAGAGCAAATTCCACGTCAGCTACTTTGAATACATTCTTGCTTCGAAGCTGCTCCATGAGTTCATCCAGGGTGAGCCGTTCTTTTCTCAGATTATCCTCTAAAATTTTGCCGTCTTTGATCAGGATTGTTGTCCTTCCATCTGTTATATCTCTTATTTTCTTGCTTTTAATTTGCAAATATTCAATGCCAAGTGTTGTCAGTACCCATACTGACAAGGCTATGAGGCCTAGATACCAAGTGGATTCACGCTCCATAGGAATGGTAGCAGCCAGGTTACCTATCGTGATTCCTGTTATATATTCGAACAAGGAAAGCTGGGATACCTGACGTTTTCCAAGAATTTTGGTGATTAAAAATAATATAGCGACAGCCATTAATGTGCGTATAGCAACCTCGGCCCAATCCTGCATTTGCTCAACCTCATTTCATTTCGCCACAAGGGCGCTACTATTCCAAGGATATCCGCGTCAAGGCACATTTAAACTCCAATTCTCCTAAATTTAAATAACCGAGCTGCCAACAAACCGATTGATTACGATATAAAATTAAAATTTTCTATCGTTGAATTGTTAATGTCTATTACACAAGCGATTGACGGAAAAGGAACGGCAGGATACATTATAAATATAATTCTTATTTAATTCATCGGAATTATAAACATTGAGCTCGCGGAGGTATGTATATGTCGTCCAAACCTAAAGTTGTATTGTGGAGTAAAGCCGGCTGTCATTTTTGTGGAGAGATCAAATCGTACCTGGAATCCCAAAATCAGCCGTATGAAAATATCCAAGTGGACGGAAATGATGCGCTGCGTGACGTGCTGGAGACCAAATATGGTATTCGTTATGTCCCTGTTGTCGAAGTAGGCGGGGACAACAAATATGAAGCACTGCTCAACCCGGATCTGGAAGAGTTGGGTAAAGTGCTGGAAAGTTACAATCAAGTAGTATAGATAGGAAAAGGATCAGTTACTCCGCTGCCTATACAAAAGGATAACAATTATGTTCAAGAGAGGTGGAAGAGTTATGGCTAAGAATAGACAAATTAAATTTGGTGCGATTATTCACGGTGTTGGGGGAAGCATGACGACTTGGCGTCACCCTGAAGTACCTGCGGACGCGAGTGTTAACTTTGAATTTTATAAAACGCAGGCGCAAAAGGCAGAGGAAGGAAAGTTTGACCTCGTATTTATCGCAGATGGCCTGTTCATTAACGAAAAATCCATTCCCCACTTTCTGAACCGTTTTGAACCGATTACGATTTTGTCCGCTTTGGCTGGGGTGACGAAGCACATCGGACTGGTCGGCACACTGTCGACTTCCTATAGCGAACCGTTCACGGTAGCACGCCAGTTTTCTTCCATTGATCATATTAGTGGAGGTCGTGCAGGCTGGAATGTGGTGACTTCCCCGCTGGAAGGCTCTGCCCTTAACTTTAGTAAAGGCGAGCACCCGTCGCATCCGCAGCGCTACAAGATCGCCGAGGAATATTTACAGGTTACCAAAGGACTGTGGGACTCGTGGGAAGAGGATGCGTTCGTTCGTGATAAGGAAGCCGGCGTATTCTTTGATCCTGAAAAGCTGCATACATTGAACCATAAAGGTGAGTTTTTCTCTGTGCAGGGTCCGCTGAACATTGGACGATCCAAGCAGGGACAGCCGGTTATTTTCCAGGCAGGTTCCTCAGAGGATGGCAAAAACCTGGCCGCCAAGGAAGCGGATGCTGTATTTACAGGACATGAAACATTAGAGGAAGCGCAGCAGTTTTATCGTGATGTGAAAGAACGTGCGGTACGCTATGGTAGATCCGAAGAGGATATTGTCATCTTGCCGGGCATTTCGCCGATTATTGGCAGCACGACGGAGGAAGCGGAACGTAAGTATGAAGAGATCACTAATCTGGTGACGATTGAGGCTGCGTTAAAATATTTGGGACGTTTCTTCGATCATCATGATTTCTCACAATATCCGCTGGATGAGCCATTCCCTGAGCTTGATGGTATTGGCAGCAATGCGTTCCGCAGCGGTACAGATAAAATCAAACGAGTAGCCAAAGAACAAAACTTGACCTTACGCGAGGTTGCGTTGCGTTCAGCTACACCGAGAACCTCTTTTATCGGAACCGCTGAGCAGGTAGCGGATCGAGTGCAGGAGTGGTTTGAAAGAAAAGGAGCAGACGGGTTTATTATTGGTTCTGATGTGCCATCGGGTCTGCATGACTTCGTAAATCTGGTTGTGCCTATTTTGCAGGAACGCGGTATTTACCGTCAGGATTATGAATTTAGCACACTGCGTGAAAACCTGGGCGTGCCTATTCCTGAGAACCGCTATACAGCAGCCAGATCCAAAGTGAAGGTTGACGCATAACAGAAGGAGGAAAAAATATGTCCAAGGTTGTCATCCTATCAGGCAGTCCGTCTACACAATCTCGTTTATATGGCTTGATTAACTATACAACGGAGCAGTTGCAGCAGGCTGGAGCGGAGGTCACATTACTGAATGTGGTCGACTTGCCAGCGGAGGATCTAGTCACAGCTAACTTTAAGAGCCCCGACATCACAGCATCACTTGCGCTGATTGCAGCAGCGGATGCCGTCATTGTGGCTTCTCCAGTCTATAAGGCGTCCTATTCAGGACTATTGAAAACATTCCTAGATTTGGTTCCGCAGGAGGGACTAAGAGGGAAACCGGTCCTGCCTTTATTTATCGGAGGCACACTGGCTCACCTGCTGGTCATTGACTATGCATTGAAGCCGGTTATTAATGCATTGGGCGGAAGACATATTCTTGGCGGTGTGTATGCAGTGGATCAGTGGGTCGAACGTCTGCCAGATGGAGCGTACGGGTTGTCCGAAGAATTGGTTGCACGGTTGGGACGTTCTGTTAAAGAACTAAATGAGCTATTAAAATTATAGATATTTTCAATATGTCCATTGACAGGTCGTTCAGTGAGTTTTATGATACAAAAAAACCAAGTTAACATATTGGATAAGTGTCTATAAAAACTTACTGGGGGACTTGCGTATGAATATCGAGAATATGGAAGCCTTTGTATACGTGAATCATTATGGGAGCTTTAATAAGGCGGCAGAAGCCTTGTTCTTGTCCCAGCCTTCTGTCACAGCCCGGATTCAGACGCTAGAGCGCGAGCTAGGATGCAAGCTGTTCGACCGCCAAAGCAAGCAAACGGTTTTGACGGAGGATGGACGAAAGTTTCTTCCTTATGCGGAGCAGATGCTTCAGGTGCTGCAAAAAGGGAAGCAAAAGCTCCAACAGCGTAAGAAAGCCCCTCAGCAAATTCGAATTGGCTGCACGATATCGGTGTCGAACTACATTATTCCTGAAATATTAAAGCAGCTTCGTGCTCGTTATCCAGAGGTTAATTACAAAATTGTGACGGCTACGACGGATCAACTGCTACATAAACTGTTGAACCGTGAGGTAGACATTAGTTTTGTCCGTAAAGTGATGCATCCGGCTATCCGTACGCTTGCCTTTTATGAAGATCCGATTTCCCTGTATGTATACGACGGCCATCCGTTTATGAAGACAGGAAAGGCCAGCATACAGGATATTCAACGTGAAACACTCGTGTTTTTTGAATGCGGATCACTAGATTGGATGAGGATTCATCGCGCTTTTGAATCACTGGAGCAGCCACCGGACATTGCTTTTCAGGTAGACAATGTGGTCACGGCCAAAAAGCTGGTATTGGAAGAAGCGGGTATTGCATTCTTGCCGGATGTCTGTGTAAACCGTGAAGTGAAAGATCAGAAACTGTTCCGTATCCATGTTCCAGAGGTAGCTGGGGTGTCGATGCAGATTAGCATAATTGCGACCAAAGAAGACTGTGCAGTGACCTCGGATTTTGCAGATGCACTGACAGAGGGTTTCCGGGGTGCGGTTTTGTTATAGAAATGTTCTATAGCTTGGTAGATTGACGTATAGGTTTCCAGATGTTAAATTAATCACATCCTAAAACCGATTAAGCTTATAGGAATTATGAATTATTGGATGTTGTAGCTACCATGTATGTCGCAAACTGCTGATATACAAAGAGATGAGGGGGATTCATATGAAAAAGTGGTTTGCAATATTGTCAGTTATGGCAATCATCCTGGTGTTGGCAGGCTGCGGTTCCTCAGATAACGCGTCAAGCGCGTCAGGTTCAAATGGAGATGTGAAGAAAATTATCGTAGGCACAGGTACTCAATTCAAAAATGTATGCTTTATTGACGAAAACGGAAATTTAACAGGTTTTGATGTGGAGCTGATTAAGGAGCTGGACAAGCGCCTGCCTCAATACGAATTTGAATTTAAAACGATGGACTTTGGAAACTTGCTGCTAAGTCTCGATGCCGGAAAAATTGATCTGGTATCGCATCAAATGGAAAAAAACCCGGAGCGCGAAGCCAAGTATCTGTTCAACAAAAATCCGTATAGCATTTTTTTGAACAGAGTCGCTGTAGCGAAGGATAACAATACCATTCATTCAATTGATGATTTGAAAGGGAAAAAGGTACTCACCAGCCCAACCAGTAATGCGGCGTATGTGCTGAAAGAGTATAACAAAACCCACGCAGATGCCCTGAATATCGTTTATACGAGTGGTGCAGCCAATGATACGGTGCAACAAATTACGAGCGGCCGTATAGATGCTACCGTTACGACAGATTTTGCGAACCGTTTTAACACCGATGAAAAAGGAGAAGTAGCTCTGAAAACCGTTGGTGATCCTTTGACTCAATCGGATGTGCTGTATGTACTGAACAAAAATGAGCAAGGATTGGCGGATGACCTGGACAAAGCCATTCAGGAAGTGAAGGACGACGGTACGCTGTCGAAGCTGAGCATTAAATGGCTTGGAGAGGATTTCACTAAGTCTCTGGAAGATGTGAAAAAAGAAGGTAGCAGCAGTAAGAAGTAAGGATAGACTTGGACATTTCAGCGGTCAGGGTACTCAATGTATTCTGACCGTTGATGTATAGAAAGGAGGCAGGCATATGAGCAGAGAGTTCAATATTGACTATGTTTTTAGCTTTATCCCGAAAATGCTGTCTTACTTACACATCACCTTGTTTATTGTGGCAAGCTCGCTTGTATTGGGGCTTATCATTGGTCTGTTGGTTGCGCTGCCTCGCATGTATAACATTCCATTTCTCAAACGTATTTCTCAGGTGTATGTTTCCTTTTTTCGCGGAACACCTATTCTAATCCAATTGTTTCTGGTGTATTACGGCCTACCAGAGCTACTAAAGCTGGTGGATATCAATTCCTCCAGATGGGATGTGCTGTGGTTTGCCGTAGCAACCTACGCGCTCAATAGTGGAGCCTTTATTTCCGAAATTATCAGGTCAGGAGTAGAGGCTGTAGATCGGGGACAAATCGAGGCTGCACAGTCCGTCGGCATGTCAGGCTATCAGACTTTTACACGTATCATAATGCCGCAAGCGCTGGCTGTCGTGGTTCCTGTATTTTCCAATCTGGTGATTGGCAATCTGAAGGATACTTCACTGGCATTTACGATCGGAGCGATGGAGATGACAGGGAAGTCACAGACATTAGGCTCGGCTACCCAGCATTTTGTTGAAACCTATATCGCGTTATCCCTTATCTATCTGGTGATCAGTCTGATTTTACAAAAATTGTTCAAGCTGCTGGAAAATACGCTTCTCCGGCATGAGCATCGGGATGCAGTACAGAAAGAACCCGAAAAACGAAAAAGTTTTGTGGTGCGTTACCTGAGAAGTCCCCGTCTTAGTAAAGGAGGTAAAGGCATATGAGTCTGGATTTTGGATTTATATATACTGCCTTTTTAGGGTTGTTCTCCGCGCTGCCCAACACTTTAATTATTACGGTGGTTTCCGTACTGGCAGGGTTGGTCATCGGTATGATAACGGCACTGGCGCGAATCTATAAGGTTCCTGTGTTGTCGCAAATTTCTCACGGTTACGTTACCTTTATCCGTGGCACACCGATGCTGATGCATTTGCTGCTTATTTATTTCAGTTTGCCTTTGTTGATTGATGCGGGAGCGAAGCATTTCGGCTGGCCGCTGCATTCCAAAGATGTTCCTTATATGGTATTTGCACTTATTTCGTTTTCCATTACCAGTGGCGCGTATATGTCTGAGGTCGTCCGTTCTGGAATTCAATCGGTCAACAAGGGGCAGATCGAGGCGGCTTATGCCGTTGGTATGACGACGTGGCAAGTGCTGAGACGGATTGTATTTCCGCAGGCATTCGTGGTGAGTTTGCCAAATCTAACGAATTCCGTTATTGGGATGCTGCATGGCTCTACCTTGGCCTTCACGGTTTCGGTCACAGAAATCCAGGCACAGGCTGAAATTCTGGCATCTACCAACTGGAAATATTTAGAGGTGTATATCGCAGCTGCACTGCTATTTTGGGGCTTGACGGTATTGATTGAACGAATATCCGGCTTGGTGGAGAAAAAAATCAATGTGTTTAATGGAGGTCGAGCATCATGATCCGTCTGCAAAATATAACGAAGTCGTTCGGCAAACATGAAGTGCTCAAAGGCATTGATTTGACCGTGAACAAAGGCGAGGTCGTCGTTATTTTAGGCCCGAGCGGTTCAGGTAAAACGACTCTGCTGCGCTGCATTAATTATCTGGAAAAGCCGAATGATGGGGAAGTGAGCATTGGCGATTTTACAGTGAACTGCAAGCGACCGGCGAAGAAGGATGTTTTGGCTCTACGTCAAAAGACGGCCATGGTTTTTCAGCAATACAATTTGTTCAAGCATAAAACAGCCCTGGAAAATGTCATGGAGGGACTTGTCGTTGTCCGCAAGGTCAAGCAGGAGGAAGCGAAAAAAATCAGCATTGAAGTGCTGGAAAAGGTCGGACTGGGTGAAAAGCTGAATCATTATCCAAGCCAGCTATCTGGCGGGCAGCAGCAGCGTGTCGGCATAGCGCGTGCTTTGGCGCTGAACCCGGAAGTGATTTTGTTCGATGAGCCGACTTCGGCGCTGGACCCTGAGTTGGTGGGTGAGGTGCTGTCGGTGATCCGCAAGATTGCGAAGGAAGGCATTACAATGATTGTCGTTACACATGAAATGGGCTTTGCGCGTGATGTTTCAAATCATGTGGTATTTATGGATGGCGGTCATATTATCGAGGAAGGCACACCGGACGACATTTTTAACCACCCCAAAGAGGAACGTACCAAACAATTTCTGAAACGGATTACACCGGAATATAACTATTCAATTTAGACGGGAGAGGGAGACATGGGTATTAAAATCGGAGTATTGGATCAAAGCCCTATACACGAGGGAGAAACAGCAGCGCAGGCCCTTCGTAATACGATTAAGCTAGCACAGCGTGTAGAGGAATTGGGGTTTACGCGCTTCTGGGTATCAGAGCATCACGATTCCGAGCAGGTTGCGGGCTCTTCGCCAGAGGTACTCATTTCCCATTTGCTGGCACGCACTGAGCGTATTAAAGTCGGATCTGGTGGAGTGATGCTTCAGCATTACAGCCCTTATAAAGTAGCTGAAAACTTTAATGTGCTGTCCTCTCTTGCACCGGGTCGCGTAGATTTGGGCATTGGACGCGCGCCGGGCGGGTTGCCGAAATCCACACAGGCGTTACAACGCAATGTGCATGATGCGCCTTCTCTCGAAGAAAAAATTGATGAAGTAAGTCGCTATATTCATAATATTCCGTCTGAAGAAGGACCGTTAGCCGGGTTGCAGGCGAATCCGATTCCAGAAACACCAGCGGATATTTACGTATTGGGTACAAGTACAGACAGTGCTGGAATTGCTGCGCGTTTAGGGTTGCCCTATGTTTTCTCGCAATTTATCAATAGTAGTGAGCAGGTTGCATTGGATTCATTCCGTACGTATCGGGAGTCTTTCGATTATAGTTATGGACGTGAGCCGAAAGCTCTTTTTGCGCTTTCAGTCATCGTAGCGGACACTTACGAGGAAGCTGCGGAGTTAGCAGGTGAGCACAAGCTGTACAAAATTCAACTGGCCAGTGGCAAGACGGCTACGGTGGGCACGCTGGAAAGTGCAGAACAGTTCGGCAAGCAATCGGGTGAAGAATATACAATTGAAGCTACACAAGCGCAAATTAACAAAGGGAATAAAGACGAAATCTATGCTGTGCTGACGGAAATTCAAGCGAAGTATCAGGCCGATGAGCTGATTGTTACGACAGGAATAAGGGATATACACAAGCGCGTGCGCTCGTTCGAGTTGTTGCATGAAGCTTTTGCCGGATTGCCTGTGCAGTCCTAGCTGTTGTTGGTCTGAGAGAATTGTAACTATTTTGGGTTCGCAAAGGAGGTATAGGGATGAGTGGATCAGCCGGAACGAAGGAGCAGGTCTTGGAGCAGAAGCTGGTGGACATTCGCCGCCATCTGCATCGAAATCCCGAGCTATCTAACGAGGAGGTTGAAACTACCGCCTTTATCCGCCATCTGCTGGAAGAACAGAACATAACGATTCTGGATGTGCCGCTACGTACCGGATTAGTAGCAGAAATCGGCGGACAGCAGGAGGGACCAATTGTCGCGCTTCGTGCAGACATTGATGCGTTGCCCATTCAGGAGGAGACGGGATTGTCTTATGCTTCAGTGCATCCCGGCAAGATGCATGCCTGTGGGCATGATTTTCATACCGCGTCCTTGTTAGGAGCAGCCATACTCCTGAAGCAGCGGGAGCAGGAGCTGAAAGGCACGATTCGGCTGGTGTTCCAGCCAGCCGAGGAAAAGGCCAAAGGCGCTGCCCAAGTGCTGGATAGCGGTGCGTTGGCAGGGGTGCAGGCCATATTTGGCCTGCATAACAAGCCGGACCTGCCCGTAGGCACGGTCGGCATCAAAGAAGGTCCGCTAATGGCAGCAGCGGATGGTTTTTACATCGAGGTGGAGGGTCTGAGCACACATGCGGCAGTGCCGCATGCAGGGATTGACCCCATCGTGGTATCGTCACATATCATTACCGCGCTGCAATCCATTGTGAGTCGGAGCGTTAATCCGTTGGATAGCGCGGTCATTAGCGTCACGAAGCTGCACAGTGGCAACGCCTGGAACATCATTCCTGACCGCGCCCATTTAGACGGAACAATTCGCACATTTGACGAAAATGTTCGCGCCCAGGTGACTGAGCGCTTCGAACAGGTCGTAAAAGGCGTTGCCGATGCTTTCGGCACGAAAGCAACCATCCGCTGGATCGAGGGTCCGCCACCTGTGCTGAATGACGGTAAGTTGGCTGCCATCGCGGAGGAGGTGGCGGAAGCGGCCGGTCTGGATGTAGTTCGTCCCACACCATCCTCGGCGAGCGAGGATTTTGGGTTTTATCAGAAGAACATCCCAGGTGTATTTGTCTTTGTCGGCACTGCGGGAAGCCAGGAATGGCATCATCCTGCCTTTGATCTGGACGAACGTGCGTTGCCGGGAACAGCGAAGCTGCTGGCCTCACTGGCAGATTCGGCTCTGAAATCCATAGAGTAGGAGTTCGAGCCTAGTCTATGGATACTTATCCCCTCCTTGTAGAGGGGATATTTTTGTTTGACGCTATATCATTCCAATGATAGCATAAAATTGTAATTTTATTCAAAATCGAGAGTGGGTGTACTAATAGAGTAGGCGTTTGTCCTTTTAGATGTCTTGTAAAAATAAAAGGTATGGAGGTTAAAGAAATGCCGAAGAAAAAGGAATGATCATGGCTTCTTTTTCATTGATAGTGGCTGCTTCTTTACTGGTTGGCGGGGCTAACATTGGTTCAGCAGCCTCAGATTTGGAGAGCACTTCTGATATAGAGTCGACAAATATTAATTTGGCTGCTGCTGATATACCTGCTAAATTTAAGCCATCGGTAGAATGGGTTTGGAAGAATAGAATGGTCAAAGAAGGCTCCACCAACCGTAAAAATTTGATTTTTGATCAAATCTATGCGGGAAAAGGAACGCTAAATTATTTACACGGATACTATTACGGATGACTTAAGTAAAACAGACCCGAATATTCCTGCTAAACTTCCGGTTGCTCCTAACGCACTATCGAGATTTGAACATTTTATGGACCCTAACTATTTTTACCCGGGTGGACTGGACAAACGGTTTGATATGTACTTATGGGGAACGTCCAATTTTCAAGGCGGAGCCGGCGGTGATTGGGGGCAACGTATGCCTGATGATTATATCCTGAACACCTTGAATTCGGATGAAATCCAGATTACAGAGCACGAGATGGGGCATGGATTCGGCTTGCCTGACTTCTATGAAGAACATGAGCGTCCACCCGGTGGTTTTCCTGTGCCAACGATTATGTGGGCCGGAAATTCTCCCAAAATAACAGAGTGGGATACCTGGATGTTGCGTTATACCTGGACCCAGGTCAAGAAGGATACCTCCCGTTTTCCTACCCGCTAAAAAATGCTAGAGTAGTGCGAAAAAGCTTATAAATAGAGCCGTTTGTTCCAAAATCAAATTCTGTGGTGGAATTGATTTAGTGAATAAACGGTTATTTCATTTTATAAAATACCAGTTTTTTGCATGCAAAGATCAAGTATATGTTCCAAGATACGATTAAAATGACTAATTTAAATCATTAAGGAAAATATTGACGATGCAATAATCCAGTGATAATATGATTTGTGATTATTTACAAAAAACGACAAGGAGATTTGATAGTGTACTCTTGATCTCCTAGATTTGTTCGTAAATGCGAAAAGAGAGGTGATAGAGATCATCGTTTCTGAAAAACTTCTGCAATAATACAAATAGATATGGAGGTACATACATGTTGAACAGAAAAGGAATGATGATGGCTTCTTTTTCAGTAGTCATTGCTAGCTCACTACTGATGGGAAACGCTAGTTTTGTATCAGCGGATTCTCATCTAAACGGGGATTCTGTGGTTGCGGCAACGGGTGATTCAACGTTAGCTGATATGCCAGCTTATCTCAAATCATCGGTGGAATGGGTTTGGAAGAATAGAATGTTGACCGAAGGCTCGACGGCTCGTAAAAATACGATTTTTGATCAAATTTTTGCGGGAAAAGGGACTCTTAATTATGTTATACGCTGGCAATCCTCTAAGCCCGTTACACTGAAGCAACGTCAAGATATGACTAAAATGATAGATCGGCAGATGAACCATTGGACAGATCATCTTCAAGGATATGACGGCTGGCCCTATAAGAATATTAAAGTAAAAGTGGTAGGTTGGGCTGTTGCTGATCCTTCACTGCTCCTAGACAAGCAGCCTGACGAGGTCATTTATACGGATACCATTACAGATACACTGGCTTCTGAAAAACCGGAAATTCCTGCTGCGCTTCCAGTTGCGCCTAATGAAATATCCCGGTTTGAGCATTTTTCGGACCCGAACTATTCGTATCCGGGTGGATTGGATAAACGCTTTGATATGTATCTCTGGGCCACAGAAAATTTTGGCGGGGGAGCCGGCGGCGACTGGGGACAGCGTATGAATGATGAATACGTTCTGAGTACGGTGAATTCGGATGAGATTGAGATTACTGAACATGAAATTGGGCATGGATTTGGATTAAACGACTTTTATGAAGAACATGAGCGTCCACCAGGTGGATTTCCAACGAACACGATTATGTGGGCCGGCAATTCCGATCATATCACCGACTGGGATGTTTGGATGCTGCGGTATACCTGGAGTCAAATCAAAAAGGATACGGCTCGTTTCCCAATCACGACTAAAGACGACGATGGCCCAATTGAAACAGATCCTGATGAAATCGTGAACATTGCATCTGCGGCAACGGCTAGCAGCTCTTATACTTCATCTTGGGAAAATGTAAGCGCGCTAAACGATGGATTTGAACCTGCTAATTCTAATGATCGAAGTCATGCCGTGTATGGTAACTGGCCTGAGACGGGTACACAATGGGTCCAATATGATTTTGATCAGGAATATACGGTATCCCAAACGGATGTTTATTGGTTTAAAGATGGCGGTGGCATTGATGTTCCTAAGTCTTACAAGATTAAGTATTGGAATGGTCGCAGCTGGTCTAATGTCAAGCAGGCTAATGGATTGGATACTTCAGTAGACCAGTATAATACGACTACTTTTACGCCTGTAAAAACAACGAAATTAAGAATTGAAATGGTGTCCAAAGGTTCAGCCTCCACAGGAATATTAGAGTGGAAAGTAGCAGCTAACAAACTTTAAACATCATATTATTTGTCCAATGGTTGTCTCCTGCGATATTTTTGTGGGAGATAATCTTTTTTAATTCATAGCTGAACAGTTAGAGTCTGATGAGATCAGGCTTTTTTTTTCGTCTTGATTATGACACTTGTTTCCTTCATATTTGTATCTGTGTTTTGCTAAATTCTCGTATGAATGGATCACTAAGAATGAACGGGTGTACGATAGTATGTATAATGGACATCAGACATGAAAGAAAAGAGGACAGAAAGCGATGAGTCACGACGTGAATGCTCCTTACGATGTACATGTAGCATATGGACCGGTGTTTGAACTGCTCAGCAGCTTACACACCTTTATTTGCCGCAAGGCTTACAAGAAGACCGATTTATCAGCCGAGTGGGCGGAGCAAGTGCGTGGAACGCTGTCTCCAGGTTTGTCCGAATTGCTGGAGTCTATGGAAATCAATGCAGATTGGAAGGTCATTTATGGACTCGCCTGTATGCTTTCTGACCACGGGAACGTTGAAGAGGTCGTAGACCATCTGGAGAACCGGACTGTACAGGAATTAAACGAACAGGCATCAGCCTATGGGATACCGCTGCCTGATGACATGGAGAAGCTTCGCAAACTTGCATTGCAGCTGCTATCCGGTTGGGATAAAGAGTATTTTCGTCATGTGGATACAAGGATTCTAAGCGGGCTGAAACAGGAAGCGGAACGCAGAAACCGGGAGAAGGGCGCATATAGCTCTATGGAGTGGGTGGATCGTACAACTAATGGCTTCCGATTCGAGCCTTCCGAAGGGTTGACGCAGGTGTTGCTGGTACCGCAATACCATTTTCAGCCGATTAATATCATTTATCGATTTGGATCGCTCCTGCTGTGTCATTATTCGGCAGGTATTTATGTGCAGGAGGACGATTTTTTATCCCCACAGGAATATCGAATGATTCGAAGTTTGGGGGAGAAGAGCAGGCTCAAGATTTTAAAATATTTGTATCAAAGTCAGTCTCCACGAACCTTTATTGAGATTGTCCGTCATCTCAAGCTGTCCAAGGGAATCACGCACGACCATATTTTTAAGCTTCGTGCCTCTGGCTTCATCCATGCACATTTTGATGGTGAAACATTGCTCGGCTATAGCGCACGGCTTTCGGCTGTGGATGAAATGCATCGGAGCATTACTGGCTATATGGAGCGAAATTAGGCTGCACGCACCCGTTAGACTTTAACACTTTAAACAAATAGACGCCGACCATTTGGAATCCAAATGAGTGGACGTCTATTTTTTTTACATAAAAATGGAGTTCTCTCTTTACAGAACCGGAATAGATTCCTATAATGAGATTTATCTTATTAATTACAACTTGTTCGATCGGAATTTAATAAATTAACTTGGGGGGATTATTTTGAAAAAGGGAATTATTCTACTCAGCAGCCTACTTCTGGCAAGTTCTACCTTATTAGCAGCTTGCTCGAGTGGTGGATCAGATAGCGCTAGCGATGCTACTTCGCAAAATAGTGATGCCGCACAGACAACCTCTACAGCGCAGCCATTAACAAGTCTGGTACAAGCTTCTGATTTAACCAAATTGCCGGAAGTGTCCAAAAAGAGAAGCGACACGATTATTGTTGGCCTGACTGATCCAGCCGGGGTGTTCACTCCGTATTTTAACCAAAGCGGCTATGACGGCAACGTGATTTCCCAGTTGTGGACTCCGCTGGTCACGGTAGACGAGAAGGGGCTTCCGCTGCCCAATCTGGCTAAGAGCTGGGATATTTCCAAGGATAATCTAACGTACACGTTTCATCTGATTCCTGGTACAAAATTCAGTGATGGCTCTCCTTTGACAGCAGAGGATGTCGCTTTTACCTGGACGTTGATCTATGACAAGGCTTATCCTGGTGACAGCCAAATCCGAAAGCTGAACATTAAAGGCGGCAAAGACTATACGGAAGGCAAGGCAAAACAAATTGCAGGAATCAAGGTAATTGATGCGCAGACCATTTCTGCGACGTTGGAAAAACCAAACGCGCTGGCTCTGCCGATTCTGGGTGAGTATGTACTGTCCAAAGCCTACTACGGCAAGGATTATAAGTTTGGACAACTGGATTATTTTAAAAATTTACATAGTAGCCCCCTGGGAAATGGGGCTTATAAGTTGGAAAAATTCTTTCCAGGGCAAGAAGTTCGTCTGGAGGCGAATGATCACTTTTTCAAAGGCAAACCGAAAACACAGCATTTCATTTACAAAACAGCAGAAGGCGACGCTTGGCAATTCATAGAAACAGGCGATACCGATTTTGCTCAATTCACCGCAACTCAGGAAAATATCGACAAACTGAAAGGGCTTGGCTTTTTAAACATTTTGCCGTATACCCCTAGCACTTATGGATATTTGCAAGTAAATCTTGAAAATGAAAAGCTTAAGGATAAAAAGGTTCGTCAAGCATTGACCTATGGACTGGATCGGAAAAGCATTTATGTCGATGCAGCTCAGGGAGCAGGGGCGGTCGCAAACATTCCAGCTTCCCCAATATTCTGGTCTTACACTACCGATGGAATCAATCCATACAACTACGACCCGGAGCAAGCGAAAAAGCTGCTGGATGAAGCGGGTTGGGTAGAAGGTAGTGATGGTATCCGTGAGAAAAATGGACAGAAGCTGACCATTCACCTGCTGACCTCTAAACGTCCAGAAACAGACACCTTTATTGCGCTTGCGGCTGAAAATTACAAAGCGATTGGCGTTGACCTACAGCCGGAAATCTTTGCAGACTTTAATGCAATGGTCGCCAAAGTAGAAGGTAAAGATTATGATCTTGCCGCCTTCTCAACAGGCATGCTGACAGATCCATCAGATGGAATCGAGCAATTCGTCAATGGAGAAGTCAAGGGATATAACAATCCAAAGGTAAAAGAGCTATATGAAAAAGGCTTGTCTACGACGAATATGGAAGAACGCAAGAAAATATATCAAGAATTATATGTGCTGCTAAACGATGAACTGCCCGTAATTTTTACCAACTATAAGAAGACGGTGTATGCCTACAATGGTCGGATGGAACATGTAAAGGTCAGTCCGTTCATTGGCTTGTCTGGTAATTTGTTCGAATGGTCCCTTAAATAAGCCACATTTGCGGGCCCCTTGTGAAGAACATCAGGTTCGGATCAAGGGGCCTCCCAAATGGGGGAAACTTCATGAGTAGCCTGACCTTGAATTGAAAGGAGTCTGTCATGAGCTCGTTTTTAACGAAAAGACTGACGTATATGGTTATTATTTTGTTGGCCGCTTCGATGATGATTTTTTTCCTGTATGCCATGACACCGGGAGATTTCATTAGCGGAAATCTGAAGCTGTCGCCAGAGAGAAAGGCGGAGCTGAGGGAAATTTACGGCCTCAATAAGCCTATTCTTGAGCGCTACGGAAATTGGCTAGGCAATGCGCTGCATGGAAATTTTGGTTACTCGCTTGCTCAGCAGAAGCCCGTGCTGACCTTATTTAATGAGTATATCTGGAACTCGTTTTTGCTGGCCGTTGTATCGACCTTCCTGACCTGGCTGATTGCGGTCATTGTTGGTGTGGTTGCTGCCTACAAGCAGTATTCATGGTTTGATACGTTGGTGATGGTGGTCATTTTCGCTGCCATGTCTGTGCCCTCATTTTTTATCGGGTTGTATCTGATTAAAATCGCAGCGGTTGACCTGAAGTGGCTGCCACCCGGTGGCATGCTCAATACGGGCAGTAACGCTACAGGTATGGAGTATGTGAAGGAGGTTCTCCAGCATATGACCTTGCCAGTGATCGTTATGACGCTGCTGGGACTGGGGTCGTTGACCCGCTACTTCCGTAGCAATATGATCGACGTAATCCAGCAGGATTATATACGCACAGCCCGTGCAAAAGGCTTAAAGGAAAGAAAGGTACTTTTTACGCACGCATTGAGAAATGCATTACTGCCTGCCATTACGCTCGTTGGCTTCGAATTACCTGCGCTGTTTGGCGGGTCCCTGATTATTGAAAAGATTTTTAATTGGCCGGGGATCGGTCAGTTGTACATGCAATCCTTTTCGCTCCGGGATTATCCGCTACTTATGGGCTTTACGATGCTAATTGCCATATTGAGCGTGATCGGGACACTGTTGTCCGATATTTTGTATCGCATCGCGGACCCGCGTGTGAAAGTGTAAGAAGGGGGCTAAGGAATGTCATCCGTGAGCAGTAATTTGAGCAAGAGCAACGGCAGACTGCGAACAACTGTTAAATCTTCAATGTGGCAGCAAGCGCTCCGGCAGCTGTTCAGAAACAAGCTTGCTATGGCTGGTCTGCTCGTCGTGGTATTTATGTTTTTGCTCTGTTTTATAGGTCCGTTATTTTCTCCTTATTCCGATAATAAAACAAATATATTAATGATGAACAAGGCGCCCAATATCCAGCACTGGTTAGGAACAGACAAGCTGGGACGGGATGTGCTGACACGTGTGATGCAGGCAGGTCAAATTTCTCTTACCGTGGGTTTGGCTTCGATGGTATTGTCTGTCTTTTTGGGGGCTACGCTGGGGGTCATATCCGCATATTTTCGCGGGATTGCGGATCAGATTATTATGCGCGTTGCTGATTTGCTGCTGACAATTCCCAGTTTGCCCCTGCTATTTATTATGGGCGCGCTGCTATCTGACTGGAAGGTTCCACCCGATCAACGGATGTATATTGTTATGTTGATGCTTAGTCTGGTCAACTGGCCGGGGATTGCACGGATGGTGAGGGGCCAGATGCTTAGTTTGCGGGAACGTGAATTTATGCAAGCCGCGACGGTACTGGGACTCTCGAATCGTCGAAAGCTGTTCAAGCATCTGCTGCCGAATATTTTGCCGTTATTGATCGTTATCGCTACATTGAATATTGGCGGAGCTATCTTGAGTGAATCTGTACTTAGCTTCTTTGGCCTTGGCGTGCTGCCCACGACACCGACTTGGGGCAATATGATTGATGCCGCTAACAATGTGCTGGATTTTCAGCAACGACCGTGGTTGTGGATACCGCCAGGACTGTCTATTTTTGCTACAGTCATCGCTATTAATATTTTTGGTGACGGGCTGCGGGATGTACTTGACCCGAAACATAAGAGGTAGGTGATCATACACCATGGACAATTTACTTTCCATTGAACATTTAAGCACTCATTTTTATACAGAAGAAGGAACGGTTAAAGCGGTGGATGATATCAGCTTCCGTGTGAAGCCGGGGGAAACGGTATGCATTGTCGGTGAATCGGGCTGTGGCAAAAGTATTACCGCGATGTCGATCATGGGTCTGATCCAGAGTCCCGGTGGTAAAGTGGCAGGCGGAAGCATCCGTTTTGAGGAAACCGATCTGCTAGAGCTTAGTAGAAATGAAATGCGCACGATTCGCGGGCATGAAATCTCCATGATCTTTCAGGAGCCGATGTCTTCATTGAATCCTGTCATGACCATTGGCGAACAGCTATCCGAACCACTGATTGAGCATTTGAAAATGGGTCGTAAGCAAGCTCGTAAGCGAGCACTGGAGCTGATCGAACAGGTCGGTATATCCCGACCGGAGCAGATTTTAAAAAGCTATCCGCATGAGCTGAGCGGAGGGATGCTGCAGCGAATTATGATTGCGATTGCTGTTTCTTGCGGTCCCAAGCTGCTTATCGCGGATGAGCCAACCACGGCGCTGGATGTAACGATTCAGGCGCAAATTCTGGATATGCTGCGTGAATTTAAAGCCCAATCCAATATGTCGCTCATGCTAATCACCCATGATCTGGGTGTTGTCGCCGAAATGGCTGATTACGTCATTGTGATGTATGCAGGCAAGATCGTCGAGGAAGGCGAAGTGGTACAGCTGTTCAATCATCCCAAACATCCTTATACACAGGGGTTACTAAAATCCAAACCGGTGCTTAATCAGCGCCAAGAGGAACTGTATTCCATTCCCGGGCAGGTCCCTAATCCGCTGGAGCTGACGACTTCCTGTTATTTTCACGACCGCTGTGGGCATTGCATGGACATTTGTCGTGTAAAGGAGCCTACACTAAAAGAAGTTTCAGCTCAGCAGAAAGCATCCTGCTGGTTATATGAGGAGGCGGTTGTTCATGGCTGAGCCGTTGTTGGAAATAGAACGCTTAAAAACGTACTTTCCGGTGAAGTCCGGGTTTATGAACCGTACTTCAGGACATGTGCGGGCGGTAGACGATATCAGCTTTACGATCCGTCAGGGCGAAACGTTCGGATTGGTAGGGGAATCGGGGAGCGGTAAAAGCACAGTGGGCCGTACGATTGTTAGATTGACGGATAAAACGGACGGTACCGTAAAATACAAAGGGGTGGATCTGCACAGCTTGTCTGCCAAAGGGATGCAGGAACTTCGTCCCAAAATTCAGCTGATCTTTCAAGACCCGTATAGCTCGCTGAATCCGCGTGTACGGATTGGTGATGCCATTGGTGAGGCGCTACTGGATCACGGTATAGCAACGAAGGAGGAGGTCCGGCAGATTGTGCTGGACGTGCTCAAGCTATGTGGATTGTCGGAGTATCATATCGACCGTTTTCCCCATGAATTCTCGGGAGGTCAACGCCAACGGATCGGCATTGCCCGAGCGCTGGCGCTTCAGCCGGATCTAATTATCGCTGATGAGCCGGTATCAGCGCTGGATGTGTCCATACAGGCGCAGATTATTAATCTATTCGCCAAATTGCAGGCCGAACGGGGTCTGACATATTTGTTCATCTCGCATGATTTGAGCGTGGTGGAACATTTGTGTTCCCGTATTGGCGTGATGTATCTAGGCTCCATGGTCGAGACGGCTTCGCGTGACGAGCTATTCGGAAATCCGTTGCATCCGTATACGAAGGCATTGCTGTCGGCTGTACCTATTCCGGTACCGAAGCTGAAAAGAGAACGAATTTTGCTCAAAGGGGATATTCCAAGTCCGGTTAATCCGCCTTCGGGCTGCAAATTCCATACTCGCTGCCCCTTTGCCATCGACCGTTGCTCCAAAGAGATTCCACTCTATCGTGAGGCTCGTCCAGATCACTGGGTCGCTTGCCATTTAGCTGAATGAACAGAGCTAGTCAACAAATTTAAAGCCGTTGAAACGGCAGACCGATCACAAGAGTGAAAGGGGTCTACTGTTTCAACGGCTTTTTAATGTTGTGATTCAAACCGCTTGGGTTGACAACACACCTGGAGCAGCGGTATATTAAATATTAATCGTAATTATTACTATTAATGGTGTGGAATCATGTTCATATCCGTGTTCATCAATCTCGCGGTAGTGAGGGTGAACCTTCATGATTGGCATATATCACAAGGAGGAGCTTTACATGGCCAAGAAGTCAAAAGTCGTAAAAGAGAAGAAACGGCAGGAAATTGTAGCTAAATATGCGGATCTAAGACGTGAATTGAAAGCAAAAGGGGACTACCAAGCTTTGCAAAAGCTTCCGCGTGACTCATCTCCAACCCGCCTGAAAAGCCGTTGCGAGCTGACAGGCAGACCCAGAGGATACTTGCGCAAATTCAAGCTGTCTCGTATCGCGTTCCGCGAGCTGGCACATAAAGGCCAAATACCAGGCATTACGAAATCAAGCTGGTAAACAGGCTTATGTCGATCGTCAGCGCATGGAGATTATCTGTGTTGTTAACCTGAGGGTATGTCTGATAGAAGGTCTTAACGGGAATGCTTCATGTCGTAGGGGACATGGGGCATTCCTTTTCCATGGAAAATATTATCGTTTGTATTGATTCTCCTCAACTGGTTAGGTAGAATATGGACGGGTTAAAAATAATACATAACAAACGATCAGATTATGTATACCTCAGGAGGAGCTACAAGATGGAAGTGAAACAGAAAGAGGACTCCTTTTGGAGTATGGTCAAAAAAGGAAACAAATCCTCGGGCTCGGCGGCGTTAGGTAATACCGGCATTGCCTTGATTAAGGGGATTGCTTTTGCCTTGACAGGCAGTGGTTCTATGTTTGCTACGATGATGCATTCCATTGCGGATGCAGTGAATCAAATGTTTGTATTCGCGGGCAGTGTACTGGCAGAGAAAAAACCGACAAAACGCTTTCCTACCGGCTTTGGACGAGTAATTAACCTGTTCTGTATGGTTGCCGTTATTGTCGTAACGATTATGGCCTATGAAACCGCATTGGAAGGCATTCATTTGCTGCAGCATCCGGCTGAATCTACACATGGATTCTGGATTAATGTAGTAGTGCTGATTTTGTCACTAGTGGTGGACGGATTTGTATGGAGCAAAGCGATGAAAGAAGTGCTGCATGAATCCAGAGTAGAAGCGAAGGGGCTAAGCATTTTCACCACTGCGTTCCGCCATGTGGGGCGTGCTGCACCGCCAACCCGTCTGGTATTTTATGAAGATTTGGTAGCAACAACGGGTGGAGTACTCGCCCTGCTAGCAGTGGTGGTCACATCGCTGACAGATTTTAAACTGCTGGACGGAATTTCGAGTATTCTCATCGGTTGTTTGATGGTCGGTGTTGCTTTCCGGGTCGGTTACGACAACATGGTAGGTTTGATCGGTGTATCTGCTCCTCCTGATATTGAAGAACGTGTGGCTTCCATTATTCTAGCAGATACACATGTAACGGATATTTATCAAATGCGCATTTTGCAGGAGGGACGCTACTATCACGTGGAAGGGTTGATTGAGCTAACACCAGGCATGACGCTGGCAGATGCTGACGATATTAAATTTAGAGTCGAGGACGCTTTGCTACGTGATCCTAATATCTCAGATGCAGCATTGGGTATTCTGGAGGATGATGGGATTAGAAAGTGGAAACAAGAGAAACCCACAGTTTAGAAAACATGATCAAAGCGAATCTGGACAGAGATTGGCAATAGTGTAAAACAAGAACTTCCATGACCACGGCAACGGGGCAGGGAGGTTCTTTTATTTTTTCTCAATTGTTTTACTACCCCTTTGAATTTAGGATGATTGTTAGATACAATGAAAGCGTTAACAAAAAAGAGGGTGAAACGAATGCTTCTCATGGGGAGGAAAGGCAAATGAGTCTTCTGAGGGAGGCTTGGCCTGCTTCGCGGCTCGTTAAGGCGATGGCTGGCGGTATGCAGGATTCAGCAAGACAACGGTTAAGGAGTAATTGGACAAAAAGGCTGCGGACAACTGTCTCTGAGCCGATATACGCAGAGCTTTGGATGGATATTGAGCGTGTCTGTAAAGATAATCGGGAAACATCATGGCCTGAACTGCCGTTGTCTCTATTTCGGGAATTTGTTAATACAGGAGAGCGCAAGCCGTATGAGGATGTGTACTTCGAACGGCGTGGACGACTGGTTGCTATAGTGCTGGAAGCGGTTGTCAAGCCGGAGCCTCGAAAGATGAAAGCGGTGGAAAGCGGTCTGCTGGACATATGCAGCGAGTACACATGGGCGCTTCCAGCACATGTCAATGAAGAGGACACAGTAACACCGCCTTGGCAGCAGGTAGATTTATTCGCGTCCGAAACAGCACAAATGCTGGTTGAAATTTTATTGCTGCTAGGAGAACAACTGGCTAGCCATGTGGTTGCTCAGGTGCACGAAGAGATCGAACGTCGTGTACTCGAACCCGTTTTTTGGCAGCCTCGTCATTTTGGATGGGAAACCGCAGATCATAACTGGTCGGCAGTATGTGCTTCGGGTTGCGGAATTGCAGCACTGCTGCTGGTAGAAGACGACTTTTCGAGAGCGGCAGCCATCGAGAGTATGCTGGGCGCGCTGGATTGTTTTTTGGCAGGCTACAGTGAGGACGGGGGATGCCCCGAAGGCGTAGGATACTGGGTGTACGGCTTTGGTTTTTTCGTTTATTTTGCTGATATGCTGCGTGAATTTACCGAGGAAGCTGTGGATATTCTGAACTCGGAAAAGGTTAGGCAAATTGCAGCCTTTGCAGAGCGGGTTCATCTGTCGGATGGCATTTTTGCTAATTATTCGGACAGTAGTGAAACGGAACGATTGCCTTCCGGACTCATCTCTCATTTGAATTCATTGCAAGAACGACCATCTACACTCCCTTTCCGTGTACCTGGTCTGTTGGAAGACCCCTGTCGCCGCTGGGCTCATGTATTGCGTAATCTGGTCTGGACGAATCCTTTGGCATTTGGGAGCGGTGAGACCGTTGCCAATTATTTGCCGCAACTTGGTTGGCTGATGTGCCGCAGCCGCAGTTCCAGCCATAGTGGACTTGGATACCAAAAGGGTGAATCAGGTGTCATGCTTGCATTTTCAGCGAAGGCTGGGCATAACAATGAACCGCACAATCATAACGATCTTGGACACTTTATCCTTCATGGTGGTGGCGAAAATCTATTGTGTGATCTGGGAGCAGGCTTATACACGAAAGCCTATTTTTCACCGGGAAGAGAGTCGATTATCAATATCTCCTCCGGAGGTCACTCCGTGCCTGTCATCAATGGGACTATGCAGCAATCGGGCGCAAAGGCAAAGGCGGTTGTACTGGATATTGCTTTGGATGAGCAGGAGGAGGTACAGCCAGGCACAAGACTTAAGCTTGATTTGACATCTGCTTATCCCGTAGAAGAATTGGCAGTCTTCACCCGCTCCTTCACATGGACTGTACTGGAGGGAAGCAAGGGAGCAAGGCTTACCGTCACAGATCATTTTGAGTTTGAAACGTCTGGCGTGAGCATGAAGTCATGGGATGTGGAGGAGCTTTTCATCAGCCGTATTCAGCCTAATCTGGGAGCAGGCTTCGCGGAATGGAAGGGAACGAACGCAGTGGTCAGGCTGGATTATGATGACAGCGTGCTGCAGGCGGGGGTGGAGGCTGTGAAGCACATAGATCATGACGGAGTTCCCTTTGTGTTTTATAAAACATCGCTGCAGCTGAGCTCCAATCACTGGAACGGTTCTGCAAGCGTAGATTGCAATCTGTTTTTTACCATACATTAATTTTCATTTTGAATGGGAGGCAGACAGGATGAATAAGCTGAAGACAGGCAGCGCGTACCCTTGGCAGAAGGAACTGGAGAGATTTATAGAACAGGTGGAAAGCGCACCGAACCGAGTGAATGACGGATGGACTCACCAACATAAGCTGGCTGTGCTGGAAAAGCTGGTTCGTGCATATGCCCTGCATCAGGATGATACCGGAGCTATTATTGACCCCCATTCTGAAAGTGAACGGTACTACTCCACCCCGTCCTATGCGTTGGCTGCGGCGGTGTTGGTCAAAGAAGGTCGGCATGATTTACTGGAATCTGCTGCTGCGGCCTTGACGCATAGCATAGCTTGTGTAGTGGAGGGAAAAGCGCCAGATCACCACCCAGACTTTTTTCCAATTATGATGATGGGAGCGTATCGGCTCCTTAAAAATCTGCTGCCAGAACAAGCCACGGCATGGAAGCAGCAACTGAGCAGAATTCAGCCGGAGCAGACCTACATTTTTACGATGAGCAAAATGAAAAATCCGAACCGGATGATTAACTGGAATGCGATTATGATTTCCGGCGAGTTTTTGCGTGCAGCGGAAGGAATTGCAGCCGATTCGGAATGGATGGAAACGTATATCCGCAGCTATCATCTGCCTCGTTTTACCGGTTTGGGTCTGTATCAGGATGGTCCGTTGGATCGGCCCAATAGCCCATTTGCCTACGATATCGTTACACGCTTCCACCTGGGCGTGATGCTGGAGAACGGGTATGATGGCAGCTGCGCACTCGAACTTCGTGACCACCTTCGCAGGGGGGCGCTCAGCACATTACTGACGCTATCCCCGCACGGGGAAATTCCGCCGCGTGGAAGAAGCGCGCAGCATCAGTGGAACGAAGCGGCGGCGGCCTTTGTCTTTACAACACATGCTCAGCAGGCTATGACAGCAGGAGAGCATGGGCTCGCAGGTGCGTTCCGACGGGCAGCAGATCTATGCTGGCAAGCGATTAGCCGTTGGCAGACCGATGACGGCAAGCTGCATATCGTCCGCAATCATTATTCGTCCGAGGCACGACATGGCTTTGAGGTGTACTCGAATCATACCTGCTACAGTCTGTGGACGGCGGCTGTGCTGGCCCACACCCTTCTACATGATGAGGAGATGGATCGCATTTCCCCAACCTTCATCCCGGCGGAGATCGGCAGCCGGGTGTTGGCAACGGACGGTTGGTTCCAGACTGTCATTGCAGCCGTAGAGGGGCAGCAAATGCTTGTGCAAACATCGGTCAACGACCCGTACAATGTTCCGGGCATCGTGCGTATTCAGCAGTCTGCGCTGCCGTCGCTGATCGGTCCGTCCTCAGCAGGTCACGCAGACCGCGGCTTTACAGGCTTCGCGGAGGGAGATATTTTCCCGCTGAGCTATACCCCGGCCTGGCAAACGGAGGACGGAAAGTGGCACAGCTTGTCGGAAGGTATTCCCGGTACGTTGGAGTTCGACCGGGATGGAGGGATTGATCCGCAGGATGGCGGAGGAACCGTACAGCTGGAACAAAGCTCAGCGTCTGACGGAGCAACGGATTTTACTCTCTTGTGGGAAGGTCCATTCCCGGGAGTGAGGGAAATCCGAACGCATTATCGTCAGGTACCCGGCAAAATTGAAGTGGCGTATGAGCTTCAAGGCAATATTCAGAATGTAGGGGCACTTATTCCCCTAATGGCGTACGACGGTCGGGAGCGCAGCGTTATTCATCATGTCATGTCAGCTGGGAAAGAAACGGAAAGCATTCGAGTAGAATACGCAGGTGCAAGTCTTGAAGTCATCCCGACGACGGATGGAACGAACGTGGTATGGCCGGAAGAATTAGCTTCCGTGGCCTGTCGGAATGGTTTACTTAAGGGAGCGCGTCTGGAATGTGAAAGCAATCGCATTTCCTTTATCATTCGGTTACCTGAATAGATAGAGCTAGAGCCATAAATATGGTTTAACATGTGGGAAAAGGAGAGGAAAAAGAAATGACGAAAACAGAAGCGTGGCTGGAGCAATCGTGGGAGCTGGCTTTGGATAAAACGCTTGCCTTGGCGGCAAGACTGGGGGACGCTTTTCCACATGTTGCTGAGGGTGGACGTTATGATAATCGTGAAGAAGCGTGGTGGACAGCAGGCTTTTATCCGGGACTGCTATGGCTAGCTAATCGGGCGCGTCCTGACGGTGTAGTTGCCGGGATTGCACAGCGGTGTGAGGGTCGTTTGGAAAAAATACTCTATAATAGCGAAGCTGTAGACCATGACCTTGGTTTTATTTGGCTGCTCAGCGGTGTGGCCGCCCATCGGTTGACCGGAGATTTAGAGTCCAGAAGACGTGGGTTGTTGGCTGCCAATCTGCTGGCTGCCCGTTTTAACGTGAATGGCCGTTTTATTCGCGCGTGGAACTTCCCCTCGAAGGACATGGACACACGGGGCGTTGCGATTATAGACAGTATGATGAATCTACCCTTGCTTTATTGGGCTTCGGAGGAAAGTGGAGATCCGCGTTTTGCCGCTCTCGCTGTGCAGCATGCAGATACCATAGCACGTGAATTTGTCCGTTCAGACGGTTCTATCGCACATGTAGTCGAATTCGATCCGGAGATTGGAAAAAAGGTCGCCGAGCATGGCGGACAGGGATTTGCTCCCGGTTCTGCCTGGGCACGTGGCACGGCTTGGGCTTTGTATGGTTTTACGCTTTCGTATGGGTACACGCGTGATTCGCGTTATTTGAAGGTGGCCGAGAACACGGCTGATTTTTTCCTATCCCAGTTGGGTGATGCTTGCCTGCCTGTGTGGGATTTTAGAGCAGAAGAAGAGTACCGCGGGGCATGGGATTCATCGGCTGCGGCAATTGCGGTCAGTGGTTTGCTGGAGCTGGCAAAATATTCGACCCGTGCGGAGCATTTTACAGAAGCTGCAGAATCTATCCTCGAGGGCTTGCATCATACGTGTACAGCGTGGGGCGAGGAGCATGAGGGATTGCTGATAAACGGGACCGTACATTATCCTGAGCAAAAATACATCAACGTTCCCATTATCTATGGCGATTATTTCTTTGTCGAGGCATTGGCAAAGTTGCGCGGTGAAGAAGGTTTGTTTAGTGTTGAATGCAAGAAAATATAGTATATAAGCGCGCAAGAACGAACTCATTTTAATCGTACTGTCGTTTGTCAGATTTACGGAATGAATTGTGAAGCAGCGTATGTGTAATTTCAATTACATATATGCTGTTTTTTTATGCATTAAAAGACTTTATTTATTTCGATGCCAAAGTACTACTTATAGGGGATTAAGAGATTGTAGCAGCGCTTATTTTGTACCCAATCCAAGAAAAATCATTGTATATAAGCTCTTAATTCCTATAAAATTTTCATTTTAATGCATGGAAATAGGTCCTTTTACTTGTTTAAGATTATTTATTCGTAAATTGACAATATAGGTAGGTAACCGTATGATATCATCTTGTGTAAAGGAATAAACTGGATTTTAAATCTCATTTGCAAAAGGAGTTATACATATCATGACAGGAACAAGTGATACTGAAAGACGGATGTACGGAGGATTCTGGATAAGAACGGCGGCGTTTGTGCTGGATTTCATCATTGTCACTGTACTCGTTTTTTTAATAGGAGGAGGAGTATCCAGTATACTATCCCTTCTTGGCATAGGGGAAACTGCTTTTGTATACGTGTTAGCTTTGCTATGGCCACTGATTTTATGGCTCGTGGTGCCGTGGATGTATTGTGTGCTCTGGGAAACATCGAAGGTAAAAGCAACACCAGGTAAGCTTGTGCTTTCTCTAATTGTAGTGGACAAGGAAGGAAAGCGGCTTGAATTCTGGCACGCCTCCGGGCGTTACTGGATTAAAGCTATTACTTTTATGTTTATTCATATTATTTATATTGTAGTTGCCTTTACCCCTAAAAAACAGGGAGTCCATGATCTCTGTACCAACACCTTTGTTGTACATAAAAAAGAGTTGCAGCGATATAATCAGCAGTCGTCTTTTCTGTAAGTATCGGAGGAGATCACCAATTATTAAGGAAAGCTTAGGTAGTCTTTGATTTTCAAAATAATGGGGGAACATGAATTCATGCAACAACGAAAATGGATGTTTTGTTTAGTTGTAGTTCTGCTGCTGTTCATAATGATTGCGGGTTGTACGAATTTAGGAAGCCCCGGAGAGATCAGCTCTGGAGATGCTAGAAAAGATCAGCCTGGAAGTACTTTTTTGGAGAACTTGCAGGCAGATCTGCCACAACCCACTGAGGCGCAATTTTCCACGCCCGAATCGGTAGTAGAAGCCTTTTTTGAAGCTGTAAATGATCATGATCTCGATAGCGCGTTGAAATGTTTCCCTATTATGGAAAAGTATCGTGCGAATACGGTAGATAATCATTTCAGTATACTGCATACATATGAGCTTCAAGCGGGCGCTCCCATTCCTTCCTTTGAGAGCCATAACTTTTTTAAAAGTTTTTTGGAATATGAACAGTATTGGGAGAAATTTTTTATGCTACTGTTCTTAAATTCAAACCCGGATATAATGAGCAAACGTATCGTTATGGGTGAAGCCAATGCCGCTACGGAACTGAAGAAAATCAAAGAAATGAAGGTGAGTAGCGCATATTCTAAGCCTGAAATAGTTGCGAATCATAGTAAAAAGAATAAAAATGTTATGGAGCAAAGTATGAAAATACAAGAAATACAGGTGCTTGAAGTTAAGCTTTATATAGATGGAGAAGAACAAAACCATGTATTAATAAGCGTGGGGAAAATTGGATCTAATTGGCGAATTTTAAACATAAGTTAAGGAGAACGAGCTTCTGCTTAATGCATATTCATCAAAAAACCAGAAACCAGCTAATGCTTGCAATACATTAGCTGGTTTCTGGTTTTTTGTTTTGTCATGATAATTTTCTTCATTTACTATTACGGGCAAAAGTAGACATTTTCAAAAATTTTCCCATCGTAGATGTCTATGTAGCTTTCTTTATGAAATATTAATATAACGGTGGTGTTCAGCGTAGTGGAGGATTTGAATCTGAAGAAGCGTAGCGTTCGCCTTTGCCATGGGATTCTTACCTTTTAAAAGGTTTATGAAAATCTGAGAATCCCGGGGCAACAGCGATTGTAGGATCAAATGCTACACGTAGCGTCTCACTCAGACGAAAGTATGTCCCTTTATTTTAAAGGGATTCTTATAGCGAAATAAAAAATGTAAGCTGTTCTTACAGTTTTCATGTTCTTTTTAGCTTGTTTTGCGTTATAATGAAAGGATGCACATTATGAACGAATTGGAGGCACAGCCCGATTGACTACTTACCCTTTTGCCTTTGATCCGTCCAAGCCGTTTATTGAGCAGGCAAGTGACTGGATTGCGGATGTATTTTATGAAGTTTTGCCTGAAGTTGGCTTTGAGGTTCGGGATGAACAAATTTATATGGCATTCCAGCTAGAACGTGCCTATAAGGAAAAAAAGACCATTTTTGCAGAAGCAGGTGTGGGCACTGGTAAAACGCTGGTATACTTGCTGTACGCTATTGCATATGCCCGATACATGAGAAAACCGGCGATTATCGCCTGTGCGGATGAATCGTTAATTGAACAATTGGTAAAGCCGGAAGGGGATATCGCCAAGCTGGCACAGCATTTGAGTCTGACGATTGATGCCAGATTGGGGAAGTCGCCGGATCAGTATATTTGCTTGAATAAGCTGGATGAGGTGCGAAGCGGACTGGATGAGGACGCAGATGTTTTCCGTGATATTTATCAGGATCTACCGGATTTTGTTCATTTTCCAGATACGCTACAGTCCTTCATTCCTTACGGGAACCGAAAGGAATATCCTGAGCTAACAGATGGACAGTGGAGCAGACTCGGATGGGACGTATTTCAAGATTGTCTCGTTTGCCATCAGCGGCATCGTTGCGGTCAGACGTTGTCTCGTGATCATTACCGCAAAGCGGCAGATCTGGTCATCTGCTCTCATGATTTTTATATGGAGCATGTATGGACCTACGAAGCGAGAAAGCGCGAGGGTCAGCTGCCGTTGCTGCCGGAGCACAGTTCTGTTGTCTTTGACGAAGGGCATTTGCTGGAGACAGCGGCACAAAATGCGCTTACTTACAAGCTTAAGCACGCCCAGTTTGAGTCTATAATTACCCGACTGCTGGAGGGAGAAGTGCGAGAATCTCTGGCAATGACGATTGAAGATGCGATTTCTCAAAGCGAGGCTTTGTTTGCTGCGCTTGATAAGAACAGTCAGCCTGTCCAGGGTTCTAATCGCAAGGAGTTCATCCTGAATGAATCACTAACTCGAGAGGTAAACCGCTTCGGAGAACTGATCGGCATGATCGAGGAAGAGCTTGTATTTGAAAGCGGGCTATTCTCTTTGGATGAGTATCAAGTCAAAATTGTGGAAGAACATTTGGAAATGATTCAAACCGCGTTGGCTTTGTTTAAGCGTCCTGAACTTCTCATTTCGTGGGTGATGGAGGATCAAGATGGATTAACGCTTGTGGTTATGCCGAAGATGGTAAAAGAGATTCTCAAAGAGCGAGTATTTGCACAGCATATACCGATCGTGTTCTCTTCAGCTACGCTTTCCATAGAAAGCTCTTTTGACTATATGGCGCAGAGTCTCGGTATTGAAAATCCGCTAACGTTCTCTGTTGCTTCACCTTATGACTACAGCGATCAGATGCAAGCTGCACTGTACCCGTTGCAAGCGGGGGATGATCCAATCCAGAGAGCGCTGGCACTGCTGGAGAAATCGCAGGGAAGAGCGCTTATCCTGTTTCCTTCACAGGAGGAATTGGCTGCATTCCAGACGGGTCTCGTTGCTTACCCGGAGGCGTCTGCCTATCGTTTTCTGTACGAAGGTTCGGCTGAAATCAGCCATCTGATCTCAGCTTTTCAGAATGATGAGGAAAGTGTGTTGTGCGCTGTTACATTATGGGAGGGATTGGATATTCCTGGACCTTCTCTATCGCACGTCATTATCTGGTCCCTGCCATTTCCTCCGAATGATCCGGTTTTTACGGCTCTGCGCAAGGATGCAGCAGATCCGTTTATTCAGATAGATATGCCTCACATGGCACTTAGACTCAGACAAGGCATAGGGCGTTTAATTCGCTCGCGTAATGATCGGGGCTGGATATCCATCATGGGCCAGGATTTGAGTCGTCAAGAAGTACGTACACAAGTTGAACAACTACTGCCTGCGGGCGTAGAATGCACCGTAATTGAAGGAAATCCGGAGGGAATAAAAACATGTTGAACTTTACAGCGTACACCGTAGATCAGATTAAAGATGCTTTTGGTATTTTGACTGGACAGCGTTATGAATTTATCATTGATGTAGAGGTAGAGGAGGACGACGAGCTATACACTGAAAACGGACTGTATATCCGTTGTCTTTATTTAGTAGACGAAGAAAAGACAGGACTGCTGAAGTATGAATTAATTGAAAAAGTAACGAATCGTTACATTGATCTTGAACTTGAAGATGATGAGCTGCAAGCTGTTGAGAACTTCTGTAAAGAACATGTACAGGATGAAAAGTGAAGTAACAGTATAGAACACTTAGCTAGCACAGCTGATGTATAGCTAATATATAACGAAGATATCAAGGAGTCCTGACATGATCAGGCTCCTTTTTTTATGGCCAATGAAGAGGACTTATTTGCTCTAGCGCAGTCTGTCCCATACATTCACCATAAACAGCATAGTCCCCCCTGCGAGTAACAACCACCCTGTGACGATCCAAACTTCAGCCTCTGGAACCTTGTAATTTTGACCTATAATCGCCAATATCAACACGGGCAGACCGATATTATGCATCCAAAAATGGATATGTGCCAGAATAGTAACTGAAAGTGCAGGAAAGGTCACATAGATCAGACCTATAATTCCAAGTGCTGTCCAACCCAACAAATGGATATGAGACTGAATATTGGACAGCCTGCAATCACCCGACACGCCGATAATTACACTAAGTAGCACACTGAGGGCAAAATATACGGCAGCTATCTTTAAAAATTGCTTCCCCATATATGAACTCCTCCTTATGTTGCACGGGGATATTTTGTGAATCTTTCTCTATCCTATCGAGCCAGCAGGTAGGAGGTGTGGGTATTGTGACTGGTCCATTTGACAAAAGCTTCAAATACACATAAAATCTTATTGCATCAATACTTACCGTATTACTGTGTTTTCCCGGAGATAATAGCGAACTTCTCCGACAATAGGCGTTAATTTTTGACCATTGGTTTATTTTGGATTCGCCATTAAAAGGAGCTTGAAATTATGAATGTATATCAAAATACCCTTGAACTCATCGGACGCACGCCATTAGTGGAGCTGAACAGCTATTCTCTACCGAGAGGCATTCGCCTGTTTGCGAAGCTGGAGTTTATGAATCCCGGCGGCAGCGTTAAGGATCGGGTGGGTAAGGCTCTAATTGAAAAAGCATTAAAAACAGGTCAGCTGAAGCCAGGGGGGACATTAATTGAAGCAACAGCAGGCAACGCAGGTATTGGTCTTGCGATGGCAGCGCTTCATTATAATATCTCAGTTATTTTTGCTGTGCCTGAGAAGTTCAGCCAAGAGAAGCAGGACCTGATGAAGGCATTGGGAGCACGCATCGTTCATACCCCGACAAGTGAGGGGATGAAAGGAGCTATCGAAAAAACAAAAGAATTGGCTGCTGAAATAAAAGATGCATACTTGCCACGGCAATTCAGTAATCCGGATAATCCCGAGGCATATTATACGACAATGGGACCTGAAATATGGAACGATCTGGACGGCAAAGTAGACGTATTTGTGGCAGGTGCAGGCTCGGGGGGAACGTTTATGGGAACCTCGCGTTACCTTAAGGAACAAAATGCAGCCCTTAAAACGGTCATCGTGGAGCCGGAAGGGTCCATCTTGAATGGCGGCGAGTCAGGCCCACATAAAACAGAAGGAATTGGCATGGAATTAATCCCTGAATTTGTGGATAAAGGATATTTTAATGCCATTCATACCATTAGCGATGTCGATGCTTTTGACCGTGTCAAGGAACTGGCTGCACGTGAAGGTCTTCTTGTTGGCAGTTCTTCAGGATCTGCTTTACATGCCGCTTTACTGGAAGCAGAAAATGCACCAGATGGCGCACATATTGTTACCATTTTCCCGGATAGCAGCGAACGTTATCTGAGTAAAAAAATATATGAAGGCGGGATATAAAATGAAACGCAAAACAAAACTGATTCACGGCGGGCTTCCTACCGATCCCCATACAGGCGCGGTTAACGTTCCTATTTATCAGGTAAGCACTTATGAGCAAGAGGAAATTGGCGTCCATAAGGGATACGAATATTCGCGTACAGGCAATCCGACCCGGTTTGCCCTGGAGGAGCTGATCAAGGATCTGGAGGAAGGAAAGCGTGGTTTTGCTTTCGGTTCAGGTATGGCAGCCATTCATGCGGTATTTTCACTGTTTAATGCAGGGGATCATATTTTGCTGACCGATGATGTATACGGAGGCACCTACCGTATTGTAAGCAAAGTGCTCAGCCGGATCGGAATTGAGTCCACATTTGTGGATACGACTGACCTGGAAGCCATCTCCAAAGCAATTCGTCCGAATACGAAGGCATTGTATGTCGAAACGCCAACGAACCCGCTTTTGAAGGTTACTAATATCCGCGCTGTTTCGGAGCTTGTAAAAAAACATGATCTTTTACTGATCGTCGACAACACATTTGCTACCCCTTATTGGCAGACGCCAATTACACTTGGGGCTGATATCGTCATTCACTCTGCTACCAAGTATTTGGGCGGCCATAGCGATGTTGTAGCTGGTCTGGCTGTTGTGAACAGTGACGAGCTGGGTGAACAACTTCATTTTCTGCAAAACGCCATTGGTGCTATTCTCGGCCCGCAAGATTCTTGGTTATTGATCCGCGGTATTAAAACATTGGGTCTGCGTATGGAAGCGATTGAGCAAAATGCGAAGGAAATTGCTTCCTTTTTGGAAAAACATCCGAAGGTTAGCAAAGTGTACTATCCTGGACTGGAAAGCCATGCGCAGCACGAACTGTCCAAAATCCAGGCCGAAGGCTTTGGCGGCATCATTTCCTTTGATGTAGGTAGCGACGCTAACGCGGTTGCACTTCTGAAAAAGGTGAAATATTTTACACTGGCTGAGAGCTTGGGAGCGGTTGAAAGTCTGATCAGCGTTCCGGCACGTATGACGCACGCCTCTATTCCGGTAGAACGTCGTGCAGAGCTAGGTATTACCGAAGGTTTGGTGCGGATTTCGGTTGGGATTGAAGATCTGGAAGATTTGATCGAAGACTTGCAAGCAGCATTGTAAGAGAATAAGCGTAATGATCAAGAGAGGTGGCTGAGGCTGCCTCTTTTTTTGTTTTATCATAACTACTTTTTTGAGAAGAACAGAGGAGTACGTAGAGGTAATAACGAATAGTTTTATATAGTTAAATTGAATGTTAAACGGAATATAACCGCGACTACGTCTCTGAGGAAACAAAAACCTGGAGGGGGAATGTTATGAGGTTCACACATCTGGAAAAAGCAACAACTGTGCTGTCGGATCATCCGGTACGTCTGAGGTCTGCTTATGCAGTCGGTCCGGTCGTGCTCCCGGAAAATTGCGGTGTGGGTAGGGAATGGTCAAGTTATTTTGCTCATGAGGATTGGAATTTGGAAAAGGCTTGTGGTGAAGAAGGAGTAGAGCTTTCAGCCGGAGGAAAGGCAGCCTGCCGATTATTGACCGAGCTGGACCCTCGGACTGCGGAACTAAATCTAGGTGTTTTTCCGCCTTTGGCCGAACAAGAAAGACTTTTGCTGGTTTCAAATCTTCGTTGTATGGCTGCACAGGAAGTGATTTTCAGACCCTTTGAAGGAACGGGACAAATTTGGATAGATGGTACACTGGTATATGCGGAATCCGGTCCTTTTCGCTTGTATCTGGAGGAAGGCGATCACACGGTAGTTATCATTGCTGCGTTTATTCCCGAGGAGGCCCGCTCTATTCGTATCAGTGGAAATCAGGTATGCGACGAACCATATGTGACAGAACTGCATCGTGAATTTGTAGAGCGTAATATACGTTTTCACATGGCATGGCTAGAGGTTGAGAAAAGTGCTGGCAGAGAGGGTGAAGACAGCCCGATCTTATTTTATTTACTGCCTAAGGATCGGATAGATCTTCCCTTAGACCAAACGTTATGGGTCGAGGTAACGAATGATGAGGGCATGAAGCTGGATCGCTTTCCAGCACATTGGGAGCAGGAGCAAAGCTATGACTGGGACGAGGAAAAGGCCGGGAATACGGGAATGCTGCATTTCACCGTTACATATCGGGATCATGATGCTGTGGAGCATCATTTTGTGTATTCGGTACTTGTGCGGCCTTTGTCAGTCGTCGTGGAGGGCTTGCGGGAAGAGTATGACCAGTACATCCAAGCACGCGCTATAGATATTCTTCAATCTGCGCAGAAAATACAAATTGAGGGCCTGCTTGAGGAATTAAAAAGGTTAACGGATTTGCCGGAAGATCCTTTTGAAATCTGGGATTACCGAGTTGTACGTGAATATATCAAGCTATTAAAACAGATCTTCACGTCTGGACATACCGAACAGCCACACTCCTCATCCTTAATTCAAGAAGAACACATCTTTTTGTCTAATGATGGAATTGGGGAAGGATTTTTTGTCTCCCGTTTGGACAACAGTTTGCAGCGCTATACCATTCAGCTTCCCAGAAACTATTCGACTAACCGACAGTATCCTCTGATCGTTCTGATGCCAGGCAAGCGATATGAACTGGGCTTGCCGGATTTTCAGAATCGAGGTTTTGGACAAGACTGGGAAGAGGAAGCTATATTCGTTACTTTTTCGTGCCGTGGTGTAACGTTGGGCAGTTATATTGGAGAAGCTGCTTTTTTGGAAGGGCTGGATGTCATACTGCAAGCGTATCGAGTGGACGAAGATCGGGTCTATCTGACGGGTTATTCGAACGGAGCATACGCTGCCTGGGCGATGGCACAGGCTTATCCTTCTCGTTTTGCGGCTATCGCGGTTATCTCTGGAGCGCCACATCCCAAGCATCTGATAAATCTGTTGAATATGCCAATATTGAATGTATGCGGAGATCAGGATTACTTATTTGCACAAGCATACACAGCCCCTGTAACAGCGCTTCCATCTGATCATTTTAAAGGTGTCGTAGAACGTCATTCTAATCACTGGGATACGCATGAGCTGAGACTTCTGGACGGCGTGCTGGGTTGGCTTTTGCAATGGAAAAGAGATGTCGTACCTCAGCGTATTGCCTATCGGACGGAACGGGGCAGACATAACCGGGCTTACTGGCTGGAACTGACGCGAATGGATGAAAATGAGGAATATGCCGAGTTGTACGGTGAAATGAGTGCCACAGGTGAGTTGGATATCGAGGCAGTTCACGCCGAAGAATTTATCATTCATCTTTCTCAAGAGGTCATGCCCTTGGAATTGGCCCAAGTTCGTATCGGAGCCCGTATTTTCGTGTTGGACTTGCGGGAATACAGCCGCTTTCGCTTTGTTAAAACACACTCACATAAACGTCCCTCACCTGAATACCGTTTGATTGCCGAACGGGAGGAAGAAAGCAGTGGATGCTTTACAAAAGAATCGGATGCTAAAAAGAAAATTGTGGATTCAAAAAGCGTGGGAAGAAACGCTTTGAGCCATGGTATGGGTGTGCTTGACGTTTATATGGATCGTCTTCACATTGTCCTTCCATCCAGCTATGCTACACCGGAGGAAGAGCAGGCGGTGAGACGGACGGCGAACGCCTTGGCTAGCCCCCGAACAGCAACTTGGAATCCGTATATCGGTGTTCATTATCCGGTGGTGTCTTCCAATGATATTACGGAGGAAGCACTGGCTGATAGCAACGTGATTTGTGTCACTTCGGGCTTGTCCAGACATGAGCTGCTTCAGAAGCACCAAGCCGATCTGCAAATCACATGTACGGAGGAAGGGTATACATTGGGCGGCGATTTTACGGCAGGCGAGTATTGTCTTTCATATATTCAACCTAGCCCTTGGTCTGCAACCCAGAAAATGCTTGTCGTAGCGACCAATTCTCCCCGTATGCTGGGTAAAAACCTATTTATGCGCAGACTGATTATGCCCGGATACTTTAATGGTCTACACCCGTATTTGAATAAAGAGATTATTGTGTATGATAGCCAGGGAGTGCGTGCTTTTAACTTTACTTCCATTAGACATACGCAGCAAAAACTGCAAGGCCAATAGCCAATAAAAAAGTAACAATGTTATAATAATCCATAATTAAAAAAACCGTCCGGAGGCACATTGGCGATCCTGACGGTTTTTTGCTGGTTCATTGCAGTGATTTGTGATCGGGATGACGTCATATAAAGAAGGGCATTGGGCAGCTTAGCTTTTATATTGCTCCATCAGGTACATGATCTTTACTTCATCGGCCAAATCTCCAAAGGGTTCTAACGGATTCTCTTGAATGATATGATATAAACGCCGGACTCGTTCCTTTGGCAGTTTGCGTACATATCTGGAAATGAAAGCGGCATGGGTGACTACGTAGCGCTTTTTACGAACAGCTGCACTGGCTACACGGACGAGAATATCTTCGCCCCCTGCCAATTCCAGAATACGGCGCTCATAAAAGACTACGTATCGGAATGTCCGGTCCTTGATCAGCTCACGATTGAGTCTGGCAATCTCTCCGATATATCTGACCATAAGCGGCTCAAAGCTCTTGATCAGGAGAGGATCGAGCGTTAATTCCATGTCTTTACGGAGAACAAAAGATTGCAGCAGGGCAACCTGCTGGAGCCTTATCCGATCATTATGAATGAGTACAGCCATCTCACGCAGCATCTCATAGGAGACACGCTCACTGAGCTGCCGCAGGGCAACCGCGTTTTTATGATTAACGTTTAGCCCTTCCTGGATCTGTTCTATACGGCCTCTAAACAGACGTATAAGCTGCCTACGCTGCTCATAAGGATAAATACCCTGCTGTAGAAGCACTAAGGGCAGCAGAAGCAGCGCACCGACGATACCGCACAGAAACATTTGTTGCTGCGAGTGGCCGAAAAAGACAGTAGCGGCCAGCAGTATGACGCCGACGGCAAAGTCTTTACGAAAATAACGTTTGGCTCTAAGTTTGGCATATTGCTCTACAGGAACTAATGTATCCCGACCACATGATGTACACTTCTCTTCCCAAAGGGCGGTGAATTGTCCACAACGCTTGCAGACTCTTAGCTTTTGGAAGGCGTGCTCTGTGCGGGTAAATGGGCGAAATTGTACAGCTTGTTTGGAACTATTCATTGCGTTCACTTCTCCGGTTCAGCAGGGCCAGAAGCTCGGTGTCGATTTGTGTAATCGACGGGGCACGTTTTTTATGTATATAGTAAATTAGTGATTTGATGGCGACAAAAAGAAACATAATCGCCAGACATCCGTATGAGATCATAGTGTACTTCCTCTTTCTGCTTGGATTTTTACTTCAATATTTTACATGGGCGGGTTTCGCTACTGTCATTTTTGTCGTATAAAGGAGAAGGCTGGTGCCCGATTGCCCTTGTTGGGGTATAATTATATCATTACTGCAGGATATTGGTAAAATCTCGCGGTATAATAGGCTTTTTGGTTGCATTCAGACCATTCAGGCAGTGATTTTCAGCTGGCGCTCATGTAAAACTCATTATAATTTAAGAGTAGGGGAGTACAACTGTAATTTAGAATGAGAAGTTTCTAGAATGAGAATTAACCGGCAAAGGGGTACAAGCGATGTTTAGTAGAGACAGAAAATGGTTTTTGGTCATCGGAATCATATGTACAATGATCATGACCTCGATTTTGGCATGGCAGCCACAGATGGCGAATGCCGCTTCACCCTCTGCTTCTAAGGTGGATGCGGTGCTGGTCGTCGATGTAAGTAATTCGATGAACACTAGTGATCCTGGGAAAATTGGCAATGAAGCCATGAAAATGTTCATTGATATGCTGTCGACGCAAAATGACAAGGTCGGGATTGTAGCGTATACGGATGTCGTACAGCGCGAGAAAGCCTTGCTTAATATTACATCCGAAGCGGATAAGCAGGAACTGAAGACGTTTATTGACGGACTGAACCGGGGGGCGTATACTGACACCTCCGTGGGTGTCAAGGAAGCGAACCGCATTTTGCAGGATGGTAAAACAGCTGGACATGCGCCTATGATCGTCATGCTTGCCGACGGTAACAACGATTTTAATAAGACGACAGGCAGAACCGAAAGCCAATCCGATCAGGATATGGCACAGGCTGTAGCCGAGGCTAAAAATAACGGCGTTCCAATCTACACCATCGGTTTGAATGCAGATGGAAAGCTGAATAAAAACAAGCTCGCCGACATAGCGCAGCAAACGGGCGGCAAATCCTTTATTACAAGCTCGGCGGATGACCTGCCGAAAATTTTGAGTGAAATTTTCGCCAGCAATTTGAAGTTGAAAGTTGTGCCCTTGCAGTCCATTACGGCAAATGGTGACTATCAGGATGTTACGGTAACTGTACCGAATGATAGTGTGCTGGAGGCTAACATTTCGATCATGTCCTCGAAACCGGTGGACGCGAGACTGATAGATCCGTCGGGCAACACCAAGCCGATTCCTTCGAGCGATGTACTGCTGTCCAAGTCGAAAAGCTACTCGCTGATTAAACTGCTCAAGCCTGTGGCTGGCGACTGGAAGCTCCAAGTCAAGGGAGTCCAGCAGGATCAGATTGATATTAATCTGGTGTTTAACTATGATCTGGAGTTGAAAATGGAAGCACTGCCCGCCAAATCATACAAAAAAGGTGACGCGGTTCAAATTCGTTCCTACCTGACGAGCAATAGCCAGCAGCTTCAGGATCAGGAATTGTATGCGAATATGAATGCTGTTCTGAAGGTCAGGGATCTGGATTCCGGTACAACGAATGAGGTGCCGTTAACCAATGCAGGGGATTCTTTTACCGGTTCCTATACGATTCCAGATGAGCATGACTACGAACTAACCGTTAGAGCAGAGGAGAAGAGCTTCTATCGTGAAACACAGCCTGTAACCATCAGTGCTAAAGCAGGGGCGACGAGCGGTACAAATACGGGCACGACTCAGCCAACTACACCTGCTGAAAAGTCCAAGCTAATACCACTCATTCTTTTAGGGCTGGGACTGCTCGTTCTGCTGGTTGCCGCATATTTCATCTGGAAGGCTGTCAAAAAGGCCAACCGTGGCTTTGTCGGTCAAATCGTACTGGAAATCCGGGATGAGAACACTGGCGAAAAAACGTATCCGCAATACAAGAAGCTGAACACCTTCCGGGGCAAATTTAATCTGCACCAGTTGCTGCAACTGGCACCGGAATTTGCTGGAACCGACAAGGTCGTGTTCACACCAGCCAATCAGGATCGTATCATTGTGCGCAGTACTCCCGAGATTACGATTGAAAAATCCGGGCGGGCTGTAGACAAAGGCAACGGTCTTGAACTCAAAAACGGTGATCGTCTGACCATTCCGTTAGCCAGTGTGGACAAAACCATTTTGCTGGAATTTATTTCAGTAAACAGCTAAACGAACCCTTAGGAGGTCATATCTATGAAACCAGTAGTTAGAGAGCATATCCAACAATTAGACGTATCACTCGGCGGGGGGATCGTAAGCGATAAGATCAGAGTTGATACTATTGATAACCCTATTTTAATCATCGGACTCGGAGGTACGGGAATTGATGCCCTTCTCCGCTTGAAATATCAAATTAACCGTAGGTTCAAGCTCCCAGCAGATCCGATCTCCAAGAAAAAGAGCGAGAAACCAGATAATGTGGAATTTCTCGCTTTTGAAACGAATGAACAAGACCGCAACAAAAAATACAAGGGGATTGGTTTGGACCCCATCAATGAGTTTGTGTTGCTGTCCAATGCGGAGATCGGCGGATTGCTGCAAAACCGCAGCATTCTAGAGCCGTACATTACCGATTGGCTGTCTCCCGAACTAAGCATTACCGATGGTATGAATGGTGCGGCAGGGGTGCGGCAGGCAGGACGATTGCTGCTGTTCACCAAAATTAATCAGGTCGTACAAAGCATTGACAAAAAAATCAAAACCCTGTCTGAAGGCACCAACAAGAAGCTCATGGTGTTCCTGCTGTCCGGTTTGTCCGGCGGTACAGGAAGCGGTACCTTCCTCGATATCTCATATATCGTCCGAGGAATTATTGAGCGCGACTATGGTTCTGCAGGCGTAGACCGTGTAAATACATTAGGCTATCTGTTTACACCGGATATTAATCTGGCGAACAAAAGCCTGAGCGAGCATACCCGTGAATATATTAAAAAGAACGGCTATGCTGCACTGAAAGAACTGGACTATTGGATGAATGTAGACAGCCGTGGTGAACGTTTTAAGCAGCAGTACGGCAACATTTTGACCGTGAACTCGCCGCTTCCACCGTTTAATCTGTGCCATCTCATTTCGGCCACGAATACGGAAGGCAAGCTGTTGGAAAATGCTTATGATTACTGCATGAATGTCACCGCTGAGAACATCACTAACTTTATGGCGAGTGAGGAAAAACAGTCGGGCGAAGAGTTTGCCATTCATGACTATATCAGCAATATCCGTACCAACATCGCACAAATGAATAAGGCGTATCCGGCAAACTACGATTACAATATTATCGGGGCTTCCTCGGCGGTGCTGCCAATGGAGGAAATGACGACCTATCTGGCCTATCGAATGTTTGGCAAAATGTCCAAAATGTTCGAGCAATCGCCAAATCAAGAGGACGTAGAGAAGTTTGCCCGCAAGCTGGGCGTGGATCTGGATAGCATGATCAAAAACTTTGAATCCCGTGTACCTGAGCCGCTTCCGGGCTTTGAAAACAGTGAACGGTTAAGTTATAGCAATGTCGTTAAAATGCAAGTTGTCAATATGGACACCGAGCTGGAGCAAACGTTCCTGACGCGTGCCCGCGAAGAGTATATCAAAGCGAAGAAACAGCTTCCTGGCGAAATTACAGGACAGTTTACGGAACAAATCCGCCGGATGTTTCTGCATCCTGAGCAAGGGCCGTTTTATGTATCCCGCATGATTTATACTGAAAAAGGATTTAGCTTGCTGAAAATGCTGCTTTCATATGTTGAAACGTTGCGTGAATCACTGCACCGTATTCCAACGGACATTGAATGGGCGCGTGAGCAGGCGAACGAAAAGCTGGGTGATGCCAAGAGCGCGTTTGTTTCCAAGGATAAAAAGAAAAATGCGTACATTGAAGCGAAAATTAATGAATATTGGCTGCGTGCTGATGTGGAACGTACAGAGCAGCTCATTGAATTTTATGAAGACCTGTATGACCTGTTGAACAAGGAAAATAGCCGTATTTATAATGTATTTACTGAAATTTTGAACGCATTGAGCGCAATTTTCGAGAAGAATGGCGATCTGCTGATTAACGGCGAGGAACAGTCCGATCATAAAGGTAACAAAACGTACTATTGGAATCTGGTAAGTGTACCGGATATTTCTGAAGTTGTGACCAAACTGCTGGATAACCGCAACGGTGACGATTTGATTCGTGATTTTGCCCAAGAATTGCTGGAAAATTCAGATCAATGGGTGAAGGATCAGGATATGGACATCATTAGCTCAATCTCCAATTTCTTGACTGATAAGTTCGGTGATCTCATTACCCGTTCCATGGAGGATTTCCTCGTCATGAAATATGGGCAAGATGAAGCCATTGAAAAATTTGTGGAGCGCTACATTGCGAGCAAACTGGATGAGGAAGCTGTACCTGTGTTCCATTTGAGCAATAGCTCTGGCAACTTGTACTTCCCGTCATGGGGATTCGTTTCAGTACCTGTACAGTCGCCTAATATCCTGAAAGGCGTTCGCAATTATCAAAATAATGCAATTGGCAAATCACACTTTACTATTAAAGAGAGTGAAGTTCGTAACCGGATTTTCTGGCTCAATACGCGTAATGGTGTTCCTCTGTTTGTATATACGCCACTTAAAGTGTATGAAGAAAGCTATGAAAAAACGATTCTTGACCGCGAAGGTATTGGCCGCCATCTGGTGCAAACAGGTCAGAACAACTGGACTAATCTGCCGTCGCCGATTCCTGAAAAGTCATGGGGCGAAACTTACGTCAATTCGCGTGTGCAAGCTTACAATGCCCGCATTCGTAATGATTTTGACCGTGCCAAGTCACTTGGCGTGATTCGGGAAAAGGATGTCGATCAGAATACGAGCAGCCGCTTCACTGTAATCCGTTCACATGCGCTAGATCTGAATGCGATGCTAGCAGGCTACGATATGCGCTTGCAGGAATCCAAGCCGAATTTGGGTGAGGTAAAAAGAGCATGGTCTGAGTTGAAACGTCTACTGGTTGAAGGGCTGGAGCAGGCCGGAAGCAAGGACATCTTTGGTAGCATCAATGAAGAGATGGCGAAGGAAAACCTGATCCGTTCACCGGAGTTAACACAGGTGGTTCGTGAAGAACTGGCGAAATATACACAAATTGAAGCGAAAGCCGCTGAACTGGAAGCTTTGCTGGGCAAATATCAGGATGAAGAAAAATGGCTGGATCAGTTCATTCAGGCACTCTATACGGACACGATTACGAAAAAAGGTGCTTTGTACGTCTACGATCGTGACGAAGAAGAAGAGGCTTGGGAGCCGTTTGCCAATGTCATGAAGAGCCGTAATTATGTGGAGTTTGAAGTGTTTACAAACTTCCGTGGTTTGGACGAAAAGAAATTTGCAGCTCTAATGCGCAAGGCGGATCGCCGTGATGCTGTATTGACTTCATCGGAGGATATTACACCACTGCTGTCGAAGCTGGATGAACTGGCTGCAACTTACACAGAGGCCCGCAATCAATTGGAATATGAAAAGGTGGAGCTGGCTAACGGAGCAGAACTATATGCATTCTATGCTCAAATGACTGGAAAATTAAACGACATTCGTAGAAAGTTGAAGTAAAGTATGAGAGAGCAGCTGTTACGTTATGCGGCTGACTATGCAGCCGCAGAGGACCAATTAATCGGAAGCGGGGATGGACGCAGCAGCATCCATTTCCCGTCCGTGTTTCTTTTTATCGGTGATCGCATGAACCCGGTGATGAACACAATTGCAGATATCAACCGGACCAAGTGGGATAACAGCACGGGAGTAACGTATATTCAAATCGGCTCGCAGGAAGAACATGCGGCTGTAGATCGTTCGGTGGATGCTATTGTTCATACGATAGCGGTACCGGAGGAAAGTGGCCACCAAACGATACGCCGTGACTTGCACCAAGCTTTTTATACACATGAATCGCAGCTAATTGAGCTTAACACCGCGTTGCGCCGGGCTAGTGGACATCTGGCAGATTACGGTCGGTTGTATTCTTCGTTCGAGCGTGTCCATTTGTCGATCTTGACGACAGCGGATGACCCCATGAACGTATTAATCCCTGAAATTACGCTGTTGGCGGAGTATATTTTTGCACAGTCTTTTAAATCGGTACAAATGGATCTGTATGTGTTGGTGAATGAAAGCGATCAGGCTGTCCAATTCGGCTACAGTAGTGCAACGTCCGTTGCTTTCATGCGGGAGCTGGACTATATCCAGAGTCCAGAGTATACGTTTACGGCACCGCTTCATATGACCGAGGACAAATTGACCATTCCAGTAACCCATGCTCCATCACCGTTGTTCGATCTCGTCTATGTGCTGTCCGACAAGAACGAACGCGGCGTAACGGTGCCGAATAGCCTGCGAGAAAGCTGTGACATCATTTGCCACATTCAGCTTCTCAAAAACCGCTATCAGGCAGGAGATTCCTATCGGTCACAGGATGGAGGATACAACAATACATCGTTTAAAAACAACATCATGACGGAATCCGGGCGACAGGGTTATGTGTCGGCTGGATTTTCCCGAGTCAACCGTCCTAACCAGTCAATCGCACTTACGGTGCTGTATCACTTTTATGTGAAGCTGTTAGAGCGTATGAGAACAGAGCAGGAGTGGGACATACGAGATAAGCTGAATTATTTTGGTTTAGATGCTGCCGAGCGCGGTCGCACACGAAATGATCTAGTTCCTGGTAATGAAGCGATCACGGACATGAGCGCATTGATGACCAGCGGAGCCAGCTACGGCTCGTTAAAGCGAATGACATTACGTGAGGCGGAGGAAGCCTTGTTTGGTCAGGGCTGCGAAGCCTTTTTCCGTGATAACTGTGAACGGATTGTCCACAAACGGTTGGGAGATTTTCAGGCGGAATCTGGTTTGCAGTCGGCTGTGAATGCAGCTGCCAAGGAATATCCTGAAATCGGATTATTCGAGTTGACAGACTGGACGGATGAAAATAAAACAGGGAATGTGCTTACGGCCATTCGGGGACTGATTCGGGATACGTCCAATGACTTACAGATTAGTGCTGCCGAACTGGATGCGCTGTATAGCGGACGAGTGGAGGACCAGCCTTTTCAACGACTGCCACTCATGGATAAGCATAATGTGCGCAGCTTGATTCGTTACCTGACCGAGACGGTTTACGGACACAAGCTGCACATGCTGCGGATTCAAGCCGATTTGGAGCTGCTTCGCCGCTATGAACTGGCACTAGAAAAATGGCATGCACAGGCGAAGCATATTACAGTACAGCTTTCCAGCCTGGAGCATGAACTGCATCAAGCTGCAACGGACAGTATTCGGCAGGCCGATAGTTACACAGGTCAAAACCTGTTCGAGTATTACGAGCGTGTGACGGAGGATGTCATGCGTGAGCTGGAAAGCAAGCGGGGAAAATCTATATTCTTTGAAACCCGGCATATGGGGCCTGTATCCGGATTGCTGGACGGGGGCCTGTCCGCATTGGTGGATCGACTTACGCAGACCTGTCGCACCTTGATTCTCAGTTCACAGCCGTTTAATCAGACCTTCGAAGAAGAATTATTGCGGCGTGCGAATGTAGCTGCTGCATATGAAAATCGGCTGGTCGTTCCGAAGGATGAACTGTTTAAAAAACTGTATCAAACGTTAGAGGAACATGGCGGAATTAACGTACGTTTGCTCGACTATACCCATGAGCATCGGTATGAAGAAAAGTACTTCTTTGGTGACTACGAAGGCGAATTTCTTCCTTATGCAATGGATGTGGACATTACTTCGCGTATTTACAAGCTGGGTTTTGTACATGAGCGTCGCAGCAGCGGGGTGGAAAAGCTGCATTTGATGGGCGGCTTCCATCTGGAGGATCTGATGGTTTATCGCAACGGCAAAACGTATTATGAGACATATACTGCGAATGGTTTCGTGTTTCACGGAATCGACGTGGACCGGTTGCCGGAATTGCGGTAGCCATATATTCATCCTACTTTAATGATGGAAGGAAGCAACGATTCTATGAAGCAGCGTAAATTTAACGTTCTCCTATTGCTGTTCGGCTTGCTGGGCGCTGTAGTAGGCTTCATCTTGGGAGAGCTTATTCTTCACAAATTGATAGGGCACTGGCCGCATATCATCGTGATCGGACTGTATTTTGGCATCATGGCACTGTGTATTGGCCTAGGTTGTTTGATCGGCGAACTAATTTCGCCACAGTTAAATGGACACTCATGGCGGCAGCGCTACTCCGGGTTATCCTGGAAGTTACTGGTGCCTGCTACACTGGTCATGTTGTTCGTGGCAGGTCTGCTATTGGAGTTGGGCTACCAAGTTAACCCTGAAGGGCGCAAGAGCGTACAGGACCTCGTGCTTGTGATTGATAATTCCGGGAGTATGCAGCAAACAGATCCTGATAACGAACGCCTAACGGCTGCCAAGAGTCTGATTGGCCAAATGGATGGAGACAAGCGAGTAGCCATTGTTTCATTTGAATCTGCTGCACAGTTGGTTCAGCCATTTACTCCCATTGGCACAGATGCAGAGAAGCAAGCGGTTTATTCTAAAATCGATAGTATGCAGACTATCATGTCAGGCGGTACAGAGATCGGGCTTGCTTTGGACGAGACGATCAAGGAGATTGAAACCCAAGGCAATGCAGAAAAAGGTTCTCTCGTTATTATGCTCTCTGATGGCTTTAGTGATCTGGACACCCAGACAGCATTGGCTCCTTATATCACCCGCCAGATTCCGATTAATACGATCGGGCTGAAACTGGCAGAGTCGGATGGTATAGCCTTATTGCAAAATATTGCTGACCTGACAGGCGGAACTTATTCTAATGTAGCAAATGCCCAAGGACTTACTCAGGCGTTTGGTAAAATATATAACAAAATCGGTGATCGCACACTGGTAACGGAGCGGACAGGTGAGTATGCCGACAGTCTGTATTTTGCCATTTATCGTGTAACGGCTCTGGTCATTATCGGCGCTCTATTGGGATTGGCTCTTGGGCTGATGTTCGATAACCGTTTTCTCGCACGAAATTTCGCCATTGGTGGAGTTCCGGCAGGCTTGCTCGCTGGTTTTATTTTGGAAAAGGGATTATCTGGCTCGCCTTTAGGCGACTTGATGATTCGTTTGTTGGCAGCGCTCATACTGGCAGCCCTTATTGCTGTCTTTTCGCTTGTTCTGCCGATTGCGGAAAATACTCGCCGATCTTCCGGTGGAGGAAGTCAGGGTGCGCCGTCAGGACGCCGGAGAGGGGCACCGGAAGCCCCAACGCGCAATCGACGCAGCAGTGGATTTTAGAACGGGAGGCTGGAACTTATGCAGTATAGGGAAGCACAGCCCGGTGATCCTATTATTTCGGAGCTGAGCCACAAAATTGACGACAACCGGGTTGTGTTACGCTGGCAGTGGCCTGAGGGCGCAGCCGTGGTATATATTGCGAAACAATCAGCCGATGCAGGTGTGAATGGGCAAAATGCGGGTGAAATTTTACCGCCTTTTTCAAGCCTAAAACTTTTTACACGCGAGGAGTATAAGGCTGCTGGCAGCTATCGTGACCGAATTGAAGGCATTGGACGCGTGCGGTATACCGTGTATCCGGCTGTTCGGGAGGATGGAGACACTTACGTGATCCGTCAGCAAGATGGAGCCAACCAACTGGAGTTGAGTACGGGGAGGGCTAAAATCAGATATGCGGTTCACCATAAAAAAAGTTGGTTTCGCAGTCGCAAAACCGTCCAGATTCAGGTGACAGCCGAAGTTCCTGTCCCGCAGGAGGCGCTTTGCTACGTAAAGAAGCGCGGGGGCTATCCAGCAGACCGGGACGATGGAACCTTGTATCCGTTCACTGCACCTTTTGCCGCGGGACGGAATGTTTTACCCGCTGTTGAAGTGGGGGGAGATGAATATGTGCGGCTGTTTTTTACGGACGGCCAGAGATATGGCACGGTATATGAATTAGTCCCTGAATGAAAGGAGGCCGCAACCGATGAGTTTTCTTAGCAATTTATTTAGAAGAAAGCCACAGGCAGCGCCAAGGCCGTTATTTTATGATATTGTGTGCCCTTATTGCTTTAGTAAATTTTCCCCGGAGGAAGTGGTATTCCGTGCTTCTCATCACCGTGAAGATGACGAGGACTACGCTTTGGGTGAAGATGAGCTGTTGAACAAATATCGGGAGCGTTTTGGCTTGGACAGTGTGCATGATATGGAGGCGATTTTGCATCCCCATGATGTTCCTGAGGAACATCGATTGTATTCTGATCATGTACTGACAGGACTGACCGACCGTTATGGCGAGCTGACGCGTCACCGACTGTGCCCGCACTGCCATAACGAGCTGCCCGTGACTGCGGGTAAGGTGCCTAGCAATATCATTTCAATTATTGGAGCTTCGCAGGCGGGGAAATCTGTTTATATGACCTCCCTGATTCACACGCTGCAGCATGTTACGGCCGATCATTTTGACGCGGCATGCATGCCGCTCAATGCAGAGATTAGCCGCAAGTTCCGCACCATGTATGAGGAACCCTTATTTGAACGAGGGGATCTGCTTACATCGACACAAAAAGAAAAGATGCAGGAGCCTTTTATCTTCCAGTTTGTATTTAAGGATGAGGAAAAGCCGCCACTGACGCTGGTATTTTTTGATGTTGCCGGTGAGGGAATGGTAGATCAGGACTATCTGGGACTGCATGGACAGCATATTAAAAATTCTGCAGGTATTCTCTTTATGGTCGATCCACTGCAAATCCGCTCTATTCGGGAGCGCATTAAGATTAACCTTGGCGATAAGCCAGGTGAATGGGTCTCGCAATATGATGAACCGCGTGACGTCGTACTTACGATGTTCGGTGATTTTATCGCCTATCAGGAAAAAGGGAAAACGGACATTCCGACCGCTGTCGTCCTGACCAAAAGTGATATGCTTACTGCGTTGGCAGATGAAGAAGGCACATACATCAAGACGAACAGCAATATTTTTAATCCGATGGAGCATCGCAAATATATGGATTTGGATGAGTTTGCGAACATTGATGGCGAAGTTCGACGCTTCATCGAAAAAGTGGATAAACCGTTCAAGGGCACGATGGATGTATATTTTACGGATACGGCCTATTTCGCGGTTTCCGCGTTGGGTAGCAATCCGGTGGAGCAAAAGCTGCAAGGGTTGGTTAGTCCGATCCGTGTGGATGAGCCATTCATTTGGCTGCTTTATAAGTTGAAGTACATTGAGGGGAGAGAATCACAGTGAGTTATGCTACCTCTCATTTGATACAACAGCAGATGTACACACGGGAACGGCGTGGTATTTTCCGTTCTACGGAAGGCTTCGATACAGTGGCTAATTCCAAAGGATTGGATGCTTCTTTTATTAAAAAGGTGCTGCATCCCTTATGTGTATATGATGCGCCTGCTGCTTTGACGGCGCGCGGCGAGAAACAGGAAAGTGTCTATCCGGAAGCCATACATCTGGTACGGACGGAGTCCGGGGATGTAGTACTTGGCCGCAGTATTTATAAGGCCGCGGATTTTACTGGGCTGCGAAGCGCCCTTTTCACGCACAACTATGTGATTCCAGCCGGACATGGTGAATCCCCGTCTGACTATAAGCAGTGGCTGAACACATCCTTTGTTGATACTTATGATATTGAGCAGGGAACGGATTTGCCGGAATTGGAGCGTCTACCAGGTGGAAGTGTATTTCCGGCTATTGACCCGTCTACAGTGCTGGCTCAATTGCAGCTGAGCGAAGAAGTGTTCAAACAGCTTTTATACGCAGTCATGATGTCCGCAGCGGGTCGCAAAAAGGTATATGTAGCGCTGAATGTTCCTGTAGAAGCGGTCGGATCTTCAGCCAAGCAACTGCTTGGTGTGTTATATGCAGCACTGCCTTATGCATTTCGCAACAGACTCGGATTTCTTACATATGCACAGGAACCGAACAGCAGAAAAGGCATTCACTTGATGTTCGTCGAGCCTTTTAGTTTGCGTCCCGGTGATCGGAATGTGGAAAAAGACTTTGTATTTGACCTGTCTAATCATAGTCGAATACTTAATGTGGATGCAGAGCAGGTGAGACAGCCGTATTTTGACTGGATTGTCCGTACGTTGTTGAATGGTGAGACGCCGGACGATTTCTTCAAATTTGCCGAGCAAATGCTGACAGGTATGGAGGCCGGGCGTGATTTGACGCCATCCAGCTATCATGAGCTCATTACGTTGTACAGAATTGAGCAGGGAGAGCGGGCATTATACAACGAACAACGAATCACTGTGTTGCGAAGCTTGACTGATTATTTATCGCCATCCGATGCGTTGCCACGTAAAATGAGGCTGAATGATCTGTTTCTGTCGTTTTTTGATCATGAATTTGATCGGGTGAAGGATGGATATATTCCAGATGTAGGCCTGGTCGATTGCTTCAAGGACTATTATAAAGTTCATGCACGCAGCAGCGAAAATCGGTTGGTGGAATATTTAATCCGTTCGCTAAACAATGCTTATACTGCCAGAAATACGGAAGCAGTCACGTATATTTATCATACAATTGAAGAGAATCCATCCTTAGGCAAGGCATATTTTACGAAAGTGCTGGGTAATCCGGCACTTACAAAAATGCTGTTCATTCCCTACATGGACAGTCAGATGAAAAGAACACCGGATGCCAAGGGGCTGCTGGCTGTTGTGCACGAATGGGGCAGTCGGTATATCGAAGTGTCGGCGAATGCCGATTTTCAGCTTTTGGCAGAATCTGCACTGATGGGCAGACTGCGTGCGGAAAGAAGACCAGTAGAGGCTGTGGCGGCCATTCACCAACGCTTGCGTCAATGGGACAGCAGCTCTGCCGTAGGCAAACTGTCCCCGCTGGAGCAATCTGGATTGACAGAACGCTTGCAGGAAGCGTCGGATCGGTATTTACTTACCGAAGTAGAGCTAAAGGAAATATCACCCGACCAGGTCGTACAGATTCCTTTTTTCACACGGCCCGATTTGGTGCAGTGGGTTGGAAAGCTGCCTGCTCCTCTTAAGGGACAAGCTGTGCGATTAGTTGCGGCTTATGATTGGTTTAACACGGAGGACCCGGAACCGTCGGTGCTTGACGGTCTGGAGCCCGGCGAAGTAGAAAAGGTACAGGATTGGGCTTACGGCTGGCTGCCCCAGCAGCTTGCGGAAGGCCATTTTGCCCGTCTGTTGCCTGCTTTCTATCGTTCTGACGGGCCGGGAGAGGGAATATTGGACTTCGCTCGCCTGGTCAGTTCGATTCGCAAATGGGCAAAGGATAACGATACGATGTACCGCTTTATCCGATGGTCGGAGGAACACCCTGAGTTTGCTACTCCACGCGGCGGTTTCGAACCATCCTACAGACGTGCGCTACTTCTATTCTTCCAAAAGGAAGGACGAGAGGGACTGCATAAAAAAACGCTGTGGCGTCAATATTTTGAACCTGCAAAGCCTGTCTTTAAAAATTTCTATCTGGCAGCAAAGCGTGAGACAGATACGCCTCTGGTCAAAACGCTTCGTCGTTTCCGTAAAGGTGGGGTGATTTCCGGGATCGTGCTGATTGTCATTGCAGGTACGCTAGGCGGCCTGAAAGCAACCGGGGTGATCGGATCTGGTGACACACCTGCACCTGTTGCGGCTCCGAAGCCGGTACAACAACAGCCTGTGGAGCCTACAGTGCCCGTAAAAAAGGAGCCCACGGCGATAGTGACACATGTGCCTAATACCAAGTCCACTACGAAAATGGTCAAGCTGTTGTTTGCGTTTCAGACATCGACAGAGCAGGCAGAATTTAAGCCAAAGAAGCTCGTCATTGTCGGGGCGGATCAGCAGGAGCACTTATACGAAAATTTTACGCTTGCTGAACAGAACGACAAGGAAGCAGCCAGTAAAGCGAACAATGATCCATCCGGTGACGTAAACACTGGGAGCGTCACTACAAAAAGCACGACAGCAGATGGACAATCCAGAGACAGTGGTTCCACAGCTCGTGGGGGTAAACCCAGTGGAACAAGCGGTGATCAGTCTGGAGCAGTGACAGGCAACACGGACGGAGGTTCGACTTCGGAGATTACTACTGAGGGTAGTCGTAATGGAACAGACACAGACACACCATCGGAGTATGATCTGAAGAAGTATCCTTATCGTACGCTGTTGACCCTTTGGCAACGGTTGGAGCTGAATGATGCTAGCACGGTTACTGTTGATGGAGAAGAATATCCGCTAGTTCAAGTGAAAACTACGGACTAAGCAACTATAAAACAGAAATGAATGATGAATAAGTAAAAGACGGGTTTCCTTCAAGGACTCGTCTTTTATTATGCCTATATTTCCATAAAGGATGAATTTATAATTTAAAATTAACCCTATCTAATAAAGCATCATGTTACGGAAGTATTGACACCAAGTAGACAGCTGATTAAAATTAGTTGGAATTCAAACTATTAAAATTAGATAGATATGGAGGTTCGTAGTGAGATGGGAAGCGAGGTGTATCCCGTTTGTCTTCCTTGGGAGGAAGAGAGCACGATGTATTTAATTAAATGGATTTTCACTACCGTCCGGCGCGAAATTGAAACAGCACTGCGCCCTTTGGGGCTCACTTCCCCACAATCGCAGACGCTCTATATACTGGCGATGTCGCCTGGAGTCACCAATACGGATTTGGAAAAGCTGTTGCTTATTGATAAATCAAGCGTTACTAGCCTGGTTAACGGGATCGTTAAGAAAAACTGGGCAGTACGCAAAAGTCACCCGGAAGATGCACGAATGAAGCAAATCTATTTAACGGAGGAAGGCTTGAAGATTCACAAGGTAGCTGAACGTACTATTGAGGCAATTAAAAACTCGGTAGGTGGAACGTTATCTGTCGGAGAATCGGAGACGCTGCGCGGCCTGCTTAAAAAAATTCTTCGCGACTATCACCCTGCGGACGCCCGCGCTTGAGCGAATATATAGAGATTTTACCCGGATAGGGATATTCAAAAGCAGTAAATTACGATCTTAGATAAGAGGTTTACAGGAGAGGGAGACAACCAAATGATAAATGAACAAACTTATCCGAATGCGGATAAGCTTATGCGTGTGCTAGCTTTCACACTTGTTTTTTCAGTGATGAATGCTTTTATGTTTAATGTGGTTATGCCTGTGATTCGAGAGGAGTTTCATATTAGTGCTTCCGATGTAAGTTGGTTGCTGACTGGCTATATGATCGTGTATGCGGTTGGCTCGGTGACCTACGGCAAATTGGCAGATAAATATCGTCTTAAGGATTTGCTGACGTTTGGTATTATCTTTTTTGCACTGGGTTCGCTTATTGGACTGTTGGCCAATCAATTTTGGATGCTCATTGTAGCTCGTTTGCTTCAGGCTGCAGGGGCTGCTGTTATTCCGGCAACTGCTATGATCGTCCCCGTCCGTTATTTCTCGGCTGAAAAAAGAGGACGTGCTTTGGGCGTCACAGCAATCGGCTTGGCGTTAGGTACTGCACTGGCTCCGATTATTTCCGGTTTGATCACAGGCTTTGCAAGCTGGCGTTTTTTGTTCGTCATTTCCATGCTGCCACTGATCGCATTGCCGTTCTTTCGTAAATATTTGGACGATCAGCGTGGAGAGGATCAGAAGTTCGATTTTCTTGGTGGATTATTGCTGGGGGGAACAGTAGCCTTCTTATTACTTTCCATTTCGCAAACCAATATGATGTTTTTTCTGGTCGGTATGGTGTTATTTGCACTGTTTATATGGCGCATTAACACTGCGCATGATCCATTCATCCAGCCGAAGCTGTTCCGTAACAAGCAATATTCATATGGGCTCCTTATCGCTTTTTTAGGGACAGGGATTAGCTTTGGATTGCCGTATTTGGCACCGCAGTTTCTGAACAGTCTCAATCAGCTTACGCCGGCCATAATTGGACTGGTTATGTTTCCGGCTGCTATTGCTTCGGCTCTATTGGGTAAAAGAGGGGGGCGTTTGGCGGATAGCAAAGGAAATTCGTTTCTCGTCTATACAGCTGTGTCGCTTTTGTTTATCTGTTTTATCAGCTTGTCTACGTTTGTGGGTGCGTCTCCGTACCTGATTTTATTTTTGCTTATTTTCGGAAACGTAGGTCAGACCTTCATGCAAATTGCCATGTCCAACACGATTTCTCGTACCTTGTCGAAAGACCAGATTGGTGTTGGAATGGGGCTGCTATCTCTGCTGAATTTCATTGCCGGGGCGATTACGACAAGTATTTTGGGCAAAACGCTGGATAGTTCGTCGTCCTTTCATCTGAATCCTGTCGTATCTAATGTGCAGGTGTTCAACTTTAGTAATATATTTACGGTGCTCGCGCTGATTGCGCTTGTGACGATGGGACTTTATGCGCTGCAATTCCGAAGGGGTTCACGCCGTAATACGCCTGCTGTTGAACAAGGATAAACATTTAATGCAAACTCATGCCAAAACAAGGGTATAATATAGAAGGAAAAGTTCATTTATGGAAGGACGGAGTGTCCGGTATGACAAGAAACCTTCAATATGTACCCTATGGTTATGAGCCACCGATCGAGACGCATAAAGGGACCATGGTCTACTATGATACATTCGAGCAGATTACAGCCAGAGAGCTGGAGCTTTTTGCCGAAACGGGGACTGCATTATCTTTTACAAAGCTGGTGCTGTATCCGCTACATGAAGAAACCGTCAGAAGAATGTGGAAGCAGCCGGTACGTTCGTATTACAAGCGGGTGAACGAGCTGGGAGAGTGGCAGCGGGAGCAGGCTGTGAGTGCTGTTGTGATTGAGAGCTGGGAAGGTAAGCGTAAAAAATATACGCCGATTGAAGCAGCCATCCGTTTTTTGGCGGAAAAGTATACGCCCCCACTTTTTTTGTACATGAGTCCTGAAACTGCAAATTTGTGCGCTTCCTATGCATCGTTCGGAGAATGGATTAGAAATGTCAGATTGGTGCTTTCGAGCGAACCCCAGGAACTTCATCCGAAGCTTGCACAGTACCGTAATCGCTGGAATACGGTAGAAGAAGCGACAAACCGTGACTCTAAGGTTGACAAAGTGGAGCATGAATTATAGAATAGAACTAATCGTAAAAATTACTATTGTAATTGTATACCATGTATTCCAATTAAGGAGGAAGAGAAATGCGCGTAATTGTTACCTTGGCATGCACCGAATCCGGTGATCGCAACTATACAACAACCAAGAACAAAAGAAATCATCCGGACCGTCTTGAAATGAAAAAATACTCTCCGCGTCTGAAAAAGTACACGATCCACCGTGAAACTAGATAACTCCAGTTAACGATGAAGAAATCGTGTTAAGTTTGCAAAAGCCTGCGTTATGGAACCGGCGAAAACTTGAATTAGTCCAGTGGACAGAGCGTCCAAAGTTAAAGCTTGCACCTAAGAAAACGGCTTTTTTTCAAGGCTGTATGATAGATGCCGAGCTATAGGGCACGCTTTGCCTTTTGAATCGAAAGCACGTGGCTACCGAGTTCTCCTGTGCTGGTGTCAGCATTTGGGACGAGCCGGAGGACCATTCACTATATGCTTATATAACGATGAAGGCTGACGAAAGATCCGGAGCGTTCGTGCAATGGGCGATGCGATATATGCGGCATCGTTTGTTAGTCGTTTACGAGCTTGAGCGCAACCGTTATGATCTGTCGTCTTTTTTTCTGGGACATAACCGTTCCTTTTGCCAACTGATGGAGTATTGCGCCAGTACGTTTGAGTTTGAAACTAAAACTATATGAAAGATTAGGTGAAACTAATGAAAAAAGATATTCATCCAACATTGAACAAAGTTATCTTTTTGGACCCTAGCTGTGGATTTACTTTTCTGAGTGCATCCACTAAATATTCGCAAGAAACAATGGAATGGGAAGATGGCAACACATACCCAGTTATCCGTGTAGATACTAGCTCTGCTTCCCACCCGTTCTTTACTGGTAAACAAAGAAACGTGGATATCGGTGGCCGTGTGGATCGCTTTAACAAAAAATATAACCTTAAGTAAGAACAGTCGAGCGTTATGTTCATGGATTATGTCAATAATCCGTGAACATCGCTTTTTAAAAAACCTCCTGCATCTGCAGGAGGTTTTTTTGTCTTAATCCAGACCTGTTATTTATAGCGAAGTGAAGCACTGTTCCCATTGGTCGGCAATGGATGCTTTGTCCAGTTGCTCCCCAATGAGCGTGACATACCCCTGACTCACGGGAAGTGCAGTAGGCTGCCACTCCAAGTGATTTCCTGAAAATTGCAAAAGCATTGTACCTTCCTGAGGAAGCACGCAATAACCTTTCGCTCGAAGCAGCGAGGAACCTAACCCGGTTAGAAAGTTTTCTAATCGTTGTTTTTCGAGTGGCTGAGGAGAATATTGATGCAGCGTTAAGCTCTCCAGACGGGAGAACGAATGAGGCTGCTTAGGATCGTGGTCATGACTGTGTGCCGAAATAACTTTGAAAGCCGTACTTCGGGAGACACTACTGGTGCTTCTGATACTTTTGACGGGAACGGAAACGGACGGTACACCTGCATCGGTGGACTGGACTTGTGCAGGTGCTGGTTGAAGTGTTTGTACAGGTTTCGCGGCAACGGATGCGGAGGCCAGAACAGGCTCTAGTAGTGGTTCAAGGTCAACCCGGCTATATTCAGTAGTTTGCAGCTTGGCCGTATCGTTGAGCTTGCGGATGCTCTTGACGACCTTCGTCACTTCACGGCTGCTTGCTGCATCCGTCTTGTTCACCACAATAAAGTCTGCGGTGCGCAGCTGTCCGTGCAGGGTGCGAACCAGTTCTTTATCAGCCGTAAAGCGGCTATTGTATTCATGGAACAGCTCAGCATCCACAACACTGATGCTGTGAACCAGATAAAGCCGATCTGCCAGTTGAGGGGAGCGCAGCTCCTCCAGTACTTGTTCGGGGTTGGCTACCCCGGTGGTTTCCATGAAGATCAGATCTGGCTTCTGGCTGAGCAGGGTATGCAGAGCCCCTGCCAGCTCATTTCTTTTGCTGCAACAAATGCAGCCTTCTAGCAATCCTTCTACGGTTACGTCAGGCATTTCCTCTGAAATTATAGCGCTGTCTACATCATATTCACCCATTTCGTTCATTAAAACAGCAGCACGAAGGGGAATTTGGCGGGTATGGGCTAACAGGCGCAAAAGCAGTGTTGTTTTGCCGCTTCCAAGAAAACCACTGATTAAAATAACAGGAACTTTGTTCATCATTTTTCCTCCTTGGCGGGTTTATTGTGCTGTGTTCAGGCGATCAAAGGTAGCTACCGAGTCTGCTTCGGTATAGACATAAGGGGATTCTGGCTGCTCGACAGCGGTTATTTTTTCGGATCGAATTTCAAGTACCGGAGCGTTGCCCTTTTGTGTGGCATGCAGTGTTCCTTCAATGGTCACCCAGGTATCCTTGTCAAAGGACGGGGCTTTCTGGGATTGGACGATGATCCCGAAGGGCATGGCATCGGCAGTACAACACATGACGAGGAATCTTCCTACTGCAAATAGGCCTTTACCCGGCAGGTTGTCATCTTTATAGACGAAGCCAGTCACCTGTACTTTTTTTCCTTCAAAAGCTTGTTTATATAATTCAATAGCTCCAATAGTTTCGGAAAAAATCTCCGGCTTGATCTGTATGATAGGTTGCTGATATAGGCGTTTCGCCAGCTCAGCGAATTCTACATTGTACTTATCAGGCGGAACGAACAGCTTATCCAGCGTTTCCTGACTCCATTTTCCCTCTGGAGGGGGTGAAGTTGGGACAGAAGATGCAGTTGAAAAACGGGAGGTGGTGGATGCTTTCGTGGTCTGTATATCTGTTTTTCGTCGGATATCCGGGTTGGGATACGTGAAGGACATGCCTTTTTTGGCGGCCATATCACTACCAAGTGCCTGATTGGGCAGCAGAGAACCGAACAGGAGCGGGATGAGCAGCATTCCATATACGAGTGTTTTTTTGAACCAGCTTTGCGGCAACGGATGCTCACAATCACATACATCCTCACCGTCCCGCTCCCCGATGATTCCGTGCCATGCCATCGCCAATGCGATGAACAAGAGTGGTACAGGACAGAGTAGGAGCAACTTTTGCATATGGGGTGCCAAGTAGTAATGAAGTGCATTCGTACGGTTTAATGAGATAATGTACACAGCCAATCCGATCAGGAGCAAGGAGCGCATGCCGTATTGCCAGCGGATGCTAAAGGTTGAATTCACGTTTGTATTCACCTCCCCAATAACCATTCTGCAGCTATAGAACCCACTAGGACGAGTGAAACAATGAGCAAGCCCAAGATGGCGACAAATTTGGTGCGGAAGGTGCTGAGCAGCATGAGCGTGCCTTTGAAGTCTAGCATCGGACCGAGTACAAGAAAGGCTGCCAGCGGGCCCAGTGTAAAGGTATGTGAAAAAGCAGTGGCTACAAAGGCATCGGAGGTGGAACACAGCGACAGTATATAGGCAAAACCCATCATAAAGGCGTACGCTCCGACCGTTCCTTCGCTTAACGAAAGCATTTCATCGCGTGGGATGAAGCTTTGGATACAGGCTGTTAATAATGCGCCGATAATGAGATATCTACTCATGTCCAAAAACTCGTCACCAGCATGTACAAAAAATCCCCGCCATGTGCGACTATGCCGATGAGTCTGATTGTTCTGCTTTTGCTGGTTAAAAGAGAGCAACGACCGTTTGAGCGGATGCACTCGCACAAAGGCATACACGATCAGCCCAATGATTGCGGAAACGGCAAAAGCCAAACCCATTCGAACGGCAGTGACCTCGGGATGGGAAGGGAAAGCCATCATCGTCGCAGCCAGTACCACGGGATTGATAATGGGCCCGCTTAAAATAAAAGTGATACCCATATAAGCAGGCATTCCCTTGAGCATTAATTGGCGAACGACAGGGATCATGCCGCATTCACAGATGGGAAACAGCATACCTAGTAAGGAGGCCAGCAGGACACCCGGTACAGGATGCGCAGGCGCTATTTTGCGAATCCATGTCTCCGGTACAAGCCACTGCAAAAGAGATGAAACGAGCACGCCGATAAGGAGAAACGGAACAGCTTCCAGAAAAATACCCATAAATACCGTTTTTAACGGTTGCAGCTGGCCCATATCTAACAAACGAAGCCACTGGGGAGATAGCGTAACAAGTACAGGGATGAGAAAGGCAAACGGAATCATAAAAGGCAGCATCTTCAACAGCGTACTGTTTTTCATTCCACGTCTCCTTGGGAATAAGGGTTCTTATCTACATCCTATGTCTGTAGAGGGACAATCATGCCCGCTGGATTGTGCTTGTCTCACCTCCTATATTGACAATTCAAAGAGTGGTCATATATATTTATGTTTGTTATTAGTAATTATTACGATTAAATTCCGATAAATGATTGCAAGAAGGAAACTTTTACGGTACGATCCATATTAAATGTTGTAAAGACAAGGAGGGGTTATATGATACCGATAGTTGTTTTATCCGGTTTTTTGGGTAGCGGTAAAACCACTCTTCTTCAGCATGCGCTGGCTTACTACAAGGAGGAGGGGCTCAAGCCAGCCATTTTGATGAATGAGTTGGGTGATGTTAATCTGGACGGCAGTTTGGTGAATGGCCAAGCACCCATGAAGGAAATGCTCAGTGGCTGTATATGCTGTACCATTCGCGGGGATTTGGGCGTCGAGCTCATGAATCTTGCTGAAGAATATAAGCCGGACGTGATTATTGTAGAATGTACCGGAGTGGCTAACCCGATGGAAATTGTAGATGCAGTGACAGACGCCTCCATCTATTCTTCTATGATTTTACAATCCGTTATCACGGTCATAGATGCGCGTCAATTTCTGGATTTTGTCACGGGGAACGAGAGAAGCAAGTCGCTTCGTTTGATGCAGGATCAGCTTCGGTGCGCTTCCAAACTGATTATTAACAAGACTGATTTATTGGCTGCGGGCGAGTTACAGAAAGTACAGGCCCTCATAAAAGAGTTAAATCCATATGCTTTGACTGTAAGCACGCAACGAAGTGACGTGGACGCGAGTACCTTTTTCTCCACTCAAGGAGAGGGGCGTATGGACGTTTCGCAGCAAAAGGAATCCACAGTCGATATTGAGAGTGAACATCCTCATTCGGCAAATCATCTGCACACGTATGATCATGATGACCATACAGACCATCAGTCTCATGATCACCATGACCACGCCCATGACCACGCCCATGACCACGAACATGGGGAGCATTATCATTCCTACGACCATGTAGTGGTTCACACGCATTTCTTTGGACAACCTGTGCCACGCTCCGAGTTTGAACAGTTGTTCCGTAGTTTGCCAGCTGAAATTTACCGTGCCAAAGGAATTGTGCGGTTTCTGGAATCAGAGGGTCAGATGATGTTTCAATTTGCCTATCGGGAGTTGGAGATCATTCCGATCCGCCCGCAAAAGCCGGTGAACGATGTAGCGGTTGTCATGGGTGAGAATTTCTCTGCTTCCGAGGTCGAGGAACAATTGAGAAAGCTGGAAGCGGCCGAAAAGCCATTGAGTAGTTCATGACTTCGAGAACGAGCAACCTTAATCCATCAAGACCTAATCCATCACAACATAATTCTCGCGCACACCTAGCTGGCAAGCCTACTTGGGGATTTACAACAATTCTGCTGCTAACTGCTGGGCTGTTACTTTCCGTCACACTCGCGGTCATGCTGGGTCCTGTAGCTGTCGCACCAGGGACGATATGGCGAATTGCACTGTCCCATCTTCCCTGGCTGGACCAGTGGATACCCGTGACATGGACCAAGCCTGAGCAATATATCGTTTGGGAAATCCGCTTTCCACGCGTGCTGCTAGGGGTTGTCGTAGGAGCAGGACTTGCTGTTACAGGGGCGACTATACAGGCATTAATTCGTAATTCGTTAGCGGACCCCTATATTTTAGGAGTCTCGTCTGGGGCTTCGGTAACAGCCACGTTGGTGATTGTGTTCGGAGCTTTCGGATTTTTAGGACGACTTGCGCTGCCTTTATCTGCTTTTATAGGTTCGTTAACTGCAATGCTTATGGTGTTCGCGTTAGCCCGTGTGGCTGGGAGCATATCGACGACCCGCTTATTGCTGGCAGGGGTGGCGGTGTCTATGATGCTGTCGGCTGTGACTAGCTTTATCGTGACGATGGCCCCGAATGAAAAAGGCATTCGTGACGCGATGTATTGGATGATGGGAAGTCTGGCAGGTGCTCAATGGGACACGCTTTTTATTCCAAGCCTCATTGTAGCCGTTGGAACAGCTGTGCTCCTGACCCGATACCGGTCGCTGAATGCTTTGCTAACAGGTGAGGAGACCGCAGTAACGCTCGGTGTGAACGTACAGGCGTTCCGCGTATTACTGGTTATCGTGGCGTCTCTTTTAACCGGGGCAGTCGTATCAGTTAGTGGCTCGATTGGCTTTGTCGGGCTTATGATTCCGCACATCGTTAGGCTGATAGTGGGATCAGATCATCGGCGTGTACTGCCCGTCAGTCTGTTGGCGGGAGCTATTTTTGTCGTGTGGGCTGATGTATGTGCCCGGCTCGTGCTGGCTCCACAGGAGCTACCGATTGGTATTGTGACGGCTGTGTGCGGAGGACCCTTTTTTGTGTGGCTGCTGCGTCGTAGTTCCTACTCGTTTGGAGGCGAAAAATGATTATAGAAGTCGAATGCGTGACCTTCAGTATTCACAATAAACGACTGATCGACGGCATCTGTCTCCAGGTAAAAGCAGGGGAGCTGGTCGGATTGATCGGTCCGAATGGCAGCGGGAAATCGACGTTGCTCAAAAATATGTATCGTGTGCTAAAGCCTGACAGTGGTGTGGTTACGTTGGATGGCCAGGATATGCTGCGGATGAAGTATAAAGAGACGGCCCGACAAATGGCAGTGGTGAGTCAGGATGCGCCGCAAACGTTTGATTTTTCAGTACGGGACATCGTCCTGATGGGTCGCCATCCGCATAAGAAACTGCTGGAAGCAGATACTGTCGTCGATCATGAACTGGTCGAGCAGGCGCTGGAGCGGGTAGGCATGAATGCTCAGGCGGATCAGGGCTTTGCCACCTTGTCCGGCGGCGAAAAGCAACGGGTATTGATCGCCAGAGCTTTGGCCGGGCAGGCGAAATTTCTTGTTTTGGATGAGCCAACAAATCATCTGGACATCCGGTATCAGCTGCAAATTTTGGATTTGGTCAAAACACTTCGGATAACTACGCTAGCTGCACTACATGATTTGAATTTGGCGGCATTTTATTGTGATCGAATGTATGTATTAAAAGAAGGCAAAGTGGTAGCCTCTGGCATAACGGAGGATGTGCTTCAGCCAGACCTGCTATGGAGTGTATTCGGGGTGGAGACAGAAATCTGCATTCATCCAAAAACCGGGAAGCCGAATATTACCTTTTTACCGGATTCTCTCAGGAGAGGAGGCTATCCATAACGTCAACAGAAAAGGTGATACGATGAGGTAAGTAAACTACAAATAAAAGAGGAGACGGTACATATGAAAAAATATAGCAAGCCCGCGTTACCGCTGGTTATGCTCGCTTTGGCGATGATGCTGTTGTTATCAGCCTGCGCAGCAGGAAACACGGCTCAAACAAGCGATCCATTGGCAAACGGGCAGCAACCTGCCGCATTGCAATCGGCAACCAATAAGACGTCGGTAGAGCTTGAGAACATGGGCGTTAAAATGGCATTTCCCGAGGCGCCCAAACGCGCGGTTACATTGAACCAGCACGCGACTGAGGTTATGCTAGCTCTTGGACTAGAATCCTCTATGGTAGGAACTGCGTATTTAGATGATCAGATTTTGCCAAAATATAAGGCTCAATATGACAAAATCCCGGTACTGGCCGAACAATATCCGTCCAAAGAGGTGTTTATGGCCGCTGCACCGGATTTTGCCTATGCCGGCTGGAAGAGTGCCTTTAATGATAAAAATCTGGGTTCCCGTGAGGAGCTAGCCAAACAAGGGGTGCTGACCTATGTACAAGAGTCCTCCAATAAACCGGGTCCCACGTTAGAAGATGTGTATCAGGATATACTAAATATTGGGCGTATTTTCAGGATTGAGGAGCGTGCAGAAAAGCTGGTAAATGACATTCGTGAACAAGTGCAGTCTATTCAGACTCAAATTGGTGTTGTTGAACAGGCACCCAAGGTGTTTGTCTATGACAGCGGAGAAGACAAGCCCTTTACGGCTGCCAACAATTACCTAACGTCTTTGATTGAAAGTGTGAAGGCGAAAAATATTTTTGATGATATCGACAAAAGTTTTACCGAGGTAAGCTGGGAAGAGGTTGTGAACCGTAACCCTGATGTGATCGTCATCCTCGACTATGGTGATACTTCACTGGCGGATAAAGAGAAGCTGCTCCTGAGCAAGCCTGCGCTGGCTGGTGTGGAAGCGATCAAAAACAAACGGTTTATAGTGCTGCCATTATCCGCAGCGGCTGAAGGCGTGCGCGCTCCGATCGCGTTGAAAACCTTGGCGGCAGGCTTATACCCGGACAAGGTGAAGTAAACAAACAAAAGAGTTGCCAAAACGTTGACGAACCTTGCCTAAACTGTTAAACTTGCTAATGCGTAAAGGTTACGTTTATCAAACGCTTATTTTTTTATTACCAAATCGTAATAATTACGGTAGATGGTTTAATGATCATAAACGACCTGGAGAATCTGCGCAAATGATGATCGCTCAGATGGCTCCAGGCTTTTTAAAGGAAAAGGAGATTTGCGTCATGTTATTGGCCTCATTGGAACAGGTCACATTTGGCTACGGAGATGTTCCTAACTTGGTGGATGCCAATGTTGAAATTTTTTCGGGAGAATTTGTGGCTATTACCGGACCGAATGGTGCTTCCAAATCAACCATGCTCAAACTGTTGCTCGGCTTGCTTCAGCCTTGGAAGGGCAAGGTGTTCATGTCTAGCCGTACAGGTGAAGGCAAAAAGCTTGTTGTCGGCTTTGTATCCCAACAGATTGCTGCCTTCAATGGCGGATTTCCAAGTACCATTTTGGAATTTGTTCGTTCAGGAAGATATACTCATGGCTCTTGGTTACGTCGTATGCGGTCTGAGGATCATGATCTGACTGAGCAGGCGCTGCGTCAGGTAGGGATGTGGGATTTGCGTCACCGTAAAATCGGCGAATTGTCCGGTGGACAGAAGCAACGTATTTGTGTGGCAAGAGCGCTCGCTCAGGAATCGGATTTGCTCATTTTGGATGAGCCCACAACCGGAATGGATCAGGAAAGCCGCCATCATTTCTACGATCTGATGAATCAGCAGGTTAAGGAATATGGAAGAACCGTGGTCATGGTGACCCATGGACTATCGGAAGTGCAACATTATCTGGATCGAATTATTGAGCTTGAGAGGAAGGAAGATGGCGGATGGAAATGCTGCACTACGACTTCATGCAGCGGGCATTTTGTGCCGGTGGGGTAATTGCACTGCTGGCCTCGGTGCTTGGAGTATACCTGATGCTACGGCGTCAGGCTCTCATGGCGGACATGCTATCGCATGTATCGCTGGCAGGGGTGGCAGCAGGTGCCTATTTAGGCATTAACCCGACGATAACCGGATTTATTGTTGCCGTAATCGGCGCGATTATCGTTGAATACGTCCGCAGGTCTTATAAAACATATAGTGAGATATCTGTGGCTATTATTATGGTAGGTGGCCTCTCGACGGCCGTTATTTTAATGAATCTGAATCAGAGCATCAACAAAGGGTTTTCCGCTTATTTGTTCGGTTCGGTCGTAGCGGTCAATCAGACAGAGCTGATGTTGATGATCGTTGTGGCTGTCATCGGAGGTATTTTCTTTTTCGTGTTTCGGCGCCCTTTGTATCAGATTACCTTTGATGAAGAAACGGCGAAGACTAATGGTCTTCCTGTCAAGTCCATTTCATTTGCATTTAGTATTTTAACAGGGATGATTGTAGCTGCTGCAATGCCGATTGTCGGTGTGCTGCTTGTCTCCTCACTCATCGTGCTCCCTGCGGCGCTGGCGATTCGAATTGCACCGAGCTTCGCGGCAGCCATCTGGATATCTATGGTCACTGCGTTGATCGGCGTATTTATGGGTTTAACGGCATCGTATGAACTCAGTACACCCCCAGGGGGGACGATTGCCATGGTGCTGTTATTATTCCTGATTGTAGGAGCTGGTATTCAAAAGCTGGTCCGCAAGCTGGGCAAGCAACAGGCTTCCCGGCGAAAGAATGCGACAGGCCAGTGAGTGTAATTACAGTGAGAATGACTAAATATCTAACGCATAAAGGAGTAATGAATATGAATACATGGTTCAAAAAATCATTTGTCATGTCTGCGGGACTAGCACTTATTTTGTCTGGCTGCGGAGCCAAATCTGATAATGCAGCTACAAATGCTTCCCAAACCGAGCCGAATGCGGCGCAAACAGCAGACAGTGGTAAGAAGCTGAATGTGGTTACCACTTTTTATCCGATGTATGAATTTACCAAGCAGGTTGCTGGAGACCATGCTAACGTAACCGCGTTGATTCCTGCTGGTGCTGAGCCGCATGACTGGGAACCGAGCGCCAAAGATATGGCACAGGTTAAGGATGCTGACGTGTTTGTTTATAACGGTATCGTCGAAGGTTGGGCAGAACAGGCTTTGAGCAGCGCGTCCAATGATAAGCGTGTTGTAGTTGAAGCGAGCAAAGGGTTAAACCTGATGGAAGGCACGGCTGAGGAAGAAGGAGAAGAAGCGCACGCAGAGGAAGGCCATGATCACGATCATGTGCTGGATCCCCATGTATGGCTTGACCCAGTCTTAGCTCAAAAAGAAGTAGAAGCTATAGAAGCAGGACTTGTAAAAGCCGATCCTGCAAACAAAGCGGACTATGAGAAAAATGCTGATGCTTATATCGCCAAGCTGAAAGAGCTGGATACCGAGTTCAAAACAGGTCTGAAGGATGTAAAACGTAAAGACTTTATTACACAGCATGCTGCTTTTAGCTATTTGGCTAAGCAATACGGTTTGACTCAAGTGCCGATTGCCGGACTTTCTCCAGAGCAAGAGCCTACACCAGACAAGTTGGCGGGTATTATCAAATTCGCTAAAGAAAATAATGTTAAAACGATTTTCTTCGAAACTCTTGTTGATCCGAAGGTCGCTGAGACCGTAGCTACTGAAATCGGTTCAAAAACTGATGTACTGAATCCGCTCGAAGGATTGACGGATGAGGACAAACAGAAGAACCTGGATTACCTTGGTGTGATGAAAAACAATCTGGAGGCTTTGAAAAAAGCTCTGAATGAATAAGAAATTCTTAAAACGAATAAGTTTATAAACTGACGTCGGAAGGATACCGGCGTCAGTTTTTTTATAACTATCTAAGAAAAATGTGCTTTTTTGGCTAGTTCTCTAGATACAGTAGCTATATAGTCCTTTGTAATTTGCTTTTCAGAAATGATTTACGTCATTGTGAAACGTTTTTTTGAAAACTAATTCTGTAGTAGCTAGTTTCAAATTTCTTTTATAATTCATTGGTAGCGTTTTTATTTTTACAGATTCTTTCTATTAATATTATCAGTTTATTCACCGATATTGAAGTTTGGGCGTGCATATCATTTGACAACGGATTGGAGAGGTTAATTTGGCAACAGTTATAGTAGTGGATGACTCTTTATTTATGCGTTCTGTGCTTAAGGATATTCTTTTGGATTTAGGTCACGCTGTTATCGCGGAAGCAGAAAATGGGTATGATGCTGTTTTGAAATACGCACACTTTCGTCCCGATTTAATCACCATGGATATTAATATGCCTAAGATGGACGGACTTGAGGCTGTTAAAAAGATTGTAGAGCTTGATCCCCAAGCCAACATTTTGATGTGTTCTGCTTTGGGGCAGCAGGAAGCGATTATAAAAGCATTTCAGGCAGGTGCAAAAGACTTTATTGTTAAACCATTTGAGATGGAAAGGGTCGTGAATGCAGTCACAAAAATGCTAGGGAGTTAATGAATCAAGATTTTTAATACATAAATATTGAACATGTTAAAGCGAGAATTCCATGCTTATTTTCACGAATATGGAGATGAATAGGATGAGCAATCGAGTGTTGTCTCAAAAAGTATTTATAGACGAACTGATCGCTACGATCAAGAATGGAGGGCTTGTCCCTGTAAATTATGAACACCTCGTAAGCGAACAAAGAGAAAGAATGGATGCTCTTAACAATGAACTTACCCTTCGTATTGAGGGATTAGAGACTGATTTGATCTCTGCTTCGACATATTCCATTCCTTTTGCCAATGGCGAAATTATGTTTCTTGCTCGCTACATTGTACTCATTGGGGATCATACCGAGGGATACTTTGTATTCTATCGAGCAGAAGACTGTGAAAGTCCAGAGGAATATCAGTTTTTAACAAGCTCTTATCAACTTCCACATTTATTACTTGAATTATCTCTTTCTTTAAAAGAACATGGTACTAATGAGCCGCTTGATATTCTGACTTATTGGAATGGCCCTGTCTATCCGCTGAAAGATTTGAATAAAGAAGATATTAAGCTATCCACCTATGAATTTTAATTCCCTTGAGAGAGTCAAATCCCTCAGGGGATTTTTTTACATTGATAATCAAACGCATGTTCGCATATAATACAAACAAACGTTCTGATAAGGAGTGAAGGATCATGTTGGAAAAATACGTGGGGCAGATCGTGGAAATCGTGTATTTGGATCGGAAGGGCAAACTGTCTCATCGGCGTATCGAGGTGCATCGTGTGCAGAATGGCTTGATACGAGCCACCTGTTTACAGACAGGCCAGCCACGTGTTTTTCGATTAGATCATGTATTGGCATGGCATCCGGTAACCAGAACAGCATAGGAGGGGCTTACGATGGGGAAAAAGCTTGAAGGAAATGGCATATGGGAAAGCTCGCGCATGATTTTGCCTGAGCATCGGGAGGCATATTTAAGACTAATGAAGGAGCAAGGAAGGCGCGGCAAGCCAGCACTGGACGATCAGGAAATGCAGCAGATTGAACAGGCCATCATCGTATCCTATAACGAACGTAAGCCTATTACGCTAAAAGTGTTCAATCCGTTTGATGATGAGGAGCTGCGTGGACTGGTCACGGTAATTAATACAAGTCGGCGAGAAGTGAAGCTGTCCCGTGGGGAAGAGGATTTTAGCTGGATTAAGTTGGAGGAAATTATCGAGGCGGATATATAAAAAAAACAGTCTGACTAAATCGGAGTGTTTTTTTCATTTGTCTCGCCGTTTTATAATTAAGATTGTAGCTCTATGAATTTATATTTAAAATAAACTGTAATTGCAAAAGGAGGAGTTCAATAATGAAAATTAGTAAAAATAATGCTGAACATTATATATGGGGAGATCAATGTGATGGTTGGCGCTTGGTGAAAAATAATGATTTGAGCATTATTCATGAGCGGATGCCCGGAAATACACAAGAGGCCAGACATTATCATCATCATGCGCGCCAATTTTTCTTTATTTTATCAGGTACAGCGGTACTTGAAGTGGATGGTGAACGAATCCAATTAGGATCTCAGGAAGGGTGTGAGGTTCCTCCTATGGTGCCTCATCAAATGTTTAATGAAACGAATCAGGATGTTGAATTTTTGGTTATTTCTCAGCCTGCGAGCAGAGGTGACCGGGTTCTGACTGAAAAGTAATATTTTGGAGCAGACATGTTCCAACGAAGGTTGACAAGTCTTTTTTAGTACTGTATAGTGCTAAATATGATGAAAAAAAATAAAATCACTAATCGGGATGTTGTTCTGCGCATCGCTACTTCATTGTTTCTTACCCAAGGATATCATGCAACAAGTATGGATGAAATTGTGGCTGTGAGCAATGTGTCCAAAACGAACATTTACTATTATTTTAAAAGTAAAGAAGAGCTACTTTCAGCCATTCTGGATCAACTGATTCAAACGTATAATGAGATGATTTATGAAGTTGTTTCGCGTAAGGATCAGTCCGTTCAGGAACGTTTTGAAATCCTTCTTCAATTGCTGACAGAGCAAGAGACAGATTATTTGGGAGGCTGTCCCTTTATTACTCTTTATACGCAAATGCCTCAAGATAGCGCCTTGTTTCGGAATAAAATAAGCCAGTTCTTCCAAAGCCAGATCACTACCGTAGAAATATTGCTGAACGAGGGAAGGGAGAGATTAGAGATTCAGGCTGAACTTCCTGCGAGGTCGACGGCCCAATTCATCGTCTCGGCCATTGAAGGTGCGCTCTTTCTGCAGCATGCAAGCCAGGACCCGAGCATACTTGAAAATTTAAAATTTACTTTAGCACTTCTGCTAAAGTGATTTTTTTTAATCTTTATTAGTACTATGAAGTACTAAAAAATAAAAAAGGCAGGTTTCGTATATGACACATATCTTTATCACGGGCGGCACAGGATTTATCGGCATGCATACGTTACGGCAACTTTCCAAGGAGGAACACACTATTACCGTCCTGGTTCGTTCGCAGCAAAAGTGGGAACAAATATGCAGGCAAATGGATTTGGAGACAGCATGGCATATCGGGAAATTAACACCGGTTATTGGCGATTTGAGTATACCTGCTCTAGGATTAAATCCTGTTGACAGGCAACTCGTGGAGACAGCAGATGTGGTAATTCACGCAGGAGGTCCGATGGATATTCTGCTGGGAGAGGAGGATGCGAGAGCAGCTTTTCTACAAGCGGCAGAAGAAATGATAACGTTGGCTACACATATTCATACGAGCAAAGGGTACGACATTTTATCCATTTGGTTGGGTACAAAAGCCCTTTTAATGATCATAACTGGATTACTCCCGAGCCCGTCATCGATCATTTGGAACAGGCACCTCCATATGAACGGATGAAATTTTTGGCTGATTTGCGTATCCGTCAAGGAGCACACAAGGAAGGATTTCCGCTTTCGGTTGTCCATTTGAGCGTTGTCATTGGTGACTCAGAGTCTGGGGATACGCCCCAAACTGGTGGACTAGGCATTCTCGTAGGTTCTACAGCGCGCAAGCTTATGGGACTTGTCCCCGGAGGAAAATCTCATTGGCTCCCCTTGGTCCATGTAGATCATGCAGCCGAATTGATCAGTGTTCTTACGAAGGAATCACATCCTGCTAGTGAAACATACTACTTGATGGATGACAGACAGCAGAGTCCAACGATGATAGAGCTGGGAACGAATATGGCGAAGGAGCTTCGTGTCTGTAAACCGCTCGGTTCGATTTCGCCAGCTTGGCTAACCAGTATACTGGGTACTCCTCTGGGCCAAAAGTTAGGTATTCCGAAGGAATCACTTGATTTTATCGTGGATGTGGACTACCCACTGAATGCAGCACGAGAGATTCAGCGTAAATACGGGTTGTCACAGGCGATGAACAAAAGTGTGTTCCCATTTGTCATTACTGATCTTGATTTCAGGATTGCTCATTCCACCATAGATACAGATGGATATGTCCGCAACAGACGTGGGCCATTAGCTACACTGGAGCGAAGGGTGAAGAATGGAAATCCAACGATCGTATTAGTTCACGGTACTTTCAGCGGGGCAGATTGTTTGATATCGCTGGCAAATCAATTTCCGGAATCCTCTGTTTGCTTGGTGGATCTTCCCGGTTTTGGCCGTTCCCCATACCATCATAAGGAGGATGTACTAGAAGGCCACATTGAATCGTTAGTGCAGGCTATTCAGGCTTTGGAAACGCCAATCTGCCTTGTAGGTCATTCGTTCGGCGGACTACTAGCTGCTAAGGCATGGGAACGCGTACCTGAGCGTATCAGTAGCTTACACCTATTGCAGCCTGTATTGCATACTGCTCCGCGCAGATATCGGAGCGCACGAATTACGGAGAGTATGCTAGGCAGATTCAGCGATTCAGGCTTACGCAAGCAATTGCTTGCGCAGACTTGTTTTGAAAGTATCGACGATATCCCGCCAGCATACATCACGTATGTTCTTGAAGAAATGCGTTCCCCACGCGTAAGAAAGACGACTGCGCAAGCCCTAGCCATGCTAACGAAGTCCGATAGCTTCCGGTCAGTCCCTGAGATATCCGAAAGAATGTATAAAGAGGAGGTTTCGATTCTATGGGGTGTGAAGGATCAGATCTATAAGTTGCCCGAGCCATTTCATGCCCTGCATACGCTGAATATTCCGGCAGCTCATCATTTTCCGATCTCGCAACCGGAACGAACAGCGCAATATCTAAAGCAGCACATAGGACAGAATAACGTTAGTGTATAAAAATAAAACCAGCCTAGCACATATAAATCAAGTGCAGACTGGTTTTTTATCAATAAATGTCCTTAGCATCTGCGGGGAGAGCTTTTACGTGATGGAGATAGTTCGTAACACGTTGATCGTCCAGAGTCGGATATTCGTAACCATAATGGTTCGCTACTTCCAAGGCGGCTTCTCTAAATAAATTTCCCATGATCAAAAGAGACTGCCACATATGTTCATAATCTGCATCCGCAAACGTTTGGATGTAGAGCGTCCAAAGTCCAGGTTCAAGGTGGTTCTCGAAATATTTTCCCTGTTTACCCGGATCTGCCGCGAAGTCTGTTCGTATACCAATATGCCATTCCAGCATCAAGTGAAGCGCATCTCTCACAGGCCGATCCAGCATAAATTTGGCATAGGGCAGCTCCTGTCGCCATAATCCTTTAGCTACATAAGTACTGACCCACCAGAACTCGTTGCAGGAATTCGCATAGACTTGGGCGGTTGGAGGTAATGTCTTATAATCTTGAAGACTTGGCGGTGGGAAAGGCTCCACAAGCCCGTCTTTATCCAGCAGCAGTACACTTAAGCTGTCTCGGGTCCAATTGGCGATGTTATTCGCAGGGTAGAGTGTAAGATCTATGCGATTGCCGTCCGTAAATAACATGAGAAAAGCAAAACGATCACGGGGCGTCGAAGTAGGTTCCATATGCTCATCGGGCGTCTGCATAATGATCAATTCACCAAAATGGTTGATCCAGCGACGTTCCTGAATAAGCTGTCCATGGAGGATACGAGAAAGACGATATCATAATCCTGAAAAATGTCCCGTGGGGCATGTGGATTGGCGCGTGAACCATTCAGAATCACGGCACGTACCCGTTCGTCCTCTTGAGCAAAATGGAGAATGGTATGAAGCATTTCATGTTCACTTCTCATAATAGTTGTCTCCACAAGCGGCATCTAAAGGAGAAAAACATGGACAAGGGAGCAATAGAAATAATGGCCACTAGCTCAAGGATCATCAAGGAAAACAACCTCCTGTAAGTTCTTTTATCTGGAAAAGTCTCCTATCCTTACAATAGCCTATAGACAGAAGCCATTCAACAGTGCAGACGAGGCCATCTTTATTACCAAAAGTACACTTGACCGAATTGTATGTGTTATCCATAATGAAGCGGAGGCATCAAGTACAGACCATCTTAGAGCCTAATCCTCTAATACGTTTAAAGGAGTGATGATGTTTGAATACGAACAAACAAATCAAAAAGCTTATGAGAGGTTTATGTCTTTAGATGAATAAGAATCTCTCATAGGTTTATGGGAGGCAAAACAGACAAATGTGTGCTCATCACATGATTCAAGGAATGGAACTCGCGGAATCTTATTTTTATAAGGCATTCGGTCTTTTTGATACAATGAAGCATCACATATCGATTCAAGGTGTCATTAGCGGCATCATACCGGGTAGAATTTTTGTATCTAATGATGGGAATACCGCTGTATTGAGCAACCCCCAAGGCATTTTTCTGGGAGGAAGCCTGGACAATAAAGCCTTCTTTAAAGAAATCAACATGTTGCTTCAAGAAATCCTATTACCTCAACTTGCATTTAAAGGAAAATTAGACTATGTGCTATATTACCCGGCAGATGAGAAGTGGGAAGCTGCTCTTGAAACCGTGATGAAGGATGTACGGCCTATGAAGAGTGGCCGAATGACGTTTACTCAGCATTTGGACAGTATAGCTAGCCCGCTTGGGGAGGATATCGTAGCAATAGATCGTGAACTATTAAAGCAGCGGCATCTGGCGGGTCTTGAGGATATCATTCATGAGATCCTGGACGGTTGGCCCTCTCAGGCTGCTTATGAAAAAAATGGATTTGGATGCGCTGCCATTCAACATACGGAGGAAGGCCCGGCTATTGTCAGCTGGTGCTTGACCGATTGGGTCGTGGGTCAAGAGTGTGAGTTAGGCATTCAAACTGTTGCGAGCTATCAGAAAAAAGGATGGGCCCGAAAGGTAGCTCTCGGTGCGCTTTCTCTGGCCAAACAACGGGGGATCGCTAGAGTCGGCTGGCAGTGCTGGTCCGATAATATAGCTTCTCAAAGAACAGCCTTATCTGTAGGCTTTACATTGCTTGCGGATTTTCCGATTCTGTTTGGATGGAATCTTCCCTTAAACAATCTTCTGGTGAACGGGAACTATTATATGCATGGCAATATAAAATATGGTGTAGCACCTGATTATGCCCGCTCAGCCTGGAGTTACGCACAAGCACTTGATCAAGGCTGGGATTGGAGTGGAGATGCGGGGCTATATTGGAATGCCGCCTGCATGTTTTATTTGACGGGTGAACAAAAACGCGCACGACATTATTATCAGAAGGCAATCGAGAAGGGATGGATCGACATCCATCAGCCACATTATCATGATTTTATTTATAAGGAAGCAAACAGCGAGCAGATTGCTCGTACTCTTGCTGAATCGATTGAATAAAAGGATAGAATGCAATAGAGGAAGGCCGCCATATCTGGTGGCCTATTTGAATAGTTTACGAATGGGCTCTACATCATAATCACTCGTAATTTTATAGGAAGTAACTTTATTTTTCGTTTTGGTTTCATCATATATTTCTATATAGTTTTGGTCATACAGTGTTATGCCAAATAAGTCCCTTTCGTTTTCGTGATCTACGAAAATACTGAGCATGTATGCGGAATTAAGACCTTTATCTAATACACTGGATTTTCTTAATTTCATTTCAGCGAGAGCATTGAGGATACTTTGAATTTCATTCTTGTCTTTTACCAATTGGTCTGTATAGTCTGGCGATTTGCTAATAAGAATAGTATTAATCTTGGATGTATCCATGCGATCCAAAATGACTTTTCTAAAAGAAGTATCCAGATTTACGGTATAAATCATTCCGATTATAACTGCGATCAGAATGATTGCAGACTTAACGATGTAACGATTACATCTTCTCATAGGCTATATCTCTCCATAGTTGTAGAGGTGATGAGCTTCAAGACTTGGTACCGACCGCAAGCATATGCGGGCTCATACCGATTACAGGTTCCTGTTCTTCAACCTGCCGTGATATATCCAGCAAGCGACTACGATGGGAAGGAACCGCCCACTTTTCCTCAAATCCGGGTGCAATCCAGACGGGACCTTCCACGCCCAGTACACGAGGCTTCGGCAATCCAGCCGCCTTCCAGTCTGCGCGCAAAGCATCTGGTGTATGGAAGTAGGAGCGTGTGAGAAAAGAGGGATAAGCAGCAGGGCGCACATGCTGACCATCTGCCAGCTCCTGTCTGACCATATCCATGAACTCATCTTCCTCCACAATGGTATTGCGCTCGCCGTACACCGATAGTCCCCACAGTAACGAGCCAAACCTGGAAATAGCTGAAGTAATCAGCGTTCCGCCCTTCTTTAAGACACGCGCCGCTTCTTGCAGTGCTTTTACTCGTTCCTTCTGTTCCGTTAAATGATACAAAGGTCCCATTAATAGCACGATGTCCGCGCTTTCATCTTTACGATCAAGATTTCTGGCATCTGCGGTTTCCAGCTTGCTGATGATAGGGTTATTCAGTTGCTGCTGACGAGCGAATTCAATGGCTTGAGAAGAAAGATCAAATAGATGAACTTCATATCCCAGTTCTGCCAGCCACGAAGAGTAGACCCCTACACCGCCGCCAATATCATAAATAACATGAGTAGACTTGCTGAGATAACGGGAAATGATTTCTTTTGATCTTTCCAGCTCTATTTTTCCGATGCCTTGCTCTAATCTGCCTATTTCTGCACCGCCATCATAATAAGCCAGAATTTCATGCGTATCTTTTTCGAGCATAGCGCACCTCATCTCAAGTGATTGGAATAATATAACATTAACACTTGTATCATGAACAAGTCTACCGTGATTGGGATAAAGAGACCATCGGAAGCATTGGGAAAGAAAAAAGCTGTTCCCCAGTAGCTAAACCTACTTTTTGGGAACAGCCCTATTTAAATGATGTTTGTTTCCAGCATGCCTTCGAGATCTTCTTTGGTAAGATGGTAGTGTGCGTTACAAAAGTGGCAATGAGCTTCAGCCTGTCCATCGGTATGAATCATATCTTCTATTTCTTTATTCCCTAAGCTGATAATGGCATGGGTAACTCTTTCTTCTGAGCAGGGACAATGAAATTGTACAGGCATGGTTTCCAGTATGTTCAGGTTACTTTCTCCCAAAATCTGACCCAGAATCTGCTCTGGTGTAAGACCTTCCATGACCATTGCGGAAATGCTTGGAATGCTCTCAATGCGTCTCTCGATAAAACTGATAACCTCTTCCTGCGTATCTGGCATCAGCTGAATAATGAAACCTCCAGCCGCCTGAATAGAGTTATCCGGGTTAACAATAACTCCCGCTCCTACAGAAGAGGGAATTTGTTCGGATTGGACGAGATAAGATGTGAAATCCTCGCCCAGTTCACCCGATATGAGAGGGACTTGTCCAACAAACGGGTGTTTTAAGCCTATATCTTTAGATACAATTAGCGCTCCATCTGTTCCGACAGCTCTGGCGACATCTAATTTCCCTATCTGATTAAGCTCAAAATGGGTTTGTGGATTTTTTACATAACCTCTAACTTCACCTTTGGAGTTGGTATCGACAAGAATAGTGCCGATAGGTCCGCCGCCATTAATCCTGATCGTCAGTTTATCCTCATCTTTAAGCATGGCTCCCAGCATGACGCCGACCGTCATAGAACGTCCCAATGCAGCCGATGCTGTGGGCCAGGTATAATGACGCCGTTGGGCTTCACTTACCGTTTCCGTTGTTCTCACGGCATAAGCCCGTACCTGATTATTGTAGGCAAGAGCTTTTACTAAATAATCGTTCATGTTCATGTTCCTTTCTGATAATTAGAGTTCTTTACAAGACCATTTTTTCCTGAATCCAGTTCTCCAAAGAAGTAATTTTGGCATCATATCCTTCTTTAAAAAAGTCAGCGGATAGTGACGCGATAGTTTCTCTTTTCAGAACGGCTTTCCAGGAGGCTTCCGCTTCTTCCATCAAATTTGCCAGTAAACAACACTGATCGTCTTTCTTTAATTCAAGTATTTCGTTGTATATACCACTGGAAGAATAAAGGGTTTGTTGTCCCTCAATCGCTAGATAAATATCAAATACCCGTATATCCTCAGGTTTTTTCTTTAATTTGAACCCGCCCTTGACACCAGGCACAGAAGTAATCAAATCGGAGCTAACCAATTTACGTAACAGTTTATGAAAATAAGTAGGCGAAGCACCTAACTGCTGGCTAATGGCCTCCCCAGGTAAAACAGCTTTGTCCGGCAGCATCGTGAGTAGAAGAAGAGCGTAGACAGATTGTTCGACACCTGTTTTCATATGCACTAGCAATCACCTCAATATTTATAACCAGGCTAATGTGGATAATGATTATCTACATAAATGCATGATAGACGAGCTTCTCGTAAAAGTAAACTGTTTTTGAACAAAAACTAAAAATTTAAATCATTTGCAATTTATAACGGGACACATTATCATAATTGACGTATCAATTGATGGGTCAAAGAATTAAGGCGTTGAGGAAAATTCATAAAATAATATTTTGATAGGGGATTGATATATAATGACTACGCGGAACGTTTCACTATCTATATTAGATCTTGCACCTGTCATTGAAGGCGGTACTCCTGCTGATTCCTTCCGCGACACGGTGGATCTTGCCCAGCATGCCGAACAATGGGGGTACCATCGGTACTGGCTAACGGAGCATCATAATATGCAGGCGGTTGCCAGTGCGGCTACGTCCGTGATCATCGGGCATGTAGCTGCACATACAAACAAGATTCGAGTCGGCTCTGGCGGCATTATGCTGGCTAACCATGCTCCACTCATGATTGCGGAGCAGTTTGGAACGTTAGAGTCGCTCTATCCGGGACGAATTGATCTTGGACTTGGTCGGGCTCCAGGCACGGACCAACCCGCGATGAGGGCACTGCGGCGAGGGCTTCACAGTACTGGGGAGGATTTCCCCGAGCAATTGAATGAGCTGCGTTCTTACCTGAATCCAGCGCTAAACGGAGCCGTTCCGGGGGTCAGAGCGATTCCTGGAGAAGGGCTGGATATTCCCATCTGGTTACTGGGATCAAGCGGATTCAGCGCACAGCTGGCAGGTCAGCTTGGGCTGCCGTTCGCGTTCGCCAGCCACTTTGCCCCGGCCCATTTGCTACAGGCTCTGGAGTTGTATCATCGCAATTTTCGGCCATCCAAAGCACTGGATAAGCCCTATGTGATGGTCGGTGTTAATGTGCTTGTTGCAGATTCTGATGAGGAAGCAAAATGGCTCTTTACTTCACAAGAACAGCAGTTTCTAAATGTGCTACGTGGGAACAGCGGAGGACTGAAGCCACCAGTGGATGACATGGAAAAGCTTTGGAGTGAGCACGAGAAGGAGATGGTTCGTGGTAATATGCTGGGGTATTCAGCCATCGGCAGTCCTGACACCGTCAAGCAAAAGATGGATTGGATAATCGACCAGACTAGAGCCAATGAGCTGATTACAACCTCTCAGGTATATGACCATCAGGCGCGCTTGCGCTCGTACGAACTGCTAGCCAAAGTGATGCGAACAGACGAGTAGTTGGTCAAACCATAAGGCCGTGCCGGAAAAGGTTCTCATAACCTGATCCTGGCATGGCCTTATTATATTTTAAAGCTTATATTTACGAATCAAATAGGTTGGGGTGCAGCTCCACGCGTGACAGTAGCTGTTGATCAGATAACTGCCGTAAAGTGAAAAGGCTTTGTTATGGAGATCGTTTTTCGGGAGCTTGTTCAAACCCAACGTAAACTGTACGCAGAGACACTACTTAGCTACGATCAGAATGATTAAAGCCTGGTGCAATCCGACAATTCAGCATTATGATTTATCATCTCTCACATACTCGCTTAACGAAAAGCTTGTCTTCCACGACTTGAACCCCACAAATATAAGTTGCATATATTATCAAGCAAGTTGGTCCATAAGCTTTGAGTTTGAAAGGGGAAGAGTATGTGATAATCCATGTTTATGCTTTATGCTGGAATGAAGAAAAAATGCTCCCGTTTTTTTTTAAGCACTATGATAATATAGCGGATCAATACTATATTTTCGATAACGGCTCAACTGATAATTCTATATCCATGTTAAGGGAAAATCCCAAAGTTGTTATAGATAGATTCGAAATAGAAGGTAATTCTCTCGTGAAATCAGCACAAGATAAATTCAATCAATTTTGGAAAGGAAGTAGAGGAAAGGCAGACTGGGTTATTGTCTGTGACGCTGATGAACATTTCTATCACCCTAACCTTAGAATATATCTGCAAGAATGCACCTCTAAAGGAATAACGTTGATTGTCCCTGATGGTTATGAGATGGTTTCTAATTTTTTTCCGAGTAGCGATCAACCATTACATGAGACGGTAAGGAATGGTGTAAGAAGTCAAACGTACGATAAGCCTCAAATATTTAATCCAAATGCGATACAAGAAATAAATTTCAGTCCTGGCAGGCATACTGCTTCACCTACAGGAGACGTCAAAAAGCCATCCAACAATGATGTTTTATTGCTACATTATAAATACTTGGGACTTGACTATATAAATTCACGTTTCCCGGCTTTAAAACAAGGGCTGCGAGAAGGGGACACGGCAAATAGATGGGGATTTCATTATTTATGGGATGAAAAACAAAGGTTGGAACAATTCGAGGAATTAAAAAATAAATCTGTTAGAGTGTTGTAGATTTACAAGGATAAAGGCACCTTTTTTCTCAGGGGGCCTTTATCCTTTTTATGATTGGAAATGAATTGAAGAATCAGCTTACTTAGTGCTCGGTCACTACCTTTTAATATCCCCGGAATTTAAAAAGGCTTGAATAAGTATATATCTATTTTATTTTTAATAGGCAACCAAACAATCAAATGAAACTAATTACTAATATGATAATGGAACTACAGTAATCCTATTCTGTTCTATATAGATTGAACTGCAAAATAAATATAGTGTATTTAAACTCAAATATAAATTTTTAAAGTTCGATATATATATAGTATTTTTATATGATATGGATTTGTAGTTAATAAATAGGAAAGGGGAGACCAACTAAATGGCTGTATTATCAACTGGACCTATTGAGAATAGTCCTGTTAGTGGGATCAGGCCTATCCAGCAGGTTACTGTTAAAATAATTAACCGCGATTTAGTCAATTCTTCAATTATTTTAATTCAGGAATACTTTTTAAATGGTTTACGAACATTGAATGCACTAGAACAAATAGCTTTAGCCCCCAATGCAGTTATTACGAGAAATTATACAGCAAATTTCAACGCATACGAATTCGTTTTTACCACAAGCGGTTTGGCAGAAGAAAGTACTGATATTTCTATATGGGGAAAAAACGGGAGTGGTACAATCATTGGTGCTCAGCGTATTGTTGCGGATGAGCAGTTAGAGTCTTAAAACTCAACAAATGTACAGAGGTAAAGCCACAATCATATCACATATTTTAGAAATAAAATAGAGGGAACATGATCTTGAGAAAGACCTCATTGTTCACAAGAAAAGCTTGCTTTTACTAGAAAGGAGGGAATGTCTAAATGGCAGTATTATCTACTGGACCCATTGCAAACGATCCTGTTCTAGGAGTCAGACCCACCCAACTGGTCACAGTAAAAATAGATAACCGAGATTCTGTAAATTCTTCTACTGTTTTGATCGAGGGTTTTATTTTAAACGGCAGCAGAACATTATATATACAACAACTAGTGCCAGTGGGACCAAATGCGGTTATAACTAGGAATTTCTTTGCAAATTTAGACGCATTTGAATTCGTGTTTACCACAAGCGGACCAGCAGAGGATGAAACTCAAATTTCTGTTTGGGGTAAAGATGCATTGGGGCAATTAGTACCTGCGCATCGTTTAGTATCTGATGAACTTTTAGGAACCGATCAAGGCGTCCAAGGACCTCAAGGTGTTCAAGGAGCCCAAGGAGCCCAAGGCGACCAAGGACCTCAGGGCGTTCAAGGCGTGCAAGGCGATCAAGGACCTCAAGGTGTTCAAGGGCCGCAGGGTGTTCAAGGAGCACAAGGTGTTCAAGGACCTCAAGGAGTTCAAGGAGCCCAAGGCGACCAAGGACCTCAGGGTGTTCAAGGAGCCCAAGGCGACCAAGGACCTCAGGGTGTTCAAGGAGCCCAAGGTGACCAAGGACCTCAAGGAGTTCAAGGCGTGCAAGGCGACCAAGGACCTCAAGGAGTTCAAGGCGTGCAAGGCGACCAAGGACCTCAGGGAGTTCAAGGCGACCAAGGCAACCAAGGACCTCAGGGTGTTCAAGGAGCCCAAGGCGACCAAGGACCTCAGGGTGTTCAGGGCGTCCAAGGCGACCAAGGACCTCAGGGAGTTCAGGGCGTCCAAGGCGACCAAGGACCTCAGGGAGTTCAGGGCGTCCAAGGCGACCAAGGCCCTCAGGGAGTTCAGGGCGTCCAAGGCGACCAAGGACCTCAAGGAGTTCAGGGCGTCCAAGGTGACCAAGGCCCTCAAGGTGTCCAAGGCGTCCAAGGCGATCAAGGACCTCAGGGTGTTCAGGGCGTCCAAGGTGACCAAGGACCTCAAGGAGTTCAAGGCGTACAAGGCGACCAAGGACCTCAGGGTGTTCAAGGAGCCCAAGGCGACCAAGGACCTCAGGGAGTTCAAGGTGACCAAGGTGACCAAGGACCTCAGGGTGTTCAAGGCGTCCAAGGTGACCAAGGACCTCAAGGCGTTCAAGGCATCCAAGGCGACCAAGGACCTCAAGGCGTTCAAGGCATCCAAGGCGACCAAGGACCTCAAGGCGTTCAAGGCGTCCAAGGCGACCAAGGACCTCAGGGTGTTCAAGGAGCCCAAGGCGACCAAGGACCTCAAGGAGTTCAAGGCGTCCAAGGTGACCAAGGACCTCAGGGTGTTCAGGGCGTCCAAGGCGACCAAGGACCTCAAGGAGTTCAGGGCGTCCAAGGTGACCAAGGACCTCAAGGTGTCCAAGGCGTCCAAGGCGATCAAGGACCTCAGGGTGTTCAGGGCGTCCAAGGTGACCAAGGACCTCAAGGAGTTCAAGGCGTCCAAGGCGACCAAGGACCTCAAGGAGTTCAAGGCGTCCAAGGCGATCAAGGACCTCAAGGAGTTCAAGGCGTCCAAGGCGACCAAGGACCTCAAGGAGTTCAAGGCGTCCAAGGTGACCAAGGACCTCAGGGTGTTCAGGGCGTCCAAGGCGATCAAGGACCTCAGGGTGTTCAAGGACCACAAGGTGCTCAAGGCCCTCTAGGTCCACAAGGTGTTCAAGGCCCTCTAGGTGCTCAAGGCCCTCTAGGTCCACAAGGTGCTGGAGGCCCTCAAGGAGTTCAAGGACCACAAGGTGACCAAGGACCTCAAGGACCACAAGGCGACCAAGGACCTCAGGGAGTTCAGGGCGTCCAAGGCGACCAAGGACCTCAGGGAGTTCAGGGCGTCCAAGGCGACCAAGGACCTCAGGGTGTTCAGGGCGTCCAAGGCGACCAAGGACCTCAGGGTGTTCAGGGCGTACAAGGCGACCAAGGACCTCAAGGCGTTCAAGGCCCGCAAGGTGATCAAGGACCTCAAGGCATTGTCTAATTAATGTTAAGCTATATGTAAATTTAGATGACCCAAAGGCTATTTATAACCTTTGGGTCATTTTGTCGCGTGAGAGCTGAGAGGAGTGAGAATATCTGGCGACCCAGGTAGAATCGGATCGATGTCATGCTGGTGCTGATACCACTTGAGCAGTGGACGCAAAAAAGAGACATATCGGAAGTCGTACTCCGTTCGGATCAGAGTTTTCAGTACATGTCTCAAGCATATAATACACGATTAAATTCTTTAAAGCTAAACTTAAAGAGCGCGTGCGATTGAGTATCGGCACGCGCTAACTATAGAAATAATTGTTGGCTAATATTCTAATCAGCCTTGTTGTAATTTAGGGCAACACAACCACTTTCTCTTTGCAGGACGCAACAAATTTTCCATATTGAATACAAGTTTCTAATGAATCATTTGGCTCCATAGGCCACCATCGTATGGCTCCCCTGGGAACTTTGGAGGCATAGGTTTCGATTTCTGATGGAATTCGACCTACAACCACAATTTCGATCTCTCTAAAGTTGTTTTCAATGCCCTTTTGGAGTGTCTTAATTAATTGGGTATGCTCTATTTCAGGGCAGGAATGGGGGATAGGGAACAATATCGAGAATCTTGAAGTATCTTCTTGAATAACGTGAGCAGATTTCCGGGCAGGATCATCCGTAGAAGTCTCCCATATACGACGATAAGGCAATAGCTCTGGTAAATCGAGCTCTTTCAATCTCATTTGGATTCTTTGAAAATAGCATCTATATAGTTCCCCTACAAGAACCTGAATCTGCTTATTTCTGAGGAATGTAGTGTTATTCCCATGTTCGTTACGATATTGGATATATATCAAATCAGGGACGTTTACTATTTTAGTACAAAGAAACGTCCGGACTAGCATATCGTAATCATCTGCTACCAGTAGTTCATTGCGATGGCCTCCGATCAGATGATAGCAGTCCCTCGTCCACGCACGTGGATGATTGGGTAAACCGACCAAATGGCGAATGGTTTTGCCATTAATGGTCGTATGTTTTTGTACATTTTGCCATCTGTTCATTTCATGCAGCCAGACTCGATAATGAACACTGTAACCAAAGCCACAATCCCAGCCATACCAATGTGCATGATTGCTCCCTGCATACACCTCAGCACAATCCCCATAAACAAAGCCACAGTCAGGGTTTTGTTGAAATGCTTTGACGATTTTCTCTAGGCAGTCAGGAGTTAGCTCATCATCATGATCGACTTCTACCAAAATTTCCCCTGTACATAGACCTGCCGCAAACCTTTTGATGGCCCCTATATAGCCATTGCGGGAATCCTGGCGATATCTCCGCACACGGTGATCCTCTAAAGGGAGTAAATACTCCTTGTACGTCTCATCTTCATCACCGGAATCATCCACGATTACCCATTCCCAGTTCTTGTAGGTCTGCTTCAATAAAGATTGATAAGGTCGTTGAATTTTTTCCTTTGATCTGTAGCTGGCAGTAAAGACGGATATTAAAGGTGTGTTTGAAGAAAAATGTGTTGGAGGAATCGTTCTATTCTCCGGCAGAGGATCTGTTGCCTTAAGCCAGCAGAAAAATAAATGCATAGGTTGAATTTCGTTTGGTGATTGGAAGTGCAACCAGCGTTTTTTTTCGTGACCAGGCAACGCTTTTAGTGCTGAAAATTCTCCCCACTCTTCTCCGATCGAGACGTAAACCCGAGGCTTTTGGAGGCTATTGTCTATAAGTGGCTGATCAGCCTCATACAAGTTTATTGTAATGTGATTTTCTTCCAATCTATCTATCAATTCTTTTACATGATCCTTTAAAACCTTCTTCGATACAAATAAATGAGTTGTCAGTAGCGGAGTGAAATTCAATGACATGATCATTCCCCTTTACCAGTTTCGAACACCAACGAGAGGGAGGTGCCGTTCAGACGTAAGTTATTATTTTTATTGAAACAACCATTTTCCTGGCATCATTTTATTTCCCAGTAGTATATATGTATGTGTATGTGTATGTGTATGTGTATGTGTTCGGGGATGTGAGGAAAATGCCAGCCCATATGAACATAGCGAATAAACCGTTTGAAACCTCCGACGTAAACACCTAAGCATAAAAGAAAGGTGGAGTAAGTGTGGAATGCCCATTAGTAAGTGTAGTTATACCTGCATATAACCGGCCGCATACACTAAAAATCGCCATCGACAGTGTATTGGAACAAACTTACCCGAACATCGAAATCATTATCTGTGATGACAGTACAACGAATGAAGTCCAAGAAATGATTGATTCTTATTTAGATTCTTTTCCCAAAGTTAAATATTATAAAAATGATAAAAATCTTTTTCTTGGAAATTGGCATAAATGTTTTGATTTGGCATCAGGTGAATATATCAATTACTTGATGGATGACGATATGTTTCATAAAGAAAAAATAGCAAGGATGCTCTATTTTTTTGAAAATTTCGAAAACATCACACTGGTTACCTCGTATCGACAAACCATGAATGAATCAGGTACTATTCTCCCACCGCTCTATGCAACGGAAAAGTTATACGAAGAAACAAGGATAATGGACGGAAGAATGTTGGCAAACGTTGCATTAACTCGTTGTTTAAATGTGATTGGTGAACCTACAACAGTGTTTTTCAAAAAAACAGATCTTATCGAACGGTTTGGGGTTTATAAAGGAAAACAGTATTCTCTTCTTAATGATTTAGCTTCCTGGTTGAACTTACTATCCAAAGGAAAAGCAGTTTATATTCCTGAAGCGCTAAGCTATTTTCGAATACATCCCAATCAAAATAATCAAACGCTTGGTCAAAATGCGTTCACGGAATGGTTAGATATTATGATTGCCTCGAGAGATGATGGATTTCTTGATACCAACGATTTGTTTAAAACTGCACTTCTTTCTTATCATGAACGTATAAAAGGCCGTCCACAATTTGTTGCAGATATCAAGCGAATTGAAATGATATTAAAAACATTGGAATCCTAACTTGCTCATCCCATGTGCAAAGGAGGCTGGCTTATGTTTGACATTCCCTTCTTACGACCTAGTTTAGTAAAAAAGGAACGATTTATTGCCAATTTTGAGAAAATAGAAGAGACGCGGATTTACTCCAATTATGGCCCCTTAAATAACCTGTTTGAAGAGCGAGTCATTGCGCAAATGTTTAATGGAATCGGTTCGGCTGTGACCGTTCATAACGCTACCATCGGCTTGATTTTGGCGATCGCCCAAAGCAAGCGACCACAGGGCAAATATGCAGTTATGCCAAGTTTTACTTTTGCTGCCACCCCACTTGCTGCTGAGTGGTGCGGGTTAGAACCCTATTTCCTTGACATTGAACCGGAGAATTGGCAAATGAATAGGGAGCAGTTAGAGCAGGCAGTCAAGCTGCTGGGGGATGAGATTGCGGTAATCGTTCCTTATGCCACTTTCGGTACAGCCATTGATTTATCTGTATACAATAAGCTGCAGGAGCAAGGAATTCCGGTAGTCATTGATGCTGCTGCCAGTTTTGGAACTATAACTCCCGAGGAAGCCATCCATTTTGGTAAAGGCTTTGGAGGAGCCGTAGTATTCAGCTTTCATGCCACCAAATCATTTGGTATTGGAGAAGGTGGATTGGTATACAGTTTGGACCAGGATCTCATTAAGCGAATTCGTCAGGCGGGGAATTTCGGTTTCTCCAGCAGCAGAGAGTCTGTCACCCAAGGTCTTAACAGTAAGATATCCGAGTATACCGCAGCTATCGCTTTAGCCACTCTCGATCACTTCAAGACTGTACGGGAAAATAGAAGGACGATCTACGAATATTATCTTCAAGAGCTGCTCCAAGCAGACTTATTAGAACGAGGATGGTCTGTACAAAAAACACAAGGATCGGTTGTTCATCAATTTATCCCTATTCTTAGTCCGGATTCACACACGAATCAAGAGGTCGTTAAGTTATTAGCCTCTAATTCAATAGAAGCCAGAACCTATTTTTCTCCGGCGTGCCATCAGCAGAAGCAGTTCCAAAGTTATCCCCGGTCTACTCTTCATGTTACCGAGCATATTACTAAACATATTGTCAGCCTGCCCTTGTGGGAGGAACTGGATGAGATTATCGTTCGAAGAATTGTAAATGTTCTAGGAAGCTTGGGAAGAGAGACAGCCAGATGAGGAAACTCGTTATTTGGGGATCGGGCGGACATGCCAGGGAAATTAACTGGTTATGTGAAGAGTTAGGTGTTCGAGTGATAGGTTTCTTAGACGAACGGCCTGAGACGAAAGGGCAGAGCGTAAATGGGGTTCCTGTACTGGGGACGTTGACCGACATTGAAGCGTTAAAATATGAGGTGGAGCTAATATGTGCGGGAGTGGGTGACCCAGCATTAAAGAAGCGATTCGCTTATCATACAATTCAATCGGGATTTCGTATCGCAGCCCCGCTAATACATCCACGTGTTCGTTTGTCTCGAAGAAACACCATTGGAGAGGGAAGCATGATCTTTGAAGGGGCTGTCCTGTCGGACAATATTAAGATCGGACAGCATGTAATTATCAATCGGAGTGTTAACGTGAGTCATGATGCGGTTATTGGCGATTATGTAACTATAGCACCCGGTGTGAATCTGGCAGGCAATGTAACCATAGATGAGGGAGTCTATATCGGCATTGGTGCCTCGGTACGGGAGAAACGTCACATCGGATGTTGGTCTATGATCGGTGGTGGGGCCTTTGTTAAAGAGGATATACCCGAATTTACCATGGCTGCAGGTGTACCAGCTGTCGTTAAAAAACGACTTGATATACCCTGAGCTTTCTTCCCTTGGAACAGAGCGCATTCAAATTCGCAGCAATATACTTGGCAATGAAGTGATTTACTTGTCAAAAGGCTGTACTGGAAAAGGTTCTTATGACCTGACCCGGCACGGCCTTATTATATTTTAAGCTAATATACTCGGTTTACAGTTAGTAAAAATTAAATTTATTTTTTGATTATTTTTGTATTTCATATTTTCAAATTTAAACAAAAGTGTTATAGTCTCCGTAAGCAAAAACAAACACTATAATAAAGCGATTCAAAACCAAACAGAACTTGGAGGTCTTTTTCCTATGGTACAAAGTCTGTGGAATTCTTCACAAGCATCTGAGCAAAAAAACACGCTGGAACAGCTCGTATACCGTTCCAACCTCATTGGTACGGATAGAAGCGTGTGCAACTGGGGAGGCGGCAATACTTCGGCCAAAACAACGATACAGGATTTCCGCGGACGTGAAGTGGAAGTGATGTACGTCAAGGGCAGTGGTTCCGATCTTGCAACAATGAAAGCGCATAACTTTACAGGTCTTCGCATGGAGGATATCCGTCCTTTGTTTGAGCGGGAAGATATGTCTGACGAGGATATGGTTGCTTATCTGGCGAATTGTATGATAGATGCCAAGCATCCGCGTGCCTCGATTGAGACGCTATTGCATGCTTTTTTGCCTTTTAGACATGTGGATCATACACACCCGGACGCGATTATCAGCTTGTGCTGTGCGCACAACGGCAAGGAAATCGCAAAGGAAATTTTCGGTGACCGTTTTGTATGGGTGCCTTATATCCGTCCTGGCTTTAAGCTGTCGAAAATGATTGCCCAAGGTGTAATCGATCATCCACAAGCTGAATTGGTATTGATGGAAAAGCATGGTCTGGTTACGTGGGGAGACACATCCGAAGCGGCTTATGCCAAAACGATCGAAATCATTCAAGAAGCAGAAAGCTATATTAAAGCTCGTCAAGAGGAAAAACAGGCGTTTGGAGGCGTAAAATATAAAGCGCTTACTTCTAAAGAGCGCCGAAGCATTGCGTCCCAAGTTATGCCATCCGTCCGGGGTGCTGTCAGTGATGAGAAAAAGATGATCCTCACCTTTGATGACGCGGAGGATGTGTTGGATTTTGTGGACGCCCGGGATTCTGCTGTTTTATCCCAGGTCGGGGCGGCATGCCCGGATCATCTGGTCCATACCAAGATGAAGCCACTCTATGTAGATTGGACACCGGATGTGGAGGATGTAGAGGGCTTGAGAGTTAAGCTTGCCGAGGGTATAGCAGCCTATAAAGAGCAGTACCAAGCTTATTTCGACCGTAATCGGCATGAGGGAGATGTTATGTTTGAGGCTGCGCCACGTGTAATTTTGATTCCGGGTGTCGGTATGATCAACACAGGTAAAAGCTGGAGCAATGCGCAGGTGAGCGGTGCTCTGTACCATCGGGCTATCGCTGTTATGCGAGGGGCAACGACGTTAGGAGAGTTTGTTTCGCTCAGTGAGAACGAGTCATATAACGTGGAATATTGGCCGCTGGAGCTTTATAAGCTGTCACTCGCGCCAGCAGAAGCTGAATTTTCCCGTAAAATTGCGTTCATTACAGGCGGTGCGGGCGGAATTGGCAGTGCAACCGCACGTCGTTTGGTGGATGAAGGCGCACATGTCGTACTGGCAGATCTGAATCTAGAAGGCGCGCAAAAGGTAGCCGCAGAGATAAATAGCAGCTACGGAGAAAACCGTGCCATCGCCGTAAAAATGGATGTGACTCAGGAGGAGCAAATTCAGGCTGCCTATGCAGAAACGGCATTGAACTATGGCGGTGTAGATATCATCGTCAACAATGCAGGCCTTGCTACATCCAGTCCGTTCGATGAAACATCATTAAAGGAATGGAATTTAAATGTGAATGTGCTGGGAACAGGTTATTTTCTGGTTGCACGAGAAGCGTTCAAGCTCATGAAGGAGCAGACACTTGGCGGCAGCATGGTGTTCGTCGGCTCCAAAAACTCGGTCTACGCAGGTAAAAATGTAACGGCCTATAGCTCGGTCAAGGCGCTGGAAGCACATTTAGCCCGTTGTATTGCCGCAGAAGGCGGTGAATATGGCATCCGTGTGAACACTATTTTGCCGGATGCGATTCTGCAAGGCTCGGCAATCTGGAACTCTAATTGGCGCAACGAGCGCGCTGCCGCCTACGGCATCGAGCCCGACCAGCTGGAGGAGCATTACCGCAAACGGACGACGCTGCTGGTCAACATTTACCCGCAGGATATCGCCGAGGGCATTGCCTTTTTCGCCTCATCCAAGGCAGAGAAAACGACAGGCTGTATGCTGACCATCGACGGCGGCGTCCCCGCTGCCTTTACACGCTAGCCGAATTAAAATGAACCTATGTAAGTGATAGACTCATTTCAACGGCTCAACACTTAGGATTATAACGAACTAATTTAATGTACTAATCTATTTCATTAATCCAAGCCACATGACGATAGTTCCGAAGGGCTTATTAATTAGTTGAGAACACGTAAATGAGTTATATAACGTATTTACGTGCTCTCATCCTTTATATACACACTAACACTTTAAAAATAGAAGTGACTTTATGGGTGGTCAGCAGCGGAGCGGGCGGAATTGTTCTGAAGAAACGAAGTGTTCGCCTTTGCAACAGCAATCGGAAGAACAATCCGCACGCGAAGTGATCTCCCATAACTCACTTCATTTTTCCAAGGAGGAACCACGATGAGTGACAAAGCGTACGCCTTATTCGAGGAACAACAGCAACAACGAGGCATTGACCTGGAGCAAGTAAAGGCAAAGCTGAAAGCGCTCAGCATAGAAACACCATCCTGGGGATATGGCGACTCAGGTACACGGTTTAAAGTCTTTCAGAAAACGGGCGTGCCGCGTGATCCGTTCGAAAAGTTGGAGGATGCCGCGCAAGTTCATGCCGTGACAGGCTTATGTCCATCCGTTGCGATCCACATTCCGTGGGATAAAGTAGACAATTACGGCAAGCTTCGCAGTCATGCCGAAAGCCTCGGTCTGCGGATTGGGGCCGTGAATCCCAATCTGTTTCAAGACGAGGACTACATGCTCGGCAGTGTCACCAATGTAGACCCGGCCATCCGCCGCAAGGCCATCAACCATTTGCTGGAATGCGTGGATATTGCGAAGGAGACGGACTCTAACGATTTTAGCTTATGGTTTGCAGACGGAACAAACTATCCGGGTCAGGGGGACATTCGCAAACGGAAAAATTGGATGCTGGAAGCGCTCAGTGAAATGTATAAGGCGCTCACTCCTGACATGCGCATGCTGATTGAATACAAGGCGTTCGAGCCAGCCTTTTATCATACGGATATTGCCGATTGGGGCATGGCGTACAATTTCGCAACCAAGCTGGGGACGCAGGCACAGGTGCTGGTGGATACAGGGCATCATCTGCCGGGAGCCAATGTGGAGCATATTGTCGCGTTTTTAATTGATGAGAAGCGATTAGGTGGTTTTCATTTTAATAGCTACAAATATGCGGATGATGATCTGATCGTGGGCTCTGCGAATCCGTATGAACTGTTCTTAATTTTTTATCAAATTTTAAATGCGGCTCAGGATGTGGATAAAGATATTCGGCATACGGTGGACAAAATTGCTTATTTGATCGATCAGTCGCACAATATTGAGCAAAAAATTCCGGCGATGATTCGTTCGGTGCTGAATGTGCAGACTCAATATGCGAAGGCACTCCTGATCAATCATGCAGAAGTAGAGGAAGCGGCGAGCCGCCAGGATGTGCTGGGTGCAGAGGATGCTGTGCGCCAAGCGTTTGAGTTTGATGTGGCACCATTGCTTAGAGTGATCCGTGAAGAGCAAGGATTACCAGCAGACCCGATGAAAGCTTACTTAGCGTCTGAGTATGGCACGCAGATTTTGCAAAGAGGCAAGGGTGGTGCAAGCTGGTGAGTATCCTCGCTTATGATTTGGGGGCAAGCAGTGGCAGGGTTCTACTCGGAGAATTGACAGATTCACGTATAGTGGTGGAGGAAATCCATCGCTTTTCGAATGATCCGGTCAAGGTTGGGGAACGTCTGCACTGGGATCTGTTGCGTCTGTATCACGAGGTTCAGCAAGGATTGCTCAAAGCCAAGCATATGGGAGTGAATCCGTCCAGTCTTGCGATTGACTCCTGGGCGGTCGATTTTGGATTGATTGGGGAAACCGGAGAATTGCTGGGCAACCCTTATCATTATCGGGATTGGCATACCCACGGGGTGATGGAAGAAATACAGGGACGGCTGGGAAAAGAGTTCATTTTTCAGCGTACAGGCATTCAGTTTTTGACGTTTAATACGATTTATCAGCTGGCTGCTATGCGAAATGCGAGTTCACCATTGCTGGAGCAGGCAAAGCATTTCTTGATGATTCCAGATCTGCTGCGGTATTTTCTGACAGGTGAAATGTACAATGAGTTTTCGAATGCGACCAGCACGCAATTATATAATCCGTTGCAGCAAAAATGGGATGATGAGCTTTTGTTTGGAATCAACATCCCTCGTTCCTGGTTTGGTGAGGTACTGGAGCCAGGAAATGTTGCAGGAACTATCCGCTCGTCGGTCATGACCGATCTGGGCATTGGAGCGATTCCTGTGATTGCTGTAGCAGAGCACGATACGGGATCTGCTGTGGCTGCCGTGCCTGCGCTGGAGCGCTCGTTTGCGTACTTGAGCTGCGGAACATGGTCCCTGATGGGAACGGAAACGGCACAGCCTGTAATCAATGACGATACGCTTCGTTTTAATTTTACGAACGAAGGTGGGGTCGGTCGAACTTACAGGCTGCTTAAAAACATTATGGGTTTGTGGATTTTACAAGAGGCGCGTAGAGAGTGGGAGCGGCAGGGATATTCCTATTCCTTCCCCGAACTGGTTCATATGGCAGAACAGGCTCCAGCATTCACTTCTTTGATTGACCCGGACGATGAACTGTTTCTGCATGCCGGGGATATGAAAACACGTATCCGCCAATATTGCCGCAATACCGGACAGCCATTGCCGGAGACGCCGGGAGAGATCACGCGCTGTATTTTGGAGAGTCTGGCGTTAAAGTACCGTTACATTTTGGACCTTACAGAACGGGTGTCAGGACAACAGTTTAATGGTTTGCATATGGTTGGAGGAGGGATTCAAAATCGCTTGCTGTGCCAATGGACGGCCAATTCGATTCAAAAACCAGTGTGGGCGGGACCCGCAGAAGCGAGCGCAATCGGCAATCTTGCGGTACAATGGATGACACAGGGAAAGTTCGCCGATATATGGGAAGCACGCCGGGTCATCGCGGATTCTATTTCCGTGGATGAATATGAACCTGCCGAGTCAGAAGCGTGGGAGGATGCCTACGGGCAATTCCGGCGGGTGGCGGGACTTTTTGTACATTAAAGATGTGGAGTGAGATTGCCATGCTGGTCGCAGAAAGATATGAGATGATTGTGCAGCTCGTGAATGAAAAAGGAAGCATACGGGTGTCCGAATTGAGTGAGTTGTGCAAAGTAACGGAGGAAACGATCCGCCGTGATCTGGACCGCCTGGAGCAGGCGGGACGACTGCGCCGTTCGCATGGTGGGGCGGTCAGTGTCAAAAATGAGCAGCCTGAAACCCCCTATGCGGTGCGGGAAATTATGAACGCAGAGGAAAAGCGTCGGATTGCTGAGGAAGCGGTCAAGCAGATACAGCCGCATGATCGTATATTGCTGGATGCCAGCACAACCGCCTGGTATATGGCCTCGAGTTTGCCGGATATTCCTTTGACCATATTAACGAATTCGATTCGGGTAGCTACAGAGCTGGCGGGTAAGGAAAAAATCGAGGTCATTTCGACAGGGGGGCAGTTGCTTCAACGCTCGCTGTCATTTGTAGGCCCGCTCGCAGAGCGTTCACTAGAAACCTATTATGTGGATAAATTGTTTTTCTCCAGCCAGGGGGTTCATCTGGATCGCGGTATTAGCGAATCGAATGAACTGCAAGCTCGTTTGAAGCAGAAAATGGTCAGCATCGCAGACCGTGTGATTTTACTGGCGGATGCGAGCAAATTTGGGCAACAAGCGTTTACACATGTCGTGAACCTGTCGCAGGTATCCGAGATTATCACGGATTCGCGGTTGTCGGACCCGATTCGTAGTCAACTTGCGGAGCTGGCTATTCCAGTTACGGTTGTGTAAAGCGTGTAGTTTTCGGGGGAGAGGCCGCTCCGCGGTTCATTTGATCTTACGATCGCTGTTGCAGTGGGATTCTTTGATGTAAAAAAGTTATAAGTGAGAATCCACTGCAAGCCTCTAAAGTATCACTTCCCCGGATTTTTAGCACTGAGTAAAGAATCTGGGGGTAACAGCGATGGGAAGCACCATCTGACTGCGCAGTGGCACTAGCAGTGGCACTATAGGTAGCCTTTCAGTTATAAAGTAATAGCTATTCCATGGACGGAAGGGGTGTTCCGTATGAAGGTATCTTTATTTATTACCTGCCTGAGTGATGCGATTTATCCCAGGGTGGGGGAAGCAATGGCACGCTTGCTTGCCAGATATGGTGTTCAGCTGGATTTTCCGAAGGTGCAGACATGTTGCGGGCAGCCGTCCTATAACAGCGGCTATTGGGATGAAACGAGGGCTGCGGCCAAAACGATTTTGAAAGCGTTTAACGATAGCGATTTTGTCGTATCCCCCTCCGGTTCCTGCACATATATGATTCATCATTACCCGGAGTTGTTTAAGGATGAGCCCGAATGGCTCGATTCGGCACGGAGGCTGAAGCACAAGACGTATGAGTTTACGCAATTTATGGTACAAGTGCTTGGCGTGACCGATGTGGGCGCGTCTTTTCCGCATACGGTAACCTACCATCCGTCTTGCCATGGCACACGTTTGCTCGGCGTGAAGGAGGAACCGATGAAGCTGCTTGGCAGTGTAAAGGGACTACAATTAGTACCACTTCCCTTTGCTGAGGACTGCTGTGGCTTTGGCGGGACTTTCGCGGTGAAAATGCCGGATATTTCGGGAGCGATGGTGACTGAGAAAGTGGATCATATCAGGGAGACCGAAGCCGAGGTACTGGTCGGACTAGATATGGCCTGCTTGATGAATATTGCCGGAAATCTTCGGTATCGGAAGGAGCCAGTTCGGGTGATGCATCTGGCTGAGCTACTGTACGAAGGGGTGAAGCACGCATGACCGCCCTACACTCACATTCCATGAACCAAAAGGTCAAAAAACGCGCAGAGCTGGCCCTAAATGATGATTTTCTGCGGAATGCAGTTCGTTTCACTACAGAGCGTTTGCGCAACGGAAAGCAGTTGGCTTCAGAGCAGCACGGAAATTGGGAAGAATGGCGTGAACGGGGCCGTCAAATTCGTCTGCATACCATTGCCCATCTGGATTATTATTTAAATCTATTTGTAGAAAATGCCCGTGCCAACGGTGTGCATATTCATTTTGCCGATACAGCAGCCGATGCCGTACGCATTACACTGGATATTGCTGCACATAGCCAAGCTCGTTCCGTCGTCAAATCCAAGTCGATGGTGTCGGAGGAGTTACACTTGAATCAGGCGCTGGAGGGTGCGGATATCGAGACGATTGAAAGTGACCTCGGTGAATATATTATTCAACTGGCAGGAGAGCCCCCATCTCATATCGTCATTCCGGCGATTCACAAAAACCGCTATCAGATTGCCGAACTGTTATCCAAAGAAGCAGGGGAGAAACTGTCCGCGGATACGACGATTTTGGCGGGCTTTGTCCGCAAAAAGCTGCGTGAAAAGTTTCTAGAAGCGGATATTGGCATGACCGGGTGTAATTTTGCCATCGCCGAGACAGGCTCCATGGTCCTGTTTGAAAATGAAGGCAACGCACGAATGGTATCCACTTTGCCCAAAACGCAAATTACGCTGATGGGCATGGAACGGATTATTCCATCCTGGACGGATTTGGAGGTGATGGCTACATTACTGCCACGATCTGCTACCGGACAGAAGCTGACCATGTACATGTCTGGTATTTCAGGCCCTCGGCGCAGCCAAGATGCCGATGGGCCTGACGAAATGCACATCATCATCGTAGATAACGGACGTTCACTACAGCTAGGCAATCCCGAGTTTCAAGAGTTGCTGAATTGCATTCGCTGTGGGGCTTGCCTGAATGCCTGTCCGGTGTACCGGCACATTGGCGGGCACGCGTATGGCGGGACATATAGTGGCCCTATCGGTGCGGTGCTTACGCCTGCCCTTCATGGCAACATCGAAGAGTGGAACGATATTGCGAGTGCGTCCAGTCTATGTGGTGCGTGCTATGAAGCCTGTCCGGTCAAAATACCGCTGCATGATATGCTGGTATATTTGCGCAGACGCAAGGTGGAGGCGGGACAAGGAGATAAGCTGGAAACGGCAGGGATGAAAGGTTTTGCGACAGTGGTTTCCAGTTCGAAGAGATTCACAGCGGCGATTCGGCTCGGGCAGATCGCCCAGAAAGCGATCGTCCGTAAGGGCGAAATTACCCTGAAGCTGGGCCCGTTAAAGGGCTGGAATACGTACCGTGTGGCTCCCTCTCTGGCGAAAAAATCCTTCCGTCAGCAATGGAACACGCTGGAGCATAAGCTGGAGCAGGAACGCAACGTGATGCAGCCGGATGTTCTCAGCCGAATGGAGAAGATTTTGGCAGATAGAAGTAAAGGAGGGACGCAGTATGAGTGAGCAGAGTAATCCTTCTTCGCAAGCAAAAGCGGCCCATGAAGCGTGGCTTCATCAAATGGAAGCAGAATCCCGTGCCAAGCAGGTACGCTTTATGGACGGCATCGCGACGCGGCTCAAGCGTCCACGACAGACGGAGCCACCAGTTCAGCCGTTTCGCGGGGCACCTACATTTTGGCGCGAATTCGAATGGAGCGCGGAGCAGCGCATCGAGGAGTTCACCGCCAACTTTACAAGTGTTGGCGGACATGTCGTGCGTCTGCCGGATCTGGAGCAGACCGCAGACTGGATCGCGCACAAAGCGCGAGAGCTGGGAGCGGCCTATATCGTCCGGCAGAATGAGCCGGACCTGGATGCGCTCCAGCTGGAATTGGCGCTGCCGGAAGTCCGTCTATCGGTGTGGAACACCGATCCAGTCGAGGACTGGAAGGCCCGCGCCGCCGAGGCGGATATCGGCATCGTCATCGCCGACGAAGCGGCTGCTTACACCGGTTCAGTAGCGGTGCTATCCTCGCCGGAGAAAGGCCGCGCGGTCAGCCTTTTGCCAACCGCACTGATCATTCTTCTGCCAGTAGAGCGCTTGCGAACACGACTGGGCGAGATTCTAAGCCGTTTTGACGAAGCTGGGCGTGAGCAACTGCCCGCAGGCATTCATTTTATTACCGGACCCAGCCGCTCGTCGGATATTGAAAATGATCTGACGATTGGCGTACATGGACCCGGCATCGTCTATACGTTGTTAATGGGTTAGCGTGTACACCGCCTACCGAGTATGATAGAGGGGGAAGCGGGTTTCAAAATCTGTTTGTCTGCGATTGCTCCTAACCGAAATGCGGCCATCGTGCAGCTCGGTAATACTTTTTGTAATCGCAAGGCCCAGTCCGGTGCCTCCGGTTTCCTTGGAACGTGATTTGTCCACCCGGTAAAACCGTTCAAACAAGTACGGGACATCTTCCGCAGGAATTGGGGTGCCGTAGTTGGTGCAGATTACCACCGCCTCGTCGTCTTCGCGTCCTATGGTGATATCGAGGCGTTTGCCGTCTTTTCCGTATCGAATAGCGTTGGAAAACAAATTTTCATACAGGCGTACCAACTCGTCGGTATCGGCTAGAATCCGAACAGGCTCGACGATTCGGACACGGTAGGACATGTCCGCCTGTTCCAGCGAGGGTACAAATTCCTCAGCAAGCTGGGTGAGCAATTTGCCGAGATCTACAGGCTCCAGTTCCAGTGGTAGACTGCTACCGCTCACACGCGTGTATTCAAACAGCTCGTCGATCAGCTTTTTTAGCGTCAATGACTTTTCATAAGCAATGTTCACATAATAGCGAAGCTCAATTTCATCCCGATAGCGGTCGGTTTCAATATATTCCAAAAAACCGATCACGGATGTTAGCGGGGTACGAAGATCATGGGATACGCCAGTGATCAGGTCGTTTTTGGCCTTGGCGGAAGCTCGTTCTTCTTCCAGCGAGAGACGGAGCTTGTCCGCCATGGTGTTCATATTTTTCGCCAAGGTACCCAGCTCGTCCGCTGAAGAAACAGGAATCGTATAGGACAGGTCTCCGTCAGCAAACTCCTGCATCCCCGTCGTAATTTCGCGAAGGTAGCCAATCGTATTTTTGGTAAAAAGGAAAAAGAAATAAATATATGTAGGTAGCCCGCCTACCAGCATGATCAGTGGGGACCCAATGTGATTTACGGTCCAGCGAACCAGACGGGTGCCAAAAAATGAACGGGAAGGGTTCAGCCATAGCAGCAAAGATGCTCCATAATAAAACACCATCAAAATCAGTCCAGTTAAAGTGAAAGCGGCAAGGCTAAGGGCTGCCAGCTTCCATCCTAACGTATCGTATCGTTTTGCCTTCAAGACGTGAATCCTCCATTAATCGAATTTTTCCATTTTATAGCCGATGCCCCACACCGTTTTTAGATATTTGGGTTTTCTCGGATCAGCCTCAATTTTCTCGCGAATTTTACGCACATGAACCATCAGCGTGTTGTTGGATTCCAGATATTGCTCCTTCCACACTTTTTCATAGATCTGCTCCATGCTCAGCACTTGACCACGATTACGGGCCAACAGCTCGACAATGGCAAATTCTCGTGGGGTCAGCTTAATGGATTCTCCGGCGAGAGTGACCTCATGCGTAGCAGAATTAATGGAGAGTTCATCCAGTATCATTTCATGCTCCAATGCAGGGGAGGAGTGGGTATATTTCCGAACTCTGCGCAGCTGGGATTTGATGCGTGCCACCAGTTCCAACGGACTGAACGGCTTGGTGACATAATCATCGGCCCCAACGCTAAGTCCTGTGATTTTGTCCATATCTTGTCCCTTCGCAGACAACATAACAATCGGAAAACGCTCGGTTTCCCTGATCTTCATGCAAGCTTCAACCCCGTCCATATTGGGCATCATCACATCAAGTACCATCACATCTATCGATTCCCGACTGATTTGCTCCAGAGCTTCCAGTCCGTCTCGTGCCATAAGCAGTCGATATCCTTCATTTTCCAAATAAATTTGCATCAGCTTAATAATTTCAGGTTCATCGTCTACTAATAAAATGGTTCCGTTATGCATGGCCCGTGCACCCTTTCTGTTCTTTCCAGCAGTATACAATATGGGCGTATTATAAACCTTTTTTATAGATGGAGGCTATGGACACTCATCTCAGTTCGCTTGCTTGGGGTCGTCAGCCTTTGGATAGTCCTGTTTGAGTTGAAGAAATACAGTTTTCCTGCTTGAATTGTCTTTTTTCTATTCCCGGTAGTTGACCGAACAAGATCCAAGCAAATGGCAGGAAACGGGAGATGATCGACACGACGAGCCAAGAGCAAAGAAGTGCAAAGAAAAAACTTCCAGCATACCACACATGAATAAGCTGCGGAGAACCGATATGTGGTGAAAACTGCCGATACAGGAGTAGGAAGAACGGATGAATCAGATACACACCAAAGGACAGTGTGCCCAGACGTTCCAGTTTGCGAGTAACAAAGGAATGTTGTGGTCTATACATTAAAAAGGAAATCTGTAGTAATACCAGCGTGCTAGACAGGCTGTACACATTATACATAAGTTCAAAAACTAGAGAGTTGTACGAGGTTCCGTACATTCTATTTTCATACCACATATAGACATGCATGGTGGCTGAAATCAGCCATAAAGCCCAAATTGCGATCCATGTCAGCACTCCGGCAACATTTCGTTGCCCCTTACGCATCAGAAACCACGTTTTCAGCTGTGGGTAGTAATAACCGAGAGCAGCACCCAGCATGTAACAGGCTACATAAGACAGTGCCCAACTGCCCTTATTTTGCACCTGAAATAGAAATTTATTGCCAATTACAAATGACCACTGTAGCAACAGCCCAAGGACAATAGACCATTGTGGAAGTTGCCGATAACGCTGGAACAGCCACAGTACGAATGGAAATGCAAGATAGAATTGCATCATGATAAAAATATAATATAAATGTGTATATGCTTTGCCAGTGGCCAGCTTCAGAGCAAAGCTTTTCGCAAGTGTAGCTAAACTCCATGGTCCGGAACTGCTAGCCATAAGAGACAGGATGCAATAAAACAGAGAGAACATGACGTAAGGTAAGAGAATATACAGCAATCTCTGCTTATAAAAGCGACTTAAGAGCTGTCGTCCCATTGGACGATCCTTGTAGTTGTAGAACAGCACCATGCTACTAAGCGCGATAAATACGGGGGTTCCATACTTCATCAACACATTGAGCGCATTGTATACAAAATAAAGACTGGAATTTGTAAGCTGAACCGTTGCATAAGAAGTGGCATGTACCATCATGACGGCTAAAATCGCCATGGCTCTGACCAACTGCAATTCGGGAATTTTTTCTTTGGTCTTAGGCTTCATAAGCTTCATTTCCTTTCAGGAGTGAACTGTATCTTGTTGAACTCTTTCTATTAAAAGATAAAGTTCTTAACACCCCTAAAGGGAACGGCTTAAGAAACGCTTATGAACTTCTTAACTTTTGTTAAGAATTGAGGATTTTGCAAAAATTCCATAAGCGACTTCCAATGAACAAGATATAGATCGAGATGGTTTAGTTCGTCTATATTTTGCACTTCGGAGCGACTGGAATCGAATTTTCAAAATCCTGAATAAAAAAGAACTTCCATAGCCTCAAAATGAGTGGTATGGAAGTTCTTTTTTATACTCATATCATTCGTTATTTGCAGCGTTTGATAGGTGCGCGTCTAATTTGTCCACGAATAGCACCATTCGGATGACGGATCGTGTGGACATTGACGTAGGCATTACCCTCTCTAATTTGGCACACCAAATCATAAATGGTTCTGCCTCTGAGTGGACCAGTAAGATCACATGCACGGAGCACGCCGCTAACGACGCCTCTTCTAACGGTTATCCCAAACTTCGAAGGACCAAACAGTGTAGCAACAACAGGGCCATTTTCACCTCTTCGTCCCAGATGAATATGCGCTTCGGTTACCCGTGAGATATTGCGTACAGTCAGTTCAAAGCTTAATTGTTGGCTCGTTGGACGGTAACGAAATTCGGCTGTTCCTGTCGCATTTGTTCTGACAGGAGGCACTTCATTAGCCCCCCTTAAGGTGGCTCTAAACTTATTAGACATGACATCCCTCCTTTCCCAGTGTTGGTTTAGTGTATTCACAGGGCCAGAGAAAGGGCTGCACATTAGCCTATTCATCAGAAGTTGTGTGTTTTACAAGTTATTCAGTCCAAGCACAAAACAAAATTTTTCATAGTCTATGAGTATCTGGTAGAGAAAGGAGGGGAAACCATGGGAACATTTATTGATGGAAGAACATCCCAAAACGCTTCGACAGCCAACTCAATTGCCATTCCAATCACTGCTTTGAATACACCTCAATTGTTCGGGCAGATCGGATTAAACACACAGGGAGCAACAGGTACGCCACGGGTTCTACTTAAAGGAACCATATCGCTTCAACTTCCGCTTGCTTTAGTAGGAATTACCATTACTATTGTAAGGGGTACTGTGGTAACTGACCCTGTTGTTTATTCGGCTACATCCACTTTTAGTTTGAGTTTATTAGCTCCACAGGTTATTGCGTTCTCAGCAGATGATTTTAATCCGCCGATTACGCCACAACTGGTGTATACTGCTTTTGTTTCTGCTAACCTGCTGGGTACAATACGTGTAGGTCCAGAGAGCTTTGACGGGATTTTGGTTGCCGATTAATGTAGTAATTTTGATTTGACGAAATATTGCTTCATAAAGCTTCGCAGTTGTAACTGCGAAGCTTTTTTGTGTACAAGTACAAGTTTCAGCTTAACGAATAAATTACTTTTCTTTTGCATAAGAATTACATAGGCATAACCATGCAACAATTGATAGAATTTTATGTATGCGCTTACAAAAAACAAAAAATTCTTTGGTTCGTACAATTAAAAATCTGGAGGAGGAATGAAGAATGAAATGGAAAAAAGGATTGACCGGTATGCTTTTAGCAGCTTTTTTATGTGGTGCACCGGGTGTGGGCATAGTTACCCCGGCACATGCATCCACTGGCGAGTACAAATTTGATTTTGGCGGAGGTACAGTCGAAACGGGTTATAGTGGAGTGAGCGCTTCGCTGTCCTATGACTCAGCACGTGGCTATGGTTTTCGTACCCCTGAGAATATGCGTAATGTCAGTGCTTCGGGGACTGGAGTGGCGAGTGATGCGGTACGGTTCCTGGCTACAGGTACGAAAAGCGAGAATACTTTTGACGTTGATCTTCCTCCTGGTTTGTATGAGGTGTCGGCTACTTTAGGAGATACCTCTCGTTCGAGTATTGCGGCTGAAGGGGTGTATCAGGTCATTAATATGACAGGGAATGGGGCCAAGGATCGCTTTCAAATTCCAGTGACAGACGGACAGCTAAATCTGCTGGTTACTGAAGGCAAAGAGGGCGCGGTCTTCACACTCAGTGCATTGGAAATCAGGCAATTATCTAGCAATCCGGTTACGAATCGAACGATTTATATCGGTGGAGATTCTACGGTATGTAACTATTATCCGCTAGATAGCAGCGTGCAGGCGGGATGGGGTCAACTGCTGCCAGAGTTTGTGAACACGAATACTTTTCAAATTCGCAATATGGCGTCAGGAGGCCAAATTGCTAGAGGCTTCCACCAGGACGGTCAGTTGAAGGCCATCGTCCAATATATTAAGCCGGGGGATTATTTTATTCTCCAATTGGGCATTAATGACACCAATCCAAAGCATAACGAAAGCGAAGCGGAGTTTAAGGACTGGATGCGGGATATGATCCGGCAGGTTAAGGCTAAGGGGGCCACGGTAATCCTGTCAACTCCGCAAGGACGAGCCACTGACTTTAATGCTAACAATGTACACAACGCAGAAAATAGATGGTATAGAAGCGCTATTTTGGCGCTGGCTCAAGAGGAACAAACGCCTTTAGTCGATCTGAATGTTCTTAGCTCAGCTTATTTCACTTCTATTGGTAAAGACGCCACACTGTCCTTGTATATGAACGGCGATACACTCCATCCAAACTATGAAGGTGCAAGGGAGCTGGCCCGATTGGTAGCACAGGATTTAAAAAGGCAGGGTCTGAGCGGATTCTAAATTTAAACGATGGGTTTTCCCCTGTTTCTTACATTCGTAGGAGCAGGGGTTTTTAGCCTCTGTTCAGGGTGCTATAATTATTGAAAAAGCAATAGTAATACGGAGGAATTAGAACATGCAGCCTTTCACTGCCCGTGTGATTCAAATTATACTGTTGATCCCTGAGGGAAAAGTAATGACTTACGGTCAAATTGCGGCAGAGGCCGGAAGCCCAAGAGGTGCCAGACAGGTGGTGCGGATTTTGCATACGTTGAGCCAAAAACACCGACTTCCTTGGCATAGAGTAGTCAACCGTTTAGGGGAGATTGCTTTGCAGGAGGATGAGTCCGCATCCCTGCAGCGTCTGTATTTGGAGGAGGAAGGCATACGTTTTAATGAAAGCGGGCGTATTCCACTGGATCAATATCTCTATGATCCGCAGGCGGAGATGGAAGAATAGGAACGGAACAAGCTATGCGGTTTTATATTAGATTTGATCATCAAAAAGAACCGGGACAAATCCATTAGCGATTTGTCCCGGTTCTTTTTCATCTAGCATACGAAGCAGATAACTAGAGGTAATCTGTTATTTATAGCATAAGATTCACTTGTCATTTTATCCGATAAGATGCTGCTGATCCCGTTGGGCAAGGTGAAAAGAAATGCTATTCATCAGCGGTATATCGTTATTTTTCCGAGCTTCCCGGATTAGTTGTTTCTTTTTTTGTTCTGATTCACGTAAAAAGCGGGTCATCCACAAATCAGACGGTTCGTTAGTGGTTGTCATGCGAGATTCTTTTATCATCTATTAACCCTCCCCGTGAGCGGCTGTTATTCTTTCTCTAGTATATGTTCCAAACCTTAATAGATGCTGTTGGTTTCCTTAAAATTAGCTGAAAATTAGGTAAAGTTCAGGTAAAAATAGGTTGAATCCATATCTGATTGGACGAAAAGTAGTATAAAGCGAGTAAGCTGGAAGTAAAGGTTACAAAAATGTATTGTTTTGACACCTTGTACCAACATAAACCTGAAAGTACAATTAGAATGCAAAGAGTTCGTGGAAGTTTATGTCGAAAAAAATGGAAAAGATTTGGCGAATGCACCGAAAGGGGAGAGATTCATCTATGAAGCAAAAAGCGGCTGCCGTGCTGCTTGTATTGTCCTTATCATCTGGCTTGGCCTCCACTGTACAGGCTGAGAGTTTATCAGGAAATGTAGCATCAAGTACGTCGGTTAGTCCATCCACTGCAGCTACATCGAAGACATCATCCGTAACGGGTCAAGCTTTACCTACATTGACACTCAAGCAGGCCGCGGAATGGGCACAGACGAACAGTTACAATACGCGTACTGCCGAACGGGACGTAGAGCGTCGCAGAATGGAATTGAAAAATGCAGAAAAGGATCTGGGAAATGCATTTGTTGATTTTATAGACGGTGAGTATGTTGGCGATGAAGCAAACTGGAAAAATTATAATTCATCAACTCTCTCTTATTTAGCCAGCAAAAAGCAGGCTCAGTTCGCCAAAGACCAGATCTATTTTAATGTGATGAAAAGCTACCAAGCTGTGTTTGTAGCAGAAAATCAGGTGAAAAATGATCTAGAAGCGCTTGAAATCGCCCAAGCGGAAGAAAAGATTGCACTTGCTAAATTTGCACGCGGCAAGCTGTCTGAGTATGCGAAAAACGAGAGTACACAGGCCAGAAGCCAAGCTCAGCAAACCGTAGAGCAGGGGAAAATTGCGTTGCAAAAATCCAGGGATGCTCTAAACTTCCTCATGGGACAGCCCAACGGAACAGCTTATGAATTGGTGGATCGGCCCGTGTACAAGGAACCGAAGAAGCTGGATATCGAAATACATATACAACAGCTGACGGACATGAATCCGAATTTATGGAAGCTGGAGGATAGCATCAAGACTTCGGAGCTCAATGTGAGATATTTCGATTTTAACAACGGCGCAGGTGCTTACGATCTAGCTAAAATGGATGTCGATACGGCTAAGGAGGAGCTCGACAAAGGTCAAAAGGATTTTGCCGAATCTCTCCGCAATTTGTATGCCACGGTTAAGGAAAATCAAAAGAAATACGTACAATTGGAAGAAAGCTTGCGTACGGCAAAAGAGGCCTTGGAATTATCACGCAAAAAGTGGGCCAGAGGTCTAATTATCGAAATGGAATTGAAAAATAATCAGTTGAAAGTGAACCAGATTGAACGGCAAATGGAAGAGCTTGCGATCGAGTTGGATCAAAATGAGTATACGTTGAACAAGCCATGGAGCACATAGGGAGGAAAAGGCGTTGGCAGAAACGGTTTTAAATGATGCTTTAATCAAGTTACGGAGAAAACGGAGAAAAAAGTGGATCTGGACTGCAATTGTTCTACTAGTTGTCGGTGGAGGCGGAGCAGCAGTATATCTGAATCTGCCCAAGGAGCAGGCGGCACCGTTGGTTCAGGATGAGAAGCTTAAAGTAGAACGCGGCGATGTGAGCGAGAAGCTGGATACGTCCGGTACCGTACAGGCTTCCAAGGAAGTGAAGTTGAATTTTACAAGCGCAGGCGAAAATAAGCTGGCAGCGGTAAACGTGAAGGCCGGAGACAAAGTGAAGAAAGGACAAGTCCTGGCTCTTCTGGACAGTTCTGAAATTAAAATGCAAATTCAGAGTGCGTCTGATACTTTGGAAATATCCAAATCCAAGCTGGCTGAATTGGAGAAAGGTCCGAAGGCAGAAGACATTGAAATTCAGAAAACAAATGTACTTCGGGCCAAAATGGCTATCGATACAGCGCAAGAATCATTTGAGCTGGAAGAAGCCGAAAGTCAGAAGAAAACTTCCCAAAAGCAGTTGGAACAGGCGCGGAAGGCATATGAAGACCAAAAGTTTTTACATGATGCCGGGGCGGTGTCCAACAGTGAATTGGAGCAGGCAGAGCAAGCGCTGGATAAAGCACAAACGGACTATGATGGTCTGGATCTGCAGTTCCGAAAAATCATGTCGCAAAAACGTCGCACCATTTCAGAGGCTGAAATCGGATATCGTACGGCAATGGCAGAGCTTCGCAAAATTCAGGTTCCGGCTGATGCATCCAATATTCAAGCCTCACGAATAGAGGTTCGAAGACAGGCGACGGAACTGGAGCAGAAGAAAAATGAACTGAACAAGCTTCAGGTCACAGCACCTTGGGACGGGGTAATCTTGAAGGTGAACGGGGATGTTGGGACCAGTCCGACGGCTCCATTCATTGTCATGAATAACTCGGATTCCAACGATCTTAAGGTGGTTGTGAAGGTAAGTCAGACCGACATTGTCAAAGTAAAGAAGGGTCTTTCAGCCGTGCTGACTACCAATGCATATCCTGGTGAATCATTTCCAGGGAAGGTGCAATTCGTCTCACCGGAAGCCTCTACGGATGAAGGGATGACGACGTATCTGATGGAACTGTCTGTACATGACCCGAAAGGCAAACTCAAAACAGGCATGATTATGAATGTGGCCGTTATTTTGGGAGTACACAAAAATGTACTGTTCGTACCTGCGACTGCGCTGAGATCCGAAGGGGGACAGGATGGCGTGTACGTTGCCGCTAGTAATGCTGCAAATCCAGGGGCGCGCACTTTCAAGCCCGTAGAACTCGGATTTTACACGCCAGATCGAGTCGAGCTCAAGTCAGGTGTAAAGGAGGGGGATACCCTTATTGTGCCTGCTCCTGAACCTCCGCCGGACCCTTCCGCTATGGGTGGCATGCAGGGAGGCTTTTAAACGGGTATGAGATACGTTATTCAGATTGAGGATTTGAAAAAAGTGTACCAGGTCGGAGATCAGGAAATCCATGCCCTGCGAGAGGTACAACTTGATATTGCTGACGGTGATTTTGTTGCGATCATGGGACCGTCTGGATCAGGCAAGTCCACGATGATGAATGTCATCGGCTGTCTAGATTTACCTACATCGGGACAATTTTATTTGGACGGCTATTCGATATTAGATGCCCGCGAGGATGAACTGGCTATTATACGTAATCAGAAAATCGGATTTGTATTTCAAAAATTCCATTTGCTCCCGCGAGCAACGGCTTTGGAGAATGTGGAACTGCCTATGATCTATGCAGGTATTTCTGCAAAGGAGCGTCGTTTGCGGGCAATGGAGGCCCTCACTAGCGTAGGTCTAAGCGATCGGATGAACAATAGGCCAAACGAATTGTCAGGCGGTCAGCAGCAACGGGTGTCTATTGCGCGCGCACTTGTGAACAATCCGGTCATTCTTTTGGCGGATGAACCGACAGGCGCATTGGACTCCAAAACAAGTGTTGAAATAATGGGGATTTTTCAGCGTCTGAACGATCAGGGAAAAACGGTTGTATTGGTTACTCATGATCAGGAGGTTGCGGAATACGCCAAGCGTCTGATTCATTTTCGGGATGGGCGGATTGAAGAGGATCAGCCTGTTGGGAAACGAAGAATGGCGGCAGAGGAAGTGAAGGCATGAAGTTTAAGGAAATTATCCGTGTATCGCTCAACAGTTTGCGAACCAATATGCTGCGATCTTTGCTGACCATGGTGGGCATTATTATCGGAGTGGCCGCTGTGATTATGATTGTAGCCATCGGTAAAGGATCGACGGCTACGATTACTTCTCAGATCAACAGTATGGGAAATAATCTGCTGATGATCTATCCTTATGCTCCATATGATGGCTCCAGCTCCATGTCGTTCAATCAGACGAAAGGAATATCTCTGGAAGATATCAATGCGCTAGAGCAGCAAAAAGCAGTAGCAGAGGTAGCACCAAGTGCCATGACCAATGCAGATATTACGTGGAGTCGCAATAAGGTTAGCGGGCAAATTGAAGGGACTTCGCTGGCATTCATTCATGTGAGAAAGCTGTCGCTAGCTCAAGGCAGGTCGTTTACGCACTATGAAGTGGATAAACAAATGAATGTGGCCGTGCTAGGGAGTGATGCGGCCCGTAATATTTTTGGCCCGGATGCCTCCAGAGCGGTTGGTGAGACGATCATGATCAAACAGCTTCCTTTTAAGGTGGTCGGTGTGCTGGCAAATTCCAATTCCAATATGAGTAACAGCGGTCAGCAGGTATATGTACCGATTACAACGGGGATGGAACGGCTAGGCAATATGAGCATTCAGCAGGTGAACGCCTCCGCAACATCAGAGGAAAAAATTGATCAGGCAAGTGCTGAAATACGACAGGTTCTGCGTGCCAGGCATGAGCTAAAGCCATCAGAGGGCGATGACTTTCAGATCATGACCCAGACGGAAATCTTAAAAACAGTGTCCGGGGTTGATCGGATTATGAATATGCTGCTGGTCGGTGTAGCTGCAATTGCGCTTGGAGTTGGAGGTGTCGGCATTATGAATATTATGCTGGTGTCCGTCACGGAACGTACAAGGGAGATTGGGATTCGCAAAGCGATTGGTGCGCAACGCAGTGATATTATGCTGCAGTTTGTGGCTGAGGCTGTTTTTCTCAGTCTGATGGGTGGACTGGTTGGCGTAATGGTGGGTCTCGGAGGTGCAAAGTTGCTCGAGAAATTCGTCCAAATGCCGATTGTGTATTCGATAGAGCCCGTGCTTTACTCTTTTATGTGCTGTATGGGAGTTGGAGTGTTGTTCGGAGTATATCCGGCGCGGAAAGCGTCGAAGCTGCGTCCAATTGATGCTTTAAGATACGAATAAGGGAGCGGGTACTTCGCCTTACTCGAAAGAGCAGGGTGTAAAGTGCCCGTTTTTTGTGTTAAATAATTGTTTTAAATGATAAAAAGACATGAATAACCACTTTAATTTTATATATGTGATGTTTTATATGCTTTTTGAGGTTGATTTATTGTTATATATGACGTATTATATTCAATATTAGATCGAAATAAAAAAAGGAGGGACGTTCATCATCGACCTTACGGCAAGACAAGTAGAAATTTTAAACATCGTACAAAAGCATGCCCCAATCACCGGGGATCAGATTGCGGAAATGCTTAATCTCAGCAAGGCGACCATTCGGACCGACCTATCCAAATTGGGCATTCTGAATTACATAGATGCAAAGCCCAAGGTCGGATATTTTGTTGGAAAGCGGGGCACGCCGAACCGGGAGGAAAAATTCCGGCTGTTGCAAATGAAGGTCGGCGATCTTCATGGAGTTCCAGTCATCGTACGTGAAACAACTACGATTCAGGAAGCTGTCGTGGCTCTCTTTTTGGAAAATGTGAGCAATTTGATCGTCACCGATGAAGACGGAGATTTGGCAGGGGTAGCTTCCCGCAAGGATTTGCTTAAGGTAACGTTAGGGAATCCCAATGCAGCAACCATTCCTGTCAGCCTTGTGATGACTCGACAGGCGAATGTTGTCACCGTTTCCCCAGAGGACACGGTATTAGAGGCAGCACGCAAAATTATTGCCCGTCAAATCGACAGCCTACCTGTCGTCGTCCCTTCTGACTCCGAGAAGCCAGGGGAGCACTGGAAAGTCGTGGGACGCATTACAAAAACGAATATTATTAAAATGTTGCTCGATATGGTAGCAGAGGATTAATGGGAGGAATCGAATGGTTCAGGCGAGCAGTCATTTTATAGCGATCTGTTCAGACTCGATTGGCGAGACGGCAGAAGCTGTCGTACAGGCGACCATGCGCCAATTTGAGTTACCGGACACAGAGATCAAAAGATTTATGAACGTGAGGGATGAAGACGAGCTGAGCCGGGTGATGGAGGAAGTTGCCGAGCGTAAAGGCTTTGTAGCTTATACGCTGGTACAGCCGGAATTGAGAGAAGCGATGAAAGAAGAGGCTGTCCGGCTGAATGTGCGGGCTGTCGATATTATGGGACCGATGATGCAGGCGTTTGCCGATACGTTCCATAACGATCCCAAAGAGAAGCCTGGTCTGCTGCACCGACTGGACGACAACTATTTTCGCCGTGTAGAGGCCTTGGATTTTGCGGTTCAATACGATGATGGCAAAGATGTGAGCGCCATTCTCAAAGCGGATATTGTATTGCTTGGAGTATCCCGTATTTCCAAAACCCCTTTATCCATGTTTCTCGCGCATAAAGGTTATAAAACGGTCAACATACCGGTTGTACCGGAGCTGACACCGCCTGTTCAGTTGAAGGATGTTCAGCGTGGTCGAGTGTTCGGATTAACGATCGAGCCAGAGTTACTGTTGAAAATACGCAGTGAGCGACTAAAGGTTATGGGGCTTCCTAATAATGTGCAGTATGCTACAGCGACGAGAGTGGAAGAGGAAATAGCGTATGCGCAGTCTTTGTTTAAAGAGCTGAATTGTCCGGTTATTGATGTTACAGATAAGGCGATTGAAGAGACGGCAGGTTTGATTATCAGAATGTTATAGAGCCTAGTAGCTGCTCATATAACTAAAATTAAAATGGTAGGATACTGGAGCTTAATAGATAAATAGAAAGAATGCAGCAGAGCTGCCCTAAATATATTCATTTGCTAAAGGGTAATAATTATTTTTAGGAGAGGTGGAGGGATAGGTATGGAGAGTCAAATGGCATTGGAATTCGTTCGGGTAACAGAGGCAGCGGCACTGCAATCAGCACAATGGACAGGGCGTGGAGATAAGAATAGCGCAGACGAGGCGGCTACGGTAGCCATCCGCACTCATTTTAATGCGGTATCCATGGACGGCACGGTCGTCATTGGCGAGGGCGAAATGGATGAGGCTCCCATGCTGTATATCGGGGAAAGAGTAGGCAATCGCAGAGGACCGGCTATGGACATCGCTGTAGATCCACTGGAGGGAACCGAAACGGTGGCAAATGGTTTGAATAACGCTCTGTCGGTCATTGCTGCTGCACCTCGTGGTAGTCTACTCCACGCTCCGGATATGTACATGCAAAAAATGGCCGTTGGCCCGGCATTGGCTGGGAAGCTGTCACTTGAGGACCCAATCCCGACTACATTGTCAAAAGCTGCACGAATACTCGGTAAATCCTTGTCTGATCTTACCGTGTCCATTCTGGATCGTACACGGCACGCCGGTATCATCAAGCTTCTGCGGGAAAGCGGCGTTCGAATCAAACTGCTTGGGCATGGGGATGTGATGGGCGCGATTGAAACATGCCTGGATAGCGGTGTAGATTTGCACATCGGCTCTGGTGGCGCTCCTGAAGGTGTATTGGCCGCTGCAGCGCTGAAATGCATGGGCGGAGAAATCCAGGGTCGCCTGCTGCCTCATGGTGAAGAAGAGATTGAGCGTTGCAAACGTATGGGCATTACTGACCCTGGTGCTTTGCTATCCATGGAGGATATGGTCGGACGCCAAGGCGTAATGTTTGTAGCTACAGGTGTGACACCTGGAGAGTGGTTGCAGGGGGTTCGTTCTCTTCCCGGTCACAGAGCGGAAACCCATTCAGTCGTAATGCACTCGGAAACAAAAACGATTCGCTTTGTGCGGAGTATTCACCATACAGCAGATTCTTCGGGTACGCTTGCGGTAGCAGCATCCTCTTGAACATTGAAGTCATGGCTTCCTAAATCTGTTCCTACAGTAGGCGCAAGGTTCTTCTTCGTCTTGCTTCGTCGAGAGGTGAACTCAAAGCAGAAGTTTGCGTATGCTGTAACACAATTCGGAGATTTAACAAGCGAGGAACGATAATTCAATAAAGCAGCGGTATCTAGGACTTATCCAAGGATACCGCTGTTTTTCGTATTTCAGGGTCAATCTAACTGTCATGGAACAGATGAAGTTATCAACTCCATGGAATACGCATTAAGTATACCCTCGCTTTCATTGAGTGACGTAAGCATAATTATCTCTGTCATGCATCTTTCTTTAGTCTACTTCGTAATTTCTTAATCCTCTAAATGATCTACTAAGTGTATATCCAACAATACACGTCTATCTGATTATCATGTAAGATATGAAGTATCTTGGCCCTAGAATTTTGATAAATTCCTCTGCCAGAATGGATCATCCTCTCAACCCTTGTACTTTTAAAGTTATATGCTCTTACTTGCTGACAAAATTGTAGTGTGTAGCAAAAGGGAGTCGTTTTTTGGTCCGTATTAGAAATGTGGTTTTCATTTACGTGCATTTTTTATTAAAAACACAGCCAGATAACCCAGTGCTACTACTCCTGTGCTTATAAAGCAAACTGACAAAGCAAATCCTTATGTAAAATTAGAATAACACAGATTAAGTAATACTTCCGCCTATTGGCATTATGAATTACTGTGGTGTTTATCTATAGTTGTCTATTAAAAGGAATTAATTTCAAGTAGAATTAATTTGGTATACGTGTTAAATTACTAGTCCAGCCGATAAAACAAGATCAAAGATTTTTAATAAGTTCGAACGAGCTGGAAATTTTTACAGGTAGACTTAATTGCTTTAAATTGATATATTATTAGTCCATCCCGAAAATAATTATTAAAAATATGGGTTGGATGAATCTCCTGGAATTATTTACGAGTTGAATAAATTAGACGAAAATGTTATATTATTGTTCTGGCTCAAACAAAGCCGTATGAAAATTTGATCTTTGAAAACTGAACAACGAGTGAGTACGAATTTTGCTTGCAAAATCCAACGCTGAAATTTTGGTACATGCCTCAGGCTGTATGAAATGGAAGCGAACAAGAGATATTTTTATCTCGTCAGTTTCAACATGAGCTTATCGCTCTTTCTATAAACCAACTTCGGTTGGTCTTTAATGGAGAGTTTG